>JBDZUY010000006.1:67853-89823 GCA_040255365.1 Hyphomicrobiales bacterium
AAGACGGCCTTTTGAAAGGCAAACGCATTCTGGTCACCGGCGGCGGCACCGGCCTAGGCGAAGTGATGGCCGAAGCATATGCAAAACTGGGCGCCAGTGTTTACATCTGCGGGCGCCGCGCATCGGTTCTGGAAGAAACCGCAAAGCGTATCTCCACCGCGACCGGCAGCAAGGTCAGCGGTATCGCCTGTGACATTCGCGTGGCTGAAGCGGTGGAAGAGATGATTGCGCAAATCTGGGCCGATGGCGGCGCGCTGGACGGCTTGGTCAACAACGCGGCGGGCAATTTCATATCGCGCACAAAAGATCTTTCCCCGCGCGGTTTCAACGCGATTGCCGATATTGTGTTTCGCGGCTCGTTCTATGTGACACTTGCGTGCGGCAAACGCTGGATCGAAGAAAAAAAGAAAGCCAGCGTGATTTCAATTCTCACCACATGGATATGGAATGGCGGGCCGTTCACCGTGCCATCTGCCATGTCGAAGGCCGGTTTGAATGTGATGACCAAATCGCTGGCTACCGAATGGGCACCGCATGGCATTCGTCTGAACGCGATTGCGCCCGGCCCCTTTCCCACCAAGGGCGCGTGGGAACGGCTCAACCCGCAAAGTTCCAACCGCGGCGATTCTTCCGGCGCCATTCCGATGGGCCGCAATGGCGAGATGGACGAGCTGGCAAATCTGGCCGTGTTCCTGATCGCCGATGGCTGCGAATATCTGACCGGCCAGACCATTGCCATTGATGGCGCACTGCATCTGGCCTCCGGCGGCAATTTCGCCTCACTCTCCGCACTGGGCGATGATGATTGGGCGCGCATTCGCGACGAGGTAAAAAGCGCCAACGAAAAAGACAAGGCCAAGCGCGCTTAACCCATGGCCAACATTGATCCGATTACACTTTCCATCGCAAACGATGTCGCAACGATTTCACTGAACCGGCCGGAAAAACGCAACGCGCTGAACCGCGCGATGTGGGCCGGGTTGGCGGATGCCGCCAACCGCGCCGATGCCGATGCGGCCGTAAAAATAATTGTCGTGCGCGGTGCGGGCGGCCATTTTGCGGCGGGCGCGGACATTTCCGAATTTGAAACCGTCTATGGTTCCAAAGACGCATCTGCCGATTACGCAAAAACGGTGGCAAGCGGGATCGCCGCGCTGACACGCGCGGCCAAACCGGTGATCGCGCAGATCGAGGGCGCCTGCGTCGGCGGCGGCATGGCGATTGCGCTGGCCTGTGATTTGCGGCTGGCGGGCACGGGCGCAAAACTGGGCATCACACCGGCCAAGCTCGGCATTGTGTATGGATTGGCGGATACCAAGCGGCTGGTCGATGCGGTCGGTGCATCCAAAGCCAAAGACATACTGTTCACCGGACACATTATGGGCGCAGGCGAAGCGCGCGCCATCGGGTTGGTGGACGAGGTGCACGAAGATGTTGCAAATGCCGTGGCGGACAAGGCTGCGATGATCGCGGCGAATTCGCAATGGTCGGTGCGCAAGAGCAAAGAAATTCTGCGGTTGATTTTGGGCGGCACATTGGCTGAAACCGAAGAGACCAGCCGCTGGCACGTCGAAGGCATGGAGATGGATGATTTCCGCGAGGGCCGCGCCGCCTTTATGGAAAAACGAAAGCCAGATTTTCCGTTTCGTTAGCCGCCCTTAAATTTCGGCCTTTCCGCATCATAATCCGGCAGCGAAAAATCCGGCTGCGCTGGCTCACGCTCGAATTTTATCGCCGGGCCAATATGGCGGTTGCCAGCATCATCGCTGAGCACCATGTCGCGTGCTTTTGTATGCGCGTCGTCGAACCCGTCTTTCAGATTGCGCAGCGGTGCCCAGCACAGATCAATCTTGGACAGAATATCTTCCCAATCTTTGCGGTCGCGCGTTTTGAACAGGTCCGTGAAATACGCAATCAGCGGCGCTTGCGTTTCGCCCGGTTCGCCCTTGGCGATATCCAGAAATTCCAACTTGTTCAGCGCCGTCAAAAGATTTTCGCAAAACTTGGCTTCGCTGCCCGCCAGCGCAATGTATTGCCCGTCCCGCGTTTCATACAGCCGGTTCATTGCCTGACCGCCATAATTGCGCATTTCGGCAGGCACCGGCGCAGCATCCTCGCCAAACACCGGGCCGGTGATGTTGGGCGTCCATGCGATCAGCGCATCATACATCGCGATGTCGATGTAATCGCCCTTGCCCGTTTTCTCACGCGCATACAGCGCCATCACAATGGCTGACAATGCGGTGAGGGACGCCGCCATGTCAGCAGCGACAAGCGTGGGCATGGCCGGCGAACCATCGCGCAGTGACCGCGACAGATCTGCAGTGCCCACAAGCGCCTGCACCGCCAGATCATGCGCGGGCTTGTCGCGATAGGGCCCCGCCTGTCCGAACGCGGAAATCGCGCAATAGACGATGCGCGGATTGCGCGCGGCTACGCTCGCGTAATCAATGCCCAACCGTTTGACGACGCCGGGGCGAAACGCCTCCACAATCACATCGGCTTCATCAGCCAGCGCGTTGAATGCGGCAAGATCGTCCGCATTTTTCAGATTGAGCGCGATGGCGCGTTTGCCGCGCGCGATATTGCGGAACCAGACAGTAGTGCCGTCTTTGCCGCGCGTGCCCATCTTGCGCACGGGCTCGCCAACACCGTTTTTCGGTTCAACCATGATCACATCGGCGCCGTGATCTGCCATCGTCATCGTCAGATGCGGACCCGGCAGATATTGCGACAGATCAAGAACACGAACACCGGAGAGTTTCATGGTGCGCTCTAACTGAACGCCTGAATACCGGTGATGGCGCGGCCCATGATCAGCGCATGCACATCATGCGTGCCTTCATACGTATTCACTGCTTCCAGATTCAGCATGTGGCGGATCACACCATATTCATCGGACACGCCATTGCCGCCATGCATGTCGCGCGCTTCACGGGCAATCGCCAGCGCCTTGCCACAATTGTTGCGCTTCATCAGCGAGATCGCGGGCGGTGCCAATTTGTGTGCATCCATCAACCGGCCCAGTTGCAACGCACCCAGCAAACCCAGCGTGATTTCGGTTTGCATGTCGGCCAGCTTTTTCTGAACCAGTTGGGTTGCGGCCAGCGGGCGGCCAAATTGTTTGCGATCCATCGTGTAGTCCCGCGCCGCATGCCAGCAAAATTCCGCCGCCCCCATCGCGCCCCACGCAATGCCATAGCGCGCGCGATTGAGGCAGCCGAACGGGCCGGAAAGCCCGGATACGTTGGGCAGCAAATTCGCCTCTGGGACCACACAATCTTCCAACACAATTTCGCCAGTAGTAGAGGCGCGCAGCGAAAACTTGCCTTCGATTTTCGGTGTCGAGAAACCCTTGGCATCGCGCTCCACAATAAAGCCGCGGATTTTGCCATCCAGCTTGGCCCACACCACCGCAACATCCGCCAGCGGCGAATTGGTGATCCACATTTTTGCGCCGTTCAGCACATAACCGTTGGCCGCTTTATCGGCGCGCGTTTTCATGCCGCCGGGATCGGAGCCATGATCGGACTCGGTCAGCCCGAAGCAACCGATGAATTCACCACTTGCCAGTTTGGGCAGATATTTCTTGCGCTGTTCTTCGCTGCCATAAGCAAAGATCGGGTGCATCACCAAAGAGCTTTGCACGCTCATCGCTGAGCGATAGCCGGAATCCACCCGCTCCACTTCGCGCGCGGCCAGACCATAGGTCACATAATTCAAACCCGCGCCGCCATAAATTTCGGGAATCGTAACACCCAAAATTCCGACTTCGCCCATTTCGGTCATGATCGCACGATCAAATGTTTCGTTGCGAAACCCGTCGCGCACGCGCGGCACCAATTGACCATCACAGAACGCACGAACCGAATCGCGCACCATGCGTTCTTCCTCGCTCAGCTCCTGATCCAGCAGCAACGGATCGGCCCAATCAAACGCATTGGATTCGATTTTCTGGGGGGCTTCGGTTTTTTCGGCGGCGCTCATCATGACCTCACAAATGCAGGCTTTTCGGACATGGCAGCACACACAATGACCCGCGCGCTGCCGTGGCGCGGATCATAGTGTGCGTGTGCGAAAGCTCAATTGCTATTTGTGAAACGCCCGTAAATTCAGACTCTTCCGAGCAGAACCAGTATGAGCACGATGATGAGAATCAGGCCCAAACCGCCGCTGGGGTAATAACCCCATCCGCTGGAATAAGGCCAGGATGGCAATGCGCCCAGAAGCAGTACAATCAGTATGATGAGAAGAATGGTGCCTAACATGGGGATCCCTCCAATTTTGATATGGAGTAACAACCCATATGGGCGAATCTGTGTCCAAACGCCGCAACAGATAAGGCAACGATTGTTCCGTTATGGAACGCGCGCTTAATCGCCGTTGAAAAATTCCAGCACGGCGTTTTTGTAAACCTTGTCGCCCACGGTCGTCATGTGATCGCGACGCGCCACAGTGACGGCACGGCCATCTTCAAATGCATCGGCCAGCGGGCCCGGCGCGCCGGTCAATTGATCGGTCTCACCACACACCACCAGAACCGGCCGCGTGGACAGCGCCAATTGGGCTGCGCTGTATATCTTGCGTTCACCGCGCATGCATGCGGCCAGCGCCAGACGGTCTTTACCGGGTTGTTCGGCAAATTCACGAAACGTGCGCCCGGTCGGATCGGTGATTGTGGATTTGTCTTCGGCTTCCAACGCATCGGCGATCACATTTTGCGAACCGAAAGTGCGGCCAAGATAGGTTTCGCCAACTCCGCCAATGGCAAATTTCAAAACCCGGTCCGGACTTTCGAGCAAAAGATGCACACCGATGTAACCGCCCATCGAGTAGCCCATCAGATGGGCCGTCTCCAGCCCCACCGCATCCATCACCGCGATGACATCGCGCGCCATCGTTTCATGGCCATAGCGTTCGGGATCATGCGGCTTGTCGCTTTCGCCGTGGCCCCGGCAATCCATCGCAATCACCTGATACCCAGCCCCGGTCAGGGTGTCGTACCAGCCCGGCGCCTTCCAATTCTGTATCCGGCTGGCGCCGAAGCCGTGAACAAGAACCACCGGCGTGCCCGTGGCCGCTACGTCATAGGCGAGTTTGGTGCCGTCCGGTGCGATGGCGAAATCTGTCATGCTGAGCCTTATCCTGATGCCAAAAACCCAGCTTCGCAAAGCAGGCCGGGACTGTCTATGATAGCCGCAATTCGCTGGCGCGAACACGCCGTCCACTTTGCCGGGCAGCAATGTTCGCCCCTTTGGATGGGCAAGACATGATGATGAGCACCTGGCTTTTGATTGCGTGTGTGAACGGCTTTATCGCCGTGGCCGCTGGCGCGTTCGCCGCCCATGGGCTTTCCGCGCGGCTAGATGCGCAATCCCTGGCCGTGTTTGAAACCGGCGCGCGCTACCAAATGTACCACGCATTGGCCATGGGGCTTGCGGCCTTTGCCATGCGCGGGCATGCCGCCACGCCGGCGCACGGTGCGGCGCTGTTATTCCTGATCGGCATCGTGCTGTTTTCGGGTTCACTCTATGCGTTGTCACTGACCGGCATTCGCACCTTGGGTATTATCACACCGTTTGGCGGGCTCGCCTTTTTGGCCGGCTGGGCAACACTGGCATATACGGCAACGAGGCTTGGTTCATGAATATTAAGACGCGCGAAACAGTTCTGGTTGCCGGTGCGGGTATTGCCGGGCTGGGTGTGGCGTTGGCACTTGGCGATGGCACACGCGATATCACACTGATCGACCGTGACCCGCCGCCGCCCGAAGGTTCTACCGAGGAAGCCTTTGAACATTGGCAACGGCGCGGTGCAACGCAGTTGCGGCACAGCCATGTGTTTCTTGGCCGGTTGACCAGTTTGATCCGTGATCGCTATCCGCTTTTGCTGGCCGAATTGCTCAGCGAAGGCGCGCGCATATCCGGTTTTGAAGAGGGATTGGCCCCGCGCTTGCGCGCCAAATATAAAGCACAAGCGGACGATGAAGACCTTGCGATTTTGTTCAGCCGCCGCACGACATTGGAACTGGTGCTGCGCCGCTATGTAGCGAGCCTGCCCCATGTGCGTTTTATTACCGATGCAGGTGTACGCGGCTTTTTAAGTCATCGCGAAAATGATGTGTTGATAGCCGATGGGCTGACCGTCGAACGTGATGGTGTTTGCGAAGACATGCGCGCCAATATCGTGGTGGATGCCAGTGGCCGCAATACCAATTTTCCCGATTGGTTGCACGATGCTGGTGTAGAGACAGCCATGGAAGAAAGCCCGGCCGGTATTCTCTATTTCACGCGGCATTACCGTTTGCGCGATGGTATGAACGAACCGGAACGCGACAATGCCGCGGCGGCGGGTGATCTGGGCTATATCAAGTTTGCGGTGTTTATTGCCGATAACCGCCATTTCTCTATTACGCTGGCAACGCCGGAAATCGAAACCGATTTGCGCAAGGCCATTGTGAGGCCGGAAATTTTTGACGCTATCTGTGCCGCCATCCCCGGTTGCGCAAGCTGGGTTGAGCCAACGCGCGCCGAACCGGTAACCGATGTCTATTCGATGGGAAATTTGAAAAGCGTGTGGCGCCAATACCTGAAAGATGGCGAAACACAGGTGCTGAATTTCTTTGCTGTCGGTGATGCGGCGGTGCGCACCAATCCGCTTTATGGCCGCGGCTGTTCGGCTGGTGTTGTGCATGCCCATATCCTGCGTGAAGCGCTGGACAGCACGGACGATCTTCGTGAGCGCGCCCGGATTGTAGACCGCGAAACATTTGCCGCCATTCGTCCCTATTACGATGTGATGGTGAAACAGGATTTGCAATCGATCCGCCGTGCGGTCCATGAACGCGATCCGCTTTACAAACCGCGCTTTAAAGCCCGTCTTGCCAAAAGTTTTGCCGAAGACGCGATCGGTCCAGCCGCGCGCGGTGACATCAAAATTGCGCGCACGCTGTCGCGCGCCTTTCACATGATCGACCACCCAACCGATTGGTTGAAAAACCCCGTCATCATGGCGCGCATCCTGACATATTGGGCGATGCCAAAACGCATGAAACAGGCACGCGGTCTTTATCCGCCGCCGCTGGGCCCCGAACGCGAGGCGATGTTTGCCAAGCTGGGTCTTGCCAACTGAACACAACGCAAACCGGAGAGTGAGTGATGGTGAATTTTCCCGAACCGACAATGATCCAGACAAACGGCATTGAGATGGCCGTGTATGAAGCAGGCCCGAAAGACGGCGTGCCGGTTGTGATGTGTCATGGCTTTCCCGAACTCGCCTATTCCTGGCGTCATCAAATTCCGGCGCTGGCCGCCGCGGGCTTTCGCGCGATTGCACCGGATCAGCGTGGCTATGGCCGCACCAGCCGCCCCGAAAAAGTCGAAGATTACGACATGACGCACCTGACCGGCGATCTGGCCGGTATGCTCGACGCACTGAACATCGAAAAGGCTGTGTTCTGCGGCCATGATTGGGGCGGCATGGTGGTGTGGAACATGCCGCTGCTTCACCCCAAACGGGTCAGCGGCGTGATCGGCGTGAACACACCGTTTCTGGCGCGCCCGCCAATTGACCCGATCATGGGCATGCGCGCGCTTTATGGCGAGAACATGTACATCGTCTATTTTCAAAAACCCGGCGCGGCCGATGCGGTTCTGGCAAAGGATGTGGGCAAGACATTCCGCTTCTTCATGCGCAAAACGATGATGAAGGCCGCGGATTACGCCAAGTTGCCCAAGGAAGAACGCAACCTTGAACTGGTGAAGGCGTTGCAATCAGACGAGGCCAATTGGACCGGCAAAGTTCTGCTTACCGATGAAGAGCTGAAATTTTTCGTTGATACATTCGAGAGGACTGGCTTTACCGGCGGCATCAATTGGTACCGCAATTTCACGCGCAACTGGGAAGCCTCTGGCAAGGTCGAACAAAAGGTGCGCGTGCCCGGTCTGATGATCATGGCCGAAGATGATGTGGTGCTTTCGCCAGCGATGGCCGACGGCATGGAACGCTTTGTACCCGTTCTTGAAAAAGTGTTGATCAAGGATTGCGGACACTGGACACAGCAGGAACACCCAGAGGAAACCAATGCTGCCATGATCGACTGGCTGAAACGCCGCTTCACATAATCTCAAACACCGGGGGGCACATCATGGCACCGCAAACTGTATTTGCCATCGCCAATAACGGCATTCTGGTTTTCTGGGTGTTGCTGGCTGTCGCGCCGGGGTGGAAGGGCACGCATATCCTTGTTCATTCCATCGTCATTCCGGTCATCATCGGGCTGACCTATGCGTGGCTGATGGGTTCGGTGCTTCTTTCTGGTGCGCTGCCCGAAAGCGCCAGTTTTTCATCGCTCGCCGGTGTGATGGCGTTTTTCACCTCGCCGGCCGCCGCCACCGCGGGATGGATCCATTATCTAGTGTTCGATCTGTTCATCGGCGCATGGCAGGCGCGTGATGCCACCCGCCGCGGTGTTCCCTATCCCGCGCTTCTGCCCTGCCTGATTTTAACACTGCTCGCCGGGCCCATCGGGCTGTTGCTGTATATCGTTTTGCGTGCGGCGCTGGGCAAAGGCGGGTTTTTCCTCAATGAAGCACCGGCTGCGGCATCGTGAATTTGCGCTAAAGGCGAAAGCCTACCCTTCAAACGGAACGCAGAGTCTGCAATCCTGAGCGAATCATGGGCGACAGCGTGAACACGCTCGACAATTTTTCCTATACCAGCCCGGATGATCCCTGGCTGAAGCGCAAAGTCGTGCGCGCGATTGAACGCGCAACCGGCCAGCCACATTTGAAACGACTCTACGAAGATTTCCGTAACAACCCGGTGCCGGACGAAAGCTTTTGGGATTCGGCAATTCGCCGTCTGGAGTTGAAAATTATCTGCAATGACGATGTGCTGGCGCGCGTGCCCACGACCGGTCCGTTGGTGGTGGTGGCCAATCACCCGTTCGGCGTTCTGGATGGCGTGGTCATCAGCCATCTGGTCCATCGCGTGCGCAAGGATTTTCTGGTCCTGACCAACGAGGTTCTGACCCGCGCCGAAGAATTGCGGCCCTTCCTGCTGCCCATTGATTTTGCGCAAACGCCGCAAGCCTTGCAGACCAATCTGAAATCGCGCGCCGTGGCAAAGGCCCATTTGCAGGCCGGTGGTTGTCTGGTCGTGTTTCCCGCTGGCAGTGTTTCCACCACGCCCACGCCCTGGCACAAACAGGCCACCGACACCGAATGGAAAAGTTTTACCGGCCGTCTTATCAGTCAGGCCAGGGCACCCGTTGTACCGTTTTTCTTTGTCGGACAGAACAGCCGCCTGTTTCAACTGGCCAGCCATGTCAGCATGACCTTGCGGCTGTCTCTTTTGTTCAAGGAAGTGCATGACCGCATCGGCAGCGAGGTGCATGTGCGCGTCGGCGAAACCATTGCGTTTGACCAATTGGCCAACATCAATGATCGCATCGCCTTTATGCGACATTTGCGCGAACGCACCTACGAGCTTGGCGCCGGTATCGCCCCGCCGCAAACGCGCATCAAACGCCAACGTCGCGCGCACAGCGCCGTGCCCCAATGAACACGCGCCCCAAGGTCGGATTGTTTGTGACATGTCTTGTCGATCTGGTCCGGCCAAGTGTTGGGTTCGCCAGTGTCAAATTGCTGGAAGCGGCGGGTTGTGATGTGCATGTACCGCGGGCTCAAACTTGCTGCGGCCAGCCCGCGTGGAATGCAGGCGATAACAAAAATGCCGTTACCATCGCGCGCAATGTCATTGCCGCTTTCGAGGCGTTCGATTATGTGGTGGTGCCATCCGCATCCTGTGCGGGGACTTTGAAAAACCATTACCCCGAAATCTTGAAGCATGACCGCGAATTCCTGCCGCGTGCAAAAGCGCTGGCCGCCAAAACGCATGAGCTGATTGCGTTTCTGGTAAACGAGCGCGGCATGAAAGATATGGCGGCGACATGTGAAGGCAAGGTTTGCTATCATGACTCCTGTTCATCCTTGCGCGAGATCGGTCTGACGGATCAACCACAAACCCTGTTGCAAGGTGTGAAGGGGTTGGAGCTTTGTGCGCTGAACGAACCGGAAGTGTGCTGCGGCTTTGGCGGATTGTTTGCGGTGAAATATCCCGAGATTTCTGAACGCATGGCCGATCAGAAAATCGCTGACGTCCAAAGCTCCGGCGCGGATATTCTGGTCAGTGCTGATCTGGGCTGTCTGTTACATCTGGCCGGGCGCATGGCGCGCACAGGCAAACCGATGGAGGTGCGCCACATCGCAGAAATTCTGGCGGGTGATACCGATACGCCGGGTTTGGGTGAAACCAAGCCATGACACAAGACCCGCAAAACTTTGTGGCTGCATCTCACGACGCGTTGGGCGATGACCAGCTAAAGGCTGCGCTGGGCCGGCTGAAAACGCATTTCGTTTTGAAGCGCGCCGAATCCATCACTCGCTATGGTGATTTTGAGGCGTTGCGCGAACAGGGCCGCGCGATCCGCGATTACGCGTTGTCGCAACTTGATCGCCTGTTGGAAACATTTGAGAAAAATGTCACCGCGCGCGGCGGGCATATGCATTGGGCACGCAACGCCGCCGAAGCGCGCGAGATTGTTCTGACGATATTGCGTGAACGCAATGCAGCAACCGTGACCAAAGGCAAATCCATGGTCACCGAAGAAATAGGCCTCAACCCCTTCCTGATCGAAAATGGCATCACGCCGATTGAAACCGATCTGGGCGAATACATCATCCAGCTTCGCAAGGAACCGCCCAGCCACATCATCGCGCCCGCCTTCCATCTGCACAAAGAAGATGTGGCACAAAGCTTTCGCGATGCGCACACCGGCCTTGATCCCGCGCGCGCGTTGAACAAACGGCCCGCACTGGTGGCCGAAGCGCGCGCCATGCTGCGCACCGCATTTGAAACCGCGGATGCAGGTATCACGGGTGCAAATTTTTTGAGCGCCGAAGACGGTGCGGCCGTGATCGTCACCAATGAAGGCAATGGCGATCTGACACGTCTTTTGCCCAAAACCCATATCGTCGTCACCGGCATCGAAAAAATCGTGCCGGATATGAACGACGTGTCAGTTCTGCTCCGCCTTCTGACGCGCTCCGCCACAGGTCAGGATATTTCCAGCTATGTGTCCGTGATGGCGGGGCCACGCGGGTCAAGCGACAATGACGGGCCGGAAAATTTTCATGTCGTGCTGGTGGATAATGGCCGTTCGCGGCTGATCGGAACCGAAGCCGAAGAAGTTTTGCGCTGCATACGCTGCGCCGCATGTTTGAACCATTGCCCGATCTATGGCGCAGTGGGCGGTCACGCATACGGTGCCACCTATCCCGGCCCCATTGGCGCGGCGCTGAACCCGAATTTGATCGGCTTGGAAGAGGCGCATCACCACCCCAATGCATCAACCTTTTGCGGGCGCTGTGCCGAAGTGTGCCCGGTAAAAATTCCGCTGCCGAATATCATGCGCTATTGGCGCGCCCGCGAATTCGCCGCTGGCCTGCCGCCTAAAGCGACACGCGCAGGGTTGGCGCTGTGGGCATTTGCGGCACGCCGGCCCGTCTTATACCGGCTGGGCGCGCGAATGATGGCGCGCGGGCTGAAACTGCTAGGCGCAAAACACGGGCTGGTGCATGCCCTGCCCCTGATGAAAGGCTGGTTCGCGGTGCGCGATTTCCCCAGTCCCCAGGGGCGCACATTTCAGGATTTGTGGACGGGCAAACGATGAGCGCGCGGGACGATATTTTGCATGCCATCCGCACGCAGCGCGTGAAAGCAGCGACACGTCCACCGCTCTATCGCCCGCCCGTGATCGACGGCGCACCCGCAGATTTTTTTGCCGCGCGCGCCATCGCTGCGCACGCAAGCGTTACAACAATCACCGCGATGGATGACGTGCCAGGTGCGGTGGCAGAAGTTCTGCGCCGGGCCAATCTGGAACTGCGCGTGCATGCGCCATCATCCGCCTTTGATGAACTGGACTGGCCCAAAGCGGGCATCGTGGTGGATCGCAATGCACCCGGCCCGGACGATGCGGCGCTGGCCATTGCGCCTATTGGTATCGCTGAAACCGGCACACTGGTTTATCCCGCCGCAACCGCCCGCCCGGCCTCCTGGCATTTTCGTGCCGGGCTGGAAATCGCGGTGCTGCGCGAAGACGCAATTGTGAATCATCTGGAAGATGCGCTGGCGCGCCTTCGTCATAACGGTGCCGCGCTGCCGCATACGGTGAACCTTGTTACCGGGCCATCGCGCACAGGCGACATTGAACAAACGATGGAACTGGGCGCGCACGGGCCAAAAGCGCTCGCCATTCTGATCGTGAAAGATCAGGACACGGGAAATGCGCCCAAACGATCAGCCTGATGGGCCAGTTTTGCCATCACCCGATCAAGAAGCTCCCGGTCTTCCGCCGAAAGGGTGGAGAAAACGTCCTCTTCCAGCTTCAGTGCCATCGGCACAATCTGATCATAGATGTCTTGCCCGCGCGGCGTCAGTGACAGACGCGTAATCCGGCCGTCCTGTGCATCGGTACGGCGCGAAACGCGGCCTACCGTAACCAGATTGGCAACGGCGCGGCTGACCCGGACCTTGTCCATCGCAGTGCGCTGCGCAACGTCGCGGGCAGAAAGACCCGGCATTCCGCCCAGCACCGCCATCACGCGCCATTCGGGAACGCTCAGGCCAAAGCGATCGGAATATTGCCGCGCAATGGCATCAGAGATGCGGTTGGAAATCACCGAAAGCCGGTAGGGCCAAAAATTATCCAGTACAAGATGCGCGCGCGTGGCGGCCTTCACATCACGCGGCCCATCATCCCGCATCGGGTTGCACCATTGGGGCCGCATCGGCAAAGGCCGGCAGCGTATTTGCCGTTTCATCAATGCGGCGCAAGGTGGGGTACGGCGTCAGATCAAGCTCCACCCGCCGCGCATTGAACATTTGCGGGATCAGGCAGATATCCGCGATGGTCGGTGTATCGCCATGACAGAATTTGCCCGTGTGTTTGGAACCCGCCAGCATTCTTTCCAGCGCGATGAAGCCGAGTTTGATCCAATGCTGTTGCCAGTCCTGCCGCGCCGCTTCATCGAGACCATATTCATCGCGCAGACGTTGCAGCATGCGCAGATTGTTCAGCGGATGAATATCGCATGCCACGACATAGGCAAGCTGACGCGCACGGGCACGGCCATAAACATCACCTGGTAAAAGCGACGGTTCGGGAAACACCTCTTCCAGATATTCCAGAATGGCCAGCGATTGACCGATATCGTATTCGTTGTGCCGCAAAGTCGGCACCAGCCCTTGTGGATTGTGTTTCAAATAGTCTTCGCTGTGCTGCTGTCCGCCATCTTTCAGCAGATGTACATAGATGCTTTCTGATTTGATGCCCTTCAAATTCAGCGCAATGCGCACGCGATACGCCGCCGAAGATCGAAAATATGTGTAGAGTACAATCTCTGGATCAAAGCTCATAACGCTTTACCTGCTGGTCAATGGCACCGAAGATCGAGGCGCCGTCGCGCGCCAGCATCTCCATGCGGATCGTGTCGCCGAACTTCATAAACGGTGTCGCGGGCTTGCCATTGTCAATGGTTTCCAGCATGCGCCGTTCGGCCAGACACGCCGAGCCGCGGCTGCGGTCGGTGTTCGACACCGTGCCGGAGCCGATGATCGTGCCAGCCCCCAGAAAGCGCGTTTTCGCGGCATGGGCGATAAGCTGCGCAAACGAAAACGTCATGTCGTTTCCAGCATTCGGTGCGCCGAAATTTTCACCATTCAAATCGACTTTCAGCGGTAGATGCACCTTGGTGTCAGACCATGCCTCACCCAATTCATCTGGCGTCACCGCGACGGGCGAAAAAGCCGAGGCCGGTTTGGAATGGAAAAAGCCAAAGCCCTTGCCCAGCTCGCCGGGGATCAGATTGCGCAATGACACATCATTGACCAGCATCAACAGCTTGATGTGCTTTTCTGCGGCCCCGGCGGAAACACCCATCGGCACATCATCAGTGATGATGGCGACCTCGCCTTCAAAATCGATGCCCCATTCCTCATCGCCCGCCAGAATAGGATCACGCGGACCGATAAAGGAATCCGACCCGCCCTGATACATCAACGGATCGGTCCAGAAGCTGGGCGGCATTTCCGCACCACGTGCTTTGCGCACCAATTCGACATGCGTGACATAGGCGGACCCATCCGCCCATTGATAGGCGCGCGGCAGCGGCGAAGCACATTCGGCCGCATCAAAGGGGCGCGCCCCTTCGGCAGAACCTTCATTGAGCAGATCATAGACCCGCATCAGGCGCGGTGCCGTGTGTGCCCAATCATCCATCGCGTCTTGCAAGGAATGGGCGATATGCGGCACGGCAACATAGGTTTTCAGATCGCGGGAGACGACGCCAAGCATGCCGTCGCGGCCATGTTTCAAGGATGCAAGTTTCATGGGCAGGTAACCTTGTTTTTATTCTGCGCGCGATAACCGCAAACCGCGTTATTTCGTTTTCCAGCTATCGGCATAGCCTGTAAATTCCACCGCCTCTGCAGCGGCACCCATATCCAGCGGATCGCGCGCATCAATCATCACAGCGACTTCATCGGTTACGGTCTTCGCCGCCTTCGCGCCGGCCGCGAACGCCTTTGGGTGCGGGCCATGCGTGAAGCCATTGGGGTGCCAGGTGACCATGCCGGGATGGATATTGTCCCGGCTGAAAAACTCGCCCTGATGATAGAAAATCACTTCGTCGTAATCATCATTGGAATGGAAGAACGGAACCTTCAACGCACCGGGATCACTCTCGATAGGCCGTGGCACAAAGGTGCAAACGACAAAGCGATCTGCGACAAAAGTGGAATGCACCGATGGCGGAATGTGATAGCGGTGGCTCATCACCGGGCGAATATCGCGCCAGTTCAATTTCACGGGCGCAAGATTGCCTTTCCAGCCCACAGCATCCAACGGATTGAACGGAAAGGTGAGCGTCGAAATGGCGCCGCGCCGCTTGATCGTTACTTTCCATTCACGCTCATCAGCCTGTGCCTTGAACGCATCGTCGAGTTTGGGCGTGTCCAGCGCGGCGGGATCAAAGATCGCGTGCGGTCCCAATATGCCACGATCCGGCAACATGTAAGAACTGTTCGTCGCCTCGATCAAAAGCGTAATCGTGTGACTGCGTGGTTCCAGCCGCCACATTGTACCGCGTGGCAACACAACATAATCGCCGTCGCGATAGGTCAGATGACCGAAATCACAAAACAGATCGCCCTCGCCCTCATGGATGAACAAAAGCTCATCCCCATCGGCATTGCGCGCAAGTTGCTGCATTGGCCGCCCGCAGGCCCAGATGCGCATCTGCATATGGGCGTTGCCCAAAAGCGATGGCGCATCAAACGGGCTGGGTGTTTCATCGGCCGTTTTTTTGGCATCGAAGGCGCGCGGACGAAGCGGGCCTTCAAAGGCGCTCCACCCTGTTGGCGCATGGGCATGATAAAGATGACTCGCAGGGCCAAAAAAACCATCGCGCCCGATTTCACGTTCGAATGTGCCATCCGGCAAATCCGCATGGGCCTGGCGCGAGGTTTCGCCTTCAACCCGCGGCAGTTCAATCCAGCGCCGGTTGCTCATGCTGCACCTTTGGTATCCTGCAACACACCGCGGCGCACCTGATCCAGTTCGATACTTTCAAACAATGCCTTGAAATTGCCTTCGCCAAAGCCTTCATTGCCTTTGCGCTGAATGATTTCAAAGAAGATCGGGCCGATGGAATTTTGCGTGAAGATTTGCAGCAGCAAGCCCTGTTCTTCGGTCGGTGCGCCATCCATCAAAATACGATTCTTGCGCAGCCGCTCCACATCTTCGCCGTGGCCTTTGATGCGGTTGTCGAGCCGTTCGTAATAGGTCTCCGGCGTGTCCTGAAATTTGACGCCATTGGCCAAAAGCTTTTCGACAGAGGCATAAATATCCGCCGTGCCCAGCGCGATATGCTGTATTCCCTCGCCCTTATAATCATTCAGATATTCAGCGATCTGCGATTTGTCGTCGGAAGATTCGTTGATCGGAATGCGGATTTTGCCATCCGGGCTGGTCATTGCGCGTGATTTCAGACCGGTCAGCTTGCCTTCGATATCGAAATAGCGAATCTCGCGGAAGTTGAAGAATTTCTCGTAGAACCCGGCCCATTTGTCCATGTTGCCACGAAACACGTTATGTGTGACGTGATCAATGTATGTCAGTCCGCCGCCTTCATGCTCCAAACCCTTGGACGGATCGGTGGGCACAAAATCCACATCATAGATCGAGCGGTCGCCATAGCGATCCACCAGATAGATCACGCTGCCGCCGATACCTTCGATCGCCGGAATGTTCAGTTCCATCGGGCCAACCGCGTTTTGAAACGGTTTGGCACCCAGTTCGATCAGCTTTTTGTGCGTCTTGGCGGCGTCTTTAACGCGAAACGCCATCGCGCATGCGCTCGGCCCATGTTCCTTGGCAAAGCGCGCGCCGTGGCTATCCGGTTCGGCATTGACGATGAAATTCACATCGCCCTGACGATACAGCGTCACATCCTTGGAGCGGTGACGCGCCACGGCGCGAAAACCCTGACGCTCAAACAATTTGTGCAACGCGCCCACATCGGGGGCGGTGTATTCGACGAACTCGAACCCGTCGGTTTCCATCGGGTTTTCCCAAAGGCTGGATTTGGCCTCGCTCATGTTCGTCCTCCTGCAATTGAATATGGGGGCGGGCGCGCAAACGCAGCGCCGACGCCAGATAGTTTCATATGTAACTATCTGGCGTCAAGCCCGAACCCAGTCTAGAAGGCGAAGCTGGCGATGAATTTTACCGCAACCGGAGCGATCAATTGTTCGCCGGTAACATGCTGATACACCGGCAGTTCCACATCGCCATAAAGTTTCCAGGTGCCAAAATCCGCCTGCAGGCCCGGCGCGACCAGTGCCCGCGTATAGCCGGTTTCATCCGCTTCTCCGGCAGGGCCCGAATCGTGGCCGCGGCGTGAAACGATCATCTGCAACATCGGGGAGATGGCCACATTCCCCATCCGGAAAAGTTCGTAGGACGCACCAACCGAACCATTAAGCTCGCTTCCCGGTGTGTAGCCATTCTGCGTAGCGATTTCATGCTGCCACAGGGCCTGCGCATAATAGTTCCAGCGGCCATCAACGCTGAGCGCACCCGTGTGATAAAGGCCAAGCAACACATCGGTGCTGCCTGAGCCAATCTGAACATCCGCATCGAAGCCTGCGAATTTGTGATCGCCAGTCGGCAGCTTCACCCCGAATGTAACCCCGGTGGACATGTCGGGTGCAAAACCGGAATACACCCCCATCAAGCGAATGTCGCCAAGACTGGAATGATTGAACACGCTGTAACTGCCCGGTTCGGTTGTTTCCAGACGGCGGCTGGTAAAGGGGAATTGCGCCATCACGCCCCATTTTTCATTGAACATGTATTGCGCGCCAGCGACAAAAAAATTGGAGTTGATGCGCTTGTCCTCATTACCGGCGGACGGTGCGCGTGATGTGCCGGAATAATTGCGCGTCTGGTCCAACCAGTCATATTCCAGAAATGCCGTACCGCCCGGCCCAGCAGGCATCAGCGACGACGTGCCAACATCAAACACCGTGCATCCACAGGCACACGCCAACGCATAGGCGGGTGTAAAAACAGCAAGGCAAAGCGCAAGCGGGACTGCGCGGCCCAGCCGCGAAACAAAACCAGACATTGTGATAATCCTCAAAAAGAAAATGACATGTGGGGCGCGGCAAGCGCTGCGCCGTCACACAGAAAAGCGGTCATTTCAAATGAGGCCCGGTGGCCCGCGTGGCGCGGCCTGATTCAGCGCGGGGCGCAATATATTTTGCGCCTGTTCAACCAGCGGCGCGGCAAAAGAACCGCGCAATGGCGGCAGGAAAAACAATGGCGCAACGCCAGATGCGAGATGCGCAGCAGCCGCAAAGGGACATATGTTGCGCGGCGCATGATGCGAAGATTGTTTATTGATATCACCGCTCTGCGGTGTAACGATTTGCAGACCGCCAAGCGAACACACGATAAAGGGTGTCTGCCCTGTGCCGCCCGGGTTGGGCATCCAGCCCGCCGGAATGATGGCACGCAGCAACATCGCGGCAAGCACGATATGAACGGCCATTTTCCGGTTCTGTAAATTCACACTTCGCCCCATGCGGCACATTTGCACCGCCGGGAAAATGCGCGCCATACGCTTATAGCGAAATGCGGCGTGAAGCCTCAGACCGGTTTAGGCGCTGGCGCCCGACATGGCGGCGGCGCAGAGCCCGGCGGTGCGCGGATCGCCAACCAGATCCGGGCCCATCTGGTTACAGACATAGCCGATGGCCACACCGTTTTGCGGATCAGCACACCCAAACGAGCCGCCCCAACCGCTATGACCAAAAGCATCCGGATTGGTGCCGTATATTTTCGGGCGGTTCAGAATGACCCCTTTGCCCCAGGCATCAACAAACCCCAGAAGCATATCGGCGCGGCCATCATGGGAAACCGGCGCGATCATCTGGCCGATGGTCGCTGGCGACATCAGCTTTACACCATCCATCGTGCCGCCATTGGCAAGCGCGCCATAGACCCGCGCCAGACCAAGCGCACTCGCCTGTCCGTTCGCAGACGGAATTTGCGCCGCGCGCCAGCCGCGCGCATTCGGTGCACCGGCGTCCAATTGCGGATTGACCAGCGCCATAATCGCCGCGTCAGAAAAATTCATGGCCGCTATATCGGCGGCGCGTTTGGGCGCCAACATCTCGGCCACGCGCGGTTCTTCGCTTTCAGGCAAACCGATAAAGACATCGGCATCCAATGGGCTCGCAATCTCGTCGGCCACGAATTGCCCCGGCATCTTGCCGGACACCCGCCGGATAATTTCGCCCGCCAGCCAGCCATAGGTGATCGCGTGATAGGAACTGGCCGTGCCCGGCTTCCATGCAGGCGCCTGTGCCGCCAGCTTTGCGCAGCACGCATCCCAATCATACATGTCTTCAAGACTTGTGGGCTCGACAAAGCCGGGCAAGCCCGCCTGATGCGACAGAAGCTGTGCAACGGTAATGCCACCTTTCCCATTTTGCGCAAATTCCGGCCAATGCTTCGCCACTGCATCGTCGTAAGACAGCGCCCCGCGATCCACCAGCATGGCAATCGCGGTGGCCGTAACGCCCTTGGTGGAGGACCACACATTGGCCAGTGTTTCGCGCGTCCAGGGTTTGGTGCGCGCGCCATCGGCAAAGCCGCCCCACAAATCAACCACGCATTTGCCGCGATGATAAACGGCAAAACTCGCACCAACTTCCTGATAATCACCTTCGCGGGCAAAATTTTCTGCAAAGACGTCACGCGTGGCCTCAAACCCCGGCGCCACGGTTCCGTGTATCGCAATTTCGGTTTTCATATGTATGTCCTGACGATGTGATGGCTTATTGCGCGGGCCGGCTGACGGGCGCGATGTGACTGGCGGTGCGCACTTTGCCCCAATGATCGCGCCCCTGTTTGCGAAAGCGCGGCGGACGATTTTTCAAATAGCGCGTGGCAAGCCACAACCGCTTGAAATGGCGCTTGTGACCGGATTGCGCATCATCTTCATAGGCCGTGCGGCCGTGCAGGACGTGATAATTGTTGATGAATTGCATCTCGCCCGGTTGTAAATCCATATACACATTGTAGCGCGGGTCGCGCGCCATCGCGCTGACAGCATCCAGTGCCTCCAGCGCCACATCGCTCAAACGCGGTGCTTCGGCATGGCGTTGCGAAGCGCGAATATATTGCGGGATAAAGCGGACAAACAGCCGCTTATCATGTTCGGTGAACACCGGAAATTTGTAAAACGGTTTGGCGCCCGCCGGTTGCTCGCCGCGAAAATCATACGGCAATTCTTCAAACAACTCGGCCACGAGGTCAGGGCGCGTGGCGACCAATTCGTTGTAGATCGCCACAACATTGGCGACGCAGGACAGCCCGCCGCGTTTGGCCGTGCGCAAACACATCAAGCCAATCAGATCGGCCCCATCGGTGTGATAATCCAGCGCGATCTGCCCCAATTCATTACCGCGTAACGTGGGTTCTGTGACGCCTTTGCCCTGATCGGTCACATCACCCATCAGATGACCATGCTTGTTCTGCGGCCACGGATCACCCAGATGCAGCCCGATGCCCCAATAGAGCATCGCCAAATCATCATCAGAATATTTTTGCGCATCCAGCGCGGCAAGCCGCACAAATCCGCGCCCGTCAATCAATTCGCGCTCCACATCCGCCAACTTCAACGCCAAACGGTCCAGCGGAAAATCCACCAATGTTATGTCGAGCAGATCGGTTGAAACGGATTTGGCATGCGCCAGCGCCGCATCCAGTTCGCGCGCATCCTGCACCGTGAAACGCAATGTCCATCTTTCAGGATCGGCCACATCGTCAGAGCGCCAGGCGATATGGGTTTCAAGCGGGCGCGGAGAAAGTTTCGTGTCCATACCACCCTCCTTTATTGCGGAGCCGATTGCGCGCCACGCACCAGTTTGCCGGGCAGCGCACCTGTGGCCACGCCATCGCGATAGATCACCTCGCCCGAAACAATCGTGGCGGTGTAACCGCGCGCGCCCTGCAACAATCGCTTGCCGCCCGCAGGCAGATCAAACGCCATGCGCGGTGCCTCAATCTCCAGCTTGTCAAAATCGATCACATTGATGTCCGCTTTCATGCCGGGCACAAGCACACCGCGATCCAGCAAACCCACGGCGCGCGCCGTATCCAATGTTTGCCGCTTGACCAGATAGCCGATATCAAAACGGCCATGCGCGCGGTCGCGGCCCCAATGGGTCAACAGATACGTCGCGTAAGATGCATCGCAAATAATGCCGACATGCGCGCCGCCATCGCCCAGCCCCATCACGCAATCGGGATGGGCAATCATCTCGCCACAAACATCCAGATTGAAATCGGTGTAATTGGCGAAGGGTAAAAACAAGAATGCGCGCCCTTCATCTTCCAGCAGCATGTCATAGGCCAGGCTTTGCGCATCCACGCCGTCACGCCCGGCTTGCGCCGCCAGCGATGCGTCCCTTGGCGGTTCGTAATTGGGCGGGTTGCCCAGCGGGAACACCGAATCAAACGCCATCACCCGGCGTGCCAGCGGATGGCTTTGCCGCGCTTCGGTTTCAGATAACATACGCGCACGAAACGCCGGATCGCGCATGATGCGCACCTTGTCCGCCAGTGGCCTGTCCTTGATTTCGGCAAAGGTTTCATGCGCCGAGAACGGATTGAGTGTGCCCTGCAGCCCCAACAACAAACCGATGGGCCGCGGCGCGACTTGCGCGCGCATCGGCAACCCATCGCGCGACGCGCCCGCAATCATGTCCAATAACCCGCGCCAGCCATCGGATGATTTTCCGGCCTGCGCCAATGATAGTGAAAGCGGACGGCCAGATTTTTCAACCAGACGCCGGATCATCGCAAACTCGGTTTGCGGGTCCGGCTGATTGAAATCGGAAATCATTTCGATTACGCCCGCGCCCGCATCTTTCATACCCGCGGCAATACCTTGAAGCTCGGCTTCGGTAGCGCGCAGGCTCGGCGTCGGGTCGCCCGTCACAGTGCGATGATTAAGTGTGCGCGAGGTGGTAAAGCCCAGCGCCCCGGCGCGCATCGCCTCCGCTGTCAGCTTGCGCATTTGCGCAATGTCGTCATCTGTGGCGGCTTCCAGCGCCGCCCCGCGCTCGCCCATCACATAAACGCGCAACGCACCATGCGGAAGCTGCGCACAAAAATCGATGTCATGCGCGCGCGTTTGCAACGCATCCAGATAATCGCCAAAACTTTCCCAGTTCCACGACAGACCTTCATGCAGCGCAACGCCAGGAATATCTTCGACGCCTTCCATCAATTCGATCAGACGGCTGTGATCTTTCGTCCGCACCGGCGCAA
>JBDZUY010000006.1:89923-98662 GCA_040255365.1 Hyphomicrobiales bacterium
ACGCCTTCCATCAATTCGATCAGACGGCTGTGATCTTTCGTCCGCACCGGCGCAAAGCCAACGCCGCAATTGCCCATCACTACAGTCGTAACCCCATGCCACGACGACGGCGCCAGATGGCTGTCCCATGTCGCCTGCCCGTCATAATGGGTGTGAATATCGACAAAGCCGGGCGTCACAAGCTGGCCCTTGGCATCGATCTCTTCGCGGCCCGAACCGGCGAACTTGCCAAGCGCTGCAATGCGCCCGGCTTTCACTGCCACATCGGCCAAAACCGGCGCGCCGCCCAGACCATCGGCCACCAGGCCGCCCCGGATTACCAGATCAAATTCCTGCGCCATGCCAAATTCTCCGCATTGCTCTTAATTGCCAATCACACATAGCGTTTGCTTTCGTTGACAGGTTGTCAAATTATAAAAGGCTGCAAAAGTGCTTTTCGGCGATGGCTCGCATGTCCCATATCAACACTATTGCAGGAACCAAAAAATACATGGCTGATAAAGGCTGGAGGTTGGGGAATGGCTGACAGAGAAGCGGAAATTGCACGCGCATCTGCGGCTGCGCGCCCGGCGGGCGTGTCTGGCCTGGAGGCGTTTCTCCTGCGCGAGCGCCCCACCACACAAAAGCTGATCTGGCTGGTTATCGCACTGGCGGTGGCAAGCCTGGCACGCTGGCTCGCTGGCTACTTCACGGGCGGCCTGCCCCTGATTTTTTATATGCCGGTCCTGGTTTTTCTTTCGCTTATTGGCGGGTGGCGGTATGGGCTGGCCAGCCTTGTTATCGCAACGCCGCTGGGCTGGCTTTTGTTTGGCCCGCCCACAATGTTTCAGGGCGCATCAACATGGGCGACCGAACTCATCACCCTGATCATCTGGATTCTGGTTGGAGCCGTTCTGATTGCAACCTTGCATTTTGTACGGTTGGCCCTGACCGGCGCGCAGCAAAATGAAATCCGCTTTCGCAAATTGCTTGGTGCAACATCGGGTCTTGTTCTTGCGACCGATGCCAAGGGGTATGTGCAGGTGCCGCAAGCGGGATGGACCGACATCACCGGCATGCCATGGCCAGATTATGCCGGTCATGGCTGGCTAAAAGCGATCCACCCAGACGATGTATCGCGCTTCGTACCCGACCGCGCGATACCGCATGATGAATTCTATAGCGAGGTCGAGATCCGTCTGTGGAGCGCATCTGCCGCAGACTGGCGATGGTACAATGCGCGCGGTGTGCCGGTGCACAATTTGCATGGCGGCGTGGAATGGATTGCGGCCATGCGCGAAATTCACGATCAAAAATTGGCAGAGGATAAGCGCGACCTTGTGATCGGCGAATTGCGCCATCGCATGAAAAATCTGGTGGCCGTCATCGATGCGCTGGCCAGAGGATCAAATACGGCAAACGAACCGGCGGTCAACGCGTTCCTGACACGGTTTTCCGGCCGCCTTCATGCACTGGGTGCCGCGGCGGATCTCGTGTTGGCCGGCCAGCGCGTGGCCATTGAATGCGGCGCCGTCATCCGCGCCGCGCTGGCGCCCTTTACGGATGAAAATTCAAACCGCATTACCGCAGAAGGGCCGCAAATACAGCTTGGCGAGGCCGTTGGTGGCAGCATCGGCATGGCCATGCATGAACTTGCGACCAATGCGATCAAATATGGCGCACTTTCGGTGCCAAACGGCAAAGTGACGGTGACATGGGCGGTCACCCCACTTGTTGATGGCGAACGCGTCGTGATCGATTGGCGTGAGTCGGGCGGCCCGCGGCCTGTTCCGCCAAATCGGGAGGGCTATGGCAGCCGTGTCATCCGCGCCGCCGCTGCACAGGAACGACAGGCCAACGTCAATGTGGATTACGCAGCTGAAGGTTTGCATTGCCGCATCACCTTCGTCAAAGATGCCGAAGGCCCGCCCGCCTCTGCCGCAGCGGATTAGCCCGCGCTCCTAAACGCCCTCAAGGTGCGATGCCCAGTGCCGCGCGCGCAAAGGCGGTTGCCGATTTGTAATCAGCCTTGCCATTGGGTGCACGCAAATTCAGTGCCGCCGCATCCAGAATCCGCTTGGGCGTTTTGTAACCGGCCAGTGCATTGCGCACATGCGCGCGAATTTCCGCTTCATCAAAATTTGCACCATCGGCCATACGCACAACACCAGTCACGGCCTGACCCCATGTGTCATCCGGCACACCCAGAACCAGCGCGTCTTCGACCAGCGGATGGGTTTTCAGCACCTCTTCCACCTCTTCGGGATAAACCTTTTCGCCCGCCGTGTTGATGCAGTTTGAACCGCGACCCAAAAGCGTGATGGCCCCGTCTTCATCGACCCGCGCCCAATCACCCGGCACCGAATAACGCCGGTTGCCAATCAGGCGGAAGGTGCGCGCGGTTTTTTCCTTGTCCTTGTAATACCCGGCAGGAAGTGGCCCGCCCAGCGCAACCAGACCGGCCTTGCCACTACCCGCGGGAATAATCCGGTCTTGTTCGTCAATCACAATGGCGTTTTCCAGAAGCTGGAAAGCGGCGGTTTGCGCCTCGCCCTCTTTGGTCATTACCGACGAGCCCATGCCCATTGCCTCGGTCGAGGCAAAGCTGTCGGTCATGGTCAGTTGCGGGATGTGTTTCAAAAGTCCGCGCTTGACCTCCACACTCCACATCGCACCCGACGACGTCATGGTCAGCATGGACGACAAATCATATTTGCCGGGATTGTCATCCAGCGCGCGCAAAAGCGGTTTGGCGAACGGATCACCAACAATGGAAATACCGGCCACCCGGTTACGCTCCACCGCAGACCAGATCGCATCGGCGTCCAGCGAATGATTATCGACCGTGACAACACAGCCGCCGCTCAGCATTGTCGTGATCGCAGAGATAAACCCCGTGCCATGCATGATCGGACAGGCCGGCAAGGTTCTTGGCCCCGCACCATTGGCCAGCGACACTTTGCAAAATTCATCCAGCGAGCTTGGCCGCCAGCCAAGCGTGCGTTCCAGCCGGTCATGCCACATTGTGCACAACACGCCGGTTTGCCACATCACACCTTTGGGCATGCCCGTTGTGCCACCGGTATAGATGAACAACATATCATCCGGCGAACGGCGCAATTCCAGCGGCTTGCCATCGCCTTCATGGGCCAGTGTTTCATAATCTTCGGCAAACGCCGCAATCTCGCCGCCCTCATTCACCTCAATATAGTTTTTTATTTTGGGCAGCGCATCGCGGATCTGCGCAACGCAATCGCGAAATTCTGATCCATAAATCAGAACCGTCGCGTCCGAATTGTCCAGGATGTAACGCACCTCGTCCGGTTTGTAGCGATAATTTACATTCACATGCACAAAGCGGCCTTTAAACGTTGCGCCGACGCCTTCGGTGTATTCCGGGCAATTACGCAAATAGAACGCGACCTTGTCGCCTGCTTTCGTACCGCGCGCGATCAGCCCGCGGGCAATATTGTTCATGCGTTTGTTGGCATCGCCCCAACTGATAACCCGCTCGCCGTGAATAAAGGCGGGCGCGTCCGGTGCGATAGCTTTTCCGACAGCATCAAGGATGTCGCCATAATTCCACGGCATTTCTACTCCCCAGACTGTTTGATTTTCTTATTCCCATAGTATTCCGCCATCCAGCCCGTTTGGCGAGGGGGCATACGGCTCTACCGCGCATTTTGCCTGTGACCCGCAATCACAGCCTTCCGTCACGTAAGCCTTGGTTTTGCGCGCCGCGCCGTCAAATATTGTTCGCGGAAAAGCTTTGGATGCTAAGAGACAGGTGACACAGCAATCATACAAGCGCGCCCTGATTGGTGCGCTGCGGGAAAAGACCATGGCATACGAAGCAACGCGAGAATCACTGAATGCCCGGCCCATCCCGGGTTGGTACGAGGACGGCAAATTCGGTATCTTCATTCATTGGGGTCTGTTCGCAGTGCCAGCCTATGCCTCCGGCATGGCAAAAATATCGGACACACTGGCTCAGAATTATTGGAACTCGATTCCCCAAACGCCCTACACCGAATGGTATGCCAACGCGATCAAGGTGAAGGGAACGCCCAGCGCCGAAAACCACCGCGTCTTCTGGCAGGACATGCCATACGAAAATTTCCGCGACTATTTCAACGAGGGTCTGGCGCAATGGGATCCGGATGCATGGGCCAAACTGTTTGAAGAATCCGGTGCGCGGTACGTCGTGTTCGTGACCAAACATCATGATGGTTATTGTCTGTGGCCCAGCGATGTTGCGAACCCCAGCCAGACCGGCTGGACCAGCCAGCGCGACATCGTGGGCGAGCTGGCCGCGGCGGTGCGCGCACGCGGGCTGAAATTCGGCGTCTATTATTCCGGCGGCATTGACTGGACGTTTTATACGCGGCCCTTGCGCACGCTTGGCGATTTTATCGGCGCGGTGCCCGATGGCGATTATCCGGCCTATGCCGATGCGCAGATGCGCGAGCTGATTGCGCGCTACAAACCCTCTGTCCTGTGGAACGACATTTCGTGGCCCGACGACCGCAAATCACAATTCGCGCTTTTTGCTCATTACTACAATGCGATTCCCGATGGCGTGGTGAATGATCGTTGGCAACCGGCGGGGAAATTTACCGCGCGCCTGCGCCGTAGTGCGATTGCACGCTTTCTGTTCGATCTGGTGGCATGGGCCAGCATCAAGATCAAAGGCGCACCGGATGGCGTGATGCCGATGGAACAACCGCACAGCGATTTTCGCACACCGGAATACACAAGCTTCAAAACCATTGCGAAAAAGAAATGGGAATCGACGCGCGGCATGAGCCATTCCTTCGGTTTCAACCGCATGGATACCGACAAAAGTTATGACAGCGCCGAAAAGCTGATCCATGATTTTGTCGATGCCGTTTCCAAGAACGGCAATGTGCTGCTCAATGTCGGCCCGCGCGGGCTGGATGCGCAAATCCCACCGGAACAGGTTTCGCGCCTGCGCGCCATTGGTGCGTGGATGGCGCAAAATGGCGATGGCCTGTACGGCACACGCTGTTGGGATTGCGCCGAAGGAAGCGCGACATGTGCAAACGGCGAAAAAATCGCGTTGCGATTTACCGCCAAACCGCATGAAATTTTCGTATTCTTTCTGGATACACCAAAGCCGGGCACACCTTACAAACTGGCCACCGATGCCACGGCCGGTTTTCCGCAATTGTCCCGTATCACCCATCTGCAAAGCGGCGCGGTGATCAATTTCACGCAATCGCCCGATGGCCTGAGCCTTTCCATTACCGACCCTTTGCCGCCCTCCCCCGCACATGGTTTCCGGTTGGAGCAAGCAGGCGGTTGAGCCGAAGCGCCATCGCCCCTAACCTTATCCGCGATAGACATTCAGGAAAGACCCGCCACCCGGCGGGGTGAGCCATGATAGAAAAATTGCTGATCGCCAATCGCGGCGAGATTGCCATACGCATTGCCCGTAGCGCAGCCGAAGCCGGTATCGCATCCGTCGCGGTGTATTCTGAAGACGATGCAAACGCGTTGCATATTCGCAAAACTGATGCGGCGCATGCGTTGAAGGGTACGGGGGCGGCGGCCTATCTTGATGCTCCGCAAATTATCGCAGCGGCAAAACAGACCGGCTGTGATGCCATCCATCCCGGCTATGGTTTTTTGAGCGAGAATGCGGATTTCGCCAAAGCCTGCACCGATGCGGGGCTGATCTTTGTCGGCCCCACGGCACAAACCCTCGCCCTGTTTGGTGACAAGGCACAGGCGCGCGCGCAAGCGAAAAAATGCGGCGTGGCTGTGCTGCCGGGCACGCAAGGCCCCACCAGTCTGGACGATACGATCCAGTTTTTACGCAGCCTCGGTGATGGCGGCGCCATCATGCTCAAAGCACTGGCGGGCGGCGGCGGGCGCGGCATGCGCGTGGTGCGCGCTGAAAGCGAACTTGCGGGCGCGTATGAACGCTGCGCATCGGAAGCCCGCGCCGCTTTCGGCAATGGTGATTTGTATGCCGAACAATTCTTTGCCCATGCGCGCCATATAGAGGTGCAGATCGTGGGCGATGGCACGGGCGCAGTCTCCCACATCTGGGACCGCGAATGCTCGCTACAACGCCAGCGCCAAAAGCTGATTGAAATCGCGCCCGCAACCGAATTGTCCGGGGCCACGCGCAAGGCACTGTTCGCGGCGGCGACGGCGCTGGGCGAATCCGTGAAATACAAAAGCCTCGGCACCATCGAATTTCTGGTCGATGCGGATGATGACACCGAGTTTGCCTTCATAGAGGCCAATGCGCGGCTGCAGGTGGAACACACTGTCACCGAAGAAGTCACCGGCCTCGATCTGGTCGCGATCCAGTTACAGATTGCGAGCGGCAAATCCCTCGCTGATTTGCACCTGACTCAAGATCAAATTCCTGCACCGCGCGGCGTCGCGCTACAGGCGCGTATCAACATGGAAACGATGGGGGCGGACGGACAGGCCAAACCCGGCGGCGGCACGATCAGCGCCTATGAACCGCCATCCGGGCGCGGTGTGCGCGTCGATGGGTTTGGTTATGGCGGCTATCGCACATCCGTGCGCTTTGACTCATTGCTCGCCAAACTGATTGTGCAGGCGGGTGATTTGGCGTCCGCGAAAGACAAGGCCTATCGTGCGCTCTGCGAATTTCGCATTGCCGGTGTGCCGACCAATATCGCATTTTTGCAAAATCTGCTGCGCATGAAGCTGCCGCAAGCGGGGCATTTTCACACCCGCTATGTCGAAGAAAACATCGCAGACCTTCTTCCCAAAGCTGAAGCGGGCCACGCCAAACTTTATGTCGATGGTGCACAGACCGGCCGCCGCGCGGGCGCAAAAGTGAACGCGGGCGATCCGCTGGCCGTTCTGGCCCATGCCAACAGCGAAGATACGGCGGGCGGCGAAGTCGAAGCGATCACCGGGCCCGACGGCACAACCGCGCTTCATGCCCCGTTGCAAGGCACGATTGTCAGCGTGACAGCGGCGGAAGGCGCAAGCGTGCGCGCGGGCGAGCCAGTATTGGTGATGGAAGCGATGAAGATGGAGCACGTCATCGCCGCCAATGTATCGGGCATTGTGCGCGCGCTGGCCGTGGCTGCCGGTGACACGGTGTTTGAAGGCACGGCGCTGGCCTTTATCGAAGAAGGCAATGTCGAAGGCGGCGCGGCGGTAGAAGAAGAGGCGGTGGATCTGGATGCGATCCGCCCCGATCTGGCCGAGCTTTATGAGCGCCGCCGCAAGCTGACCGACGATGCGCGGCCCGAAGCGGTGGCCAAACGGCGCAAGACGGGCCAGCGCACGGTGCGCGAAAACATCGAAGACCTTTGCGATGCGGATTCGTTTACCGAATATGGCTCGCTGGTTGTGGCGGGCCGCCTGCGCCGCAATTCGATGGACGAGTTGATTGCGCGCACGCCGGGTGATGGCCTCGTCATGGGGCTTGGCCGCGTCAACGGCGACAAGTTCGACGATGAACATTCGCGCATCGCCGCCATGGCCTATGATTACACCGTGCTGGCGGGCACGCAGGGTATGCGCAACCACCAAAAGAAAGACCGCCTGCTGCATCTGGCGGAAAAATGGCGGCTGCCGGTGGTATTTTTCACCGAAGGTGGCGGCGGACGGCCCGGCGATACCGATGCGATCAGCGCGGGTGGGTTGAACACCACGACATTCCAGATGTATGCGAAACTGTCTGGTCTTGTGCCGCTGGTCGGTATCAATTCGGGCTATTGTTTTGCGGGCAACGCGGCACTTCTGGGTTGCTGCGATGTGATTATCGCCACCAAAAATTCTTCCATCGGCATGGGCGGGCCCGCGATGATCGAAGGCGGTGGGCTGGGCGTGTTCCGCCCACAGGATGTCGGCCCGGTTTCGGTGCAGGCGCCCAACGGCGTCATCGACATTGTCGCCGACGATGAAGCCGACGCGACGGCGATTGCGAAAAAATACCTCTCCTATTTTCAGGGCGCGCTGAAAGATTGGGATTGCGTGGATCAGCGCCTTTTGCGCCGCGCAATCCCGGAAAACCGCCTTCGCGTTTATGACATCCGCAATGTCATCGAGATGATTGCCGATACGGGCACCGTGCTGGAACTGCGCCGCGCATTCGGTGTGGGCATGGTCACGTCTTTCATCCGTATCGAGGGCCGGCCCATGGGTGTGATCGCCAACAACCCGATGCATCTGGGCGGCGCGATTGATCGCGACGGCTCGGACAAGGCGGCGCGGTTTATGCAGCTGTGCGAGGCGTTTGATATTCCGGTTCTGATGCTGTGTGACACGCCCGGCAATATGGTGGGACCGGAGGCGGAAAAGACCGGGCTGGTGCGGCACAATTCGCGCCTGTTTGTCATTGGCGCGAATATGAGCGTGCCGATGTTCACCGTGGTCTTGCGCAAGGGTTATGGGCTGGGCGCGCAAGGCATGGCGGCGGCCAGTTTTGTCGCGCCGATGTTCACGATCTCATGGCCCACGGGTGAGTTTGGCGGCATGGGTTTGGAGGGCGCGGTGAAGCTGGGCTATCGCAACGAGCTGGCGGCGATTACCGACCCGGACGAACGCAAAAAGAAATATGACGAGATGGTTGCGCAAATGTATGAGCGCGGCAAGGCGATTTCGGCCGCGACCCTGATGGAATTCGACGAGGTGATCGACCCCGCCGAAACCCGCAAATGGATCATGGCGGGTTTGCGTTCCTGCCCGCCCCCGCCAAAGCGCGAAGGCAAAAAACTGCGCTGGATCGATACGTGGTGA
>JBDZUY010000038.1:0-23392 GCA_040255365.1 Hyphomicrobiales bacterium
GTGCTGGACCCGGACGAATTCTACATTCTGGCCAGCCGCGAGGCGGTGGCCATTCCGCCCGAATACGCCGCCGAAATGGTGCCGTTCAATCCGCTGGTGGGCGAATTTCGCGTGCATTATGCGGGCTTTTTCGATCCCGGCTTCGGCTATGACCCCGGCAAGCCGCCAACCTCTCGCGGCGTGCTGGAGGTGCGCTCACGCGAGGTGCCCTTCATTCTGGAGCATGGCCAGATCATTGGCCGGCTGGTGTTTGAACGGCTGACCGACCCGCCGCCGCATGTTTATGGCCAGGGAATCGGCTCCAATTACCAGCGCCAGGGCTTGAAACTCTCGAAGCATTTCCGCCAAATCTGAGCAATATCAGTGGCCTGACCAATAAAATTGTGGCATTGAGCACACACCCGGGCCCAAAATGCCGCTACGGCACGCGTTCACGGTTGCGTCATCGGGCCAGAAAAGCACACTTTGCGGCGCCGCGGGTCCGAGGCATAGGGGGCACTAGCCTTGCGGTGAATTGGGTCCGCATTAAAGGGGGCAGCGTGAGGCGGCTACGGCGCATATGGCGCCGGCCGCCTCATGATTTTCCGGGCTAGTTTTCTGAAACTTGAAGCCTGTGCCGAATCCGGCGCAGATGGCCGCCTGATTTGATCGCCTGATTTTGGGGCAGTTTGGCCATGGCCACCCACGCATCCCTTCTGGATACGCAACACGACGGCAGCGTCATGGCGACCCTCACCGGCTTGGGTCATGGCGGTAAACCGGCGCGGGTGGATTATCGCCGCGGGCTGCCCTTTTTCATCAATGAATTCTGGACCGCAAAACAGCGTCAGGGTCATGCCCTGCATGAGGTCAGCTATCGTGCCTGCTTCAAGCCGCAATTGCCGGAATTTTTCATCGACCGGCTGACGGCCCCCGGCGACAATGTCTATGACCCGTTCATGGGCCGGGGCACGACCGCGCTTCAGGCCGCGCTGATGGGGCGGCGCGCCATCGCCAATGACATCAATCCGCTCAGCGCGATGCTGACCCGGCCGCGCATCGCCCCGCCAACAATAGAGGCGGTGGCCAAACGCCTCGGTGAAATTGATTGGGCGGGGGCTGGTGATGCGCGGGATGATCTGCTGGTTTTCTATCACCGCGAAACATTGGCCGAGATTTGTGCGCTGCGCGAATATCTGATGGCACGCGAAAAAGCGGAAACATTGGATACGGTAGATGACTGGATTCGCATGGTCGCGCTGGGCCGGTTGACGGGCCATTCGCCCGGTTTCTTTTCGGTTTATTCGTTGCCGCCCAACCAGGCGGTGTCGGTAAAATCGCAGGCGCGGATCAATGAACGCCGCAGCCAAATCCCGCCGCGCCGCATCGTGCCCGATATTATTTTGAAAAAATCGCGTGCGCTGCTGAAAGACGGCGCACCGCCCGCAGACGCGACCGCCAGCTTTCACATTGCCAGCGCCGCCGATACGCCGAACATTGCAACGGCTTCGGTCGATCTGGTCGTGACATCGCCGCCCTTTCTGGATGTCGTGCAATATGCCGATGACAATTGGCTGCGCTGCTGGTTCGCAGGGATCGATGCCGCCGCCGTGCCGATTGCAATGCACCGCAAGCCGGAAGATTGGCAGGCGTTCATCCGCGATGTGTTTGTGGAGTTGGAGCGCGTGGTGAAACCGGGCGGGCATGTCGCGTTTGAAGTTGGCGAAGTGCGCGGCGGCAAGATTGCATTGGAAGAATTGGTGCTGGCGGCGATGGCGGGCCTGTACTTTGAACCGCTGGGCGTGATTTTGAATACGCAAAGTTTCACGAAAACGGCCAATTGCTGGGGCGTTTCCAACAATGCCAAGGGCACCAACACCAACCGCATCGTGTTGGCGCGGCGTATCGCGAACCGATGAGTAATTTCCTGCATCTTGTTGGCGCGATGGCGTTGTTGCTGTCCTTTGCCGGTGCGCTCTACACATTTGCCGCGTCAGGCGCGCTGGCCAAATTGCTGGCCTTGCAAAACCGCGAACCAGCCACATGGCCTGCGGTGAGCATTCTCAAACCGCTGCACGGCGCCGATGCCGGGCTGGAAGCTGCGCTGGAAAGTTTTTTCACGCTGGATTATCCGGCGCCCGTGCAATTGGTGTTCGGCGTGGCGCGTGTTGATGATCCGGCATTGCCCATTGTTCGCGTATTGATGGCGCGCTATCCGGCGGTTGATGCGGCGCTTGTGATTGACGAGCGTGTGCATGGCGCCAACGGCAAAATCTCCAACCTGATCAATATGCTGCCATCAGCAGCCCATGATGTGCTGGTGCTCAGCGATGCCGATATTGCGGTGACGCCAGATTATCTGCGCGCCGTTGTGGCCGCGCTGTCCGTGCCGGGCGTGGGCATTGTCACCGCGCTCTATTCTGGGCACGGGCTAAGCGGGCTGTGGTCTGATTTGGCGGCGGGCGGGGTGAATTACAATTTTCTGCCCAATGTGGCGTTTGCGTTCACCCGCGGGCTGGCGCGGCCCAGCTTTGGCTCCACCATCGCGCTGCGCCGGGCCGTGCTGGACGAAATCGGTGGGTTGGCCCCGCTGGCCGATCATCTGGCCGATGATTATGAGCTGGGCCGGGCGGTCATTGCGGCGGGGCACAGCCTTGCCATGCCGCCGCTTGTGGTGCGCCATGCCTGTGCCGAAGCAGGCGCCGCCGCGCTCTTTGCCCATGAGCTGCGCTGGGCCCGCACCATCCGCACTGTTGACCCTGCTGGCCATGTGGGCAGCGGCGTGACCCACACCTGGGCCCTGGCGCTCGTGGCGTTAGCCTTGTTGGGGCCGGATTTCTGGGTCTTTGCCATGCTGGCCTTGGCGCTTTTGGCCCGCTATACGCTGAAATTGCGTATCGACGGAATGCTGGGCGAGAGTGCATTCGCCGCGTGGCTTCTTCCGGTGCGCGATGTAATATCGTTTGGTGTTTATCTGGCCTCGCTGGCCGGAAAAACGGTGGCGTGGCGGGGCGCAAAACTGACCGTTACGCCCGGCGGCAAGATGTCTGATTCAACAAGGTCCAATTTGTAAGGATACCAGCATGCGTACCCTCTTTTTGCAGGCTCCCTCGTTTGACGGTTTCGATGGCGGTGCCGGTTCGCGCTATCAGGCCAAACGGGAGATCAAATCCTTTTGGTATCCGACATGGCTGGCCCAGCCCGCCGCGCTGGTGGAAAATTCCAAGCTGATCGATGCGCCGCCGCACAAAACTTCGCTGGCCGAAGTGGTGGGGCAGGCCAATGATTTCGATCATGTCGTGGTGCACACTTCTGTGCCGTCGTTCAAATCCGATGTGAAAGTGATTGAGGCGCTGAAAGCGGCGAACCCCGATCTGCTGGTCGGTCTGATCGGCGCAAAAGTGGCGGTGAACGCCGAAGGCTCGCTGCGTGAAGCCCCGGTGGTGGATTATGTGGCGCGCAACGAATTCGATTTCACGATCAAGGATGTTGCCGACGGCATGGCGCTGAAAGACATCAAGGGCATTTCGTTTCGCAGCGCCAATGATGTGATCACGCACAATGCCAACCGCCCGATGATCGAGAATATGGACACGTTGCCGTTTGTGACGCCGGTCTATCAGCGCGATCTGAAAATCGAGAATTATTTCATCGGCTATCTGAAGCACCCGTATATTTCGATCTATACGGGCCGTGGCTGCAAATCGCATTGCACCTTCTGCCTGTGGCCGCAAACGGTGGGCGGGCACAATTACCGCACACGCAGCGTTGGTCATGTGATTGAAGAGATCAAATACGCCAAGGCCGCCTTCCCGCAGGTCAAGGAATTCTTCTTTGACGATGACACCTTCACCGATGATCTGCCGCGCGCCGAAGCCATTGCCAAAGAGTTGGGCAAGCTGGGTGTGACATGGTCGTGCAACGCCAAGGCCAATGTGCCGCGCGCCTCGCTGGAAAAACTGAAAGCCGGTGGTTTGCGTCTGTTGCTCGTTGGTTATGAGAGCGGCAATCAGCAGATTTTGCACAACATCAAAAAGGGCATGCTCATCAAAGTCGCCGAAAAGTTCACCAAGGATTGCCATGAATTGGGAATCCAGATTCACGGCACGTTTATCCTGGGTCTGCCGGGCGAAAGCACGGAGACGATCCGCGAAACGGTGGAATTTGCAAAGCGCATCAACCCGCACACCATTCAGGTGTCGCTGGCCGCGCCCTATCCCGGCACATTCTTGTATAATCAGGCGGTGCAAAATGGCTGGCTTGATGCGGCAAACGCCGAGCTGGTGGACGATAGCGGTATCCAGATTGCGCCGTTGCATTACCCGCATCTCAGCCATTCGGAAATTTACAATTCGCTGGAAAGTTTTTATCGCGAATTCTATTTCCGCCCCGGCAAGATTGCCTCCATCGTTGGTGAAATGCTGACCTCCAGCCAGATGATGAAGCGCCGTTTGCGCGAAGGTGTGGAGTTCTTCCAATTCCTGAAGGAGCGCCGCGAACACGCTGCGTAATGGGTTTTCCCCCTTGAAGGGCTTGATTGTTACCGCAGACGATTTCGGAATTGCGCGCGAGGTTAACGACGCGGTGGAAATGGCCCATCGTGGCGGCGTGCTGACAGCGGCCAGCCTGATGGTCGCCGCTCCTGATGTGGACAATGCGATCAAGCGCGCCAAGACATTGCCATCCTTGCGCGTTGGTCTGCACATCGTTCTGGTGGACGGCGAACCCGCACTGCCCGCCGCGCAGATTCCCGATCTGGTGGATTCTACGGGGCGCTTTCACACCAACATGGCGCGCGCGGGGGCTGCCATGTTTTTTAAGTCCTCCGTGCGCCGCCAGTTAAGAGCTGAAATTGCGGCGCAGTTTGAGGCCTATCGCGCGACGGGCTTGCCGCTCGATCATGTCAATGCGCACAAGCATTTTCATCTGCACCCCACAATCCTGAGCACAATTTTGCAGGTGGGCAAACAATACGGGCTGAAAAGCATCCGCGTGCCCTATGAACCGCGCGATGTTCTGCTGAAGGCGGAACCGTCTGCGCAAATCCCGCCCGCCATTGTCACCGCGCCTTGGGCGATGCTGGCGCGCGCGCGTGTTCGTGGCGCTGGTCTGTTTGCGCCCGATGCCGTGTTTGGGTTGGCGTGGTCCGGCGCGATGACACACCGCCGTCTTGCCGCGCTGATCGAAAATTTGCCTGATGGCATCAGCGAAATTTATTGCCATCCGGCGACCCAACGCGGTTTTGCCGGCTCGGCCCCGGGCTATGCCTATGCCGAAGAATTTGCCGCCCTCACCGCACCTGATATTCTGCGCAAAACCGGTACGCTGGGCATTATCCGGGGCAGTTTTTCAGATTTTCAATAAGGGAGGCGAACGGTGAATGGCGCCGCGCTGACATTTCCGGACCTGTCCTATCATGCACCCGAGGTGCCGCCGGAAAAGCCCATTCGTTTGGGCAGTGATGAACACCGCATCCTGTTTTGCCGCGCGCTTCTGGATACGTTCGATCCCTACAGACCTGCCGTGATCGACTGGCCGAAGCTGGACGATGCCGCGCGTGCGCGGGTCACCGGCCTGCCGATCTGGGATATCGCGGTTCAGACCGAGGGCAAGGCGCGTCTGCGCGTCGCCTCTTATGCCGAGACGGTGCAAGATCCGCTGTTGAAGAAGGCGATCGAACTGAACGGCTTTGAAGAGGGGCGGCACAAACATGTGCTGGCCAATCTTGTCGCCGCCTATGGCATCACACTGGCGCCGGAGCCGGAATATCTGCCCCCTCGCAACCGCGAATGGGCCTTTATGGTGACGGGCTACAGCGAATGTATCGACTCGTTTTTTGCCTTTGGCCTGTTTGAAACGGCCAAACGTTCCGGCTTCTTTCCGCCCGAACTGGTCGATACGTTCGAGCCGGTGATGCAGGAAGAGGGCCGTCATATCCTGTTCTTCGTGAATTGGGTCGCCTGGCACAGGCGTAATCTGCCGCTGTGGAAACGGCCCTTGTTCGCGCTGAAAATTGCGGCGGTCTGGGCTTTCCTGGTGTGGGAGCGGATCGGCATTGCCCGCGATGTTGGCGGCGCGCAGCAGGACAACAATTTCACTCTGACCGGGGCGCAGCAGGTGGGCGTGGACATTTCGGTTGCCGGGCTGATGGACATCTGTCTGGCCGAAAATGAGCGCAGGCTCGGTCTTTATGATCCGCGGCTGTTGCGCCCGAATTTTGTGCCGCGCATGGTGCGGTTTGTGCGCCGGTTCATAGGGCCGCACAGCAAAGCCGCCTGATACGGCGCGAACCAAGGGGCAAGATGAAACTCGGCGTCGCCATAGCCGCAATCGCGGGTCTCGCAATCGCGGCCTATCTGGTGGTTTTCGTCGGTTTCGATGCCGTCATTTCCGCGGCGGCCTCGCTCGGCTGGGGCGGGTTTGCGCTGTTCACTGCCGCATCGTTCCTTTTGTTTGTGCCGCTGGGCGCGTCTTGGTTTGTGCTGTCATGGGATGGACGGTTTTCGCGGCTGGGCGTGTTTGTCTTTGGCCGGATGATCCGTGATTCCGCGGGCGAGATTTTGCCTTTTTCGCATGTTGGCGGGCTGGTGATCGGCGCGCGCGCGGTGATCCTGCGCGGTGAAACCGCACCACACGCGTTTGGCACGACGGTGGTGGACATGACCACCGAAATGGTAGCGCAGGTCGCCTTTATCGCGGTTGGTATCACACTGCTTCTCACCAATGTTCATCAGACGGCGGCGAACGAAAATCTGATCAATGGTTTGATTGTGGGGCTGGGGCTCGCCTTTGCCGCGGCCCTGGTTTTTTACGTGTTGCAGCGCCGTGGTCTGGGCGTTGTGCACAAAATCACGGCGCGGTTTCTGCCCGCCGCAGTTGCCCACACCGAAGCGGTGCATCGCGTGATTGATGCGCTCTATGCCGCGCCGGTGCGTGTGTGGCTTTCGATATTTCTGCATTTCCTCGGCTGGATCGGAACGGCCTGTCTTTCCTTTCTGGCGCTGCGTCTGATGGGGGTGCAAATCGGATTTGGCGCGGTGGTCGCAATCGAGGCTTTGTTGTGCGGCATCCGAAGTGCGGCAATGTTCATTCCCGGTGCGTTGGGTGTGCAGGAGGCCGGTTATGCGATGATCGGTCCGTTGTTCGGTTTGCCGCCGGATCAGGCGCTGGCGTTGTCATTGCTGCGCCGCGCGCGCGACATTGTTATCGGTGTGCCGGTTCTTTTGATCTGGCAGGGGATGGAGGGCGAACGCGCCTTTGCCGCCGGAAAGGCGGACGCACCATGAGCGGCGATCTTGTCCTTGTCACCGGTGCCAGCGGCTTTGTCGGCAGCGCGGTTGCGCGCATCTTGCACAAGGCCGGCTATGCGGTGCGTGTTGTTGCGCGCAGTTCCAGCCCACGCACCAATCTGGATACGCAGAATTGGGAAATCGTGCGCGGTGACATGCGCGATGAAAACGATATGCGCAACGCCGCGCAGGATGCGCGTTATATTTTCCACGTCGCTGCCGATTACCGGCTTTGGGCGCGCGATCCGGAAGAGATCGTGCACAACAATCGCGAGGGCACACGCTGTGTGATGGAGGCGGCACTGGCCTGCGGCGCGGAACGCGTGGTTTACACATCGTCCGTTGCCACATTGAAGCCGGGCGATGACGGCACGCCCGCAACTGAGGATGCGCGCGCCAGCGAACAGACCGCCATCGGTGCCTACAAACGCAGCAAGGTCGCCGCCGAACGGCTGGTCGAACAGATGATTGCCGCGCATGATCTGCCCGCGGTAATTGTGTCGCCATCCACGCCCATTGGCCCGCGTGATATTCGTCCCACGCCGACGGGCCGCATCATTGTCGAAGCCGCCACCGGCAAAATGCCGGCCTTTGTTGATACGGGTTTGAACCTTGTGCATGTTGATGATGTCGCCGCTGGCCATCTGGCCGCGCTGACAAAAGGCAAAATCGGCGAGACGTATATATTGGGAGGGCAGGATGTCAGCTTGGCACAGATGCTGGGTGTGATCGCAAAATTGTCCAACCGCCGCGCGCCAAAAATCGAACTGCCAGTCGCGCCGTTATTCCCGCTGGCTTATGCCGCCGAAGCGATGGCGCGACTGACGGGGCGCGAACCCTTTGTGACGGTGGATGCGCTGAAAATGGCGCGGCACCGCATGTTCTTTTCCAGTGAAAAGGCAAAGCGTGAATTGGGCTATACCGCGCGTCCGTTTGAGGCGGCGCTGGAAGATGCGCTGAACTGGTTTCGCGAGAACGGTTATCTCGCATGATGGTGGAAATGCTCTTTGCCTTTTTGCCACTTGGCATCTGGCTGGTGCTGGTGTTCTTGCGCGGCAATTTCTGGCTGGCACAGGAACGCGATGATGCGGATGCGCCGCCAGCGCCCGCAATCTGGCCATCCATTGTGGCAATTGTGCCCGCGCGCAACGAAGCAGATGTGATTGCGCATTCGATCGGCAGTTTACTGGCACAGGATTATCCGGGCGCTTTTCATATTGTGCTGGTAGATGACCAAAGCAGCGATGGCACCGCCGATGCCGCGCGCGCCGCCGCCCATGCGCAAAACGCGGGCGACCGCCTCACCATCCTTTCTGGCGGCGAGCGCCCGCCCGGCTGGGTGGGCAAATTGTGGGCGGTACGTCAGGGCATTACCCATGCCACAAAAAAGCACGCGCCGGATTATCTGTTGCTGACCGACGCAGACATCGGTCACACGCCGGATAATCTGCGCCTGCTCGTATCGCGCGCGGTTGCGGGCAATCTGGTGCTGACATCGCTGATGGCGCGGCTGCATTGCAAAAGTCGCAGCGAACAATTTTTGATCCCCGCCTTTGTCTATTTCTTCGCGATGCTGTTTCCCTTTTCCTGGGTGAACGACCGGGTGCGCAAAACTGCCGCCGCCGCCGGTGGCTGCATGCTGGTGCATCGTGTGGCGCTGGAAGAAGCGGGCCATATTGATGCAATCAAATCGGCGATCATTGATGATTGTGCGCTTGCCGCGCTAATGAAACCGGTGGGGCCGATCTGGCTGGGGCTGACCAATCGCGCAGTCTCGCTGCGCCCCTATGATGGATTGGGTGAAATCCGCCGGATGGTGGCGCGGTCCGCCTATGCCCAGCTTTCCTATTCGCCGCTGAAACTTGTGGGCACGCTTGGCGGATTGGCGCTTGTTTATCTCGCGCCGCCGATCATGGCGATTGCCGCCGACGGCCCGGCACGGTTTGCCGCTGTATTCACCTGGGCGCTGATGGCGCTTTCGCTCCAGCCCATGTTGCGATTTTATCGCGCTTCACCATTTTGGGGCCTCGCATTGCCGCTAATGGGCGCTTTCTATGCGGGTTTTACCCTGGATTCCGCGATACAGTTCTGGCGCGGGCGCGGCGGCATGTGGAAAGGCCGCGCACAAGCCCATATCTGAGCGGAAACATGGTGAGCGGGACGACACAGGTTCAATCTGGCTATAAGACGGGCAAGGGCGCAGGCGATGAAAATTTCCCCGTCGCGTCGCGCCTTGTTCATCCGCGCCACCGCGCGCCGATTCTGGCGTTCTATGCGTTTGCGCGCGCCGCCGATGATGTTGCCGATCATCCGGTGGCCAATTCCGACGAAAAACTGAAAGTGCTCGAAGCGATGCGCCGCTCACTGGTTGGCGAAGAGGAGAGCGTAGCCGAGGCGGTAAAACTGCGCGCCGTTCTGGCGGATCGCGGATTGTCAGCGGAGCACCCGCTCGATCTGCTCGAAGCCTTTCGCCGTGACGCGGTGAAAACGCGCTATACCGATTGGGATGAGTTGCTGGACTATTGCCGTTATTCGGCGATGCCGGTGGGCCGGTTCGTGCTGGATGTGCATGGTGAGGCGCGCGATTTGTGGCCGCTGAATGATGCGCTGTGTGCCGCGCTTCAGATCATCAATCATCTGCAAGATTGCGCAAAGGATTATCGCAATCTTGACCGGGTGTATCTGCCACAGGATCTGTTGGCCGCGCATCATGCACCGGCCGATGCGCTGGCCGGGCATATCGCCAGCCCCGGTCTTTTGGCCGCGATCCGCGAGGCGGCGGCGCGCACAGGCGTTTTGCTGGAAAATGCGGCGCCCTTTGCCGGCACGATTGGCGACAAGCGGCTGGGGCTGGAAGTGGCCGTGATCCAGCGCCTTGCCGAAGATTTGAATGCACGCCTGAAAACGCGCGATCCGCTGTCGCAAAGCGTGCATCACACCAAATGGGAGGCACTCAGCTTTGCCGGTCTGGGCGTCATGGGCTTCATTGGGGCGTGGCTTTTCGCTAAGAAGGCCCCTGCCAATCTGGCCAACGGATAATCATGTCAGTGCCCGCACAAAATTCACCGCAAATGGATGCCGTCGCCGAAAAAGCGGCGGGCAGTTCCTTTTACGCGGCCATGCGGTTGATGCCGCGCGCGCAGCGCGATGCGATGTTTGCGATTTATGCGTTTTGCCGTGTGGTGGATGATATTGCCGATGACGAGATGCGCGGCAGCCGTGAGGAACGCGAAGCCGAATTGAATGCATGGCGCGCTGATCTGGATGCGCTCTATCAGGGCGCGGATGTGCCACGTGCTGCATTCCTCAGCCCCGCCATCCGGCAATATGGATTGCGCAAGGCCGATTTTCTGACCGTGATTGATGGCATGCAAATGGATGTGGATGCCGATATTCGTGGACCGGATGCCGCCACGCTCGATCTTTATTGCGAGCGGGTGGCCAGCGCGGTGGGCCGGCTTTCCATCAAGGTGTTCGGCATGGACGAAGAGCCGGGTTTCGATCTGGCGCATCATCTGGGCCGCGCGCTACAACTCACCAACATCATTCGCGATCTGGATGAGGATGCACAAATCGGCCGTCTTTATTTGCCATCCGAATTGCTGGATGCGGCGGGCATCGCCACGCGCGAACCGAACGCGGTGATCGCCAGCCCGGCGATTGATGATGTGTGCCGCAATATCGCCGCGCTTGCCCATGAGCATTACGACGAGGCGATGCGTATTTTGAATGAACGCCCGCGCGGCTCATTGCGTGCGCCAAAGCTGATGGCCGCGGTCTATTCGCGCATCCTTTCCAAGATGGAGGCGCAAGGTTGGGCCCCGCCGCGTGCCCGCGCAAAATTGGGTAAGGCGCAGCTTCTGTGGATCGTTGCGCGTCACGGGCTGGCCGGATGACACCGGAAAAAACCATTGTCATTGGCGGCGGGCTGGCCGGGCTTTCGGCTGCGGTGGCGCTGGCCGAAAAGGGCGCAAACGTCACCCTGATGGAAGCGGCCGGTCAGGCGGGCGGACGCTGCCGCTCCTATTTTGATTCAACGCTTGGCATGCGTATCGACAATGGCAATCATCTGGTGCTGTCGGGCAATCACGCGACCTTCCAATATTTGCGCATGATCGGTGCGGAAAACCGCATGACCGGGCCGGAACATGCGCGCTTTACATTCACAGATCTGGAAAATGGTGAGCGTTGGGATATTGCGCCCAATGCCGGGCCGCTGGCGTGGTGGGTGTTGTCCGGTGCGCGCCGCGTGCCCGGCACCAGCGCAAAAGATTATGCATCTCTTGTGCCGTTGATGATAGCGGGCGCGGGCAAACGCGTATGCGATGTGGTGCGTTGTGACGGCGCGCTATGGTACAAATTGCTGCGCCCGTTTTTGTTGGCGGCGCTCAACACCGCACCCGAAGAAGGCTCGGCGGCACTGGCCGGAGCGATCATTCGCGAAACACTGGCAAAAGGCGGGCGGCATTATCGCCCGCGCATTGCAGCGCCAGATCTGGCGGCGGCGTTTGTGACGCCCGCGCTGGAATATCTGAAAGCGCATGGTGCCGATGTGCAGTTGGGCGCGCGGGTGCGCGGGCTGGTGCGCGACGACGATCATGTCATTGCGCTGGCGAATGGTGATGTCACGATGCCGGTCTCGCGGTATGACAAGGTGATCCTTGCTGTGCCGCCCTGGACCGCGGGTGAATTGCTGCCGGGCATAGCCGCGCCCGATGAATTTTGCGCCATCATCAATGCGCATTTCAAAATTGCGCCGCCCGCCAATGCGCCCGCGATGCTGGGCGTCATCAATGGCACGGCGGAATGGATTTTCACCTTTGAAGATCGCATCGCCGTCACCGTGTCGGCGGCGGACGCCATCGTGGACAAGGACCGCGAGGAACTGGCGAAGCTGATCTGGACCGATGTGGCAAAGGCGCTCGATATGCAAATTGCATGTCCCATTTGGCAAATAGTAAAGGAAAAACGCGCCACGTTTGCCGCCACGCCGGAACAGGCGGAGCGCCGGGCGCCTGCGCAAACGGCGTGGAAAAACCTGTTTCTGGCTGGTGACTGGACCGATACCGGTTTGCCCGCCACGATAGAGGGCGCAATACGATCCGGCTTTCATGCGGCGCAATTGGCGGGCCGGGTGTGAGCCTATAGATTGCTTTTGGGAACGGGCATGAACGAACACAATACGCATTTGCACGATATGGTGCGCGACATGGCGGGGCTGGACAGCGCCATCACAAACGCGACCGATGCGTTGCTGGGTGAACAGCGCGGCGATGGGCATTGGGTTTTTGAACTGGAAGCCGATGCGACGATCCCGTCGGAATATGTGCTGTTGGTGCATCATCTGGCCGAAGAACCGGACTTAACGCTGGAAGCCAGGATCGGCAATTATCTGCGCCGCATCCAAAACGAAGAGGGCGGCTGGCCGCTTTATCATACCGGTGAAACCGATATCAGCGCGACGGTCAAAGCCTATTTCGCGTTGAAGATGATTGGCGACGACATTACTGCGCCGCATATGGTGCGCGCGCGCGACGCAATTTTGAAACGCGGCGGTGCGGGCCGCGCCAATGTCTTCACGCGTATTCTTTTGGCGCTTTACGGCGAAACATCGTGGGACAATGTACCCAGCGTGCCAGTGGAGCTGATTTTGCTGCCGCGCTGGTTTCCCATTCATTTGTCCAAAATGTCGTATTGGGCGCGCACCGTGATTGTGCCGCTTTTGGTGCTGGCCGCGAAAAAGCCCGTCGCGCGCAATCCGCGCGGCGTGCATGTGCCCGAACTCTTTGCCCCCGAAGGCACCAAACCGCCCGCCCGCGCGCCGCATCAAAACCGCACCTGGGCGGCGTTTTTTCACGGTCTTGATGTGGTGCTGAAATGGGTGGAGCCGGTATGGCCCAAACGTTTGCGCGCCCGCGCGATTGCGCGGTGCGAGACATGGGTGATTGAGCGGCTGAACGGCGAAGATGGTTTGGGTGCGATTTATCCGGCCATGGCCAATTCTGTGATGATGTTCGATTGCCTGGGCTATGCGCCGGACAATCCGCATCGCGCCATTGCGCGCAAATCGGTTGAGCTATTGTTGGTGGTGAAGGATGACGAGGCTTATTGCCAGCCTTGTGTCTCGCCGGTGTGGGATACAGCGCTGGCCGTTCACGCGCTGATGGAAGCGCGCGGCGAAAAAGCGGACGCGAAAATTGCCGATGGTCTGGCGTGGTTGAAAACGCGGCAGGTGTTGGATGTGAAGGGCGATTGGGCCGAAGAAAAGCCCGATGTGCGCCCCGGCGGTTGGGCCTTTCAATACAACAATGCGCACTATCCCGATCTGGATGACACCGCCGTTGTCGTGATGGCGCTGGACCGGGCGCGCGAAGCCGCAGCCCAGCCGCAATTTGATGAACCCATCGCGCGCGGGCGCGAATGGGTGGAAGGATTGCAAAGCAGGAATGGCGGCTGGGGTGCGTTTGATGCGGACAATTCCTATCATTATCTGAACAACATTCCCTTTGCCGATCATGGTGCGCTGCTCGATCCGCCAACCGAAGATGTGACGGGCCGCTGCATCGGCATGCTGGCGCAGCTTGGCGAACCGCTGGACAGCCCGCGCATGAAAGCCGCGCTCACCTATCTGGAAAGCGTACAGCTAAAGGACGGAAGCTGGTTTGGCCGCTGGGGCGTGAATTATATTTACGGCACATGGTCGGCGCTGGCCGGGCTGAACGCAGCGAAAGTTCCGCACGATCATCCGATGATCGCCAAGGCCGCGGAATGGTTGATCGCGATTCAAAACGCGGATGGCGGCTGGGGCGAATCCTGCGATAGCTACCGGCTGGATTATGCGGGCTATCAGCCCGCGCCGTCGGTTGCCTCGCAAACCGCATGGGCGCTGCTGGGGTTGATGGCGGCGGGCGCGGTGGAGCACCCCGCTGTTGCGCGCGGCATCCGCTATTTGCAAACGACGCAAGCTGATGACGGGTTGTGGCCACAGGAGCATTACACCGGCGGCGGTTTCCCGCGCGTGTTTTACTTGCGCTATCATGGCTATCCAAAATTCTTTCCGCTGTGGGCAATGGCGCGTTACCGCAATCTGATCGCGGGCAATGCACGCCAGGTTGCATACGGGCTGTGACGTGAAAGTTTTGGGCCATCTCAAAGCCGTCATCCCCGGCCCTGTGCAGGGGATCCATAAACACAGATCCGCCAGAATGGCGCAGGGTGGTGTTCATGGATGGCCGGGACAAGCCCGGCCATGACGAGTTTTCAAGTGGTGGCCGTCACCGGCATGCAGCGCGAAGCGGCAATGGCGGCGGGCGATGGCGTGATCACGTTGTGCGGCGGCGGTAATGCGCACGCGCTCAAACAAAAAATCGAGACGTCGCTCACGCCGGATATACGCGGCGTGATCTCGTTCGGTATTGCCGGTGCGCTGTCGCCAGAACTGCATGTAGGCGATGTGTTGATCGGCTCATCTGTAATTAGCGGCGGCGAAACATTCGCGGCGCATGCGGGCTGGGCATCCGCGATGGAAGCGCGCCTGCCACATGCAAAGCGTGCCATCATCGCGGGCAGCGATGTGATGCTGGACGACGTGACGGCCAAGGCCGCGCTCTACGAAAAAACGCGCGCCGATGCGGTGGATATGGAAAGCCACATCGCCGCCCGTGCCGCCGCCGAACGCGGGCTGCCGTTTGCAGCTTTGCGAATTATCTCCGATGCGGCGGATGATGCATTGCCGCCCGCCGCGCGTGTGGCGCTGGGGCCGGATGGTACGCTGCGTTTGGGCGCGGTGCTGCGCTCCGTGCTGGCCAAGCCGGCGCAAATCCCGGCGCTGATCCGCACCGGGCGCAACAGCAATATCGCGTTTGGCGAATTACTCCGCTGCCGCAACCTTCTTGGCGTTGGGATTGGCTTTGCGGACTTCTTCTAGTTTCTGCTCGACATGGCGCGAAAACACGAATTCCGCCGGGCGCTGGTTCGACAAATCAATATCGGGCGCCATCGGCCCTTCGGTTTTCACACCGCGCCGCATGATGGGCAGCATCTTCCACGGGTGCTTGACCGAATCCGCAACAGCGGTGCCTTCAAAGCCGCAATGCACCATGCAATTGGCGCATTTTTCGTAATTGCCGACACCGTATTTTTCCCATTCGGTGTCTTCCATCAATTCCTTGAAGGTCTTCACATAGCCTTCGCCCAAAAGGTAACAGGGCTTCTGCCAGCCAAAGACGCAGCGCAGCGGCATTGACCACGGCGAACATTCGTAAGTCTGATTGCCCGCCAGAAAATCCATGAACAATTCCGACTGCGTGAATTCCCACTTCTTGCCGCCATCGCCGCGGCGCAGGATGTCGCGGAACATTTTCTTGGTGCGTTCGCGGTTGAGGAAGTGCTCCTGATCCGGTGCGCGCTCATACGCATAACCCGGCGACACGGTAATGCCGTCCAGACCCATCGCCGTCATCTCGTCAAAGAATTTGGCCGTGCGTTCGGGATCGGTGCCATCGAACAGCGTGCAATTGATCTGGGTGCGAAAGCCCTTGGATTTGGCCAGCTTGATCGCTTCAATGGCCTTGTCATAGGTGCCTTCCTGACAAACCGATTTGTCGTGCATCATCTGATCGCCATCCAGATGGATCGACCAGGTGAAATTCGGGTGTGGTTTGTACTGGTCGATTTTCTTGGTCATCAACAATGCGTTGGTGCACAGGATCACGAATTTGTTGCGCTTGATGTAGCCGTCAACGATCTTGGGCATGTCGCGATGCAAAAGCGGTTCGCCGCCCGCAATCGAAACCGCCGGTGCGCCGCATTCGTCGATCGCTTCCATACACTGATCGAATGACAAGCGCTGGTTCAGGATCTCGTCGGGGTAATCGATCTTGCCGCAACCGGCACATGCCAGATTGCACCGGAACAAAGGTTCCAGCATCAGCACCAGCGGATAGCGCTTGCGCCCCATCACATGCTGTTTGACGACATAGGCCCCGATACGGGCCGCCTGCTTGAAGGGAATACTCACGGCGATGAATCCTTTAACTAACCCGAAAATCAGGCGCGCAGCTCGGCCGGCAGCCGGAACTCCACATTCTCCTCGATCCCGTGCAATTGCGAAACCTCAATGGTGTCGTTCAGGGCGCGCAAAGCTTCTATCACGTTCTGTACCAGTTCCTCAGGCGCGGAGGCCCCTGCTGTCAAGCCGACGCTGTGGGCCCCTTTGACCCAGGCCGGGTCCAGCTCGGAGGCATCGGCGATCAGATAGGAGGGGATTCCCTCCTCCAGGCCGATTTCTTTCAGCCGGTTGGAATTGGAGGAATTCTGCGCCCCGACCACCAAAATCACGTCGCTGACTTGTGCCAGATCGCGCACGGCGGTCTGCCGGTTCTGGGTGGCATAGCAAATGTCATTGGTGCTGGGGCCGGTAATGTCGGTAAAGCGGGCCTTCAGTGCCTCGATCACGCCTTTGGTGTCGTCCACGCTCAAGGTCGTCTGGGTCACATAAGCCATTGGCAAATCAGCGGGAATGTCCAGCGCCTTGACGTCCGCCTCGGTCGAAACCAGATGCACCGGCCCGTCGATCTGGCCCATCGTGCCTTCGACTTCGGGGTGCCCGGCATGGCCGATCAGAATCAGGGTGCGCCCCTGGGCGACATAGCGCGTGCCCTGATTGTGCACCTTGGATACCAGCGGACAGGTCGCGTCCAGCACGGGCAGGCCGCGAGCTTTGGCGGTTTTCACCACCGATTTGGCCACGCCATGTGCGCTGAAAATCGTCACCGCGCCATCGGGCACCTCGTCAAGATCTTCGACAAAGATGGCGCCCTTGGCTTTCAATTCCTCAACGACATGGCGGTTATGGACAATTTCATGGCGCACATAGACCGGATGCGGATATTTTTCGAGCGCGCGCTCCACAATATCAATGGCGCGTACGACACCGGCGCAAAAGCCGCGTGGTTGAGCAAGAATAACGCGCATCATATTCGGCCCCGAATTCTGGCATCTTTGCCCCCGCCCATCTAAGCCGAAATCACAAATGCCCGGCAATCCCGCGAAATGCGTTTGTTCGCCGTTTGTGGGATGCGGGTGACAGATACAGGCGCTGGCGCATTAAGAATGTTTTGCCAGCCAATGACCACACACTTGCTGTGGACAGCGAACAGGGCGAAAACGCTGGCGTAAAATGTTTCACGCCGCAGGCGGAGGCCGCTAAACTCCTCAGCCAAATATCTGTCGTTTCACCATATATTCTGGATGACTTTTCTGTGACCAGTACATCGCCCAGCACCGAGCCCGTGCCGCCGCATCCATCAGGGACCAAAAAATCGGATTTGCACCAGATCTTGCGTGAAACCGCGGCGGCGGTTGAGGACGCTCTGGATTTGCTGCTGCCGCCACCCGATGGGCTTTATGCGCGCGTGATTGAAGCGATGCGCTATGCGGTGTTTGCAGGCGGTAAACGGTTGCGCCCGTTTCTGGTGCTGCAATCGGCGGGGCTATTCGATGTGCCGCGAGCGCGCGCACTGCGCGTGGCTGCCGCGATAGAGGCGCTGCACACCTATTCGCTGGTGCATGACGATCTGCCTTGCATGGATGATGATGATTTGCGCCGGGGCCAGCCGACAACGCACAAAAAATTTGACGAGGCGACCGCCGTGCTGGCGGGTGATGCGCTTTTGACCTTTGCGTTCGAGGTCTTGAGCGATCCGCAAACCCACCCCGATGGCGCGGTGCGCAGCGCGCTGGTAACGCGGCTTGCACAGGCCGGTGGCAGCGCGGGCATGATTGGTGGCCAAATGATCGACATGCAGGCCGCGACACGCAAATTCAGCGCCGATGATGCGGTGCTGCTGCAACGGCTAAAGACCGGCGCGCTGTTTGAATTTTCCTGTGAGGCGGGGGCCATTCTGGGCCAGGCGCCGGATACAGACCGTGCGCGCCTGCGCGAATATGCGCGCGATATCGGGCTGTCGTTTCAGATTACCGACGATCTGATTGATGTGGCGGGCGATGCGGCGCTGGCGGGCAAAACCCTTGGCAAGGATGTTGAGCAAGGAAAGGCCACACTCGTTTCGTTTTATGGGATCGAGGGGGCGCGGGCCGAAGCGGCGAAGCACGCCAACCACGCCGCTGGCCTGATGGATGTTTATGGGGCGCGGGCGGCGCATTTGCGCCAATTACCGCTCTATCTGTTGAACCGCGCGTCCTGAACAAAAACGAGGTTTTTGAATCATGTTGAAACTCAAATTTGCCGTGCCGGTTTTGGCCGTCATGTTCGCTTTTGTGGCGTTTGCATCGCTTGCGCCCGCACAAGCCGCGGATGATGCGGCTGTCGCGCAGGTTCAAAAATTCTATGACACGCTGCTGGACAACATGAAGAACGCGAAAGCGTTGGGCGTTAAAGGCCGCTATGCCAAGCTGGAGCCGGTGATAAAGGCGGTTTTTGCATTGCCCAAGATGACCTCCATCGTTGTGGGGCCGGATTGGGACAAACTTTCCGATGCACAAAAGACCGCACTGACAAAAGCATTCACGCGCATGACCATTGCCAATTATGCCAAGAATTTTGATGGCTATGGCGGCGAGAAATTTGTGGTTGAACCAAAGAGCAAGGAACACAAGACCGACCGCATTGTGATGAGCACGATGATCATTCCCGGCCGGGACAATGTGCCGTTCAATTACCGCATGCGCCAGATTGATGGGACATGGCAGGTCATCGACATTTTCCTCAATGGCTATGTCAGCGAGATGGCCACGCGCCGCGCCGATTTTTCAGCCACGCTGAAAGCCGACGGCGCGGACGGGTTGGTCAAAAAAATCAACACGCTGACCGACAAGTTGCTGGCGGACTAACTCTTACGGCCTCTTGCGCGCGCCCGGCGTTGGTCCAAGCAGTGCGGGCAGAACGAACCACGTCGTCACAAGCGTCCAGGCCAGCGAGATCATCAAAAGCTCACCCATGCTTGCCGTGCCGGGGTGACTGGACAACCATAACGAGCCGAATGCCGAGGCCGTTGTCGCCGCGCTGAACAATACCGCGCGCGCCAGACTGGTTTGCAGCAAATGCTGCGTGCCGCCACGCCATGCCAGCACGAAATAAATGTTGAACGCCACGCCAATGCCAAACAGAAGCGGCAGCGCAATGACATTGGCAAAGTTGAGCGGCAAATCGATGATGACACAGGTGGCAAGCGTCAAAAGCCCGGTCAGCAACAGCGGCAGCATTGTCATCGTCACATCGCGCGCCCGACCCAACGCAAACCCCAGCAACAAGACAATGGCGACGAATGACAGGGCGCCTGCCTGCACAAAGGCGGTGAGAATGGTTTTACCCGATTCCTGAATCGATATGGGTGCGCCGGTTGCGTTGGGCGCCAGCGTCAGCACGGCGGCGGCAAATTTTTCCAGCACGGCATTGTTATTGGAATCGCCCGCTGGCGAAACCTGCACCCGCGCCTCGCCATTTTTTGCTACCCATTCGCTTTTCAAATCGGCAGGCAGGGTTTGCAAATCAACGGGCGCGGCCTGCATCGCCATTTGCAACTGGGCCAGCATGGTTTTCAAATCCGGCACCAATGACGCGCGTGCTTTGGCCCGCAAATCGGCGTTGCCATTGGCGATTGTTTCCAAGGCATCGGCCAGCCTGTTGGCATCGTTCGCGGCGGGGCCGCCTTTGTCCGCGGCTTTGCGCAGGCTGGCGGCGGTCTTGCGGAACGCGGCAATTACTTGCGCATCGCTTGGCGGCGGCGCGGTCATGAACGGGTCCAGCGTCGTATCCAAAAGGCTTGCTGCATCATGAATGGCTGCGAGCTTCGGTGCCTGATTTTCAGGCACAAAACTGTTCAGGGTTATCGCCTGTGCCACTTGCGGTAGATGTGAAAGTTTTTCTGCTTTGGCATTTGCCGCGGTCAGATTTGGTTCCAATACATCAATCGTGTTGGGGGATGTTTCCGGCGACTTCATCAGATCAAGCAGGGTGGAAACCGATTCCACCTTGGCGCTGCGCAAATTCAGCGGATTAAAATCAAACCGCAAAAACGGCATCAGCGCGAGTGACAGAAGCGCCAGCACACCCGCAATCGTCAAAACCCGGCGGCGGTGATGCGCCACATACAAATCCAGCGGCGCCAGCATGTGAAAGCCCACCTCGCGCGCCTCGCCAGCGGGGCGCAAAATCGTCAACAGCGCGGGCAGCAAGGTGATGGATAATGCAAACGCAATGCCCATGCCGATGCCTGCCACCAGACCCAGCTCGGCAACCCCGCTATAGGCCGTGGGCAGAAACGACAAAAAGCCCGCCGCCGTCGCCGCCGCGGCAAAGAACAGTGATGGGCCAATGGTGCGCCCGGCTGCGGTCAGTGCGGGCTTCAGATCGTGATAAATATGGCGTTCATGGCGGTAACGCACACAAAACTGAATGCCAAAATCTACACCCAGTCCGACAAACAGCGCGATAAACGCTACCGAGATAATGTTAAACACGCCCACCGCGAAAAGCCCGATGGCCGTGGTCAAAAGCAAACCAACAATCAGGGTTGCAACAATCGCGACAATGATTTTGAACGAACGCACGGCCAGCCAGAACATCAACAAGACGGCGGCCATCATCACCGTGCCCATCAACCCTGCGCGCTGTGCCAGCGTTGCAAACTCTTCGTCCGCCATCGGCACCGGCCCGGTCAGCCGCACACGCATGCCGTTCGCTTCGGTCAGGCCAAGCGCGCGCGCATCGGCGCGGATCGCATCGCTGGCCATCACACCGGGTGTCAGATCGCCGAAATTCAGTTTGGGATGCACCTCGATAAAGCGCCGCGTGCGCATTGTGGTGTCATCTGCCGCGCCAGCGCCCATCATCTCTTGCCATGAAAGATAGGCGGGTTTGTTTTCGATGACGCGGCTCAGCGTGTCGCCGATTTTTGCAATCGGCTTTTGCAAATCGGCCAGACTGGCTTGCCCGCCTTCCACGCCCAGCAATGCGGTATCCAGCGCATGCATGATGCCGCGCAAGGACGGGTCCGCCGCCAGTGGCCCCAAAAACGGCTGCGCCTGAATAAGCCCACTCATGGTCGCGCGCACATCGCTGAGCGGCAGGTAGAGCAAGCCGCTTTTGGCAAAAAAATCACCGCCATCGGGGCGGCGCACCTGTGGGAACATATCCGGCGCGGTTTTCAGTTTTGCGGTCAGCTCGGCGGCGGCGCGTTCGGCGCGCTCTGGCGTGGCACCATCAATCACCACCAAAATCAGATCGTCATTTCCCGGAAACAGTGCGTCGAATTTCGCCTCATGCTGGCGGAACGGCACATCCTGTGAGATCAATTTGGAGCTGTCGCTGTTCATCGCAAAATTGCCAGCGGTGTAAAACCCGGCCAGAACGGCGGCAATCAGGAAAAGCCCCGTGACCGTAAAGGCGCGGCGGCAACAGACTGCGACGAGGGCGCCAAAAACAGCTCTCATAAATGTGAACTCCGGGATTAGCGGCAAATCGGGCGGGGTGTGCGAACCTATCCTATACAGGCGGGCCCGCCCAAGCCGTCTGTTTGCAGTTTTTACAGGCTACTATCTGATCTATGGCCTATGTTTGTGCGTAACAAATATGAGTAATTTGGCGAAAGTGGGGGCGCCGGTTCGTCCATGACGGGAGAATAGTCATGCCCAATTCCCCAAAGCGTTCTTTTGACGCTACAAATTTTCTCACCACGCCAAGCAGGCGTAGCCTGATGGCTCTTGGCGCCGCCGGTGCCGCGCTTGCTGCCGCCGCGTTTGTGCCGCGCGGTGCGCGCGCTGCCAAAAGTGCGGGCGATGCAAAGATGGTGACAATCGAAAAATTCTCTGCCGCTGGCAAAGATGAAGGCAGCGTTCAGGTTCCCAAAATTGTGAAGACGGATGCGCAATGGCGCGCACAATTAAGCCCGCTGCAATACAATGTCACCCGTCAGGCGGGAACCGAGCGCGCCTTTACCGGCAACACCTGGGACAATCATGCCGATGGGATTTATCGCTGCATCGGTTGCGACACCGCGCTTTATGATTCCAGCACAAAGTTCAAATCCGGCACCGGCTGGCCCAGCTTCTGGCAACCGATCTCGAAAAAGAATGTCACGCTGACGCCTGACAACACGTTGTTCATGTCGCGCACAGAGGTTACCTGCGCGCGCTGTGATGCGCATCTCGGTCATGTGTTCAATGATGGCCCGCCGCCAACGGGCAAACGCTATTGCATGAATTCGGCGGCGCTCCATTTTGTGCCGCGCGCTTCTGCCTGAACATGCGCAAGGGAAAGGGATCTGTGATGAAAATCATGCACCACACCGAAATGCCCAAAAACCGTACGCGCGTTTTCGCTGGGCTGGCTGCCGTGTTTGTGACGCTAGGTGGTCTTGCCCTGTTTCAGGTTACGGCACAGGCCGACGAAGGCGCGGTGAAAATCGCCGCCCCCGCAATGGATGCAACCGCGCATGAAACGGGCCTGCAAACGGCTGTGTTCTCTGGCGGTTGCTTCTGGGGCATTCAGGGCGTGTTTGAACATGTGAAGGGCGTAAAGAGCGCAATCTCCGGTTATACCGGCGGCAGCGCCGTGACTGCGCGCTATCCGATTGTCAGCACCGGAGCCACAGGCCACGCGGAATCGGTGAAGATCACGTATGATCCGAAACAGGTCAGCTATGGCACCCTGTTGCAGGTGTTCTTTTCCGTGGCGCACGACCCGACTGAGTTGAACCGTCAGGGGCCGGATCGCGGCCCGCAATACCGCTCGGAAATATGGTTTGCCAATGCAGCCCAGCACAAAACCGCAAATGCCTATATCGCACAGCTGAACAAGGCCGGTGTGTATGGCGCCAAGATCGTCACGAAAGTGGAACCGCTAAAAGCGTTTCATGTGGCCGAGGATTATCATCAGGATTATCTGATCAAAAATCCCAACGCGATGTATATCGTTATCAACGACATTCCAAAGATCAAAAATCTGGCGCGGCTGTATCCTTCGCTCTATCGCACCAATCCGGTGCAGGTCGCGGCGCGCTAACGCGTCGCCATCCCGCCATCAATCACCAGCTCGGTGCCGGTGACATAACGCGATTCATCGGACGCGAGATAAAGCACACCATTGGCAATATCTTCCGGCA
>JBDZUY010000038.1:23492-27605 GCA_040255365.1 Hyphomicrobiales bacterium
TAACGCGATTCATCGGACGCGAGATAAAGCACACCATTGGCAATATCTTCCGGCACGCCCTTGATACCCATTGGCACAAGGGTTTGCGTCATCGTATCCAGATCGGGCGTGTTCGCCGTGCTGGGCGGCATCACGCCGGGCATTCCATCGGAAATCGCATTCCAGATTGGCGTTTCGATAATGCCGGGATGGACCGAGTTCACCCGCACATTGTCCTTTGCCGCCGCGCATTCCATCGCCACCGCTTTGGTGAACAGGCGCACGCCGCCCTTGGTCGCACAATAGCCCGCCAATCCGCCGGCCCCGCGCAAGCCCGCCAGCGACGACATGTTGATGATGGAACCGCCGCCACTGGCCCGCATCAAGGGCAGCGCATGTTTGGTGCCCAGAAATACGCCATCCAGATTGATCGCTTGTTGGCGGCGCCAATCGTCCAGGCTCATCTCGGTAATCGGGCCGGCAATCGCGATGCCCGCATTGTTCACCAGCACATGCAGCTTGCCATAATCCTTGCGGATCGCGGCGATGATCGCGGCCCAGACCTCTTCGCTGGTCACATCCTGTTTCATAAAGCGCGCGTCGCCGCCTGCGTTTTTGATTGTGCGCACACAATCTTCGCCGCCATCGCTTTGCACATCGGTGACGATCAGCTTTGCGCCCTCCCGCGCCAAAAGGATTGCACATTCGCGGCCAATCCCGCTGGCCCCGCCCGTTACCAATGCCACTTTGCCTGAAACACGGCCCATATTTTCCTCCCGGTCTTGCTCTTGTGTGCAAAGTCTAGATCATCATCAGGCGCGCCGTCGCACAAGGGCGGCATATTATGCGCCGATGGGGGGAAGCATGCGTTTTGCAAAATATGCCGGGCTCGGTCTTGTCGGCCTTGTTGCCGTAGCGGCCATCGGGCTTATCGCGATTGACCGCATCGGTCAGCCCGCGCCCGCCGACCCCACAAAATTTTTGGCGCTGGCCAATCAGTATGATGTGACGATCGAGCGCGACGATTATGGCGTGCCGCATATCTTCAGCAAGACCGATGCAGGCGCCGCCTTTGGCATTGGCTTTGCGCATAGCGAAGATGATTTTCAAACCATTTCCGATGTGGTGCTGGCCACGCGCGGTACACTGGCGGCGGTAAAGGGGCGCGATGCCGCGGTCACCGATTATCTGGTGCATCTGTTTGGCGTGTGGAAAACGCTGGATGCCAAATATGATCATGAATTGCCCGCGCATTTGCGCAAAATCCTGCAGGCCTATGCCGATGGTGTGAATTACTACGCGGCGCTGCATCCCGGAAAAATCGAAGGCAACATGCTGCCGGTGACGGGGCGCGATGTCGCCGCTGGGTTCATTTTCAAGACGCCGTTCTTTTACGGCCTCGATCAGACCTTGAAAAAAATTACCGACGGCACGATTGATGAGGATCGCCCGCCCGTCGGCTCCAATGGCGCGGCGGTTGCGCCGTCGCGCTCCGCCGATGGGGCCACGCGCCTTTTGGTCAATTCGCATCAACCCTATACCGGCCCGGTGGCATGGTACGAAGCGGTGATCCAATCGGATGAAGGCTGGCATGTTGCGGGCGGGTTCTTTCCCGGCACGCCGTTCATGCTGCACGGCCATAACGAACATCTTGGCTGGGCCAACACGGTCAACAAACCCGATCTGGCCGATGTGTATAGACTCACGCTCAACCCGGACAATCCCGATCAGTACAGGCTTGATGGCAAATGGGTGAATTTTGAAAAATCCGATGCCGCGATCCGTGTGCATTTGTGGGGCCCGTTTTACTGGACCGTGCACCGCGATGTGTTGCGCGCTGCGCAAGGGCCGGTGCTGAAAACCGATCACGGCACCTACGCCATTCGCTATGCCGGCATGGGCGAAGTGCGCCAGGTCTTGCAGTATTACCGGCTGAACAAGGCGAAGAATCGCGATGAATGGCTGGCCGCGATGCGCCTGCAAGCGCTTCCCAGCATCAATTACATCTATGCCGACGAGAAGGGGAACATTGGCTATGTTTACAACGCACAATTTCCGCTGCGCAAACCGGGCGTCGATTGGGCGGGTGTGTTGCCGGGTGATCGCTCTGATTTGATCTGGCATGGCTATGTGCCGTTCGATCAGGTTCCGCAAATCTGGAATCCGCCCTCCGGCTTTGTATTCAATTCCAACAACACACCGTTTCACGCGACGGCCCCGGCCGATGATCTGAAGCCGTCCGATTTTCCCGCATGGATGGGCATTCAAACCAACATGACAAACCGGGCCTATCGCGCGCTGGAAAATTTTGGCAGCGATACGTCGATCACGGCGGACGAATTTCGCAAATACAAATATGACCTTTGCTACAGCGTGCATTCCGACATCGCGCACGAGATCACGGAAGTTGAAGCAATTGATCCCGGCAAGGATGCCGATTTGAAAGCGGCGCAGAATATCTTGCGGGGCTGGAACCGCTGCACCGATGTGAAAAGCCTTGGTGCGGCGCTGGGCGTAAAAATGGGGCTGAATGTGGCGGGTGTGGAGGCTAGTGGTCCACAAAAAATGAAACCGCTTGATGCGTTGCGCGCTGCAATGGCCGATCTGAAAAAACATTTCGGCAAGCTTGATCCCGAATGGGGCACGCTGAACCGTATTCGACGCGGCAAGGTTGATCTGGCGATCGATGGCGGGCCGGATGTTTACCGCGCGGTCTATGGCAAGGAACAGGATGACGGCACATTCACCGCCGTTGCGGGCGATACCTTCATCATGTTTGTGACATGGGACAAGAACGGTAAATTGTCGTCGCGCTCGATCCATCAATTCGGCTCGGCAACGCTGGATAAAAACTCACCACATTACGCCGATCAGACGCCGCTGTTTGTGGCGATGAAAACCAAGCCCGTGCTGTTCACACGCGCCGAATTGAAAGGCCATATTGAAGAGGCGTATCGTCCCGGTCAGCGCAAACACGAGGTGGCCAATGGAAATTGATCTTTTAAGCTCGCAAAGTTTTGCCGCCGGGCATCCGCATGCGCAATATCGCTGGCTGCGCAAAAATGCGCCCGTCTTCTGGCATGAAGACCCGGCGGGCGGCGGCTTTTGGGCGGTAACGCGCCACAAGGATGTGTGGGAGGTGGACCGCAATTTTCAGGCATTCTCGTCCGCGCCCACGGTGATGATTGCCGATCCGCCGCAGGAACAGGATGCGGCGCTGGGCGGTTTTAACATGATGTTGATGATGGACCCGCCGCATCACACCGCGCTGCGCAAATTGATCCGCGATCAGTTCACGGTGTCAGCCGCGGCAACGCGCGAACCGCGGCTTTATACACTGGCGCGCCAGATTGTCGATGCGGTGATCGAAAAAGGCGCGTGCAATTTTGTAGAAGATGTCGCTGGCGAAATGCCGTCTTTTGTGATTGCCGAATTGATGGGCATTCCGCTGGACGATGGGCGCGAGCTGTACAAGCTGACCGAGACAATTCATTCGGCACCCGAGGCGGTGGCCCCCGGCGCGGGCGGCATGGCGATGATGCAGATGTTTCAATATGGCCAGGGCGTCATCGCGGAAAAACGCAAGAATCCCAAAGATGATCTGGCGACACGTCTGTTACAGGCGGAGGTGGATGGCAAACGCCTCAACGACATGGAATTTCTGTTGTATTTTTTGCTGCTGGTCGATGCGGGCGGCGATACAACGCGCAATCTTTTGTCCGCCGGTTTGATTGCACTTTTGAATAATCCCGAACAGCTTGACTGGCTGAAAGCCGATCTGGATGCACGCCTGCCCGACGCGCGCGAGGAGCTTTTGCGCTTCACCAGCCCGGTTGTCTATATGCGCCGCACCGCGAAAAAAGATGTCGTGCTGGCGGGCCAACAGATCAACGAGGGCGACCGGGTGGTGATGTATTTCGGGTCTGCCAATCGCGACCCGGATAAATTTGATGATCCCGATACGCTGAATCTTGCGCGCGCACCGAATGATCACATCGCCTTTGGCACCGGCCCGCATGGCTGTCTGGGCCAGCACATTGCGCGCATCGAAATTGATGCGGTGCTGCGCGAAGTGCTGACGCGGATGAATGATTTGCGCATTGCGGGCACGGTGGAATGGCTGCCGTCAAATTT
>JBDZUY010000039.1:0-15961 GCA_040255365.1 Hyphomicrobiales bacterium
AATTCTTCCGGCACACCGCGCGCAATCAAACTGTCGGGATGGTTCTCGCGCACCAGCAAGCGGTATGTGCGCTTGATCTCGTCATCACCGGCATCATGGGCCACACCCAGCACGGTATACGGATCGGCCGCATCGGGAAAATGGCTGGCGCGGATACGCCGGAACACCGCGGGCGAAAAACCAAAAATATCGGCCACGCGTTCCAGAAAACGCAGCTCGCTGGGGTGCAGCACGCCATCAGCGCGCGCAATCTGAAACAGCCCGTCCAGAATATCTTCCAGCATCGCCGGATTACCGCGAAACAGCCGCGCAATCTGGGCGGCATAAACCTCGAAACCGGCGACATCCTGCTGCGCCATATTAAAGACGCGGCGCACATTGGCCTCTTCCGAGGGCGGCACGCGGAAAATCTGTTGGAACGCTTCGACCTCGTCATGCGTGACGTGTCCATCGGCCCTTGCCATCTTGGCGCACAGCGCAATGACCGCGATGGTGAACATGATGCCCGGTGCATCGGGATCAGCCGCGGCTTCGCGCCCGCGATCCACCAGCATGTGACCCGCCACCGCACCCGCCAGCGCACCCAAAGGTCCGCCACCGAGCAGAAAGCCCGCCGCCGCGCCGCCAATTTTTCCCCAGATGGACATGGGGCGAAGCATTAGGCCAATCTCGGCCAAATTGCGACCGCTAGATATGATGATGCGTTTTTTTGCACGCGTATCTGCGATGTCAAAAATGCAGGGCTTTGAATGAGTACGGCCAAGTGGAATTTTTTCATCGATCGCGGCGGCACGTTCACCGATGTGGTGGCGCAAAGCCCGGATGGCACGCTCTCCAGTGCCAAATTGCTGAGCGAAGATCCGCGCTATGACGATGCCGCGCTGGAGGGAATCCGCCGCGCGCTGGGTGTGAAAAGCGGGGGCGCAATTGCGCCCGGCACAATCGGCGATGTGCGCATGGGCACCACGGTCGCCACCAACGCATTGCTGGAACGCAAGGGTGAGCGGCTGGTGCTGGTGACAACGCGCGGGCTGAAAGACCAGTTGCGCATCGGCTATCAGAACCGGCCAAAATTGTTTGCCCTGAATATCGAATTGCCGGACATGCTCTATGACCACGTGATCGAGGCGGGCGAACGCGTCAGTGCCGAGGGTGATGTGCTGCATCCGCTGGAGGAAGACCGGCTGGCGGCGGATTTGCGCGAAGCACGCGCGGGCGGGATTAACGCCTGCGCCATCGTGTTCATGCATGGCTACAAATATCCGGCGCATGAGGCGCGCGCCGCGCAAATTGCGCGCGAGGCCGGGTTCACCCAGGTGTCCACCAGTCACGACACCGTGCCGTTGATGAAATTTGTGTCACGCGGCGATACCACGGTGGCGGATGCGTATCTCTCGCCTGTTTTATCGCACTACGCGAACCGCATTTCGGCAGCGTTACAAAGCGGCAATGATGACCGCGATGATGCGCGGCTGTTGTTCATGACATCGAATGGCGGGCTGGCCGCGCCGCAATTCTTTCGCGGCAAGGATGCAATTGTTTCGGGCCCGGCGGGCGGTGTGGTCGGCATGGCGCAAACCGCCAAACAGGCGGGCTTTGATCATGTCATCGGCTTCGACATGGGCGGCACCTCCACCGATGTGTCGCGTTTCGATGGCGCTTACGACCGCGCATATGAAACCGAAGTGGCGGGCGTGCGCCTGCGCGTGCCGATGATGGCGATCCACACGGTGGCTGCGGGCGGCGGATCGGTGCTGCATTATGATGGCGCGCGCTTTCGCGTCGGCCCGGATTCAGCGGGCGCAGAACCGGGGCCAAAATGTTACCGGCGCGGCGGGCCGCTGGCCGTGACCGACGCCAATGTGATGGTGGGCAAATTGTCCGCCGCGTTCTTTCCCGCTTTGTTTGGGCCAAACGCCGATGAACGGCTGGATGAAGACGCGGTGCGCGATGCATTTGACGAACTGGCGCGTGAGACGGACCGCACCGCCGAAGACGTGGCCGATGGCTTTATCCGTATCGCGGTGGAGAACATGGCCAATGCGATCAAACGCATCTCGGTCGCCAAGGGGTATGACACGCGGCGTTACACGCTGAATTGTTTTGGCGGCGCGGGCGGACAGCACGCCTGTCTGGTGGCCGACGCGCTGGGTATGACAACGATTTTTATTCATCCGTTTGCCAGTGTGCTGTCGGCCTATGGCATGAAACTGGCGGCATTGCGCGCTGTGCGACAGGCTGCGGTGAATGCGGCGTTGAACGAAAACACACTGACACATATGCGCGATACCGCCGCTGCATTGGGCGCCGAGGCAGTGGCCGATATTGCGGCGCAGGGCGGCGCGGCGGGCGCGCCAAAAACGCTGGTGCATGTGCGCTATGCCGGAAGCGATACCAGTCTTGCTGTGCCGTTGGGTGACTTACGCGCCATGCAGACGCGGTTTTCCGAATTGCATGCGCAGCTTTTCGGCTTTGACTTTGAAGGCAAGGAACTGATTGCCGACTCGCTGGAGGTGGAAGCCGCGAGCGCGGATGCGGCGGCAGATACTATCGCCCCCTCGCCCATCGCTGATGAACACACCGGCGCACCAGAAAAAAAATCCAGATTCTACTCGCAAGGTGCATGGCATGAGGCGGTGGTGCGCGATGTCACATCACTTGCGCCGGGCGAATCCTTGAACGGGCCCGCGCTTTTGATTGAGCCACACCAAACGATTGTGGTTGAACCGGGCTGGGCCGCACAAAAACGCGACAGCGGCGCGGTCATTCTCACCCGCGCTATGGCAAAAGCCACCGCGCAAACCGCCGCCACAGACGCCGATCCGGTGTTGCTGGAAGTGTTTGCCAATCTGTTCATGGCAATTGCCGAAGAGATGGGCGCGACGCTGCAGAACACCGCCACAAGTGTGAACATCAAAGAGCGGCTCGATTTTTCCTGTGCGATATTCGATGCGGAAGGCGGGCTTGTCGCCAACGCGCCGCATATGCCGGTGCATCTGGGCTCGATGGGCGATTGCGTGCGCGCGATCATGGCCAAACACGCGGCCATGAGCCCCGGCGATGTCTTCGTCACCAATGCGCCATACGATGGCGGCACGCATTTGCCCGATGTCACGGTGGTGGCACCAGTGTTCATAGATGGTGTGCGCCGGTTCTTTGTCGCGGCGCGCGGCCATCATGCCGATATTGGCGGAATCTCGCCCGGCTCCATGCCGCCGTTCAGCCGCACAATCGCACAAGAAGGCGTCTTGTTTGACGGCATCGCCATGGTGCGCGGCGGCGTGTTTGATGAAGGAGCGGTGCGCGGCGTTTTGAACAGCAGCGATTACCCCGCGCGCAACCCGGACCAGAACATCGCCGATCTGAAGGCGCAAGGTGCGGCCTGTGCGCGCGGCGCGAATGAACTCACCCGCATTTGCAAACTCTATGGCGCCGATGCGGTGAGCGCCTATATGCGCCATGTGCAAGACAACGCCGAAGAAGAAGTGCGCAAAGTCATCGGCGCGCTGCATGATGGCACATTCGAAATGGAGATGGATGGCGGCGGCCATATCAAGATCGCCGTGACCGTGAACCGCGAACAGCGCAGCGCGACGATTGATTTCACCGGCACATCAGCACAGGCCGATAACAATCTGAACGCGCCGGGATCGGTGACCAAGGCGGCGGTGCTGTATGTCTTTCGCTGTCTGGTGGCGGGCGACATTCCGATGAATGCGGGCTGTTTGAAACCGCTGAACATTGTGTTGCCGCGCGGCAGCGTGCTCAACCCCAACCCGCCCGCCGCGGTGGCAGGCGGCAATGTGGAAACCAGCCAGGCGGTGGTGGATGCGTTGTTCGGCTGTCTGGGTGTGATGGCGGCGGCGCAAGGCACGATGAACAATCTGACCTTTGGCAATGCGCGCCACCAATATTATGAAACCATTTGCGGCGGCGCAGGCGCGGGCGCCGATTTTGATGGCCAATCGGCGGTGCACACCCACATGACCAATTCGCGGCTGACCGATCCGGAAATTCTGGAAACACGCTTTCCGGTTTTGCTGCAGGAATTTTCCATTCGTCATGGTTCTGGTGGTCGTGGCGCGCACACGGGCGGCGATGGTGTGCTGCGCCGTTTGTTGTTCCGCGAGGGTATGAGCTGCGCCATGCTTTCCACACGCCGCGAAACCGAACCGTTTGGATTGGCCGGCGGGGATGCGGGAATGCCGGGCGCCAACATGATTTTGAAAGCAGGCGGCGAAACGCTTTCAATGCGCGGGCGCGACGAGATGGCGGTAGAGGCCGGTGACAGCATTTTGATCGCAACGCCGGGCGGCGGCGGTTACGGCGAACCGGGCAATGCGCCAGATGATTCGCACAACACATAATCTGTCCACATATTATAATTGATCCGCGCAAAGACCATGCTGCGTTTGCGGCATGAAACGCGGCGGATTTCGTGGATTTGTGCATGACGCGCTGCAACAGCGCGGCAACAAACTTGCCCGGGCAAGTGCATTTTTGGGCTTTCGATTCTGCTTTTTCCGGGGCAGACTTGGTGCGTTCCAAGCAAGTCTGGAGGAACACAAAAGCCGGAGGGACACATGGTACGAGATCTTCAACTTCTCGCAGTGAGTGGCGTCTTCGTGTTTTTGGGGGCAATCGTTTTGGGGCTTATTCACTGAAGGCCGGTAACGGTTCAACACTGAAGACGGACACAAATAACGATTGAAGGGATTAGAAAAGGCCGGTGGCATAACCACCGGCCTTTTTATTTGTGCGCGTGTTTGCCGGAACCCAGAATGACAAGACGCAGCCCACAAATATCACCTCCCCTCAAGGGGGAGGTGAAACAGAGATACGAACTTGCAACCAGTACGCTTATGCCGCATCTGCGATGGCACGCGGATCGTAATTCAAAAGTGGTGCCAGCCAGCGTTCGCACACCTCGATCGTCCAGCCCTTGCGCGCGGCATAATCTTCCACCTGATCGCGCTCGATCTTGCCAACGCCGAAATAAATGGATTCAGGATGCGAATAATAAATTCCTGAAACCGACGAGCCCGGCCACATCATGTAACTTTCGGTCAATTCGGCACCGGCGTTCTTTTTCACATCCAGCAGATCAAACAACGTGCCCTTCTCGGTGTGGTCTGGCTGCGCCGGATAGCCGGGGGCCGGGCGAATGCCGCGATATTTCTCGGCGATCATGTCTTCGTGTGACAGATCTTCGTCGGCGGCATAACCCCAGAACTCCTTGCGCACGCGCATGTGCAGATATTCGGCAAAGGCTTCGGCCAAACGGTCGGCCAATGCGCGCAGCAGAATGGCGCTGTAATCATCCTTGTCGGCTTCGAACTGCTTGATGTATTTGTCCTCGCCATGGCCGGCCGTGACCGCAAAGCCGCCAATGTAATCGGGCACGCCTTCGCTTTTTGGCGCGATGTAATCGGACAGCGCCATGTTCGGCTTGCCCGAGCTGCGCGACATTTGCTGACGCAAGGTGTGGAAAACCGCCAGCTCATCATTGCGGTTATCGCCGGTGTACAGCGTGATGTCGTCACCCGTCGCATCCGCTGCCCACAGACCGATGACGCCAGCCGGCTGCAACCATTTTTCCGCGACGATTTTTTTCAGCATGTCCTGTGCATCCTTGAACAGGCTGCGCGCGGCCTCACCCATCTTCTCGTCTTCCAGAATCATCGGGTAACGGCCAACCAGTTCCCACGTATGGAAGAAGGGCGACCAATCAATAAAGGGCACCAATTCTTCCAGCGCGACATCGTTGAACGCCTTCACACCCAGAAAATTCGGCTTGGGTGGCGTGTAACTCTTCCAGTCGAAATTGGGGCCGTTCTTGCGCGCGGCGGTTATGGACAGACGGCGGCCCGGCGCGCGTTGCGCGGCATGGCGTGTCGCCATTTCTTCATATTCCTTGCGCAGGGCCGCAACATATTCGGCGTTACCCTTTTTGTTCAGCAAGGCCGAGGCCACGCCGACGGCGCGCGACGCATCGGTCACATAGACTGCCTGGCCCTTTGTATAATTGGGGCTGATCTTCACCGCCGTGTGCACGCGTGACGTGGTGGCGCCGCCGATCAACAGCGGTATGTCAAAACCCTGCCGCTCCATTTCAGATGCGACATGGCACATTTCGTCCAGCGACGGGGTGATAAGCCCGGACAGGCCAATCATGTTCGCCTTTTCTGCAATCGCGGTGTCCAGAATCTTTTGCGTCGGGCACATCACGCCCAGATCAATGACCTCATAGCCGTTACATTGCAGCACGACGCCGACAATGTTCTTGCCAATGTCATGCACGTCGCCCTTGACCGTAGCCATCACAATTTTTCCGGCCGGTTCCTTGACCTGATTTTTCTCCTGCTCCGCTTCCATGAAGGGCAAAAGATGCGCGACGGATTTTTTCATCACGCGGGCGGATTTCACCACTTGCGGCAAAAACATTTTGCCCGATCCAAACAGATCGCCCACCACATTCATGCCGGCCATCAGCGGGCCTTCGATCACGTCCAGCGGACGATCCGCCTTTAGCCGCGCTTCCTCGGTATCTTCCACCGCGTAATCGGCAATACCGTGCACCAGCGCATATTCCAGCCGCTTTTCCACCGGCTCTTCGCGCCATTTCAGATCGCGCGTATCATTGCCGCCGCCGCCTTCGCCCTTGTATTTCAGGGACAGTTCCAACAACCGCTCGGTCGCATCATCGCGCCGGTTCAGCAGCACATCTTCCACCGCATCGCGCAATTCGTCCGGCAGATCCTGATAGACCGCAAGCTGGCCGGCATTGACGATGCCCATATCCATGCCCGCCTGAATTGCATGATACAAAAACGCGGAATGCATCGCCTCACGCAGCTTTTCATTGCCGCGGAACGAGAACGAGATGTTGGAAACACCGCCCGAAATATGGGCCAGCGGCATTTCCTTGCGAATGATTTTCGTCGCTTCGATATAGCCACGTGCATAATCATTGTGTTCGTCAATGCCGGTGGCAACGGCAAAAATGTTGGGATCGAAGATAATGTCTTCCGGCGGGAAGCCGACCTGATTGACCAGAATGTCATAGGCGCGGCGGCAGATTTCTACCTTGCGCTCTATCGTATCGGCCTGGCCCTGTTCGTCGAACGCCATCACCACAACGGCGGCGCCATAACGGCGCACTTTTTTGGCCTGTTCGATGAATTGCTCCACGCCTTCCTTCATCGAGATGGAATTGACGACGCCCTTGCCCTGATTGCATTTCAACCCGGCTTCAATGACGCTCCATTTCGAGGAGTCGATCATCACTGGCACTTTGGAAATGTCGGGCTCGCCAGCCAGAAGATTGAGAAAGCGCGTCATCGCGGCTTCGGAATCGATCAGACCTTCATCCATGTTGATGTCGATGATCTGTGCGCCATTGGCGACCTGATCGCGCGCCACTTCCAGTGCGGCATCATAATCTTCGGCCTTGATGAGTTTGCGGAATTTCGCAGACCCCGTGATGTTTGTGCGCTCGCCCACATTCACAAAATTGGTTTGCGGCGTCACGGTGAACGGCTCAAGACCGGACAGGCGCAGATAGGGTTTCTTCTGCGGCACGGCGCGCGGTTTCACACCCTTGATCGCTTTGCCAAAGGCGGCGATGTGATCGGGTGTGGTGCCACAGCAGCCACCGACAATGTTGACCAGACCGGATTCGGCATAATCCTTGATCATTGCGGCCATCGCTTCGGGCGTGTCGTCATATTCACCAAACGCGTTGGGAAGGCCCGCATTGGGATGCGCGCTGACAAGCGTGTCGGCGATGGATGCAATCTCACCGACATATTGGCGCATTTCCTTCGCACCGAGCGCACAGTTCAGCCCCACAGCAAAGGGTTTGGCGTGGCGGATGGAATGCCAGAACGCTTCGGGTGTCTGGCCCGTCAAGGTGCGGCCCGACAGATCGGTGATGGTGCCGGAAATCCACACCGGCAATTCTTCGCCCTCATCTTCAAACGCCTGCTGCATGCCATAGATGGCGGCTTTTGCGTTCAGCGTATCGAATATGGTTTCGATCATGATGATGTCGGCACCGCCGCGCATCAGACCTTTGGTGGAAAAGCGATAGGCCTCGCGCAATTCATCAAAGCTGATGTTGCGGAAGGCGGGATTGTTCACATCCGGCGAGATGGAGGCAGTGCGGTTGGTCGGGCCAAGCACACCGGCGACAAGGCGCGGACGGTCCGGCGTGGAAGCGGCATCACACGCTTCGCGAGCAATGCGTGCGCTCTCCACATTCAGATCCATCACCGCATCTTCCAGCTTGTAATCGGCCTGGGCGATGGTGGTGGAGCTGAAGGTATTGGTTTCGATAATATCGGCACCGGCATCCAGATAGGCTTTGGAAATGTCCGCCACGATTTCGGGGCGGGTCAGCGCCAGAAGATCGTTGTTGCCGCGCAGATCATGCGAATGATCGGCATAGCGCGTGCCGCGGAAATCTTCTTCCGACAGTTTGTAGCCCTGGATCATTACACCCCAGGAACCGTCGAGCAGCAAAATACGCTTCTTGGCTTCTTCTTTCAGCCATTTGATACGGGCGGCGCGGTCGAAACTCATGACTAATCCTTTTCGCCGTTCTGTTGCGGCAAGATGCCGAGAAGCCGGCATGCCGCATATGTCAGATCGGCCTGGTTGAGGGTGTAAAAGTGAAACTGGCCAAAGCCTTCGGCGCGCAAATCCTGTACCTGTTCGGCCAGGATCGTCGCGGCGATCAGCTTGCGTGTGCCGACATCGCTATCAAGCCCGTCATAAAGACGCAGCAGCCAATCAGGTACCGATGCCCCGGCCCCTTTGGCCATGCGGGCTATGCCGTTGATATTGGTTGTGGGGATAAGCCCCGGCACAATCGGCACATCCACACCGGCGCGCGATGCACGATCACGAAAGCGCGCCAGCGCTTCGGTTTCAAAACCAAATTGTGTCAGTGCGCGCGTGGCACCCGCACCAACTTTGGCTTTCAGCAATTCGATATCCTGTTCTTCGGATGTCGAATCCGGGTGGCGTTCGGGATAGGCCGAAACGCTGATTTCAAAATCCGCAATTTTGCGAATACCTTCGATCATGTCCGGCGTTGCGGCATAGCCGCCGGGATGCGGCTCGTATTTGCCCGCCATACCCGGCATGTCACCGCGCAACGCCACAATATGGCGGATGCCGGCATCCCAATAGCCTTGCACGATCTCGCCGATTTCTTCTCTTGTATGCGCCACGCAGGTCAGATGGGCCGCCGGTGACAGCGATGTTTCATCAACAATGCGTTTGACGGTGGCGTGCGTGCGGTCGCGCGTGGAACCACCCGCGCCATAGGTGACAGAAACAAACGATGGGGCCAGCGGTTCCAGACGGCGGATCGCGGTCCACAATTTTTCTTCCGCTTCCTCTGTCTTTGGCGGCGAAAATTCAAAGCTGACTTTGAGCGGGCGTGGATCACGCGCAAGACGGCGCAGACTCATGCGGCCACCTTGGCGCGCGCGCCGCGTTGTGATGGTGGATTGGCACTGGCGACCCAGATTTTCACGGTCAATTTGTCCCCGTCAGAATGTGTGGCATGGCTTTGCGGTGCAATGGCTTCGGTGGCGATGGGTTTCAGACCTGTCGCCTGGAACCAGCTTTCCACTTCGCGATCCGAAAAACCCAGGCGGCGATGCGCCAGTTCGGTGCGCAGAAATTCCAGCTCATGTGGCGCGAAATCCGCGATCAGAATACGACCGCCCGCTTTGAGCACCCGCGCCGCATCGGCCACCGCGGCTTGCGGATCATCGAGGTAATGCAACACCTGATGAAACAGCACGACATCAAAACCGTTTTCGTCATCGCCCGCCGGGAATGGCAGGCGGAACACATCGGCCAGCCGCACCTGGCAATTGGCGGCCTGCGCCCGCTCCAGCCGGTCACGCGCAATGGCCAGCATCTCGGCACTGACATCAATACCGATGCCGCGGTTCACATGCGGGCTGAGCAGTTCAAGCATGCGCCCCGTTCCGGTGCCTGCGTCCAGAACCGCATCCATGGGTCCGGCGCCGATGAAGCGCACAATTGCGTTTTCCACATCTTTTTCTGGCGCATGCAGGCTGCGAAGACGCTCCCATTCCGCAGCGTTCGCCTTGAAAAAAGCGGCGGCCACGGCGGCGCGTGCATCACGCACTCCGGCCAGACGGCGGCGGTCGGCCTCCATAGCGCCAGGATCGCGGCCCGCCAGATCGGCCAGAAGGCTGCCCAGTTCGGCGCCCTCTCCCAGATCGGCGGCGCGGTAAAACACCCAGCTACCCTCCTTAAACCGCTGGATCAGGCCAGCCTCACTCAACAGCTTGAGGTGGCGCGAAACCCGCGGCTGGCTTTGCCCAACCACCTGAATCAATTCGGAAACGGTCAGTTCCGCCTCGCGCAGGAGTAGCAGCAGGCGCAGCCGCGTGGGATCACCCGCGGCGCGCAACATCGCCAGCAATTTCTCCATTTCGGCCAAACTCGACATCCCAATTCATATAAACATATCTTTATATGTGTATGCAATGCGAGGCGAAAATGCAACTGGCCGATGACGAAGCGTTTACCGCCCTCACCTAAACTGGGGAATGCCCCTTTTTCTGTAGATGTGGTAACCCTACTTAATGATCTGACGAACTGATTCAGCGTAACAGTGTGCGGGGGCGCCATAGGACGTGTCCGTGTGGAGATTGAAAAAGGCCGCTGACAGGCCTGCTCCACCGGATGAAATTTATTTTAGGACGTTGGGACCATGAGGGGCCACAAAGCCGCATTATTGGTGTTTCTAGGATTGGTTCTCACCGGCTGCGCCAGCACGCAGCCCGGCGCCGTGAACGACCCGTATGAACAGACCAATCGCGAGATTTTCAAGTTCAACCAGAAAGTGGACAGAAATGTCCTGCTTCCGGTGGCAAAGGCCTATGTCGCCGTGGTGCCCAAGCCGGCGCGCAACGGCTTGCACAATTTCTTTACCAATCTCGATCTGCCAGTGACCTTTGCCAATGATGTGTTGCAAGGCGAGGCCACACGCGCCAGCCAGACATTCGGCCGCTTTGGTGTGAATTCGACGCTTGGCCTTGGCGGGCTGTTTGATGTGGCCAGTTCGTTCGGCATCCCCTCGCATTCGGAAGATTTTGGCCAGACCCTGGCGGTTTATGGCGTAGGCGCCGGGCCCTATCTGGTGCTGCCCATACTGGGGCCGGACAATCCGCGCGACGCCACCGGCCAGATTGCCGATATTTTCATGGACCCGCTTTTCTGGATCAGCTGGCGCTCGTCCGGTTACTGGAAAATCGGCGAAGGCGTTCTCAGTGGCGTTGATTTGCGGGCCCAGAACATCGACACACTGGCCGGGATAGAGCGCACATCGGTGGATTATTATGCCTCATTGCGCAGCCTCTATAATCAGATGCGCGAAAATGAAATCCGCAACGGCAAAGCGAATACCGAGGATTTGCCCGATTTTTGAGCCGGTGCTTTTATAACGGTCCATTTGGAACAGCCCATTCGTAACAACCGGTTTGGTGCCGCCACGAGTTTGCCACATCAGGCCGCGACGATCATGCAAGGCCATTTGCGGCCACCAACATAATGCCAATCGCATGCTAGGAAACCCAACATGATTTCCACCGCCTCTGTCCAATATTTTCCCGGCGCGTATCGCCGCCTGCTTGCGCCGTTTGCAGCCTTCATGCTGGCCATGGTGATCGGCGTTTCGGGCGTATCCGCCGCAACACCGGCCGAAACCTTTGTGCAAAACAATGTGCAAAAAGGCCTGACCATCCTGAACAACAAGAGTGCGCCCAAAGAACAGGTCATCAACGAGTTTCGCGACTTTCTGTTGTCGCTGACCGATCTCAACCGCATCGCGATGTTCACGCTGGGTCCGGCCAAACGCACCGCCAGCGATGCGGACAAAAAACTTTTTGCCACCGCCTTTGCCGAATATGCGACCGCGATCTATCAATCGCGGCTGACACAATATAGCGGGCAGACCCTGAAAGTGATTGGCTCGCAGGAACGCGCCAAGGGCGATTACATTGTGCGCACCGTGATGGCGAACCCGGACGGCAGCACCAGCGGCGATCCGATCCGTGTCGATTTTCGTGTGCTGAATGACAATGGTCACTTCGTTGTCATTGATGTTTCAGTTGTCGGCGTATGGCTGGCGATTGAACAGCGCGATCAGTTCACCGCGTTTCTGGGCCAGCACAACAATTCGGTGCCTGCGCTGACCGAACATCTGAAAAAATTGACCGCACAATTGCGCGCCGGCAAGGGCGGCTGAGGCGCACAATCATCCGTACACAATTATGGCCCGGCAAAACCGGGCCATAATTTTTTGTGAGCCATGACAGCCTGTATCAGGTTCGTGCAAAGCGTTTGTATTTGATGCGGTGGGGGGTGTCGGCGTCGATACCCAAACGGCGTTTGCGATCCGCCTCGTAATCCTGGTAATTGCCCTCGAACCATTCGACATGGCTGTCGCCTTCAAACGCCAGCATGTGCGTGGCGATGCGATCGAGGAACCAGCGGTCATGGCTGATGATCATCGCGCAGCCAGCGAAATCTTCCAGTGCCGCTTCCAGCGCGCGCAAGGTTTCGACATCCAGATCATTGGTCGGCTCATCGAGCAGCAAAAGATTGGCGCCCGATTTCAGAATCTTGGCCAGATGCACGCGGTTGCGTTCACCGCCCGATAGCTGGCCCACTTTTTTCTGCTGGTCGCCGCCCTTGAAATTGAACGCGCCGACATAGGCTCTGGAGTTCATTGTGCGCTTGCCAAATTCCAGAATGTCGGTGCCGCCCGAAATCTCTTCCCAAACAGTTTTGTTCGGATCGAGCGCATCTCGCGATTGATCGACATAACCAAGCTGCACCGTTTCGCCGATGCGCAACGTGCCCGCATCAGGTTCTTCCTGCCCCGTCAAAAGGCGAAACAGCGTGGTTTTGCCCGCGCCGTTGGGCCCGATCACGCCGACAATACCGCCCGGCGGCAATTTGAAACTTAGCCCTTCAAACAACAGCCGGTCGCCATAGGCTTTGGCCACGCCTTCGGCCTCGACCACAACACTGCCAAGGCGTTCGCTGACGGGAATCAGAATTTGCGCAGGGCCACTGCGCTGTTCCTGTGAGCGAGCCAGCAATTCTTCGTATGAGGCGATACGCGCTTTTGATTTGGCCTGCCGTGCCTTGGGACTTTGCGAAATCCATTCGCGTTCACGCGACAGGGTGCGTTCGCGCGCTTCTTCTTCTTTGCCTTCCTGCAACAGGCGTTTTTCCTGCACAGCGAGGAAGGATGTGTAATTGCCTTCATGCGGGATGCCGCGGCCGCGATCCAGTTCCAGAATCCAGCCCGTCACATTGTCGAGGAAATAGCGGTCATGGGTGACCAGAATGATGCAGCCCTTGTATTCGCGCAAAGTGTGTTCCAGCCAAGCAACCGATTCCGCGTCCAGATGGTTGGTCGGTTCATCCAGCAGCAGAATATCGGGCGCCTCAAGCAACAATTTGCACAACGCGACGCGGCGCTTTTCACCGCCCGATAATTTGGAAACATCCGCATCCGGTTCAGGACAACGCAGCGCATCCATCGCCATCTCAACTTGCGAATCCAGATCCCACAGATTGGCGGCGTCGATCTTGTCCTGAAGATTGGCCATTTCGTCGGCCGTCTCGTCGGTATAATTGGCGGCAATTTCATTGTAACGGTCGAGCAGCGCCTTTTTCGGCCCCACACTGTCCATCACATTGCCCAGCACATCCTTGTCCGGATCAAGTTGTGGTTCCTGCGCCAGATAGCCAAGCGTGACGCCGTCTGCGGCCCAGGCCTCGCCGGTATATTCCTTGTCTATCCCCGCCATGATGCGCATCAGGGTGGATTTGCCCGCACCATTGGCGCCGACAATGCCGATTTTTGCACCGGGATAGAAGCTGAGCCAGATGTCTTTCAGAACCTGCCGTCCGCCGGGATAGGTCTTTGACAGCTCCTTCATCACATAAACAAATTGCGGACCAGCCATGAAAAGTTCCTATTCTCGAAGAATGTCTAAGGCCGCGCGTTTTAGCGAAGCTGCGCGCGCGCCGCAACGTGCGCGCACCGCCCGCACGAACCCACCCCAAAGAAACGCAAATTCAGAAATTGATCTTGGCGCGCGAAATCACCGAAACCGCGTTTTTGCCGCTCTGCCCGGCCAGATTCATCTGGTAGGCGGCATTGGCTTGTAACGCCAGAGAGCCATCAAAGAAAGTGGTCACATACCCCACTTCCAGATTGGTTTGCGGCGCGGTGCCCGCAAGCGAGACACGCTCCAACGCCAGCGGACGCGCATTGTTGAGCGGTGCCGCCACATTGGAATTCAGCGCCAGCGTACCGCCATAAACCTGCATCGGGCGGGACAGCGCCACACCAATGGAATCATTGTCGCCAAACAGGCCATGCTTGGCCACGGCAACACCAAAGGCGCGGCTGTGCAATGTATTGGCCTCGGAGAACAGGCCATTATCGGGCCGCAAATTCAGCTGTGTAATACCTTCGCTATAGGCCATGGTCGTGACCCAGCCATCGCCCAGCCCGACATTCGCGGAAAGACCCAGCGCATTGGTTTGTGCGCTATTGGCAATGTTCAGTGCGCCCGACGACACACCGCCCAACAGCCCGTTATGTTCGGTGGTCTGTGATGCGGTCAGGCCAAGCGCACCCCAATTGGCAAATTTCCAGGTGACGGCGGCGCTTGTCGTATCGGCGCGGCGGCGGTCAAAGCGCGCGCTGGGCTCGCTCACACGATCCAGCGCAGAAAGATTGGGCACACCCACGCCGTCATTGAGCGGCGCGACAGACGATTGCGCCAATTTGAAATGCAGATTGTCGGCCAGCGCGATGGTGGCACCAACAAAGTGGCCGCCATCACTGAGCGCGGCATAGGGTGTGTTGAACGCAGACGCGGACAGGAACAAGCCGTTGAACGCTGCATTTCTGCGCGTGCCCAGCCCGGAGAACCGCTGTGCCATATCGCTCTTCAAGCCGAAGCTGAGATCGATGCCATGCGCAATCGCCGCGTTCACCCGCATGTCGCGCAACGCGAAGGCGGGCTGATCCACGCCGATAAATCCATTATTGGCAAAGCCATTGTTTGCAAAGCGCGCATGCACCGCGGTGCCCGCAACGCTGAACAGGCCGTATTTGCCAGAGCCCGACACCGCATAGGATTGCGTATCGTCAAACGCATCCCAGACGAAGCTGTGAAAACCGATGTCGCGATTGTCGATCGCGCCCAGATAGCCGCCGCGCAACGCCGGGCTGTTGGCCACCGCATTCGACAGGGGGCCGCTGACCAGCGTTGATGGCGCTTGCGTAGATTGCGTACGTGCGCCATCGCCGGCTGCCGCGTAGGCTGCCGGGCCCGTCATCGCAATCGCGCACATCGCAATCGCGGCAAGGCACAAGGGCGCGCGCATTCTTCTCCACTCACGTCACACGGGGGGCGTTAAAGATAAGACCCCCGCCTTAATCCCAATACTCCACTTGCGCAGTTTAGCAGAGCGGGTATTTGGATCAACGTAATCATAGGCTTAACCTGTTGCTGCACCGCCACAGATTTGGCCTTCCAGCAGGCTTTTTTGCCGCTTTGCGCAACAAGATTACAGGTGTTTCACGCTTGCCGGATCACCCGCCCCCTATGGCATTCAACCGGGTTTGCCCGTAAGCAGGCAAGATTATGACCCAGCCGCCCATCAAAGCCGCCATTCTGCCCGTCACCCCGTATCAGCAAAATTGCTCGCTGGTGTGGTGCACCGCCACCATGCGCGGCGCGCTGGTCGATCCCGGCGGTGAGGCCGAGCGGTTGAAACAGGCGGTGACGGCGCAAGGCGTGACGATCGAAAAGATCATCCTGACGCATGGCCATCTGGATCATGCGGGGGCGGCAGCCAGCCTGGCGCGCGATTATGG
>JBDZUY010000039.1:16061-26957 GCA_040255365.1 Hyphomicrobiales bacterium
CGCATGGCCATCTGGATCATGCGGGGGCGGCAGCCAGCCTGGCGCGCGATTATGGTGTGCCCATCGAAGGCCCGCACGAAGACGACAAATTCCTGCTTGATGCGCTGGGCGATCATGCAAAGCGCCCCGGCTTTGGCGGCAGCGAAGCGTGCACACCCACACGCTGGCTGAACGATGGTGACACGGTCAGCGTCGGCAATGCGGTGTTCGGTGTGCGCCATTGCCCCGGCCATACGCCGGGCCACGTCGTGCTGTTTCACAAAGACGCGAAAGTGGCGTTTGTCGGCGATGTGATTTTTCGCGGCTCGGTGGGGCGCAGCGATCTTCCGCGCGGCAATCACGATCAGCTTGTGAAATCCATCACCGAAAAATTGTGGCCGCTGGGCGATGACATGCAATTCGTGCCGGGGCACGGGCAGATGTCCACTTTCGGTTGGGAACGCAAGACCAATCCGTATGTCTGCGATCTGGCGCTGGGCCGCGCGTAACGCCACGACCTATGAAAATTCATAGCTTGTTTGAAACCGCAGGGGCGCAATGATGCCTCTCGTGATCGCGGCCGCACAGATGGCCGCTATTTTGTGGTTCAAGCGGGAGTAAAACATGATTGCGAAAATTTTTTCGGGCCGCGGGCTTGCGGCGGCATTGATCGGTGGCGGGCTTGTACTGGGCAGCGCAACAATGGCGTTGGCGGCAAAATCTTCTTCTGGATTGGGCGATACCCGCACAGATGCGTTGAGCGACGCTTACAGGAGCGCCGAACGGCTGTGTCGAATAGGGGGTAACAAATCACCATCCTATTCAAGCAAAGACTGCTCCAAGACGAGCTATGGCGGTTACAAATGTGTTGTGACGTATCGCTGCCGTTGATGAAAATTCAAATAAGCCCGTAGCGGATGGCTTTTGCCACCGCTTCGGGCACAGTCTGTGCACGCAGTTTTTTGCGGGCATTGGCGGCGTGGAGATCGACAGTGACCTTGGCCACCCCCAGCACTTCGGCAATGCGGTCGGGACGCGCCCCTTGAGCGAAGAAGCCAAGCACATCGATCTCCCGCGCTGTCAGATGCTGTTTGTCAAAGCCGCCCTTTGCGCGCGCCACATGCGGGCGTAGCACCGGCAGCATGGCAAAGGTCGCAATCAAAAGTTCGTTGCGGCGCGCGTTGAACAACGCCTCGATCTTCGCTTCGGATTTGTCCGGCGCGCCAAGACTGACGCCAAACGTACGAAGGCCATCACGCCCGGAATAGGCGCGCGTACGGCTCCAGAACGATACCGCGCTGGTCAGCCCCGCATCCGCCGCGCCGCGCAACACCACACCGGTTTCGGGTTTTACATCATCGCGGTCTGCGGTGCGCCCGCTCCATTGCAGGCCCAGAACCGCTTCATCGCCTTTCTGCTCCAGCGCTTTCAGCAACACGTAATCATGCGCGTCGTACCCGCAACTGTTGTATTCCTCCAGCCAGGCATCGGACATGTTCGACCACATCACCGTTGTTTCGGGCGTACCGTCAGCGCGCTCCTGAATATGCCCCAGAACAAACACCGGCAGATCACAGGCAGCGATATAATTTTTGTAGGCCGCGATCACCGCTTCATCCTGCGGCGGATCGGCTAGCGCATAATTCTGCAGGCTGGAGAGAAAGCCCTCCAATTCTGGCGACATGCGGCCCCCATTTCCAAAGCGTTACGCAACAGTAATGCGATGACCGGGAATGGCCAGCCCTTGTGCAGGGTTAATGAGTAAGCCGCTGATTTTACAAGAAACTTAAGACGAAAACCGGCTTCCAATTTCTTGTTGGGGCATATTTATTGCGCGGCATCACGCACGGCGCGTGCCGGGTCAGTTTCTGTTTGTGGCGACAATTTCTCGGGCGCGAAATCATCCACCGCAATCACCGGCTCTGCGGCCTTCAGCGCTGCGGCAATCTGATTGCCCTCATCGGCGGTAATCACGCCCTTGTCCACGCCTTCTTGCCAATCATGGCAATGCTCTTTGCGCAGCCGCGCAACCAGCGGCCCCGCCGCGGTGGTCAGCGTAAAGGCATGATTGAGCAAACCCACCGCTTCATCGTCGCGGCCATGATAGAGCCCGGCCGTCAGCCGTTCGCGCGTGGACGACGGTTCCAGCAAGATGCGCGCGGTGCGCTCCATCAACGCATCGGATGGCCCCTTGTGCGGGCGGCCAAACGGAAACAGCCCGGCACGCAGCAACCACGCCACCGGACGGTTGGGGAAATTCGCCAGAATATGATCCAGCCGTTCGGCCATCGTCGCAAAACCGGATTCCATGCAATAGGCGAGCAACGGGAAATCGGCGTCCTGACGGCCCTCATCCTCCCAGCGTTTCAACACCGCACTGAGCAGATAAAGCTCGGACAGCACATCGCCGAACCGCATCGACAGCATTTCCTTGCGCTTCAACGCACCGCCCATAATCAGCAGCGCCAAATCCGCCATCACCGAAAACGCCGCCGTATAACGCCCAAGCTGGCGGTAATAGCGCGCGGCCCGCCCGGCACGGCGCGGCGCAGAGGCAAAAAGCGAACCTGTCCACGCAAAGGTTTTTGCGCGCACCATATTCACGAACGTATTGCCGGCATGACGCCAGAACAATTTGTCGAATTGGGTTAGCCCCTTGCCGGGGTCTTTTTCATTCAGCGCCGCAATCTCGTCCAGCAGATAGGGATGGCTGCGGATGGCACCCTGTCCAAACACGATCAGCGCGCGCGTCAAAATGTTTGCGCCTTCCACCGTAATGCCCACCGGCACGGCGCGATAAAGGCTGCCCATATAATTGTGCGGCCCTTCGATCACCGCCTTGCCCGCATGCACATCCATTGCATCGTCAACGGCAATGCGCAGGCGTTCGGTTGCCTGTGCTTTCATAATGGCAGAGATGACGGCGGGGTGATGGCCTTGATTAAGCGCGGCACAAGTCAGCCTGCGCGCGGCATCCAACTGATAGGCAATGCCCGCAATGCGCGCCAGCCGTTCCTGTATCGCTTCAAACTCGCCAATCGGAATATTGAATTGCTGGCGCACCCGCGCATAGGCGCCGGTGACATGGGCACAAAACGCAGCCCCCGCCGCAGACAGCGACGGCAGCGAGATACCGCGGCCCGTGGCCAGCGCACTCATCAACATGCGCCAGCCCTTGCCCGCATATTCCGTGCCGCCGATCACATGATCCATCGGGATGAACACGTCCTTGCCCCAGTTCGGACCGTTCTGAAACATTTGCAGCGCGGGCAAATGCCGCCGCCCGATGGACACGCCGGGCAAATCTGTCGGCACCAGCGCAAGCGTAATGCCACGTTCACTTTCGCCGCCCAGCAGGCGATCGGGATCATACAATTTGAACGCAAGACCGAGCACGGTCGCGACCGGCGCAAGCGTGATGTAACGCTTGTGCCAGTTCAGCTTGATGCCCAGCACTTCGGCACCCTTCCACTGGCCTTTGCAAACCACGCCGGTATCAATCATCGACGCGGCATCCGACCCCGCTTCGGGGCTGGTCAGTCCAAAGCACGGAATCTCGCGGCCGTCCGCCAGACGCGGCAGCCAGTAATCGCGCTGATCTTTGGTGCCGAACTGCATCAACAATTCGCCGGGGCCAAGCGAATTGGGCACCATCGCAGTGACGGCAGCGGTGGACGAGCGTGTGGAGATTTTGCGCACCACTTCGCTATGGGCAAAGGGCGAAAAACCAAGTCCGCCATATTCCTTTGGGATAATCATCGCGAAGAATTTTTTGGCCTTCAAAAAATCCCAGGCCGCTTCGGGCAGGTCGTGCAATTCCCAATTGACCTGCCAATCATCGACCATCGCGCACAGCTCGTTGACCGGGCCGTCCAGAAACGCCTGTTCTTCATCGCTCAGGACCGCTTGCGGTGTATCGAGCAGCTTGTCCCAGTCCGGCTTGCCGGTGAACAGATCGCCGTCCCACCACACATCGCCGGCCTCAATCGCCTCACGCTCGGTCGCGGAAAGTTCGGGCAGCGCGGTTTTTGCCCATTTGAAAATGGGCTTCGAGATGCGGTCGCGCCTGAAACTGGAGTCAGCCATGACATTCGCCTTTCTGCCCCCCGGCACGCGCCATGGTGGCCCGGCTGGCCCCGCCCCGCAAGGCGCGCCCGCCCGCCATACCTCCGTTTCCGTAACGACAGCTTTGCAGGCCCGCGCTGGACTCTTGGGCCGCGCCATTTATGTTGCTCTGCACAAGAAATAGACGGATGAGGACCAAGCCATGACGACCATCAATGCGGTGACCGATCTTTCGAAAGACGGCGATATTGCCATTATCAGTTTGAATTCGCCGCCGGTGAACGCGTTGTCCGCGCCTGTGCGCGACGGATTGGCCGAGGGCTTCAAACAGGCCATTGCCGATGCGAGCGTCAAAGCCATTGTTCTGATCTGTGAGGGGCGCACCTTTATCGCGGGCGCCGATATTTCCGAATTCGGCAAGGCGCCAAAGGGGGCCAGCCTGTTCGATGTGCAGGATCTGATGGAATCATCGCCCAAGCCGGTGATCGCCGCGATTCACGGCACTGCGCTTGGCGGCGGGTTGGAGGTGGCGCTGTGCGCGCATTACCGCGTTGCCGTGCCAAGCGCCAAATGCGGATTGCCGGAAGTGAAGCTGGGCCTTTTGCCCGGCGCGGGCGGCACGCAGCGTCTGCCGCGCATTGTCGGACCCGAAGCCGCGCTGGAAATGGTAACAAGCGGCAATCATGTGGGTGCAAAAAAATGTCTCGAAACAGGTCTGGTCGATGCCATCGTGGACGAAGGCAAATTGCGCGACGGCGCACTGGATTTTGCACGCAAAGTTGTGGCCGAAAACAAGCCGCTGAAAAAAGTGCGCGACAATAATGAGAAGGTCGAAGCCGCGCGCGGCAAGCCGGAAATTTTCGCAGAGTTCCGCAAAAGCCATGCGCGCAAATTCCGCGGCTTCATGGCGCCGGAATACAACATCCGCTGCATCGAGGCGGCGGTGAACCAGCCCTTTGAAGAAGGATTGAAGACCGAACGCAAATTGTTCACCGAACTGGTCACCGGCAATCAATCAGCAGCGCAGCGTTATGTGTTCTTTGCCGAGCGTCAGGTTTGGAAGCTGCCCGACATTCCCGCCGACACACCGGAAATCGATGTGAAAAAAGTGGGCATCATCGGGGCTGGCACAATGGGCGGCGGCATTGCGATGAATTTCGCCAATGCAGGCTTTCCCGTCACGATTGTGGAAATGAAGGAAGACGCGCTGAAGCGCGGCCTCGCCACCATCCGCAAGAATTACGAGAACACGGCCAAGAAAGGCCGCATGAGCATGGATGATGTCGAAAAGCGCATGGCGCTTTTGACCGGCTCATTGAAAATGGAAGATTTGGCCGATTGCGATCTGGTGATCGAGGCGGTGTTCGAGCGCATGGACATCAAAAAAGAGGTGTTCACAAAGCTGGATGCCATTGTGAAACAGGGCGCGATATTGGCGACCAACACATCGGCGCTGAACATTGATGAAATCGCCACCGCGACCAAGCGGCCGGAAGCGGTGATCGGGCTGCATTTCTTCTCACCCGCCAATGTGATGCGTCTTTTGGAAGTGGTGCGCGCGGACAAAACCTCCAAACCCGTGATCGCAACATCGATGAAGATCGCCAAGAAGATTGGCAAGATCGCGGCGCTGGTCGGCGTGTGCCCCGGCTTTGTCGGCAATCGCATTTTGGCCCAGCGCCAGCGCGAGGCGCAAAAGCTGGTGATGGAAGGCGCGATGCCATGGGATGTGGATCGCGTGCTGTATGATTTTGGTTTTCCGATGGGCCCGTTCGCGATGAGCGATCTGGCAGGCCTCGACATTGGCTGGGTGAAGGAAAAATCCAAGGGCGAAACCATTCGCGACGTTCTTTGCGAGATGGACCGGCGCGGCCAGAAAACCGGCGCGGGCTTTTATGATTATGATGAGAACCGCAAGGCCAGCCCCTCGCCCGTCACCGAAAAGATCATTCGCGATTTTCGTGAAAAATCCGGCGTCAATCCGCGCAAGGTGACGGATGAAGAAATTCTGGAACGCTGCATCTATCCGATGATCAATGAGGGCGCGAAAATTCTGGAAGAAGGCAAAGCCATTCGTGCATCCGACATCGATATTGTCTGGATCAATGGCTATGGCTGGCCGGTCTATCGCGGCGGGCCGATGTTCTATGGCGACACGCTGGGCCTCGACCGCGTGCTGGCGAAAATGAAGGAATGGCAGAACCAGATGGGCGACCAGTTCAAACCATCTGCGCTGCTGGAAAAACTGGTTGCTGAAGGCAAGAATTTTCAAAGTATGAAATAGGAGACAGAGCAATGCGTGAAGCTGTAATCGTATCCACTGCCCGCACCGGATTGGCGAAAGCCGGACGCGGCGGGTTCAACATGACATCCAATGCCGACATGCTGGGCGCTGCCATTGAACAGGCGGTCAAGCGCAGCCGCGTTGCCCCCGAAGAAGTGGAAGACGTGGTGGCTGGCTGTGTCGCCGCATCCGGCAATGTGGCGCGGTCCGCCGCCCTTCTGGCCGGGCTGCCGATTACGACATCGGGCGCGACCATAAACCGGGCCTGTTCATCGGGCCTGAACGCGATTGCGGTGGCGGCACGCTACATCATTGATGATGGTGCACAAATCGCCGTGGGCTGCGGCGTCGATTCCATTTCGTTTCAGGGCGGCGGCGGCGGCGGCGTTTCAGAGCGGTTGACCGAAATGTATCCCGATTTCTGGATGCCGATGATCGACACCGCTGATGTCGTGTCCAAGCGTTACAACATCTCTCGCGAATATCAGGATGAATATTCCCTGCGCTCGCAAAAGCTGATGGCCGCCGCGCAGGCCGCCGGAAAATTCGACGACGAAATCATTCCGGTGAAGACCAAAATGAAGAAGGTCAACAAGGAAACAAAAGAAGAAACCATCGTCGATTACACCGTGACGGGCGACGAGTGCAATCGCCCAGACACGACGATTGAGGGTCTTTCCAAATTGCAGCCCGTAAAGGGGCCAGGCAATTTCGTTACCGCCGGTAACGCCAGCCAGCTATCGGATGGCGCAGCGGCGGTCGTGTTGATGGAAGCCAAAGAAGCAGAAAAGCGCGGGCTGCAACCACTCGGCCGGTTTCGCGGCTGGGCCGTGGCCGGTTGCGCGCCCGATGAAATGGGCATCGGCCCGGTGTTCGCGATTCCGCGCCTTCTGGAACGGCATGGGCTCAAGATCGACGACATCGAGCTTTGGGAATTGAACGAGGCGTTTGCCAGCCAGTGCCTGTATTGCCGCGACAAGCTGGGTATCAATCCCGACATCTACAATGTGAATGGCGGGTCGATCTCCATCGGCCATCCGTTCGGCATGACGGGCGCGCGCATGACCGGCCACGCATTGCTGGAGGGCAAACGCCGCGGCATCAAACACGCGGTCGTTTCCATGTGCATTGGTGGCGGCATGGGTGGCGCGGGCTTGTTTGAAGTGTACTAAACCAACACCGCAACGCATAACAAAGGGGCGCCCGCAACGGCGCCCCTTTTTTTCAGCTAACGTGCAGCGTGCGTTCGATGCGCCGGTCAGGGATCAGCCAGACCAGCGCCACAGCGGCGTAAAGACCAAGCGACAAATAGGGCAGAAAAAACGCGCCCGTAATCGCCGCAATGTAAGCAACGATGGAAAGCCATGTCTTGCCATCCTTGCCCAACGCGCGGGCAAGCGTTGAGCCACGCCCCTCATGGCGGATCAAAAGCTGCGCCAGAATGGCATAGGCAATCGCACACATCAGAAGTGCGCCGCCATAAAGCGCAATCGGTACAGTCGCCAGATGGTTCTCGCCCATCCACGCCGACGTGAACGGCACCAGCGAAAGCCAGAACAGCAAGTGCAGATTGGCCCACAGGATCGGCCCGCTGACCCCGCCCTTCACCGCATGGAACATGTGATGATGGTTGTTCCAGTAGATGCCGACATAGATAAAGCTGAGCGCATACACCGCGATATGCGGCGCAACCTCGATCAGCCCGGCAAGCGACACATCATGCGGCTTTTTGATTTCCAGAACCATGATCGTGATGATGATCGCGATGACGCCATCGCTGAATGCTTCCAGCCGCCCCTTGTTCATGCGCCGCTCCCCTGATGTTCGTTCTAATGTCCGCCATGTTGTTTGGCTTGCGGCAGGCCGTCGGCGATGTCGTAATAATCGCCCTTGTCGCCCACGAAGATATGTTTTGCCAGATGCGTATGCGTCGGCGTATCGAACGCGCCCATGCCGATGGCCAGAAAATCATGTTCCACCGGATCCCAGAACAGGAACGCGCCACAGACCGAACAAAACCCGCGCCGTACTTTTGCCGAGGATTGATACCAGGTGATCTTGTCCGCGCCATCAATTGTCAGATTGGCGCGTCGCACATTGGCCGACGCCCAGTAATGGCCCGATTGTTTGCGGCATTGCGTGCAATGACAAGCATCGGGCGGCGACAGCGCGCCCTGCGCCACAAAGCTGACGGCGCCGCAAAGGCAGGCTCCCTTGTGCTGCATGTGTCTTTCTCCCTGCAAAACGACCAAATCCATGCTTACCTGAAATTGGCCAGAAATTGGCCCGAAATCGGCAAGAATCGCCCAGCTTTTGTCCCGGCCCGCGCGGCCGTTTTTTGTTCGGTCCGGTGTGGTCTTTGGCGGCATGCTGGTTTAGGGATGGCGGCGCCCTTCCCGCCCATCGGACCCGCCGCCATGCAGGACATTTTTCTTACCGCGCTTGCGACCCTGTTTGTCGCTGTGGGGCCCATGGAAGTGGCGCCGGTGTTCTTGGCGCTGACCGCGGGCACCGACCGGGCCGGCAAATTGCGCATCGCCACAATCGCCGCCGTAACCGCCAGTGTTGTGTTGCTGGCCTTTGCCTTTGGCGGCAATCAATTGCTGGCGCTGCTGGGTGTCGGGCTTCCCGCCTTTCGCACCGCGGGCGGTATTTTGCTTCTGATGGTGGCGGCCGATTTGCTTTTGGCCAAACAGCATTCGGGCATGACCTCGATCACGCCCAACGAAGAACGCGAAGCGCGCGGCCGCGAAGGTATCGCCGTTGTGCCGCTGGCCATTCCGCTGATCGCCGGACCGGGCAGCATGACCGCCATCGTGTTGTTGATGGGCAAAGTGCACACGATTCAGGAAGGCCTGCCGGTTCTGGCGGCGCTGGCGCTGGTCATGGCATTCGCATTCTTCTCGATGGTTGTGGGCGACCGGTTGATGCGCGTGCTGGGCATCACGGGCGCAAACGCGCTGGCGCGCGTGTCGGGTATCTTGCTGGCAGCGCTAGCGATGCAATTCATTTTTGACGGCTTAAGCGCCAGCGGGTTGTTTCATTAAAGCGCCACGCTTTGTGCATGGCTGCCCAGCCTTGAAGAGTCGCGCGGCAAACCCTAACTTCCATCCATGAAAAACTTTCTTCGCGTTGGCGCCGTGCTTGGCGCATGTCTTTTCGCCGCGCCGTTCGCGCATGCTGCTGAACCCGCCGCTCCGGCTCCCGATTGTCACATCGGTGCGTACCGCCTGAGTGATGGCACGATGGTGGATATTGCACCGTCCACCGGAACCCCTCTGCGCTGGCGCCGCTTTGATGGCACAACGGGCGCATTGGCCAAGGGCGCGAATGGCACATGGACCAGCACCTTTGGCTGGACCAAGCGGGCCGATGGCAAAGAGGTTTCGTTTTCGGATTGTACACATGGCGAGATTATTTTTGCAGGTACACGTGGCAAACGCATCGCCTTTGATGTCAGCGATACAGAATTTCAGGGCCATGACGTAAAGCTCGCCGGCCGGCTTGTGATGCCAAAGGGCAAAGGCAAAGTGCCGATCGTGGTTTTGGTGCACGGTTCGGAACATGATTCCGCGCGCGAATTTTATGCGCTCCAGCGCATGCTGCCAGCGCAAGGTGTGGGCGCGTTTGTCTATGACAAGCGCGGCACCGGCGGCTCCGGCGGTTCCTACAGCCAGGATTTCAATCTGCTGGCCGATGATGCGATCACTGCAATGCGCGAGGCCAAACATTTGGCGGGCGCACGCGCCGGCCGTATCGGGTATCAGGGCGGCAGTCAGGGCGGCTGGGTTGTGCCGATTGCCGCCAATCGCGCACCCGTGGATTTTTCGATTATCAGCTTCGGCTTGGCCGTCAGCGTAATCGACGAGGACCAACAGCAAATCGAAGTCGAAATGCGCGACAAGGGTTATTCGCCTGCAATCATCGCCAAGGCGCAGGAAGTGGGGCGTGCCGCTGGAAACCTGATCGCCGGTGGCACCATTGCGGAACTTCAGAAATTTGACGCCGTGCGCGCAAAATACAAGAACGAGCCGTGGTACAAGGATGTGCACGGCAATTTCACCTACCTGCTGTTGCCTATAACGAGGCGCAGCTTCGTGAACTGAAAAAGAAATATGATTGGGGCACGCCGTGGCGCTATGACCCGATGCCAACTTTGCGCGCAAACACCACGCCGCAGCTCTGGGTATTGGGTGAACGCGATTATGAAGCGCCGAGCGCGGAAACCAGCCGCCTTATTAAAGGGCTGATCGCAATAGGCAAGCCCTTCACCCTGGCGCTGTATCCCGGCGCAGAGCACGGCATGACCCTGTTCGAGATGAACAAAAAGGGTGAGCGCGTTTCCACGCGTTACGCACCAGCCTATTTCAAGATGATGCGCGATTTCGCGCGCGACGGACGGCTAAGCCACGCCTATGGCAATGCGCAGATCACGCGTGCAAAAACGGGCGCGCACTAACCAGCTCGTTTGCCCGGCGTAAATGTCACCGGCAAATGTTTGGGGCCGGAGATAAAATTTGACGGCAGCCATTCCACCGTGCCCGCAATGCGCAAATCATTCATCCGCG
>JBDZUY010000040.1:0-2220 GCA_040255365.1 Hyphomicrobiales bacterium
TCAATGCGCGCGCACACCATTCTCGACCGCCTGAAATGATTGGTGGGCCAGCGGTTCGATCTGGCGCACCGCTGTCTTCAGTTGGGTGGCGCTGTCCAACACAAACGTAAAATTGTCTTCGCGGCGTTCGCGCAAGACCGCCAATCGGGCGTCCAGCTCTGCTACGTCAGCGCCGCTGTTCTTGCGCTGCCCCTCAAGCAGGGTGACCTCGTTGTGATAATCAAACAGCCCCTCCAGCGGCATCAAAAGACGCAGCACCGTGGAATGCACACGCGCGCGCAATTCGGTGTTTTGCAGATCGAACAACCGCTCGCGATTGCGGTCATAGACATTGATCTCCCGGTGCACGAGACGCAGCAACCGGATCGTGACGGGGCCAAACGGTTCGCCGATTTTTTTGGTGTCCGCCGCCATGTCCAGCACCAGGCCCAGCGTCACCAGAATTTCGCCAAAGAACAGGGCGGCATCCCGCTCGCGCTGGCGCCGCTCCAAAATCCGCTCGATCCGGGCGGCGGAAAACCCGCTGACCGAGGCGAACAACGCACCCAGAATGACGGCCCAGACCGTGTTCAGATCGTTGATAAAGTCGAAATATTCCGGCCGCATGGCATTCCCCCGCCATCTTCAACCCGGCCATGATGGCGCAATTCGCCTGCCTGCGCCTGTTAAAAACACGCCGCTGCCGCCGGACGGCCGAAATACGGGTTGACTTTCAGGGGGTTGAAGCCGATACACCGCCCGTCTGCCCTTGCGATCGCACGGACTTGCGCCGTTTTCTCAAACGCTGCCTGTCGTCGCCCCGGGCCTCATTCTCAAAAATCACCGTTCGCTCCAGATGTGCGTGGAAGACGGCAACAAGCCGTGACGCATGCGCGTGTTCGCATGTGCGCCTCACGCATTGGAAATTATTGTGTCTCATCAAGAATCTGTCGCTCAACACGACTCTGTACCCGTTCACACCTTCGCCTCCCTCGGCATTAGCGATGCACTTTTGAAAGTGCTGGAAGCCGAGAAATATTCCACCCCCACCCCCATTCAGATGCAGGCCATTCCCGCCCTTCTGGACGGCAAAGACGTTCTGGGTCTGGCCCAGACCGGCACTGGCAAGACGGCGGCCTTTGGCCTGCCGCTTCTGCAAAAGCTGGCGCAGGAAGCCAAACCCGCAGCCCTGCATACTGCCCGCGCGCTGATTTTGGCACCGACGCGCGAACTGGCCGTGCAAATCGATCAGGCCTTGCGCGTCTATGGCCGCGGCCTGAAATTGCGCCATGGCGTGATTGTTGGCGGCGTTGGCCAGGGCGGCCAGATCAACATGCTGTCGCGCGGCGTTGATGTTCTGGTGGCGACACCGGGCCGTCTGCTCGACCTTATCAAACAGCGGCAACTGCGGCTGGACCACACCACGACCTTCATCGTGGACGAGGCCGACCGCATGTTCGACATGGGTTTCATCAAGGATGTGCGCCGCATTGCGGCGATGCTGCCCAAGGAACGGCAATCGATGCTGTTCTCGGCCACCATGCCCGGCGATGTCGTGCATCTGGTTGATGAAATGCTGAAAAGCCCGTTGCGCATTTCCATCTCACCCAAAACCCCGGCGGTGGATCGCATTGAACAAAGCGTGTGGTTTGTCGATGCGCGCCACAAGCGCGCGCTGCTCCGCCAGATCGTCGGTGACGAGGCGCTGTCGCGTGTCATCATCTTTACGCGCACCAAACATGGCGCCAACAAGGTGGCCGAGCTTCTGGACAAGTCGGGCGTGCGCAGCGATGCCATTCACGGCAACAAATCACAGAACGCCCGCCAGCGTGCGCTGGAAAGTTTCCGCAACGGGCGCATTCGTGCGCTGGTCGCCACCGACATTGCGGCGCGCGGCATCGACATTGACGGCGTCAGTCACGTCATCAATTACGAGCTGCCCAATGTGGCCGAAAGCTATGTGCATCGTATCGGGCGCACGGCGCGCGCCGGTGCACAAGGCATTGCGATTTCGTTCTGCGATGGATCAGAGCGGCCATTTTTGCGCGATATCGAACGCATGACACGGCGAAAGCTGACGATAGCGGGCGATTATCAACCCAGCGGCGAAGCACTGGAAGAAGCGCGCGAAGCCCCGCGTTCTGAACGCGCCGAGCAGCGCCCGGCCCAGCCGCACCGCCATGGCCAAAAGCCCAAATTCGGCCGCAAGCCGGGCGGGCAAAAACCGGGTGGAAAACCGGG
>JBDZUY010000040.1:2320-25309 GCA_040255365.1 Hyphomicrobiales bacterium
AAAAGCCCAAATTCGGCCGCAAGCCGGGCGGGCAAAAACCGGGTGGAAAACCGGGTGGTCATAAATTTGGCAAACCGCATGCGCAAGGCCCCGCAAAAGCTGGTGAGCATAAAGCCGGTGAACACCGCTCTGGTGAACACAAGGGGAATGCGCGCGGACCCAAAAGCGGCAAGCGCCCGTTCCACAAAAACCGCAGCAAAGCGGGGCACAACACGCGCGCGGCGTAATCGTTCACGCATTGCCACCCTTGTGCTTCGACAGGCTCAGCATGAGGGTGGTTTTGTTTTAGTAATCACACTGAGCCCTCACCCTGAGCTTGTCGAAGGGGTCGAGAGGGCGAAGGGCGGGCGCTTTAATTTGTTGCCTTGGCCAGCGCGGCTTCGAGATCACCAATCAGATCGCCCGCATCTTCGATACCGCAAGACAGCCTGAGAAGATCGGGCGGGCATGGCCCGCCCGCACCTTCCACTGAAGCACGATGCTCGATCAGGCTTTCGGTGCCACCCAATGATGTGGCGCGTTTCCACAATTGCACGTTTGCGGCCGCCGCAATCGCCGCGCCCTCGCCGCCCTTTACCCGCAGCGACAGCATGGCGCCAAAGCCGCCCTGCATCTGACGCGCGGCAATAGCGTGACCCGGAAAATCTTTCAGCCCCGGATACAGCACCGCCTCTATCGCAGCATGACCATCAAAACGTTGCGCAATCTTTTGCGCATTGGCGGCGGCGGCGCGCACGCGCGGGAACAATGTGCGCATACCGCGCAAAAGCAGCCACGCCTCGAACGAACCCAGCAGCGCACCATGATTGATGCGGATGGCTTTCAGCTTTTCCCAATGCGCATCGGCTTCGCGCGTAACCAGCGCCCCGGCCAGCAAATCGGAATGGCCGTTCAAAAACTTTGTCGCCGAATGCATCACCAGATCGGCGCCCAGATTTAACGGCTGGCTGAACACCGGCGTTGCCACCGTGGAATCCACACACAATTTTGCGCCCGCTTTGTGCGCAGTCTCAGCCACCGCCGCGATGTCGGTAATGCCCCATAGCGGATTGGCCGGGCTTTCCACCCACACCAGTTTGGTTTTGCCGGGCTGCATCGCGTGCGCAACCGCATCTGTATCGGCCATGTCCACCAGCTCGACCGCCACACCCCATTGCGCGGCAAACCCGGCCAGCCATTTGCGCAAGGACCAGTACATCACCTTTGGCGCGATCACATGATCACCGGGCGACAGGGTGTGAAACACTGCCGTCGCCGCCGCCATACCAGAGGAAAACACCATCGCAGCCGCGCCCTGTTCCAGCGCCGCGAGCAGCGCCTCTGGCTGGTCAAACGCCGGATTGTCGGCGCGCGCATAGGCGCGGCCAGAGCGGTATTGATTGTCCGCGTCGCGTAAGTAGGTCGATGACATTGCAATCGACGGGCTGATCGCGCCGGTTCCCGCTTCCACCCAGCCAAGGCTCTGTGCCGCCAGAGATTCGGGCTTCAGGCCATCGCGGTTTTTGTCTGCCATAATATCGTCCACCATTTCGGGCCACGATGCTGGCATGGCGGCTGCTACGCAGCAATCGGGCACAGTGCGCAGCGTATTTGCGCCGCACTGACGCGCCCGCGCTTTGCCGGATAGGATGGCGCGCGCCCCTTTTCGCCAACGCCCCTTTGCGCCGGTACCAAGGATTTCATCCCATGCAAGACAGCGATGGATTGCCAACGCCGCAGCGATACTGGGCGATTGTAACCATCGGTCTGGCCATCACCATGGCGGTGATGGATAGCGCCATTGCCAATGTCGCGCTGCCCACCATTGCGCAAGATCTGAACACCGATGCGGCGGCCTCCATCTGGATCATCAATGGCTATCAGCTAGCGATCATGATTTCGCTACTGCCGCTTTCTGCACTGGGCGAGATTGTCGGTTACCGGCGCATCTATCTTGGCGGGCTGGTGCTGTTCACGCTTTCGTCGCTGTTGTGTGCCCTGTCAGATTCATTTGCGATGCTGGCCTTTGCTCGCGTGGCGCAAGGCTTCGGTGCGGCCGGCATTATGAGCGTTAATGGCGCACTGGTGCGCTTTGTCTATCCGCAAAATCAGCTTGGCAAAGGCATCGGGATCAATGCGGTGATCGTTTCCATTTCGGCCGCCGCGGGACCAACATTGGCCAGTGCCATTCTGGCAGTCGGCACATGGCCCTGGCTGTTCGCGATCAATGTGCCGCTGGGCATCGTCACCATCGCAATTGCCTTGCGCACCATACCACGCACGCCGCACGCCACGCACCGTTTCGATTATTTAAGCGCGGCGTTAAGCGCGGGCACATTCGGTCTTTTGATTGCAGCGGTTGATGCGCTGGGCCACGGCGCCAGCTATACGCGGTTTGCCATCGCAATCGTGGCAACAGGTTTGCTCGGTTTCTGGCTGGTGCGCCGCCAGCTTTCGCGCACCACCCCGCTTTTACCCATGGATCTTTTGCGCATCCCGATTTTTACGCTGTCGGTTTGCACCTCAATCTGTTCGTTCATGGGTCAGATGCTGGCCTTTGTCGCCCTGCCCTTTTTGTTGCAGGGCCCGCTGCAATTTACCGCCGTTCAAACCGGATTGCTGATGACGCCCTGGCCCATTGCTGTCGGCTTTGCCTCGCCTGTTGCGGGGTGGCTGGCCGACCGTTATCCCGCCGGGCTTTTGGGCGGCGGCGGGTTGGCGGTGTTTTCCATTGGCCTGCTGGCGCTGGCACTGATGCCGCATGATGCCAGCATGGCTGATGTTTCCTGGCGCATGGCATTGTGCGGCGCTGGCTTTGGCTTTTTCCAATCGCCCAACAACCGCACCCTGCTTAGCGCCGCACCGCGCGCACGCAGCGGCGGGGCCAGTGGCATGCTGGGCACCGCCCGGCTTTTGGGCCAGACGATTGGGGCCGCCCTTGTCGCATTGATGTTTTCGCATTTTGCTGAAGGCGGTGCTGTCGTTGCGCTTTATGTTGCCGCCGGTGTTGCGCTGGCCGGTGCCGGTGTCAGCGTGCTTCGGCTTTCCGCTCGCGGCAGCGCATCCGCCTGAGCTTAAGGCGCAGGATCAAACACGCCGGGTGCAAGCGCGGACAAGAACCGGTCCCCCCAACCGGAAATATCGGTCTTCAGCATGACATCGAACAATGCACGATAGCGCGCGCGGCGTTCATCCAGCGGCATGTCAAGCGCGCGCGCCAGCGCCGCACCGACCGCTTCGGGATCATACGGATTGACCAAAAGCGCCGCGCCAAATTCGGCCGCGGCACCGGCAAAGCGCGACAGGATCAGCACACCCGGGTCTTCTTCATCCTGGGCGGCGACAAATTCCTTGGCCACCAGATTCATGCCATCGCGCAGCGGGGTCACCAGCGCCGCACGCGAGGCGCGATAAAGCCCGGACAACGCCGTGCGGCTATAGGGTCGGTTGATATAGCGCACGGGCAGCCAGGTTGCTTCGCCATACATGCCGTTGATGCGGCCGCACAGCTCGTCAATCTCGCGTTCCATATCCGCATATTCCTGAATCTCGCTGCGGCTGCGCGGTGTGATCTGCAAATAGGTGACCTTGCCGCGCCATTGTTTTTGCGCCATCAAAAAGCGTTCAAACGCTTCAAGGCGCAGATTGATGCCCTTGGAATAATCCAGCCGGTCCACGCCGATCACACAAACACCCGGCACCGTATCCATCACCTTGCGCACGAACGAGGTTTTGACCGCGCGCTGGGCCCGGCGCTGGAAATTGCGTGTTTCAATGCCAACCGGAAAAGCCCCAACCTGCATGCCATTTTCGTGCGGGCCATAGCCGCCATTGGGCAAAGCGGGCATGCCACATTCACTGGTCAGATAACGCTTGAAATTTTCTACATCACCATCGGTCTGAAGCCCGACAAGATCATAATCAACCAGCGCCGGGATCAGCCGCTCATGGTTTGGCATCGCGGTCAAAATTTCAGGCGGCGGCAACGGAATGTGCAAGAAAAAGCCGATGCGGTTTTTATGGCCGCGTGCGCGCAAATCATTGGCCAGCGGGATCAGATGATAATCATGCACCCACACCACATCATCCGGTTCCAGAACCTTGTCTATCTGATTGGCGAAATGCTGATTGACGCGCAGATAACCCGTCAGATCGCGGCGCGAAAACTCCGCCAGATCGAGACGGTAATGCAAAATCGGCCACAGCACGCGATTGGCAAAGCCATTGTAATATTCCTGATAATCCTCTTCGGCCAAATCGGTAACGATATAGGTCATGCCATCGGTTTTTATGGTACGGGTTTCCACCTCGCCCTGCGGCTTGACCTCGCCGGACCAGCCCAGCCACACACAATCATATTGTTTCAGGGTTGATTGCAGCGCGACTTCCAGCCCGCCAGCATGCACGCCGCGCGACGGATCGGGCACTGCCACACGGTTGGAAACTATGAAGACGCGTGCCAATAGCGGTCCTCCCAACTTTTCGACAGACGCATACCAGACAAGATAAGCCCGGCCATCGAATAGGTTTGTGGAAAATTGCCCCACAGAGTTCCGGTGCGCGGATCAATATCTTCGGAGAACAGCCCGTAGTGATTGCGATGTGCCAGCGCATCTTCAAACAGGGCCCGCGCTTCAGCCCTGCGGCCCAGTAAAGACAGCGCATCAATCAGCCAGAAGCGGCAAACCAGAAACGCGGTTTCGGGCAGACCGAAATCATCGGCTGCGGAATAGCGCATCACATGATTGCCGCGCACAAGATCTTTTTCGATAGCGTTCACGGTCGAAACAAAGCGCGGATCTGTGGCTTCCACGAGGCCCAATTCGGGCAATAACAGGACCGACGCATCCAGATCATCCGAACCCAGGGCGGCGGTAAACGCGCCGCGTTTTTCGCTCCAGGCGCGTTCCAGAATGGCGGCCTGAATGGCGTCTGCGGTTTTGTCCCATTGTGTGGCACGCGCACCAAAACCCAGATGACGCGCAATGGCGGCCATGCGGCTGCAGCCGGCCCAGCACATGGCGGCGGAATGGGTGTGCACACGCGCGCGGCCACGATATTCCCAAATGCCCGCATCCGGTTCGAGCGCAAGGTCCGCCGCGCGCTGGCCCAGCGGTTCGAGCACATTGAACAACGCTTCATCGCCCAGCCGTTCGAGCCGCTTGTCAAAAAACAGCGGCATCGCGGCAAGAATCGCACTGCCATAGGCATCGTGCTGAATCTGCTCGGCGGCCGCATTGCCCACGCGCACCGGGCCGTGCCCCTGATACCCGGCCAGATCTGGGGCCACCACTTCGGTCAGCGGATGATCAGGCACAATCCCGTAAACCGGATGCAAGACGCCGCTGCCATTGGTGGCAATGCCCAGAATATAGGAAATGAAATCTTCCATCGTGCGCGTCGCGCCGATGCGGTTCAGTGCCTTCACAACGAAATAGGCATCACGCAACCAGCAGAAACGATAATCCCAATTGCGCCCCGAATTCGCCGCTTCGGGAATCGATGTGGTCAGTGCGGCGACAACCGCGCCCGTTTCTTCAAAATTGGAGAGTTTCAAGGTGATGGCGGCGCGAATAATCGCATCCTGCCATTCATAGCCGATGGAAAGGCGGCGCACCCATTCCAGCCAATAATCGCGCGTGCGGTCACACAGATCGCGGCAGGTGGATTCCAGTTCGGATGGAAATGGCTCGTCGCTGCCAAACACCATGTGCATCGCGCGCGTCAGCACGAAGGGTGTTTCACATTCGATATAAGACAGCGGTGCATCGGTTGTCAGCCGCACCACCGTGGTGCCGTCGCGGTAACGGATATGGTTGCTGCCGACGGTATAATTTTGCACCGGCTTGCCATAAGCAAAGGCCGGGCGCACACGCAAGGTAATGCGCGGCAGGCCCGCAACCGGTTCGATCATGCGCACCAATTGTGGCGGGCGCGACATGCGGCCGAAATTGCGATAGCGCGGTGCAAAATCGGTAATGCGAACAGCCGCGCCATCTTCATCGGTCAAAATGGTCTGCACAATGGCGGTGTTGCGGATGTAGTGCGATTCCACATTTGCCAGACGGTCCATCACGACATCGGCAAAGCCTTTTTCTTCATCGCCCGCAAGCAAGCGGCAAAACACCGGGTCGCCATCGAAACGCGGCACGCACCACCACACCAAGCGGCCAGTTTTTTCCAGCAACGCCGCGGTGCGGCCATTGCCAATGACCGCCAGATCAAGACCGGGTGCACTCATACCGCACCATCCTTGCCCGCCAGCATGGCCAGCCAGGCGCGCACGTCGGACGGCCCAGCAAACACATGGCTTGCCCCGCGAAGACGGCGGCCAACAGACATGCCCGTTCCGCCAAATTCAGGCAGCACCTGCAACGCGTCTTCGTCGGTTGTGTCATCGCCGATAAAAACCGGCTGACGCCCGCGAAACGGCGCATGTTTCATCAGTGCAATCAGGCCCGCGCCCTTGTTGATGCCGCGGCGGCGGATCTCAAAATTTTCCTTGCCGCGCAAAAGCTCCAGCCCCTCTTTTTCAAAACCGGGCATGTGCTGCGCCAATGCAGCGGCCAGTGCGGCTTCCACTTCCGGCACGCGGCGGTAATGCAGCGCCAGCGCGTAGTGTTTGTCCTCCATAAGGACACCGCAATGGGCTTTCGCAATCGTTTGCAAGGTTTTTACGGTACCTTTGGAAAGCGGTTCCCCGGCAAGAATTTCGCTTTTGCCCTTTGGCGTGCTGCGCAATTCGGCACCGTGCGAACCAACACCGGCAAAACTGAGCGGTGCAAACAGCGCGTCAAGCCCATCAAGAGAACGCCCGCTGATCAACGCCAGTGCGCCATCCACACATTCGCGCAAATGGCTCAGGACATCGCGCAGGTTTCCCGGCACAACAACAGCATCGGGCGTTGGCGCAACATCAATCAAGGTGCCATCCACATCGAGCAACAGCGCGGCGCGCGCCAGATCAATCGGCGGAGGCGGCCCTTCGCCAGTCTTCCCATTCAGACAATTATTCAATGTGTTCACGCGCATCCACGCATCTTGTCCTGCCACAAATTTGCGCCGCCCGTAATCCCGGCTTCATTGGAAACCAGTGTCACATTTTTTGGCAGATCAAGCGACACGTGGTCCGAATTGCCGCCGCCAATATACAGATGATCGTAGTGCAGCAGCGAAAACAAAATCTCTATGGTGCGGCCAACCCTCTTGTTCCAGTGTTTCTTGCCCTTTTTGTCCAGCGCATCATCGCCGACATAATCATTGTAGGTTTTCTTTTTGTGGATCGGGTGATGCGCCAATTCGAGATGCGGCATGATTTCGCCGTCCCGAAACAGCGCGGTGCCAGCACCCGTGCCAAGGGTCAACACCAGTTCCAGCCCCTTGCCCCTGATGACAGCCAACCCTTGCATTTCCGCATCATTGATCAGCCGCGCCGGTGCGCCGCCCATTTTGTCTGACAGAATTTTGGCAAGCGCAAAGCCAGACCATTCCTCATTGCCCCAATGCGGCGCGGTAATCACTTTGCCATTGCGCACAACCCCCGGAAACCCGATGGAGATGTGGTCATGCGTGCCCAGCGGCTTCACCAGTTCCACCAGCGCATCCACCATGGTTTGCGGCGGACAGGGATCTGGCGTTTCCACCCGCGCCTTGTCGCTCAGCATTTTACCCTGATTGCTGATAATGGCCGCTTTCAAATGCGAACCGCCCACATCAATGGCCAAAATCCGCGATGGCGGGTTTGCATCTTTGTCAGAGGCTTTGTTGTGCGTGCCGCTCATCGCTGCATCCCTTCGGCTGGTCTTAGCGTTTTGTCTGTTTCGATTTTTTTGTTGTCCGTTTTGCTTTGGTTTTGGTTTTGGCTTTTGTTTTGGTTTTCGCTTTTGTTTTTGACGTTTTGGCTACGGCTTTTTCCAGCTTCTCACTGCGCATTTGCGGGGCGCGTTCGATGGCGGCGATATCCTGTTTCAGGCCCAGCGCAGAATTGACCAATGCCACGTGGGTGAAGGCTTGCGGAAAATTGCCCAGCATACGTTTGGCCACCGGATCATATTCTTCGGACAGCAATCCCACATCATTGCTGCATTTCAAGAGATGCTCGAACAGCTCCTCGGCTTTCTTGCGGCGCTTCTGCAATACATAATTGTCCACCAGCCAGAAGCTGCAGGGCAAAAATGCACCTTCGTCTCCATCCAGCCCGTCCACACCGCTAGCAGTTTCGTAACGCAGCACCAGACCATTGCGCAGAAGGTGCCGCTCAATCTCGGCGACTGTTGCCTTGATGCGTTTGTCGCTGGGCGGCAAAAAGCCCACCATCGGCAAAAGCAGAAGCGAGGCGTCCAGTGCTTCGGACCCATAGGCTTGCACAAAACAGCCGCGTTCCGGATCGATACCCTTGTGACAAATATCGGCATGAATTTCGTCGGCGATCTTTTTCCAGCGCGCGCGTTTGGATGCCAGATGCTCGGCATTGGCGGCGCGCCATCCGCGGTCGAATGCAACCCAGGCCATCACTTTGGAATGCACAAAATGCTGTGCAGGTCCGCGAATTTCCCAGATGCCATGATCGGGCATGCGCCAGACTTTTTCGAGATGCTCCAGAAACGCGACACGAAATTCGGTGCGGCGCGGCACTTCGGGAAGGCCGCCGCGCGTCGCCTGCTGCAACACATCGGCCAGCTCACCATAAATATCGAGTTGCATCTGCCCCGCCGCCGCATTGCCGATACGCACAGGGCGCGAACCTTCAAACCCGCTCAGCCAATCCAGCTCCTGTTCGTCCAGACGGCGTTCTCCGGCCACGCCATACATGATCTGCAATTGTTCTGGCGATCCGGCAACCGCGCGCAACAACCAATGCTGCCACGCATCGGCTTCTTCGATGAAGCCGGCATTTATGAAGGCGAGCAATGTGAATGTCGCATCGCGCAGCCAGCAATAGCGGTAATCCCAATTGCGCGCGCCGCCAATTTTTTCTGGCAAGGATGTGGTGGGCGCCGCCACAATGCCGCCCGTGGGCCGGTAACTTAAGCCCTTCAGCGTAATGAGCGAACGGCGAATATGGCCGGACCATTTGCCCTTTACCGTGCAATGCTTCGACCAGCCTTTCCAGAATTTCTCGGTCTGTTGCAGCGCCATGTCCACATCGAGCGGCGGCGAAGGCGGCATATGCGAGCGCCCATAGCTGAGCACAAAGGGAATGGTTTCACCTTCATGTACGGTGAATTTGCCGACCGTGCGCATATCCTGTCCATGCACCTTGACGGGTGTTCGCAGCACCAGCATCGATGGGCCAGCGATGGCGGTGACGGTTTTGTTATCCACGCGCTGCACCCAGGGGACCGATTTTCCGTAATCGAAGCGGATGACAAGATCGGTTTCCATCGCCATCTTGCCTTTGTGGCATGTGACAAGGCGCACAATGGCGCTATCCAATTCGTCCACCGGCATAAAATCAATGACGGAGACTTTTCCTTCGTCATTTTCAAAATGGGTTTCCAGAACCAGACTGCCATCACGGTAATGCCGCCGCGATTTGGCCCCATTGCGCGGCGCAATTTTCCAGCGCCCATTGTCATTGTTTCCGACAAGCGAGGCGAAGCAGGCATCAGAATCAAAACGCGGCACACAAAACCAGTCGATAGAGCCTTCGCGGTCAACCAGCGCCGCGGTGCGCATGTCGCCGATCATTGCGTAATCTTCTATGCGTGATGCCATGCCTCTGACTGCTCCTTTTCAATCTTCGCTGCGTGTGCGCGCTGCGCCCGCCGCTTCGTCCAAAAACCAGATCACCTCGCCCTTGGGTTTCAGCCGCCCGGCCGGCAATGTTTCATCACCGCTGCGTGCCGCGCGCACGGCTGCCGCCTTTTGCGCACCGCTCACAACAAACGCGATTGTGCGGCTGGCTTCCAATGCCGGATAGGTCAGCGTGATGCGCGGTTCATCGCGGCCCTTCATCACTGCCGCCGCCCAATGTTCGCACTCGTTCAAAACGGGCTGGCCTGGCAGCAAGGACGCGGTATGCCCATCATCGCCAAGGCCCAGAAAATTGATGTCAAACAGCGGGCGCGCAGGATCCAGCACGTCGGCACCATAGATACGTTGCAAAGTTTGCGCATAGGCCCGTGCCGCATCTTGCGGTGTGCCAGTCACCGGGATGGGATGAATATTGGCGGGTGGAACAGCGCCATGCGCCAAAAGGGTTTCACGCACCATGCGAAAATTGCTGGCCGCATCATCATGCGGCACAAAGCGTTCATCACCGAAGAACAGATGCACGCGTTCCCACGCCACTTTGGTGCGATAATCTTCTGATCCCAACAGCGTATAAAACGCGCGCGGCGTGGAACCGCCGCACAGCGCCACGCGCACGGGGCTGGATGTTGTGGCCACGCGCTCGACAAACCAGCCGGCGACATGCACCGCGAGCTGCGCAGGATCGGCAACAATGTCGGCACATCCGCGTATCGCGCTGTTCGTCATATTCGCTCGCCTCTCATACGTTGCGCCACGCCCGGCCATCGCGCGCCAGCAACGCATCCGCCGCTTTTGGCCCTGCGCTGCCCGACGCATAATTGGGAAAATCCTGTGGCTTGGTCGCATCCCACGCTTTGAGCACCGGATCGACAACAGCCCACGCCGATTCCACCTGATCGGCGCGCTGAAACAGCGTGGCATCACCCATGAAGCAATCATACAGCAGGGTTTCATAGCCGACGGCGGGGCCCTGTTTGAACCAGTCGGAATATTTGAAATCCATCGCCACGCTATCCAGCGCCATCACCTGGCCCGGCCGCTTGGCGTTGAAGCGCAAGCGTATGCCCTCATCGGGCTGGATTTGCAGCACCATCCAGTTGGCACCCAGCGCGTCCACCGGCACATCGCGGAACAGCATATAGGGCGCATCCTTGAAGCGGATGGCGATTTCGGTGCTGCGTTTGGGCATGCGCTTTCCCGTGCGCAAATAAAACGGCACACCCGCCCAGCGCCAGTTTTCGATTTCCAGACGCAGCGCGACATAGGTTTCGATGCCTGATTTCGCGCCCACATCGCCTTCCTGGCGGTAGCCGCAAACTTTTTTGCCCTCGATTTTTCCAGGGCCATATTGGCCGCGCACCGCATCATCCACATTCAATGGACGTGCCGCCTTGAACACTTCGGCCTTCTTGGCGCGAATGTCATCGGCCTCAAACGAAACCGGCGGTTCCATCGCCATCATCGCAATCAGCTGAAACAGATGGTTCGGCACCATGTCGCGCAACGCGCCGGTATGTTCATAGAACCCACCGCGCGTGCCGATACCGATGGATTCGGCCACCGTAATCTGCACATGGTCGATGTGATTGCGATTCCACAACGGCTCGAACAAACCATTGGCAAAACGGAACGCCATGATGTTTTGCACCGTTTCCTTGCCCAGAAAATGATCGATCCGATAGATCTGATCTTCGCGCAAACTCTTTGTGACGCGCGCATTCAAGGCAATGGCCGATTTCAGATCATGGCCAAACGGTTTTTCAATCACCACCCGGCGCCAGTTCTTGTTGTCCTCTGTGGACAGCCCGGCTTTGCCAAGGTGATCGACGATGTCGCCGAAAAAGCGGTCAGCCACCGCCAGATAAAACACCGCATTGCCGCCCAGCTTTTCTTTTTTGTCGCGCGCGGAGAGATGCTCGCCGATTTTCTTGTAGAGTGCGGGCTTGGTGAAATCGCCGCAGACATAACTCATCGCATCGGCCAGCCGCTTCCACACTTTTTCATCAATCGCTTTGGCTTCAAATTCGCCATCGCCGGATTTTACCGTCTGTTCCAGAAAATCATGCAGATGGGTTTGCCATTCTTCGCTGGTGCGTTTGTTGTGATCGATACCGATAATGGCAAAATTCCTGGGCAGCATGCCTGCGCGCGCCAGATTGTAGAGCGCGGGCACGACCAGCCGTTTGGTCAGATCACCGCCCGCCCCGAACAGCACCAATGCGCACGGACCCGGCACCACACGCTGTGACAACGCCGTCTTTACCGCCGCCATCAGCGTTTGGCCTTCTTTTTTGCAGCCTTCTGCCCAGGTTTCTTTTCAACCTGTCCCTCTATATGCCCGCCAAATTCATTGCGCATGGCCGAGAGAATTTTTTCACCAAAGCTGTGATCGATGCGCGAGCGAAACCGCGCATAGAGCGCAGCGCTTAAAACATTGGCTGGCACCGCTTCTTCGATGGCCGCATTGACGGTCCAGCGGCCTTCGCCGGAATCATCGACATAGCCGGAAAATTCAGAGAGTTTGGAATCCTTGGTCAGCGCGATGGAGGTCAGATCCAAAAGCCAGGACGAGATCACGCTGCCGCGCCGCCACACCTCCGCAACATCGGCAAGATCAATATCAAAGCGTTCCTCTTCAGGAAGATTATCGCCGCCCTTGCCGCGTAAGATATCAAAACCTTCGGCATAGGCCTGCATCAGGCCATATTCGATTCCATTGTGAACCATTTTCACAAAATGCCCGGCGCCCGCGGGGCCGGTATGGGCATAACCCTGTTCGGGGCGTGGATCGCGGCCCTTGCGGCCCGGTGTGCGATCAATGGAACCAAGCCCCGGCGCCAGCGCCTGAAAAATCGGGTCCAGCCGTTTGACAATTTTCGCCTCGCCGCCAATCATCATGCAATAGCCGCGATCAGCACCCCATACCCCGCCGGATGTGCCAACATCGACATAATGAATGCCTTCCTTTTTCAGCACTTTGGCGCGGCGTATATCATCTTTGTAAAAGCTGTTGCCGCCATCGATCACCACATCATCTTTGGAAAGGCGTTTGGCCAAATCCTGAACGGTGCCTTCGGTCGGTGCGCCTGCGGGCAGCATGATCCAGATGGTGCGTGGGCGTTTTAATTTAGAAACAAAATCGGCCAGATCTTTCGACCCGACCGCGCCATCTTTGGCCAGTGCCTTGACTGTCTTGGTATCGCGATCAAACACCACCGCATCATGGTCATGGCGCATCAGACGGCGTGCAATATTACCGCCCATCCGGCCCAAACCGATTACGCCTATTTGCATAATTGCACCTCACTTTGCTGAATTGCGGGCATAGGACATGCCCGCCGCGTCGCACGAACGGCGGCAGAATGGGATCACGACCAAGTCGCCAAACAAAACGCGGACGGCCGCGCAAATTTGCGCGCCGCGGCAATGATCCGATACGCAACGAACACGCACATTGTGCGCGCGAACATGGCGATGTTACGGCAGATGTCCCGATGGCCGCAAAAATTACGCAGCCTTAATGTCCACTACGCTGGCGTGGGTTCAGGCAGCGTTTGCGCCATAGCGGGCGCCCAAGCGCGCCGTGACCTCGGCGAATTCGGCCATGGTTTCGGCAATCACCTGGGCCACCGGTTTCACACTGTCGATACGGCCCGCAACCTGGCCCGACAACGCGATGGAGGCTTCCATATCACCGCCATAATATAGATCGAGCGCGCGTTTGAACTCGCCCATAATGTTTTCGGGCGCCTCTTTTTCGAAGCGCGTGGTTTTTTCGGTGCGCAAGGCACGCAAGGCCGGGCCCGGCCCGAAGCGGTTCAAAAACACCGTGTCGGTTTCCTGCGCCGCCAAAATGGCGTTCTTCCAATTGGCATGCACGGGTGATTCCGCCGCCGAGACCATGCGCGTGCCCATCTGAATCCCTTCGGCCCCCAACGCGAACGCCGCCGCCATGGTGCGGCCATCGACCATGCCGCCCGCCGCAATTACCGGCACGTCCACCTTTTCGCAAACCAACGGCAGCAGAACCATGGTCGCGACATCGCGCGGATTCTTGAACCCGCCGCCTTCGGCGCCTTCCACCACAAGCCCATCGACACCGGCATCAAGCGCGCGCAACGCCGCCTTTAGCGACGGCACGACATGAAACACGGTCAGGCCAGCTTCTTTTAGCGGGCCGACGATTTTTTGCGGATCGCCCGCGGATGTGGTGACGAATTTCACGCCCTGGTCAATGATAAATTGCACAATCGCGGGATCACGCACGAACGCCAGCGCAACATTCACGCCGAATGGTTTATCGGTGAGATCGCGCATCTTTTTGATTTCTTCGCGGATCGCATCCAGCTCGCCGGATGATGTTTCGATCACGCCCATGCCGCCCGCATTGGAAACGGCGCTGGCCAGCGCGCTGCGCGCGATCCAGCCCATCGGCGCTTGCACGATGGGATAGGCAATACCGAGCATGTCGGTCAGACGATTTTTGATAGGCATGAAACTCTCCTGAATAGCGATGGCTGTATAGCGCCAGCTTACAGGCTTCGAACGCCCGCGAGGAGAATTTTGTCAGTGGGGAATTTTGTCAGCCCGGCATATCGCCGCCGCCGCGCGCCTTGACCAGCGCAGACGCATCAAAGGTGAAGCCGCACAACACCATATTGGCGATTTGGCCATCATCGGACAGCGGCAGGTAGAGCGCATCGAAATCCAGAAAGGCGCGCCCGATCCAACCCGCATCACCATAGGAGCGCACGGGCACACGGTCCCGCGCAGCCTTGGCAAAAACCGCGACCGCCGATTTGGCGGCCGCTTCGCCATAACGGCCAAACGCCTCGGATACGGTTTTGCCCGTATCATCGGAAAAGAAATATTGCGACACGCGCGTGCCGATTGTGCGATAGCGAAAATCGGCAAAATCGGGCAACACATCCGCCAGGATGATCCAGCCCAGATGTTCTTTCATCTCGGACGGGCGCAAATCCGCGCGTGACGGCATCAGCCGCTCGCCGCGTAGGCGATCCCAATAGTCTTTCAAAAAATGAAGGACAGGATGATCCAAACTTTGCGGATCAACCTCCGCAAAAACGCCGGACAAACGCGAAACCATACGCAAAACACCTACTGATAAGGATGCCGCACCGGGCAAGACAAGGCCGTGCGGTGTGCAGGAGAACATGGGCGAAAATCCGGCCCCGCCAAGGCAGCGTGCCCGAATCTTCAAGGCTGTGAATCATCTGGGTGAATTAGATAGGAAGATTTTCTACCAGCGCAAGATGCGCGAACCCAGCACCACACCAAGGCCCGTTATCATGGCAACCGCAATCACAATTCAGGTTGCAACGAATAGTGGTGAACCAACCGGGCAATATGCGGCAAAGAAGGTGGTGCCCAAACCACCCGCAATCAGCGCCGCCAATGCACAAGCAAGGGCCGGATGCGCCGGAGCGCCCGAACGCAACGCGAACAACAGCACAAAAAAGCGGCAGGAACGACAGAACCGCATCGCGCAACATGCACAGAACCGCATGATGCCCAACCCAAAATGGGCGCTATTGGCCGGGCGCCATGCGCAACTATTCAAACCCGATTGCAACCATGAGGAGCAATAGTGCGAGCGCGAACGGCCAGCATATTTTTTTCTCTGGGCGTGGCGGAAAAGACATTTGTAATGCAACAACGGCCGCACTGAACGTCACGTTGAGCGCAAAACCACATCAAAATCGAATCGTTTACAGCGCGCCTATGGGTACGTTCACATCCCCAGAAGGATCATTCGCGCCAAACAAACAAGCTGTTCGTTTCAACCCATTCGCTGATTGCACGGATTTTAGTGCCGCCGCCGCTGTGTGCGCCGATCCGGCGCGGCCTCTTCGTCAATCGCCGGTGCGGTGCGCAAGGTCCAGGTGGTGATTTTGGCAATCGCCGCACCGGTTGCCCGGTTGAACGCATCAACCACGGCCGGCACCGAATTGGCGCTGGCCTGCACTTCTTCATCGGCCTCGCTCACGCCGATCACTTTGCGGCTGGGGATGGCAATAATACGCGCGCCAATATGTACAACGGCAACTGGCGCCGTATCGGGCACATCATAGCGCGCCTCGAAATTGCGCAGTTCGGTTTGCAAAATATAATCGGGCCGGATGCTGCCATTGTCGCGCGCGACTGCGCTGATCTGGCCACTCTTCTCAAACGCATGAACCAGCAGCCCCTGCACCATCACCGGCGCACGATCCACCCATACCGCATTGGCATAATAATCCATCGTCAGCGGCGTCTGGCTGAGTGCAATGCGCACGCTATCCAGACTTTGCGTGGCAACCGGCGTGGCCACAACCAATTGCCAGTTCACCGGTTCGCCCGCTGCCGCCCGTTCAAACGACGGGTTCAAAGTATAGAGTTTGGGTGACGGGCCGGGGCCGATAATGCTGGAACAGCCGCCAAGGACCAGCGCCATGAAACCGGCCAGAACGAAGCGGGCGGGCGCAGCGGCAAGACCGCGTTGGGCAATTTGGGTGCACATCATTTGGGTGTGTATCCTTCGTGCCGGTCGCCAAACAGAACCTTGGTCGGTTCACGATCAAGATCGTTGGAAAGCCGTTTGAGACTGGTGACAAGTGCGCGCGCCTCGACCACAAACTGGTTGAGCTGCACAAATGTATCGCCATTGATGAACCGGTCTGCGCCGCGCACCGCATGATCGGCATGACCCAGCACCACATTGAATTTCTTCAGATTGGTTTCGAGTTCTTTTGACGAGCGCTTCAGATTTGTAAATGTTTCGTCCAGATCTTCGGAATGTCTGTCAACCACGCTGGCTGTGTTGTTCACATGCTCAAGGATCTCGCCGAACGCTTTCACATTCTTGTCGTCGAGGATAATGGCCAACCGATCTGCGACATGGTTGAATTTTGCGATCATCCGCGGCGCACTTTCCGCAAGCTGCTGCAGCGTGGATGGCTTGGACGCGATGACCGGGTAATCTTCGCCCCGCTTGCGTTTCAGCATCGGGGAATCTTTCGAGCCGCCCTCGATTTCGACATAGGCCCCGCCAGCCAGGCCTTCGCTGGCAATCGTTGCAACCGAATCTTCATGCAGATGCAATTTCGGATCAACCTGCATCGTTACGATCACGCGTTTGGGATTGTCGGGGTCAAAATCCAGCTTGGAAATGCGCCCCACCTCGATACCGTTGAAGCGCACCGATGTGCCCTTGCCCAGCCCCGTGACAGAGCCGGAAAAATAGGTCCGGTAATAATTGTATTCTTCGCTGTATTGCGCGCCCGCAAGCCAGACCAGCGCCACAACAAAGCCCACCATACAGGCCAGCACAAACCCGCCGACGGCGACGTAATTGGCTTTGGTTTCCATGTCCTGTCTCCTCGTTGGCTGCGCTATTTACGCGTTCAGGGCCGCACGCCCGCGCGCACCAGAGAAATATTCCTGTATCCACGGATCGTCGTTTTTCAAAAGCTCTGCGATTGTACCCACAATGATGGATTTGTTCACCAAGACCGAAATCCGGTCTGTGGTGGCGCGCAGCGTATCAATGTCATGTGTCACCATAAAAACCGTCAGGCCCAGGCTTTGCTGCAAATTGCGTATAAGCTCGTCGAATTGCGTGGCGGAAATGGGGTCAAGCCCCGCCGTCGGCTCATCCAGAAACAAAAGCTCCGGGTCCAGCGCCAGCGCGCGCGCCAAACCCGCCCGCTTGCGCATACCGCCGGATAATTCAGACGGAAATTTGCGTGCCGCATCTTCGGGCAGACCCACCAGCGATATTTTCAGCGCTGCAATTTCGTTCATCAAACGCTCGGACAAATCGGTATAGCGGCGCAGCGGCACCTGAATATTTTCGGCAACCGTGTGCGAACTGAATAGCGCACCTTCCTGAAACAATACGCCCCAGCGCAATCGCAGCGCGCTCAGGGCTTCATCATTCATCTCGCGCGTTTCCTGACCAAAAACTTCGATGGAGCCTTCGCGCGGCGTAATCAAACCGACGATGGAGCGCAGCAGAACAGATTTGCCACTGCCCGAACCACCGACCACGCCCATCACTTCGCCGCGCCGCACATCCATATCCAGATGATCGTGAATCGTGTTGCCGCCCAAAATGTTGAGCAATCCGCGAATGCGGATGGCCAGATCATCATCATGCGGTTCGGGGCGCATCGCTCAAATATCCAGTATCGAAAACAGAATGGAAAAAGCGGCGTCGCAGGCGATAATCAAAAAGATCGCTTCCACAACCGAGCGCGTGGTCAGCTTGCCAACGCTGGCGGCATTGCGTTCCACCCGCAGGCCCTCAAAACAACCGACAAGCCCGATCATGAACGCAAAGACCGGCGCTTTGACAAGGCCGACCATCAGCGTGTTGACATCAATCGCACCTCCCAGGATGCGCATGAATTGGGGAATGGTGACGCCAAGGCTGAAATAGGTCATCACCATGCCGCCGATAATGCCAACAACATCGGCAAAAAATGTGAGCAGCGGCAGCGAAATCATCAAGCCCAGAATGCGCGGCAGAACCAGCACTTCGGTGACGTTCAGGCCAATCGTCTGCATCGCGTCGATTTCTTCGTTGACGCGCATCGTGCCGATTTGCGCAGTGAACGCAGAACCGGAACGGCCCGCAACGATGATGGCGGTAACAAGCCCGCCCAGCTCGCGCAAAAAGCCAATGCCCAGAAAATTGATCGTGTAAATCTGTGCGCCGAAACGCTCCAACTGATCCGCGCCCTGATAGGCCAGCACGATGCCCAGCAAAAATGCCAAAAGCCCGACAATCGGCAGTGCGGTCAGCCCGGTTTCTTCGACCTGATGCACTACCGCGCGAAACGGCAATTCACGGCGCGGCGAAAAAATGGCTTCGAGCGTTTCAATTGTGACCTGGCCCAGGAACCCCAACAGGTCATAGGCCTGATGGGCAACATGCATTGTGCCGCGGCCCAGACGCTCCAGAAGATCTTCAAAGCTGCGGCGCGGCGGCAGCGGCTCCAGCGCTTCGCCAACATGGTCGCGCTGCATGGTTTCCATCAAGGATATGTAGCGATCCGGCAGTGTGAATTCGCTAATGCGTGTATTGCCGCGTTCCAATGCGCGCCGCGTGCGCAGGAGCAACCATGCGCCCGCGCTATCCATCGCGGTGATCGCGCTGGCATCAATGATGGCCTCGCGCGCATGTTCCATGTCGGAAGTATTCAATTCGGAATCGAGCCGGGACACTTCGGCCAAAAGCCAATCGCCGCCCGCAATCAGCCGGAACTGGCCGCCGCGCAATTCGGTTTGCAACGTTGCCGGATTATCAACCCGCAATTTGGGCGCATAGTTTTTCACGGCGCAGGCGCGCCGCGATGATGGTGCATATCTCTATGCACCTGCACTTTTGCGACGTGTACAATAATGCTCAGAACCGGTCCCCTGTCTGCACGCGCATGCCTGTCTAACCCAGAATACGCGCCAAACTATGGCGGCAACGCGCTTCAATGTCATCGCGCCGCATGTGGCGGCCATTTTCGACCCATTTGCGCCCCGCGCGCCACACGCAATCAACCGCGCCGCCGGACATGGCGAATATCCAGCTATCAATCAGCGCGTTGCCGCTGCGTCCCGCCAATGCGGGATGGGTATGATTAAGGCTGACAATATCGGCCGCAGCGCCTTCGCAAAGGCCGCCCCCGCCTTGCCCCAGCGCCCGGGCCCCACCGCGCAGCGCGCCATCAAACAATGTGGCGCCCGTCGAACATCCCTCGCCCGGAGCCAGAACATTGCGCGCGCGCGTGGTTAACCGCTGGGCATATTCCAGCATGCGCAATTCACCTGCCGGATCGATCAGCACATTGGAATCGGTGCCGATGCCAAAATGCCCGCCGCACGCGAGATAGGCAGGCGTGGGAAACACACCATCACCCAGATTGGCCTCGGTGATGGGGCACAGCCCGGCGGTGGCGCCGCTTTTCGCCAGCCCCTCCGTTTCGCCATCGTCCATATGCGTTGCATGAATCAGGCACCAATGCGCATCGACGCCCGCATGATCCAGCAGCCATTGCACCGGCCGCGCGCCCGACCACGCAATACAATCATCCACCTCTTTGGTTTGTTCGGCGGCGTGAATATGCACCGGCCCGCCTTTCGCCAATGGAACGATGCCGCGCAATTCATCCGGCGTAACCGCGCGCAGGGAATGTGGTGCAACGCCGATATTCGCATCATCCAGATGGGTGATCGCGCGCCGCGATTCCTCCATCAAGCGCGCAAAGCCATCGGCATTGTTCAAGAACCGGCGCTGGCCCGGCACGGGCGGCGCGCCGCCAAAATTGCCATGCGCATAAAACACTGGCAGCAGAGTTAGCGCGATTCCGGTCTGGCTGGACGCGGCCGCAATGCGCACCGCCAGCTCGGCGATATCATCATAGGGCGCACCGGCGGGATCGTGATGCAGATAATGAAATTCTCCCACGCGGGTAAAACCGGTTTCCAGCATTTCGATATAGGCCAGCTCGGCAATCACCTCGACATCATCGGGTGTCAGTTGGTCGAGGAAGCGATACATCACCTCGCGCCAGGTCCAGAAATTGTCGCCTTCGGGTCCGCGCGTTTCGGCCAGCCCCGCCATGCCCCGCTGAAAGGCATGGCTGTGCACATTGCATAGGCCGGGCAGCGCGGCGGCGTGGCGTTCATCCCCCGCTTCGGCGGCCGCACCCGGCGCAACGCGCAAGATTTTACCGCTCTGCATCGTGATGCGGACATTTTCAGCCCAGCCATCGGGCAAAAGCGCGGCGCGGAAAAACAGATTGGGCATGAATGCAAAAGACCCCTGGTTTATTGTCTGGTGCCGCCTGACAGGCGCGCCATCCTCGCCTAAGTTTAGCGTGCAGGGCCGCCTTTTCCTAAGGCGCGTTTTACACTGAAACGGCATTTTCCATGCGTTGCGACAAAATCTGGACCCGCGCGAGACTGGCAACACTTATCCCCGCTACCGATGGCGGGCTGGGCCTGATCGCCAATGGCGTCATCGCGGCCAAAGACGGGCGCATCGTCTTTGCCGGGGACGCGGGGGACGCCCCTGCGATGGATGCCGGCGAAATCGTGGATTGCGAGGGCCGGCTGGTCACGCCCGGCCTGATCGATTGCCACACCCATCTGGTCTATGGCGGCAGCCGGGCGCGCGAATTCGAGATGCGGCTGGACGGCGCCTCTTATGAGGACATCGCCAAAGCGGGCGGCGGCATACTCTCCACCGTCACCGCGACACGCGCGGCGAGCGAAACCGAGCTTGTGCGGCAAAGCCTGCCGCGGCTGGACGCGTTGATCGCAGGCGGCGTGACAACAATCGAAATCAAATCCGGTTATGGCCTGTCGCTGGAGCATGAAAGCAAAATGCTGCGCGCCGCCCATGCGCTGGGCAAAGCGCGCGATGTGAACATCGCCGCAACATTTCTGGGTGCGCATGCATTGCCCCCCGAAGCAGGCGGCGACAAGGATGCCTATATTGCGATGGTCTGCGATGAGATGATCCCCGCCATTGCGCGCGACAAGCTGGCCGAAGCGGTGGACGGGTTTTGTGAAGGCATTGCCTTTTCGCCCGAACAAATGGCGCGCGTGTTTGAAGCAGCAACCAAACATGGTTTGCGCGTGAAGCTGCATGCCGATCAATTGTCTGATCTGAAGGGCGCAGAACTGGCCGCGCGTTTCGGCGCGCTGTCGGCGGATCATCTTGAGTATACGAATGAGAATGGGATAATGGCGATGGCGCGCACGGGCACCGTGGCGGTGCTGCTTCCCGGTGCGTTTTATTTTCTGCGCGAAACCAAACAGCCGCCGCTGGAGCTTTTGCGCAAACACAAAGTGCCCATCGCGATTGCCACAGATTGCAACCCCGGCACATCGCCGCTCACATCTTTGCTGCTGACAATGAATATGGCGGCCACCCTGTTTCGCATGACAGTGGATGAATGTATCGCCGCGGTGACGCGCGAGGCGGCGCGCGCATTGGGCATGGCGGACAGGGTGGGAACGCTTGAAAATGGCAAGGCTTGCGATCTGGCAATCTGGGATGTGAACGAACCCGCCGAACTGGTCTATCGCATGGGTTCCAATCCGCTCTACTTGCGCATATGGAATGGCCAATGACTGAATCAATGACAGACTTTATAGAAATCACGCGCGGCACCGCGCCGCTGATCGTTTCCATGCCGCATACCGGCACGGCATTGCCGCCGGAAATTGCACCAAAATTTGTTTCGCCCTGGCTGGCGCGGCGCGATGCCGATTGGTGGATACATAGGCTCTATGATTTTGCCGCCGATCTGGGTGCCACAACCATCCGCACCACCCTGTCGCGCAGCGTGATCGACGTGAACCGCGATCCATCCGGCAAATCGCTGTATCCCGGCCAGACGACAACCGGGCTGTGCCCGACCGAAACATTTGACGGCGATGCGCTTTACAAAGACGGCGCCGTGCCCGACGGAACCGAAATTGCGCGCCGCCGCGAAACCTATTTTCAGCCCTATCACGATGCACTGGCCGCAGAGATTGCGCGCCTGCGCCAAACCCATCCGCACATTGTTTTGTATGAGGCGCACTCCATCCGCTCCGTCGTGCCGCGCCTGTTTGATGGCGAGCTGCCGCAATTCAATATCGGTACCAACAATGGACAGACCTGCGGTGATGCGCTGGCCCGCGCGGTGGAACAGATTTGCGATGCCAGCGGGCAAAGCCGCGTCACCAATGGCCGCTTCAAGGGCGGCTGGACAACGCGCGCATACGGCCAGCCGCAAAACGGCGTGCATGCGATCCAGATGGAGCTTTCCTGCCGCGGATATATGGATGAACCGGATGGCACACCCGATGAAAACAACTGGCCCAGCCAATATGTGGAGGCGCGCGCCGCGGCGATGCGCCAAACGCTGACCAAAATCCTTTGCGCCTGCATCGCTTTTGCCCAAGAGGAAAACGCATGACCCGCCTCGACAACACCCGCCGCATTCAATCACCGCACGGCGCAGAACTTTCGGCCAAGAGCTGGCAGAGCGAAGCACCCATGCGCATGTTGATGAACAATCTGGATGCGGCCGTGGCCGAACGGCCAGAAGAGCTGGTGGTCTATGGCGGCATTGGCCGCGCCGCGCGCGATTGGGAAAGTTATGACCGCATCGTCGCCACGTTGAAGCGGCTGGAAGATACGCAAACTTTGCTGGTGCAATCGGGCAAGCCGGTGGGCGTGTTCACCACGCATGAAAATGCGCC
>JBDZUY010000040.1:25409-26724 GCA_040255365.1 Hyphomicrobiales bacterium
TGCTGGTGCAATCGGGCAAGCCGGTGGGCGTGTTCACCACGCATGAAAATGCGCCGCGCGTGTTGATCGCCAATTCCAACATCGTGCCGCATTGGGCCAATTGGGATGTGTTCAACGAGCTCGATAAAAAAGGTCTGATGATGTACGGCCAGATGACGGCCGGTTCATGGATCTATATTGGCAGCCAGGGCATTGTTCAGGGCACATACGAAACCTTTGCCGAGATGGGGCGTCAGCATTTTGGCGGCGATCTGAAAGGGCGCTGGGTTTTGACCGCCGGGCTTGGCGGCATGGGCGGTGCACAGCCGCTGGCCGCAGTGATGGCGGGCGCATCCATGCTGGCGGTGGAATGTCAGCCATCGCGCATCGACATGCGGCTGAAGACAAAATATCTCGACGCCAAAGCCAGCACACTCGACGAGGCGCTGGCGATGATCGAACAATCCTGCCGCGATAAAAAACCAATGTCGGTTGGATTGCTTGGCAATGCGGCGGAGATTTATCCCGAACTTGTGAAGCGCGGCATCAAACCGGACATGGTGACCGATCAAACCAGCGCGCATGATCCGGTGAACGGTTATCTGCCCAAAGGGTGGAGCCTGGGCGAATGGCAGGACAAGCGCGAAAGCGATCCCAAGGCGGTGGAACGCGCAGCCAAACAATCCATGGCCGAGCAGGTGCGCGCGATGCTGGCGTTTCAGAAGATGGGCGTGGCCGTTGTCGATTATGGCAACAATCTTCGCCAGATGGCGAAAGACGAAGGCGTCACAAACGCATTCGATTTTCCCGGCTTTGTGCCCGCTTACATTCGCCCGCTGTTTTGCAAAGGCATTGGTCCGTTCCGCTGGGCCGCGCTCTCCGGCGACCCGGAAGACATTTACAAAACCGATGCCAAGCTGAAAGAGCTGATGCCGCATGACGCGCATCTGCACAATTGGCTGGATATGGCGCGGGAACGCATCAGCTTTCAGGGATTGCCCGCGCGCATTTGCTGGATCGGGCTGGGCGACCGGCACCGCGCCGGATTGGCGTTCAACGAGATGGTGGCGCGCGGCGAGCTAAAAGCGCCGGTGGTGATTGGCCGCGATCACCTGGATTCCGGCTCGGTCGCATCGCCCAACCGCGAAACCGAAGCGATGCGCGACGGATCGGATGCGATTTCTGATTGGCCGCTTTTGAACGCGCTTTTGAATTGCGCCAGTGGCGCGACATGGGTATCGCTGCATCATGGCGGCGGCGTGGGCATGGGCTATTCGCAACATTCCGGCATGGTGATTGTGTGCGATGGAACCGAAGCCGCCGCGCGCCGGATCGA
>JBDZUY010000041.1:0-4450 GCA_040255365.1 Hyphomicrobiales bacterium
CCCAGCGGCCCGCGGATCACGGTGGCCCCGGCCAATCCCGTCTCGCGCGCTTTCAACACGATGGCTTCGTAAAGCGGCTTGCCATCGGCCTTGTCACTCTCGCCCAGAAATATGCGCAATTGCATGGCGTCTTTGGGAACGTGCATGGCTCAGGCTCCTTTCAACTGGTTCACGGATGCGGCGGCCAATGTGCCCAGCCAGACAAAGATCAGACACAGGCTGACCGAGCCCACGACGTTGCCGCCCGCGGCCAGCCATTCGCCGTCCTGCATCAGGTTCAGCGTTTGCAGGCTGAACGACGAAAATGTGGTGAAGCCGCCGCACACGCCCGTCATCACGAATTGGCGCGTTGTGCCGCTAACGAACAGCCGCCCGTCCGGCGCGGTCAGGGTCCAGAAAAAGCCGATGATGAACGAACCCACGACATTGACCAGCAAGGTGCCCCACGGGAACGTCTCGCCGAATTGGTTGGCGATGAGGCCGGAAACCGCAAAGCGGCCAACCGTGCCCAGCGCGCCCCCCAATGCGACATACAGATAAAGCTGAAACGGCATAATGTGCCCCCGTGAAACCTGATTTTGGCAGGAGCATCGCGTAACGTCGCCGCCACGCGGTTGCGCCCGCGCGCCTACCGCAGCATGTTCAACCCGGCAGGAGTCATCAGTCGCGCCAGCGCCCAAATGGGCAAAGACGGACGGTTTCGGGGGACCCCATCCCCATCACCCCGAACGCTAGGCGACTCGAAAGGTATGCGTCAATTGAGCGATAAGACACACAAACAACCATCGGCCACCAGCAGCGCGGTAATCGCGCCCGATGATGATGGCGCGCGCGTGGACCGCTGGTTCAAACGCCACCATCCCGGCATCGGCCATGGCATGGTGGAACGGTTGCTGCGCACCGGCCAGATCCGGCTGGATGGGAAAAAGGTGAAGGCCGCCGACCGCGTGGCGGCGGGCCAGACCATGCGCCTGCCGCCGCAGATCACACTGGCCCCGGGGCTGGAGGCCAAACCAGCGCCGGTCAAAACCGAACGCGATGATGCGCTGATCCGCGGCATCGTGATTCATCAGGACAAATCGGTGATCGTGCTGAACAAGCCATCGGGTCTGGCCACACAAGGCGGCACCGGGCAGGTGAAGCATATTGATGGCCTGCTGGATGCGCTGAGCCAGGGCAAGAAGCAGCGCCCCAAGCTGGTGCACCGGCTGGATCGCGATACATCCGGCGTGCTGGTGGTGGCGCGCACGGTGCCCGCCGCCGCTGCGCTGGGGGAGGCTTTGCGCAATCGCGACGCACAGAAAATCTATTGGGCGCTGACGCGCGGTGTGCCCAAGCCGGATCGCGGCACGATCAAGCTGGCGCTGGCGAAAGAAGGCGGGCATGGCGCGCATGGCCGCGACGAAAAGATGATCGGTGTGGATCGCGATGCGGACGGCGCCAAACCGGCGATGACCGATTACATCGTCATGGGTATCGCGGGCACAAAATATGCCTGGGTCGCGTGCAAACCCATCACCGGGCGCACGCATCAAATCCGCGTGCATCTGGCGGCGCTGGGAACCCCGATTATCGGCGATTTCAAATATGGCGCGCAAGAATCGCGCGGGCAGGGCGAAATCGAAGATCAGATGCATCTGCATGCGCGCAGCATTGATATTGCGCACCCCGATGGCGGGCGGTTGCAGGTGACGGCGGAATTGCCGCCGCATATGATGAAGACGTGGAAACTGCTCGGTTTCGATGTAAATTCCAAAGATAATCCGTTCCCCAAAATCACTGGCAAGAGGTCCAGATGAAAACGACAAAACGGCCATCTTACATTGTGCATTGGCGCGATATTGAAACGCCGGTTGCCCCGCATGGTCTGGGTGAGATGTTTGGCTTTGCAAGCGAGCTGGCGCATGCAAGCGGCATGACGCATTTGCGGGTTGCGCATTTGCGCATACCGCCGGGCCTGCGCGCCTATCCGCCTGTCGCGATGCGCGATGATGAAGTGTTTTTCATCGTGCTGGAAGGCGCGCCCGATTTCTGGGCCGATGGCTATGTGCATCGGCTTCGTGAAGGCGACGGCGTCTGGCTCAACGCCAGAACGGGTATTGGCCATTCGGTGCTGAACAATTGCGATGCGGATGTTTGCATTCTGGCCTTTACGGAGGGCCAGCGGCATACATCGCGCGCGGTGCATCCGGTGGACAAAGCGGCCAATGAAAATCTGGCCAGTCTGGGCAAGCTGTGGACCGATCCGCCAAAGCGCAAACGCGGGCCCCATGACGGGCAGACCGATGCGATGCGCGGTGCGCCATCGCCCAAGGGCGCACGCAAAAAGACGCTGCCCGATTTTGCAATGAACTGGCGCGATATTCTGGAAAAGGATGAGGGCGGCTATCCCGGCAGCAGCGAGAAACACGGCATTGATGCGCGGTTCGGCAGACGCGCGCGCTTTTCGCGCATTGGTGTGCATCTGGAAATTTTAAAGCCAGGGCGGCGTACATCGCGCCCCCATGCCGAACGCGATGAAGAAGAATTTGTCTATGTCGTGTCCGGCAGCGTCGATGCGTGGAACGACGGCTATATCACAAAAATGGATGCAGGCGATTTTATCGGCTGGGAAGCGGGTACCGGCATCACCCATGTGATCATGAACAATAGCGATGAAGATGCTGTTCTGATCGTTGGCGGCGAAGCGGGGCGCCGCAACAACCAGTTCTGGTATCCGTTCCACCGCGCTTACAACAAAGAAATTGGTGCGCTGTATTGGGCCGATCATCCGGTGCCAAAACTGGGGCCGCATGATGGCTTGTCTGATGCGATGCGCGCCGCAGCAAAGGCCAAACCCAAACCAAAAGCAAAAGCGAAAAAATCTGCGCCAGCCAAAAAGCAGAAGGCCAAGAAACAAACGGCCAAAAAACAGAAACCCAAATCCAGACGATGAAGCGCTTCTACAAAAATGTCAGCGTGGGCGATCAGAACGGGGCTCATACCATTCTGCTCGACGGTGCGCCGATCAAAACACCGGCGCGCGCGCTGCTGACCTTGCCCACCAAGGCGCTGGCCGAGGCCGTGGCGGACGAATGGCGCGAACAGGGTGAAACACTGGATCCCGCCGCCATGCCGCTGACCAAAATCGCCAACACCGCGATTGATCTTGTGCCGCACAAGCGCGGCGTTGTGTGCGGCGAGGTGCTGCGTTTTGGCGCGGCTGATTTGCTGTGCTACCGCGCGGACAATGCGCCCGATCTGGCGGCGCGTCAGGCGGCGCATTGGGATCCGCTTTTGGCATGGGTGGCGCAAACCCACGCCGCCGCGCTGGTGCCCACAACCGGGATCACATTCGTCGAACAACCGGCGGAAGCGCGCATGGCGCTCGAAAAAGCGGTATGGGCGCGCGATGATTTTGCGTTGGCCGCGCTGCAGACAGCGGCCAGCCTGTGCGGCTCTTTGGTGCTGGCGCTGGCGCTGGCCGACGCGAAATTGAGTGCCGAGGAGGCCTTTGCCGAGGCCCGGCTGGATGAGGAATATCAGGCTGAAAAATGGGGCCGCGACGCCGAAGCCGAGGCCCGTGCGCGCGCCCAGCGTGCCGAGCTGGCCGCCGCCGAGTGCGTCTTTCGCGCACTGACAAAATGACAGCGCGCATGCTATGCGCTTGACGGTGCGGCACCCTTGACCCGCTGTGCTGCACCGCACACTCTTGCCACCGATTTGCTATCTACAACGACAGGTTCCTGACATGACGAACAAGTTTGCCGAGCTGGAAGAACGCCGCGCCGCGGCCCGTTTGGGCGGGGGCGAAGCGCGCATCAAGGCGCAACACGCCAAGGGCAAGCTGACAGCGCGTGAACGTATCGAGCTGTTGCTCGATCCCGGCTCGTTCGAAGAATTCGACATGTTCGTCGAACACCGCAACACCGATTTCGGCGCAGACAAAAACCGCATTCCCGGCGATGGCGTCGTCACTGGCTGGGGCACGGTCAATGGCCGCATGGTCTATGTCTTTGCCAAAGATTTCACCGTGTTTGGCGGCTCGCTGTCGGAAACGCACGCCCAGAAAATCTGCAAGGTGCAGGACATGGCGATGCAAAATTCCGCGCCCATCATCGGTCTGTTCGATGCGGGTGGCGCGCGCATTCAAGAAGGCGTGGGATCGCTGGCCGGTTACGGCGAAGTGTTCAAACGCAATGTGTTGGCATCGGGCGTGATCCCGCAAATTTCCGTCATCATGGGGCCGTGCGCGGGCGGCGATGTGTATTCGCCCGCGATGACCGATTTCATTTTCATGGTGCGCGATACATCCTACATGTTCGTCACCGGGCCGGATGTGGTGAAAACGGTGACGCATGAAAATGTGACATCCGAAGATCTGGGCGGCGCGAAAGTGCACACCACCAAATCATCGGTCGCGGACGGCGCCTATGACAATGATGTGTTGTGCATCGAGGAAATTCGCCGC
>JBDZUY010000041.1:4550-18965 GCA_040255365.1 Hyphomicrobiales bacterium
GGTCGCGGACGGCGCCTATGACAATGATGTGTTGTGCATCGAGGAAATTCGCCGCCTGATCGATTTTCTGCCGCTGAACAATCGCGACAAGACGCCAAGCTGGCCAACCGATGATCCGCCCAATCGCGACGAGCCAAGCCTGGATACGCTGGTGCCGGACAATCCGAACAAGCCCTATGACATGAAAGAATTGATCCTGAAGATCGCGGACGAGGGCGATTTTTTCGAGATTCAGGAAAGTTTCGCCAAGAACATCATCACCGGCTTTGGCCGGGTCGAGGGGCGCAGCGTCGGCTTTGTCGCCAATCAACCGATGGTCATGGCCGGTGTGCTCGACAGCGATGCATCGCGCAAGGCGGCGCGGTTTGTGCGCTTCTGCGATTGCTTCAACATTCCCATTGTGACGTTTGTGGATGTGCCGGGCTTTCTGCCGGGCACGGCACAGGAATATGGCGGTCTTATCAAACACGGTGCCAAGCTGTTGTTCGCCTATACAGAGGCGACATGCCCCAAGGTCACGGTGATTACGCGCAAGGCGTTTGGCGGTGCCTATGATGTGATGGCGTCCAAACATATGCGCGCCGATTTCAACTATGCCTGGCCCAGCGCGCAGATCGCGGTGATGGGGGCCAAGGGCGCGGTGGAAATTATTTTCCGCAAGGATATTGGCGATGCAGAAAAGATTGCCGCGCACACAAAAGAATATGAAGACCGCTTTCTCAATCCGTTTGTCGCGGCATCGCGCGGCTATATCGACGATGTGATCCGCCCGCATACCACGCGCTGGCGCATCGCGCGGGCGTTGCGCGCACTACAGAACAAACAGGTCCCGCAAATCTGGAAAAAGCACAACAACATTCCGCTGTGAGGTAGCTTGGATAAATATCTCAAAACATACGCCTTATCTGAGCGTAATGTGGCCCTCTTTGGTGACGACTTTCTTGCATTAGCAAAGATGGTCACCTCGGGCTTTGCTGGGCTATTGGTTGTTTTGTGCCTTGGCATTTTTGCCAATTTGGATACGATTTCTAATTTCAACGGCTTTCAAAGAACTTTTCTGTTTTTGTTTAGCGTTCTGTTGACGGTCACCGTTCTCTTTTTATCTCTTTGTACGCTTTTCATTGTTATTATAAGAGCACTCAATGTTCAAATGATTGGCTATGACCAAGAGGGGGTTACTAAGCCCAACGAGTTGGTTCGCTATTATCAAGCTGATTTGAACAGCGTTCGTATTACCGGACTAATAAGTATTTTTCTTTCAGGTATTTGTTTATTTCTACTCCCTTGTGTGGTTGGAATTTGTGTTTTTTAGGGAGTTTGTCTTTACGTCGTAGTCCGGCACGTCTTGGCATCTGCTTGAGACCGCGGTGGTTAGTACAGGTCACATTCTACCCATAACGCGGTGTTCACAGTGTAACCTGGCTCCCTTGATCTCTGCTATACTGGCTTGAAGATTCGCGGGGCAGGCATGGCGGAATTATCGGGACCAGCTTGGTGCGCAAGATTTCCGGGCAGTGCATCGGTCAATGATCTGACGCCGGATTTTCGTGACTCTGTGCGCGCGTATTTGTCCGCCATCAAAAAGGGCGGAGCATCGGTTTCCATCGCCGCCACGTATCGTCCGCCGGAACGCGCTTATCTGATGCATTGGTCCGGCATGATCGCGCTCAGCGGGCAAGACCCGGCCAAGGTGCCGCTCAAAAGCGGCGTGGATATTCAATGGCTGCACCGGCGCGGCAACAAGCCGGATATTGAGGCATCGCGCGCCGCCGCGCGCGCGATGGTCGCCGGATACGGAATCAAATTTCCCGCCGCTTTGGTCAGCCGTCACACACAACGCCGCGCCATCGATATGACAATAGGCTGGACCGGCACTTTAACGGTGCGCGATTTCGATGGCATCGTGCACACGATACGCGGCGGCCCGCGCAATGGCTCTCATCCCGAATTGATCGAGGTTGGCCGCAGTTTTGGCGTTATCAAACTGGTGCGCGATCCGCCGCACTGGTCGGATGACGGGCACTAAAGCGGTTCCAGGAAAAGTGTGAAGCGGTTTTCCGTCCGGAACCGCGACAACAACAAAGCTTTACTTTGCCCCCGCATAGGCCATACATTCCATTTCCACTGCGGCGCCAAGCGCGAGACCGTTTGCGCCAAACGCGGAGCGCGCGGGCAAACGATCCGGTTTGAAATAGGTGACATAGACCGCGTTGAAGGCGGGCCATTCTTTCATGTCGGCCATCATCACGGTGCATTTGAACACATCGTCAAAGCTCAGCCCGTTGGCTTTCAACACCGCGCCGATATTTTCCATCGTCTGTTTGGTTTGCGCCTCTATCCCGCCGGGCGCCAAATTCATCGTGCCGGGAACGGCGCCAAGCGCACCGGACAGATGCAACACATCGCCGACACGCACGGCCAAACTGAAAGGCAGCTTTGCGGCCTTGGCTTCGGGCGTCGTGTAAAATTCGGGCATCGTTGTGTCTCCTTTGGTGGCGGCGTGCGCGGGCAGCGCAAACATCAGCGGCGTGCACAAAATTGCAATGCAGGAAAAGATGCCTATATCGCGCAGGGTGTTGTGTCGAAGAAAAATCATGGCGGTCCGCCTTTTGAAATCCAACCCGCCCCCCTGTTTGCAAAAGGGCCCAAAACCAGAAAACAACTATCAAGCATTTGTATAAAAAAGAAAGTTGCGCACAAGACTTTGTTTCATTGCGTCGCGCGCACCAGCGCTTAGGATGCACGCATGCCAACAACAAGGGGAGTCATTTTCTGTATGACATCATATCGTATTCGCGGATTGGCGTTCGCGTTCGGTGCGGCGCTGCTTGCCGCACCGGCCTGGGCAGTGGAGCCCGGCCATCCGGTCACCACGGCAGATATCAACGCCGCCGACATTGGCGCGCGCGACAAAGCCATTTCCGATGATTATTTTGAGGGCCGCGGCCCCGGCACCAAAGCGGGGCAGGCAGCCAGTCAATGGATTGCCGATGAGATGAAGCGCATCGGCCTGAAGCCCGGCAACAAGGGCAGCTATTTTCAGGAGGTGCCCGCCGTCAACATCACGCTGGATGCGGCCAAATCTTCGCTGGTGTTCAAAACACCCAAGGGCGAGATCAACCCCAAATTCCCCGATGAGGATGTGTACTGGACGCCGCAATTCAAAAGCGCGGATGTGACTGTCAAAGATTCTGATTTGGTATTTGTCGGTTACGGTATCGTCGCGCCCGAATACAAATGGAACGATTACGCAGGTGTCGATGTAAAGGGAAAGACGGTTGTCATTCTGATCAATGATCCGGGCTTTGTGAATCGCGATCCCAAATTCTTCAAGGGCAAGGCGATGACCTATTACGGGCGCTGGACCTATAAGTACGAAGAAGCCGCACGTCAGGGTGCGGCCGCCGCGATCATCGTGCATGAAACCGCGCCCGCCGCCTATGGCTGGCAGGTGGTGCGCAATTCCAACTCCGGCAAAAAGGGCTGGCTGGATGCGGCGGATCAGAACATGTCGATGGTGCCGGTGCAGGGTTGGATCACCCATGAAACCGCGCAGACCTTGTTCAAGAATGCGGGGCTGGATTATACGACGCTGAAAGACGCCGCCGACAAACGCGGCTTCAAGGCGGTGGCGATGAAGGGCGAAACCATGAGCGCCCATCTTCATTCCACGGTCGAACACATGAAAACGCGCAATGTCGTGGGCGTGTTGCCGGGTTCGGTGCATCCCAATGATTATGTGCTTTACACCGCGCATTGGGATCATCTTGGTGTGAAGCCGGATGTTGCCGGGCCAGACAAAATCTACAATGGCGCGGTCGATAACGGCATGGGCCTTTCATCCATTCTGGAAGTTGCGGAAAAGTTCGCGCATGACAAACCGGCGCCCAAACGCTCGGTCGCGTTTCTGGCCTGGACCTTGGAAGAACAGGGTCTGCTGGGCTCGGAATATTTTGCCAAGCATCCGTTGTGGCCGCTGAACCATATTGTTGGCGGCATCAATCTGGATGCGAACCTGCCGCAAGGCACGGCACATGACATGGTGCTGGTCGGCAATGGTGCCTCGCAGATGGAAGATATCCTGAAGGCGAAACTGGCGGCACAGAACCGTGTCATCACGCCCGACCCGGAACCGGAAAAGGGCAGCTTCTATCGCTCCGACCATATCAGCCTGGCCAAGGTTGGCGTACCGATGCTCTATCCCGGCGGTGGCTATGATCTGGTCAACGGCGGCACAGCGGCCGGTCAGAAAGTGCGCGATGAATACCGCGTGAATCATTACCACCAGCCATCGGATGAGTACAATCCCAAATGGGATCTGTCCGGCCCGGTTGCCGACGCCAAAGTGTATTATGCGGTGGGCCATGATCTGGCCAACAGCGATGCCTGGCCGAATTGGTACAAGGGCAATGAGTTCCGCGCGACGCGGGACAAGAGCATGGCCCAAAGCAAAGGGGCAGCAAAATAGACCTTTGCACAGGTTGAAGCGGATGGGCGGGAGCGGTTTTCCCGCCCATTTGCACATTGCGGGCCCGGTGGTGCATTTTGACGTTGCGGCAGCTTTGCCTTGGGGCCATTTGCCGGTTTACGCAAAGCCCGCCAGCCCCTAAATATCAGGCACGACGAGGCCGTTGGGCCGTGGCGCCAATGGCCCGCAGGGGCAGGGAACCGAGGGTACATTGTTCAAGAAGATTCTGATTGCGAACCGTGGCGAGATCGCCTGCCGTGTCATCAAGACGGCGCGGGCGATGGGCATCAAAACCGTGGCGGTCTATTCCGACGCCGACAAGGATGCACTGCATGTGCAGATGGCCGATGAAGCGGTGCGTCTTGGCCCGCCGCCATCCGCCCAATCCTATTTGCTGATCGACAAGATTGTGGAGGCTTGCAAGGCGACGGGCGCCGAGGCCGTTCACCCCGGTTACGGCTTCTTGTCGGAACGCGAAGCCTTTGCCGAAGCGCTGGAGAAGATCGGCGTGGTCTTTATCGGGCCGAACAACAACGCCATTGCCGCAATGGGCGACAAGATTGAATCCAAAAAACTGGCGGTGAAGGCAAAAGTTTCCACCGTTCCCGGCTTTGTCGGCGAGATCAAAGATGCGGCGCACGCAAAACAGATTGCCAAGGAGATTGGCTATCCGGTGATGGTGAAGGCATCGGCCGGTGGCGGCGGCAAGGGCCTGCGCATCGTGCACGAAGAAAAAGATCTGGTGCAGGCGATCCAGTCATCACAGAACGAAGCCAAGGCCAGCTTTGGCGATGATCGTCTGTTCATCGAAAAATTTGTCACCGAACCGCGCCACATTGAAATTCAGGTGATGGGCGACAAGCATGGCAACATCATTTATCTGAACGAGCGCGAATGTTCCATTCAGCGCCGCCACCAAAAAGTCATTGAAGAAGCGCCGTCACCTTTTCTGGATGCGAAAACGCGCAAAGCCATGGGCGAAGAAGCCGTGGCACTGGCGCGCGCCGTTGGCTATGACAGCGCAGGCACGGTGGAGTTCATTGTCGACAAGGACAGGAATTTCTTTTTCCTGGAAATGAACACGCGCCTTCAGGTGGAGCATCCGGTGACCGAACTGATCACCGGGCTTGATCTGGTCGAATTGATGATCCGCTCTGCCGCGGGTGAAAAACTGCCGATCAAGCAAAGCGATGTGAAGCTGGATGGCTGGGCGGTGGAAACGCGCATCTATGCCGAAGATCCCTATCGCGGGTTCTTGCCCTCCATCGGGCGGCTGGTGCGTTATCACCCGCCAGCGGAAACCACGCGCGGTGATGTGACGGTGCGCAATGATACCGGCGTGTATGAAGGCGGCGAAATCTCGATGTTCTACGATCCGATGATCGCCAAATTGTGCACCCATGCACCAACGCGCATCGCGGCGATTGATGGCATGGCCGAGGCGCTGGATACATTCCGCATCGAAGGCATCAGTCACAACATCGCGTTCCTGACTGCGATCATGCACCATAAACGCTTCCGCGAGGGGCGGTTGACCACGGGTTTTATTGCCGAAGAATATCCCGATGGATTTCTGGGCCGCGAGATGGATGAGGCCTCGCGCCGCCGCTTTGTCGCCGCGACCTTGGCCGCAAAAATCATTCGCACGAAACGCGCCGGACAAATTTCCGGCACCTTGAACGGCGCCCATGCGGGCGGGCCGGAATATGCCGTCACACTTGATGGCGAGGCGGTAAAAGCCAGCGAAGTGGTTTTGCGCGATGGCAAGTTTCACGCGAAAATTGCTGGAAAGATTTATGAAGCGACCATTCGTTGGAGCCCCGGCGCGCCGACGATGCGGCTGGATGATACGGCGGGGCACGCTGCGATACAGATTACGCGCGTGCAGGGCGGCTATCAGTTAAGTCATGGCGGTATGCGCGTGGTCGGCTTTGCACGTAACCCCAAGGCGGCGGCTCTGGCGGCACTGATGCCGGAAAAAATTGCACCCGATACGTCGAAAATGCTGATCTGCCCGATGCCGGGATTGGTCGTTTCCATCAATGTCGAGGTCGGTCAGGACGTGAAGGCAGGCGAAACGCTGGCTGTTGTCGAGGCCATGAAGATGGAAAACGTGCTGGTGGCCGAACGCGATGGCGAGATCAAGAAAATCAATGCGAGCAAGGGCGACAGCCTGGCGCTGGACGATGTGATCTTGGAATTCGCCTGAACTTCGCCAAATTGAACTCAGCCAAACGTCTTGCGGATTTGCACATAGATGCGCGGCTGCGATTTGATCGTGCGATATTCGGTTTGTGACAGCGGGCTGGTGTTGCGCGGGCCGCTATAGCGTTCATATTTGCTCGCATAAACAAAGCGCCCAATATTATCGACCTCGAAACGCAGGCTCCACTCGGGCGTTGGTTTGTATTCCCACCATGCTTCGAGATAGGGCGGGTTGACGCTTCTGATGCGCGTCTGCGTCAGCAAATAGCTGCGTTCCTTCCAGCCATTGACATAGGTCACGCCCCAGGTGGATTTCAGACTGTCGATGTCCTGGGTTAGCGTGACTTGAATTTCGCGCGGACGCTGGAACGAGATGCCGCGGCTGTGGCCTGTGACGGGGTCGGTGACATGGCTGAAGCGGAATACGTTTGTGGTTTTCAGCAATCCGTTTGTCAGGCCCAGCCGGTCCAGCGGCAGGGTCATTTCCAGATGGATTTCATCATTGCGGCCATTGCCGATATTGCCCGGCGCATCGAACGCACCCGTCTTTGTATAAATCGGTATCTGGTCCGAAACATCCTTGATCTGTTCGTGCAGATAAGACGCAACGATCGCGCCCTTGTCCCAGAAATGCCATTCGTAGGAGGCTTCAAACTGGTCGCGCTGGTCGGGTTTCAGATCGGGATTCCCGGCTGAAAGACCGGTACCGCCCAGATTGCTGGTGGCGATGAAATTGCCAAAATCAAGCTGGCCAACAACGCGTTCATAACGCAGGCGAATCTGGTTTTTCGGATTGATGTTCCAGGTCAGAACGGCGCGCGGCTTGGGATAAAAGAAGGATCGTGATTGCGCCGTCAAACCGGTTTCGCTGATTTTCGAGAATTCGAACCGTGCGCCCGCTTCCAAAATCCAGTCCGGCGAAAATTTCCACGTCCCCTTGGCAAACACTTCGCCGCGCTTTTCGGTAACGCGCGCATTGCCAGAGGGCAGGGGAATGATTACGCCATTTTCAAGATAGCTGCTTTTGCCGTCCAGAAAATTGAACGCACCTTCCGCGCCGCCTTCGAGCGTCAGCGATTGCAACGGGTTGTAGCGCAAGGTGGCGCGCGCAATCGTTTCGCCCGTGTTGTTGCGCGATTTGAACAATTGATCGAGGCCGGGCTGGAAGGAGCCGTTAACATCGGTGTTGTGTTCCAGCCGTTGCAACACCAGCGTTTCCAGATGGGTGGCGCCAATATCACCGTTCCAGTGCAGGCCCAATTCGCCGGTACGGTCGCTACTGTCATCCGGAATACGCTGCGTCCCGGTTGGATAATAATACGCCACGACCGAATGGAACGGGCTTTCCTGCAAGGACAGGTTTGCTTTGAACAGGCCGCTGAAAAGCGGCACGGTTGCGGCGGCCGTCAACGATGTGCCTGCGCCACGCCCAGCACTATGAACACCGCCTTCTGTCACTTTGCCTGTGGCGATGTCGGTTTTGGTGATGTGCCCACGGCCAACCGAATCGTCATAATTCGCAAAACGTTTGATGGAGGCTTCAAAAATGCTTTTGCCCGTATGTTTGGTGAATTCCAGGCTGGCACTGGGAACCGAATGATGATCGATCAACCAGAAATTGTTTGCGACTTGCGCAACGATTTTCGTGGAATCGGCTGTTTTGCGAACGACATTGGCAATGACCGTGTGGCCATGCATGTCCATTCCGCTTTCACCGCCGCGGATCACCTCGATGTGATCCACATCCGATGCCGGAACCCGTTGCAGAATGGATTGCAAATCATCAGATTTTGATGTCGGGCGCTGACCGTCGATCAGCACATTACCGGCGGTTCCGGCAAAGCCGCGCTTGGAATCGCCGTCATCAAAGGTGAAGCCGGGCACGCGCTGAATCATGTCATAGGCGGTATTGGGCCGCGCATCAGCAAAAAAGCTGGCGTTATATGTGAGAACACCCGAAGCGGACGATGCGGCCGTTTGGGCCTGCGCCGATGACATAACAAGCAATGCCGCAATCGCGGTTACGCAAACACCATGCAACTTCATGCCTTACCCCTGCTTCGCTATTTGGAAAATGGTGGCTGCGTCTCTAATGCGGCAAGGCGCTGAAAATGCATGGCTACCCTGTGGCAGGGGTATGGATATGCAGTATCCGGCCTGCGATCACTTCAACTTTTGGTGTTGAGGTGCTATCTGCATGCCATGAGCGACAATCATTCCGAAGAAGACCTGACCCATATGCGCCTGCGCATCGAGGGGCGTGTGCAGGCTGTGGGCTACCGCAATTTCATCATTGCGGAGGCACAAAGGCTGGGCGTCGATGGCTGGATCCGCAATCGTTCGGACGGAACAGTGGAGGCGCTGGCCTCTGGCGAGACCAAGGCTGTGGAGGCGCTCATCACCGCCTGTATGCGCGGTCCCGCTGGTTCAAAGATCGACAATGTGGAATTGCACAATTCCAAAGCGCCGGAAGAAAAGGGTTTTCACCGCCGCCCGTCGGTTTAGCGCGCCGCGCCGAAAACCTCCGCAAACGCCACGCGCATTGCGACATCCACATCGGCCATTGTCACCGGCAATCCCAGATCGGCCAGACTGGTCACGCCATGCTCGCGAATGCCGCACGGCACGATCCCGTCAAAATGCGACAGGTCGGGGTTCACGTTCAGCGACACGCCGTGATACGTCACCCATTTGCGCACGCGCACACCGATGGCGGCAATCTTGTCTTCCCTGCCGCCACTGCGCGCCACCCAAATGCCTACGCGGCCTTCGCGGCGTTCGCCTTTCACGTTGAACTGCGCCAGGGTGCGGATCAGCCATTCTTCCAGATCGTGAACAAAGCGGCGCACATCACCATTGCGGTTGCGCAGATTCATCATCACATAGCCGACCCGCTGACCCGGCCCGTGATAGGTGAACTGCCCGCCGCGCCCGGTCTTGAACACGGGGAAGCGCGCATCGATCAGATCGGCATCCTGGGCGCTGGTGCCCGCGGTATAGATCGGCGGGTGTTCGACCAGCCAGACCAGATCGGGCGCCTCACAGGCGGCAATAGCGGCGGCGCGCGCCTCCATAAAAGCCACAGCCTGCGGGTAGTCCAGAAGGCCGGGCCGCACCAGCCATTCGGCACAGCCCGCCACGTCGCCGCTTGCATCAATTTCTGTATCGGCCACGGCGCGTATTAACTCCACGGAAAGCATGATGGCGCAGGATCGCTCCCATCATCTGTCAAAGGCTTATTGCACATGGCTTCCCGCATTGAAGGCGTCAAGGTCGAGATTTCTGTGGTTCTGGGCCGTTCGGTCATTCCCATGCATCAACTTCTGCGTATGGGCCGCGGGGCGGTGATCGAGCTGGATTCCCATCAGGACGACCCCGTAACCCTGCTGGCCAATGATAAAGCCGTGGCAAAGGGCGAGATTGTGCTGCATGGCGACCGGATCGGCGTCTCCGTGACGGAGGTTCTGAGGGGTTACGACGAATAACACATATATTATGTGTGAATAGATTTATTTACCAGTCTATTATTGCATTTTATGCGCTCACTGCGTAACTCTGTGTAGAACCGCTATTTCGCGGCCTCCCAGGAGGCGCAGAGTTATGTTGCCGATTGTTGTGAATCCCAAAGCCCTCGCTGTGGGCCTTGCTGGCCGGGCAGAGCCTTTGGCGCGCCGCCGGGCCCTGTTACAGGATTCCGGCATCGAGCCCGTGGAGATCGCCCCGCAAGACGTGCTGCCGGACATTGGGCTGTTGTTTGTTGCCGGGCTGAATGATGCACAGTCACAAGCATTGGCGGCACAGGCGCGCGCCCGCAACATTCCCGTCAATGTCGAAGATGTACCGGCGCTTTGTGACTTTCATGTGCCTGCCATCGTGCGGCGTGGCGATCTGCTGCTGACTGTTTCCACGGGCGGCACCGCGCCGGGCCTGTCCAAATTGATCCGCGAAAAAATCGAAAAGCTGTTTGGCCCGGTTTGGGAAAATCATCTGCAAGCCATCGCAGGCGCGCGCAAGGGCTGGCGCAAGGATGGGCTGACACCGCCGGATGTTTCGCGCCGCACGCGCGATCTTGTCCGCGAGATGGATGTGTTCAAATGAGCGGCGGGCGCACCACACTGATCGACCGCAGCGATCCGCAAAGTCCGCGCATATTTGATGCGGCGCCGACGCGCCCGCGCGATTCCGCCAAGGCGGAAGAATTGGCGCGGCTGTCGGCGTTGGCACAGGGGCGCGATGCAAACGGCATCTTGGAACTGGCGCTGGGCGGCGCGTTTGCGGGGCGCACGGCCATCGTCTCATCCTTTGGCGCGGAATCGGCGGTGCTGCTGCATATGGTTGCGCAGGTGGATGCGAACACGCCGGTTCTGTTTCTCAACACCGGCAAATTGTTTGGTGAGACGTTGCGCTATCGCGACCGTTTGCAGGACATGCTGGGCCTGACCGATTTGCGCTCGCTTGGTCCGCATCCCGATCATCGCGAAACGCGCGACGCGGACGGCACGCTGTGGCTGAAAGACCCGGATGCGTGCTGCAATTTCCGCAAAGTGATTCCACTGCGCCGTGCGCTGGCCGGGTTTGATGCACAGATCACGGGCCGCAAAAAATTCCAGACCGCCGCACGCGCGGCCATGAACCCGGTCGAATTCTTTGAAGACCGCTTCCGCTTCAATCCGCTGTGCGAATGGACGCTGGATGATCTGGCGCGCTATGCGACCGAACACAATCTGCCCAAACACCCGCTGGTGGATGATGGCTATCCCTCCATCGGTTGCATGCCGTGCACGCGCCGGGTGCAGGCGGGCGAGAGCTATCGCGACGGGCGCTGGTCCGGCCTCGACAAGGATGAATGCGGCATCCATATCGGCGTGGACGGCGAGGGCATCTGAACCAAAGTTTGGCCAAACCTAGATCCGGTTCAGCGGAATTTTCAGATAGGTATGCCCGTCATCTTCGGCGGGCGGCATGTGACCGGCGCGGATATTGACCTGAATGGATGGCAATATCAGTACCGGCATATCCAGTGTTTTGTCGCGCGCTTCGCGCATTGCCACAAATTCGTCCTCGCTCACGCCATCATGCACATGAATGTTCTTCGCGCGCTGTTCGCCAACGCTTGTTTGCCAGGCATGTGTGTCGCGCTCCGGCGTCTGGTAATCGTGACACATCCACAAATTTGTTTCCGGCGGCAAGGCCAGCAATTTGCGGATTGACCGATACAAAACGCGCGCGTCACCGCCGGGAAAATCGGCACGTGCCGTGCCGTAATCCGGCATGAACATGGTGTCGCCAACAAAGACGTTGTTACCGATTTTGTAACTCACGCAACCCGGCGTGTGGCCGGGTGTGTAAATGACTTCCACATCCAGATTGCCGATCGCGAAATGTTCGCTCTCTTTGAAGCGCTGATCGAAGACAGAACCATCGGGCGTCACATCCGTAGCGTGAAATATCTCGCGGAACATGGTCTGCACTTTGGTGATGTTTGCCCCGATGGCAATTTTGGCACCCGTTTTGGCGCGCAGAAATTGCGCCGCGGACAGATGATCGGCGTGGGCATGCGTTTCCAAAATCCAGATGACATCCAGCCCGCCTTTGCGCGCTGCGGCCAGCACGGCTTCGGCCGAGGCGGTGCTGGTGCGTCCGGCCTTGGGGTCGTAATCCAACACCGGGTCGATGATCGCGGCCTTTTTCGATTGTGGGTCGCTAACAAGATAGGTGATCGTCGATGTCGCCTCGTCAAAAAAGGCCTGAATGTCTGGTTGTGTGGGGGTGTTCATCGGCAACTCCCAGAAAGGTTCTTGACTAATATATAAGTATTATCTAATTTAGCAACACTGAATAGAAAGAAAGCCGATGCTGCTGACCAAAACGGACATGAAAACCATGCGCAAACGCGCAGGCGAGGCCGCCGCCATGATGCGCGCGCTGTCTCATGAATCGCGTCTGCTGGTTTTGTGTGAGCTGGTGAGCGGTGAACGCAGCGCCGGAGAACTGGTTGCTTCGTCCGGTCTCAGCCAATCGGCGCTCAGCCAGCATTTGGCCAAATTGCGCGAAGAGGGGCTGGTTACAACGCGCCGCGAGGGACAGATGATTTTCTATTCCATTGGCGATGCGCGCGCCGAAGAAATTCTGGAAGTCTTGCATAGCATCTATTGCAGAAAGTGAGGCCTGACATGAACATGATTCAAACCATTTCCGCCGCCGAAGCCAAAAAGCGTATAGCCGATGGCACCGCTTCATTGTGTGACATTCGCGAGCCACAGGAATACGCCCGCGAAAATATTGCGGGCGCGCGTTCCATGCCGCTTTCCATACTGAACAAAGACAAATTTCTCGTGTCGGCGGCGGCACAGAAAACGGCCATCATCTTTCATTGCCAAAGCGGCAACCGCACCAAAGCCAATGCCGACAAATTGTGCGCGCTGAATTTGGACGAGGCCTATATTCTTGATGGCGGGCTAAATGGCTGGAAAGCGGCGGGCTTCAAAACGCATGTCGATCATTCCAAGCCGATTGAACTGCAACGTCAGGTACAGATCGCAGCGGGCAGTTTGATCTTGCTGGGTTTGCTGTTGGCATGGTTGGTCACGCCCTGGGGCCTGGCGCTCAGTACGTTTGTTGGCGGCGGGCTGGTGTTTGCCGGTATTTCGGGCTGGTGTGGCATGGCGCGCGTTCTGGCAATCATGCCGTGGAACCGCGCGGCTGCCGCGTTGTGATCGGCGTTGATGTACTGGCAACCGGGTCGGGCAGTCTGGTCGGGTTTGCGCTCGGTCTTTTGGGCGGCGGCGGCTCTATTCTGGCCGTGCCGCTGCTGATCTATGTTGTGGGCGTGAAATCGCCCCATATGGCCATCGGCACAAGCGCGCTGGCGGTTTCCGTCAATGCGTTCGCCAATCTCATTCCGCATTCGCGTGCTGGCAATGTGAAATGGCCTTGCGCCGTTGTCTTTGCATTCTCTGGCATAGCGGGCGCTGCGGCCGGTGCCCATCTGGGTCAGATGCTGGATGGTCAGCACCTGTTGTTTCTGTTCGGGCTGGTGATGATTGCCGTGGCGATCGGAATGCTGCGGCCGCGCGCCGATAGCGGCAATCCGGATGTGACAATCAACCTGAAGATTGCGCTGCGCCTGATCGGCAGCGGTTTGGCGGTCGGCCTGATCGCCGGGTTCTTCGGGATTGGCGGCGGCTTTTTGATCGTACCCGCCATCATGCTGGGCAGCGGCATGGCCGTGCTGAATGCCGTGGGCTCGTCGCTGGTATCTGTCGGGGCCTTTGGCGCCACGACCGCGACCTCCTATGCGCTGGCCGGGCTGGTGGATTGGCGGATTGCCGGGTTCTTTGTCGCTGGCGGTTTGGCCGGGGGCTTTGCGGGCGTGGCCGTGGCCGGACGATTGGCGAAACAGCGCGGCTTGCTGACACGGGTTTTTGCCGTGGCGGTGCTGGCGGTGGCCGGGCTGACCCTGTGGCGCTCGGGTGCCCAGATTTTTGGCTGAATTCAGGGCCTTCCCACCTCCCACCTGATTTGCTACACCCCGCCGCCTACCATGTTCATGGCGTGTGCGGCCGTGGCGGAATGGTAGACGCGCTAGCTTGAGGTGCTAGTGGGCGAAAGCCTGTGGAAGTTCGAATCTTCTCGGCCGCACCATTTCTTTGCGCCATTTCATGGCACAAAGAAATGCCAAACCCGCCCGCGCGCCAGCGCAGTAAGGGCGGGTGCGGCAGCGACGTTCTGCTGACCCTGGC
>JBDZUY010000041.1:19065-26149 GCA_040255365.1 Hyphomicrobiales bacterium
CCGCGCGCCAGCGCAGTAAGGGCGGGTGCGGCAGCGACGTTCTGCTGACCCTGGCAACACTTTCATGGTGAAATCGAATGCCAAGCCCGCCCCCGCGGCAGCGGAATCAGGGCGGGCTCCCGCGATTATTTCTGTGACTTCTCCAGCACCGCATCCTCCGGCAGTTGGATCACCATGCGATAGCAATCCAGACTGCGGCTGAGGAATTCATAGGACGCGCCCCAGAGATAAAGCCGGAAGCGGCGGAAATTGAAATCGCCGAACCGCTCGACCAGCATCTCTTTGTGCGCGTCGAAATTCTTCGCCCATTGCACGAAGGTATAATAATAGCTCATGCGGTCGTTGAAGATTTCTTCGACCTGCAGCGGCGTCTTCGCTACCTTGTCCAGAAAATCATGCAGCACGAGGAACGAATGGTTCCCCGGATAGATGTATTTCACCATGAAGGATGAGAGCTCAAATTTCTTGGTGCAGGCACTGCCGTCCAGAAAGATGCGCCCGCCGGGTTTGACCAGACTCATGAATTTGCGCAGCACGCGCAGATAATCGGGCAGGTGCTCGATCACGCCCATGATGACGATGGCGTCGTATTTCTGGTCCGTTTCATATTCAAAGAGATCGGATTCGATCACGGTCCAGTTGCGGCCCAATTCCTTGGCCCGCTGTTCCAGATAGCGTTTGGATTCTTTTGAGATGGTGATGCCCGTGCAATCGACACCGCGCGCAGAGGCGTATTCAAACCATGCGCCCCAGCCGGGCCCGATTTCCAGAATGCGGTCGCCGGGTTTCAGCTTCAGCTTTTCAAAGGCATAGTCGAATTTGCGTTTTGTCGCGTCGGCAAGCGTATCGTCCGCGCTCTCGTAAATGCCTTGCGTGTACATCGGATGGGTGGGGTCGAGGAACGCCAGAAAAAAATCGCTGTCGATGTCGTAATGCGACGAGATGGCCGCCTTGTTGGTTTTCACCTGTCCGAAGATCAACGGCTGAATGTAGCGCCAGGCTTCGGTGATCAGGTGAAAATCCTTCATCGATCCGCGCAGCTCGAACGGCTTGATCATGTCGCCGTCAAGATCAAGATCGCCGTTCAGATAGGCATCGGCGATGCGCCCTTCGTCGAGGCCGGTCACGGCGCGCAGCCCGTTCTTGTTGCGGATCGTCAATTGGAAGGTGGGCGCGCCCTTGCCAAAGGTTTCGCGCCGCCCGTCGGGAAGCACGACATCGAACGGCGTGGCAATATCCCCATATTGCGCCGCAAAGCGCCCCAGCAAGGATTGTTTGGCGGGTTTCGCAGTGGCGTGTGCGGCATTATCTGTGCCGGTGTTTGAAATCTCTGTCACGGCGGGCTCCCTCGATTGTGGTGCGCTCTGGACGTTTCAACATGCAAAGCGGTGTCGGGCGCAGCGTAGGGCGCTTGTGAAGATTTGTCACGGCCAGCATTGGGATTGCGGCGCCGGATTGTGTAGGATCGCGCTGTCTTTTTGATCCGGAAAATTGCCATGATTGCCAATAGCTACCCCTCGCTGGAATTCGACCTCGGCGATACCGCCGACATGCTGCGCGATACCGTACGCACCTTTACCTCGGACAAGATCAGCCCTATCGCCGACGAGGTGGACAAATCCAATGTCTTCCCGCGCCAGCTTTGGCCGCAGATGGGCGAGCTGGGCCTGCACGGCATCACGGTCGAGGAAGAATGGGGCGGCATCGGGCTCGGCTATCTGGAACATTGCGTGGCGATGGAAGAAATCAGCCGCGGCTCCGCCAGCGTCGGGCTGTCCTATGGCGCGCATTCCAATTTGTGCATCAACCAGATTCGCCGCAACGGCAATGACGACCAAAAAACGCGCTATCTGCCCAAGCTGATTTCGGGTGAACATGTCGGCGCGCTGGCGATGAGTGAAACCGGCTCCGGCTCCGATGTTGTGTCGCTGAAGCTGAAGGCGGAAAAGCGCGGCGACAAATATGTGCTGAACGGCACCAAGATGTGGATCACCAATGGCCCGATTGCCGATACTCTGGTGGTCTATGCCCGCACCGATGCGAATGCGGGCCCGCGCGGCATCACCGCATTTTTGATCGAAAAAAATTTCAAGGGATTCAGCACGGCGCAAAAGTTGGACAAGCTGGGCATGCGCGGGTCGGACACGGGCGAGCTTGTGTTTGAAGATTGCGAAGTTCCGCAGGAAAACGTGCTGGGCAAAGAAGGCTCCGGCGTCAATGTGTTGATGAGCGGGCTAGATTATGAGCGCAGCGTGTTGGCGGCGGGCTCTGTCGGCATCATGCAGGCCTGCATGGATGTGGTGCTGCCTTATGTGCATGAGCGCAAACAATTTGGCGCGCCTATCGGTTCGTTCCAGCTTATGCAGGGCAAGATCGCCGACATGTATGTCACCCTTTCGGCAGCGCGGTCTTATGTTTATGCGGTGGCCAAGGCGTGTGATCGCGGCGAGACGGCGCGCAAGGATGCGGCGGGCGCCATTCTTTATGCCGCCGAAAAAGCCACGCAGGTTGCGCTGGATGCGATTCAATGCCTGGGCGGCAATGGCTATATCAATGATTACCCGACGGGGCGTTTGCTGCGCGATGCCAAGCTCTATGAAATCGGGGCGGGCACATCGGAAATCCGCCGCTGGCTAATTGGCCGCACCCTGTTTGAGGAAACAAGTTGAGGTTTTTGTGCAAGGCGCGGCGCACTTGCTAGACTGCGTGGACACGTAATTGACCTATCGGAGACTGTCTTGATCGATCTGCACCATGTCGGCACACCCAATGGCCACAAAGTTTCCATCGCGCTGGAAGAGATGGGACTGGCCTACAACATCATCCCGTACAATCTGATGAACGGCGATCATTTCACGCCGGAATTTCGCAAGATCAATCCCAACAACAAACTGCCCGCGATTGTCGATAATGATCCGGCGGATGGCGGCGCGCCGTTTGCGGTGTTTGAAACCGGCGCGATCCTGATTTATCTGGCGGAAAAATCGGGCAAGCTTTTGCCAAAAGATTTGCGCCGCCGCAGTCTGGCGATCCAATGGCTGACATGGCAGATGGCGGGGCTTGGCCCCATGCATGGCCAAGCGCATCATTTCATTCGCTATGCGCCGGAACTTTTGGCATACCCGATTGAGCGCTACACAAAAGAAGCGCGCCGTTTGATGAACGTGCTGGAATACCGGCTGCGCGAAGCCGATTATCTGGCCGAAGAATATTCGATTGCCGATATCGCCTGCTGGCCGTGGGTGCGCGCCACGCGCATGATCGAAATCGACATGGCCGATTATCCCGCCGTACAAAAATGGTGGAACACAATCAACGAACGCCCCGCGATTTTGGCGGGCACGGGCACAAAAGATTTGGCGACACCGCCAAGCTATGGCCAAAAGCGCGCGCAGCTTTCGCCCGATCAATGGTCCAACCTGTTTGGCGAGCGCATGCTCAAAGCATCTGAAGTGAGGTAGTTATGGCGAATGATGTGGTGATTTTGGCCGGTGCACGCACACCGATGGGCGGGTTTCAAGGCGAGCTTTCGGGCAGCAGCGCGCCAGAGCTTGGCGCCGCAGCCATCGCCGCGGCGCTATCGCGTGCGGGTGTTGCGCCCGGCGATGTCAACGAAACGCTGATGGGCAATGTGCTGCCCGCCGGTATCGGTCAGGCGCCCGCGCGTCAGGCCTCCATCTTTGCCGGTGTGCCTGACAGCGTGCCCTGCACGACGATCAGCAAGGTCTGCGGTTCGGGCATGAAGGCGGTAATGATTGGCGCCGATCAACTCGGCCTTGGCCGCGCGGACATCATCGTTGCAGGCGGCATGGAAAGCATGTCGAACGCGCCATATCTGTTGCCAAAGGCGCGCGGCGGATACCGGCTGGGGCATGGCGAGGTGAAGGATCACATGTTCCTCGACGGGTTGGAGGATGCCTACGAACATCGCCTGATGGGCACCTATGCCGAAGACGCGGCGCAGAAATATCAATTCACGCGCGAAGCACAGGACGCCTATGCCGTGGAATCGCTTTCCCGCGCCAAACGCGCCAGCACGGATGGTTCGTTTACGGATGAAATCGTCGCGGTGAAGGTGAAAACGCGCAAGGGCGAGGTGGAAATCGCGGTGGACGAACAGCCGGGCAAGGCTGATCCCGCAAAAATCCCCACCTTGAAACCGGCCTTTGCCAAAGACGGCACGGTGACGGCGGCCAATTCGTCGTCGATTTCCGATGGTGCGGCGGCGCTGGTTCTGGCGCGCGCCGATGTCGCGAAGGAACGCGGGCTGAAACCGATTGCGCGCATTGTGGGCCAGGCGAGTTATGCCGCCGAGCCGCGCTGGTTCACCACCGCGCCGGTTGGTGCGATCAAAAAGCTTTTGGCGGAAACCGGCTGGAAAACCAGCGATGTTGATCTGTTCGAAATCAACGAAGCCTTTGCCAATGTCGCGATGATTGCGATGCGTGATCTGGATTTGCCGCATGACAAGGTCAATGTGAATGGCGGCGCCTGTGCGCTCGGCCATCCCATCGGTGCGAGCGGCGCGCGCATCATCGTCACGTTGTTGAACGCGCTGCAACGCCGGGGCGGCAAACGCGGCATCGCTTCGCTGTGCATCGGCGGCGGCGAAGCCACGGCGGTTGCGGTGGAGTTGGTGTAACAGGGGACCATGGCACAGAAAAGGACCTCCGGTAAGGCCCAGCTAACAGGCATGCTTGGCGTCTATTTAACTGCGGTTGAGTTGACGAAGCTTAAGTTCATTGTATCTCCAACCTCACGAAGCGCGTTAGGGGCGGACTTGCTGGTAACCGACCAACTTTGCCAGAAAGCTTGGTCCGTTCAGGTAAAGACAAATTTTGGTTCGGCGGGATATTGGCTCGTCAACGAAAAAGCCAAGGCGCTATCATCGGGCAGCCATGTATATGTGTTTGTGAATGCGATGAGCGGGAAAGGCGTGCCAGAATTTTACGTGGTTCCGAGCAGTGTTGTTGCAAAGTCTATCGAGACAACGCCACCTCGCAGTACCGGCTCGATCTGGCACCTTTATCGTAAGAACACGAAATATCAAGACCGTTGGACGGACGTGTTTGGAAGCCCGACGCCCTCTGATTAATTCCGATATGGTGCAGTCATGACCACCCTCAATTCCGCCATCTCCCCAACCTCTGCCGCCTTCAAAGCCAATGCCGCGGCGATGGAAAAACTTGTCGCCGATCTGCACGGCCGCATGGCCACCGCCGCGCTGGGCGGGGATGAGCGTTCGCGCTGCTCCACATTTCGAGCTCCCCGCGTTGGGGGAGGTGGTATGAAGGACAGAGCGTATAAGCCCGTCTTGAATTGCGGGCTTTTATTCCTATATGTGTGCGGCTGAATTTCTTGGGGTAACGATGACTGCACATGCCAAATACCTGCCGCGAAACACGCCCCCCATGCCGGCTCATGTCGGTTCAGTGTACGCGGTGCAAAGGACAAATCCGCAGCATCACCAATCGCTTAACGCGCAAATTTCCGAATTGAATTCCAGTTTTTTAAAAAGAGGCACCCCCCAAAAAATTTACCTCCCCCAACGCGGCGAGGTTTAGGATTCCTGCATGACCACACTTAAATCCGCCATCACGCCAAACGCGGCCACATTCAAAGCCAATGCCGCAGCGATGGAAAAGCTCGTCGCCGATTTGCGTGAGCGTATGGCCACCGCCGCGCTGGGCGGTAATGAGCGTTCGCGCAAACGCCACACCGATCGCGGCAAGCTGTTGCCGCGCGCGCGCGTCGAACATCTGCTCGATCCCGGCTCGCCCTTTCTGGAGCTGTCGCCGCTGGCCGCGAACGGCATGTATGGCGGCGATATTCACGGCGCGGGCATCATCACCGGCATTGGCCGCGTGTCGGGCCGCGAATGTGTGATCGTGTGCAACGATGCGACGATCAAGGGCGGCACCTATTATCCGATCACCGTGAAAAAACATTTGCGCGCACAGGAAGTGGCGAAAGAAAACCGCCTGCCTTGCATCTATCTTGTCGATAGCGGCGGCGCGAACCTGCCCAATCAGGCGGAAATTTTTCCCGACCGCGAACATTTTGGCCGCATCTTTTTCAATCAGGCGAATATGAGCGCGGCGGGCATTCCGCAAATCGCATCCGTGATGGGCTCGTGCACGGCGGGCGGCGCATACGTGCCCGCGATGAGCGACGAAAGCATCATTGTCAAAAATCAGGGCACGATTTTTCTGGCCGGTCCGCCGCTGGTCAAGGCCGCGACGGGCGAGGTGGTAAGCGCGGAGGATTTGGGCGGCGCGGATGTGCATGCCAAAATTTCCGGCGTCGCCGATCATTACGCCGAAAATGATGAACATGCGCTGGCCATTGCGCGGCGCATTGCCGGCGGGCTGAATGTTGAAAAGAAACCGGACATTGCCATCGCCGAACCGCGCGCACCGCTGTACGACACCGCCGAATTGAACGGCATCGTGCCGCCGACATTGGCAACGCAATATGATGTGCGCGAAGTGATTGCGCGTATTGTTGACGGGTCGGAATTTGATGAGTTCAAAAAACTCTATGGCACAACCATCGTCACTGGCTTTGCGCGCATTGCTGGTATGCCGGTTGGCATCGTCGCCAACAATGGCATTCTGTTTTCGGAAAGTTCGCTGAAGGCCGCACATTTTATCGAGCTGTGCTGTCAACGCCGCGTGCCGTTGCTGTTCCTGCAAAACATTTCCGGCTTCATGGTCGGCAAAAAATATGAACAGGGCGGCATCGCGAAAGATGGCGCAAAACTTGTTACCGCTGTCGCCTGCGCGCAGGTGCCGAAGATCACGCTGATTATCGGCGGCTCGTATGGTGCGGGCAATTATGGCATGTGCGGGCGCGCCTATAGCCCACGCTTTTTGTTCACCTGGCCGAACAGCCGCATCTCCGTGATGGGCGGTGAACAGGCGGCAAGCGTGCTGGCCACTGTCAACCGCGATGCGGAGAAATGGAGCGACGCCGAAGCCGAAGCCTTCAAGGCACCGATCCGCCAGAAATATGAAGACGAGGGCAACCCGTATTACGCGACCGCGCGATTGTGGGATGACGGCATCATCGCCCCCGCCGATAC
>JBDZUY010000060.1:0-4672 GCA_040255365.1 Hyphomicrobiales bacterium
TCCATGGCGCATCCGCGTTATCGCGGCGATAGACCAGCCGGTCGTGCAGGCGGAACGGCCGGTCGCGCCAGAACTCGATCTCGAACGGCACAATGCGAAAACCTGACCAATGCGGCGGGCGCGGCACCTTGGCCAGCGCATATTTCGCAGCATATTTTGCGATCTCGCGCTCGAACGCCCAGCGTCCCTCCATGGGGCGCGATTGCGCAGAGGCCCATGCGCCGATCTGGCTGTCTTTCGCGCGGGTGGCAAAATAGGCATCGGCCTGCGCATCACTGACCGGCACAACATCACCGCGCACACGGATTTGTTTGCGCAAGGATTTCCAGTGAAAGCACAGCGCCGCGAAATGCTGGCCGCGCAGCTCGGTGCCTTTGGCGCTTTGCAGATTGGTGAAAAACACAAATCCGTTTTCGTCCGCGCCTTTCAAAAGCACCATGCGCACATTGGGGCGCCCTTGCGCATCCACCGTCGCGATGGACATCGCATTGGGGTCGTTGGGCTCTGAGGCCTTGGCCTCGTCCATCCATGTCTCGAACAGCGCCATCGGCCCGGCATCGTCCGCAATGCCACCATCATCCGCTGGTCCGCCAATATCACTCATGTTTCACTGTCTCGTTTCTTTTCCACATGTGAATAGCATTTTGCCGCTTTGCAGGGCAAAGCCGGGCTCTGCTAGATTTGCGCCCATGCGTACGCCTTCCTTTGTGATTCCCGTATGTCTTTGCATCTCGCTGGCAAGCTTTGCGGGCGCGCCTGCTTTTGCGGCCAACGCGATCATGCCGGTCACAAAGGCCGCTAAACTCATGCCGCTAATTCCCGGCAATCAGGCCGAATTCAATCAGGGCGCGGCCGCCTTCGATGCGGGCGATTACGACACGGCCTATAAAATCTTCTCCAAACTGGCCGAAGATGAAGATCTTGGCGCCATGCGCAATGTCGCGCTGATGCAGCGCAAGGGGCTGGGCACCAAGAAGGACCCCAAAGCGGCGCTGCGCCTGTATGAGTATGTGGCGCGTGCGGGCCTGCCCACAGCCCAGGCCGATCTGGCCGAGATGCTGCTGAAGGGTGAGGCCGGTCCGCCAGACCCGAAAGCCGCCCTGCCCTGGCTCTATCTGGCGTCGGCGGCCAGCCACCCGATGGCACAGTTTTATCTGGGCCAATTGTTCGAACAGGGCGAAGTGGTGCCAAAGGATATGATGCGTGCCAAGCTGCTTTATGCCGCTGCCGCCGCCCATGGTGAAAAGCGCGCACTGGCCCGGCTATCCTATCTTTATGGCTGGGCCGCGCCGCCATTGGACGAAGCAGCAAAAGCACAGGTCGAGGGGGCCAAAGCTGCAAGCCCTTAACGCGGCGGCGATACGATCCCTATATTATGGCATACAGGCGCGGGCCATACCGCCGATTCCGCCGCCTGACCGGAGAAAGAATGCGCGATCCTTATAAAGTTCTGGGTGTTTCCAAAACTGCCAGCGAGGCCGAAATCAAAAAGGCCTTTCGCACGCTGGCCAAAAAGCACCATCCCGATGCGCATGGCGATGATCCCAATGCGCAAAAGCGTTTTCAGGAAATCGGCGCCGCCTATGGCATTGTTGGCGACAAGGAAAAGCGCGCCAAATATGACCGCGGCGAAATTGACGAGGCGGGCAATCCGCGCGGCTTTGATCCACGGGCGCATGGCGCAGGCGGCGGGTTTGAGGGCAATCCGTTTGGCGGCGGCGGCGGGCAAAATCAGCATTTTCGCTGGTCCAGCCGCGGCGGCGGCGGCGACACGGCGGAGGGTTTTCGCGCCGAAGATATTTTTGCCGATCTGTTCGGCGGACTTGGCGGCGGCGGCGGACGCAGACGGCCGCAAGCGCGCAAGGGCGATGATTTATCCATCGCCGTGACAGTCAGCTTTGCCGAAGCGGCCAATGGCGGCACGCGGCGCATCACCCTGCCCGATGGCAAGGCGGTGGATGTGCGCATTCCCGTGGGCCTGAAAGAGGGTCAGCAGATTCGCCTGCGCGGACAGGGCATGCCCGGCAGTCATGGCGGGCCCAATGGCGATATTTTGCTGGCCGTATCGGTGGCGCCCCACCCCTATTTCACGCGCGACGGCAACAACATCCGCATGGATTTGCCTGTGACTTTGAAAGAAGCAGTGCTGGGCGGCAAAGTTCCCGTGCCCACCCTGGACGGCTCCGTCTCGCTGAACATTCCGGCCGGTTCCAATTCCGGTGCGGTGTTGCGGCTGAAGGGCAAGGGCATTCCGGCCCATTCATCCAGCGGCGGCGGTGAAAGCACGGGCGATCTTTATGTGCGGCTGGTCATCAGCCTGCCGGAAAAACCCGATGCCGCGCTGAAATCATTTGCCGAAAGCTGGAAAGCAGATTACGACCCCCGCTCCAAGCTGCGCTGAACCCAGATATGACGGCAGCGTCAGCCATTCCCGGCATGACGCAGGGATTCCCTGAATTTCTTGGCGCTTTCGGTGCGCGCCCCTTAAACTGACGCGAAGCACGCATATAAAACAGGCCGCAAACTGGCCCAAAAAACTGGCAGGAGTGACGACATGGCATTTGAAGGCCTGATGAAGGGCAAACGTGGCCTCGTCATGGGCGTTGCGAACCAGCATTCCATCGCCTGGGGCATTGCCCAGGCGCTGCATGATGCGGGCGCGGAACTGGCCTTTTCCTATCAGGGCGATCTGTTCAAGAAGCGGGTTGTGCCGCTGGTCGAGCCGATGAAGCCCGCCGCCCTGATTGATTGCGATGTCTCCAAACCGGAATCGCTGGATGCCGCCTTTGCCGAATTGGGCAAGGTTTGGGATTCGATGGATTTCATCGTCCACGCCATCGCTTTTTCCGACAAGGATCAGCTCAAGGGCCGCTACGCCGACACCACGCCCGAAAATTTTCGCATGACGATGGACATCTCTTGTTACTCGTTCACCGCCGTTGCCCAGCGCGCCGAAAAGATGATGAGCAAGGGCGGCGCGATGCTGACCCTGACCTATTACGGCGCCGAAAAAGTGATGCCGCATTACAATGTGATGGGCGTGGCCAAAGCGGCGCTGGAAGCAAGTGTGCGTTACCTCGCCGAAGATTTTGGCAAAAAGGCGATCCGCGTGAACACGATTTCCGCAGGGCCGATCAAAACGCTGGCCGCCAGCGGCATTGGGGATTTCCGCTACATATTGAAATGGAACGAATACAACGCGCCGCTACGGCGCACCGTCACCACCAGCGAAGTGGGCAACGCGGCGCTGTTCCTGCTCTCTGATCTGGGCAGCGCGGTGACCGGCGAATGTTTGCATGTCGATGCGGGCTATCACGCCATCGGCATGAAGGCGGTGGATGCACCGGACATCGCGGTCAACAAGTCCGAAGGCTGATGGCAACGTCGTTACAAAGCCTGACGCTCTATGTCATTCGCCACGGCCAAACCGAAGACAATGTGATTCATCGCAGCACGGGGCACAATGATTCCGCGCTGACCGCGCAAGGTTTGCAACAGGCCGCCGCCAATGGCCGCCTATTGAAAGAGGTCGCCGGGCCGCTCGATGGCTTCAGCTTTTTTGCAAGCTCATTGCACCGCGCCTGTGTGACGATGGAAATTGTGCGCACACAACTGGGCCTGCCGCCCACGCAATATTCGCGTGACCGCCGTTTGATGGAATGTGATTTCGGACGCTGGACGGGGCGCAAGGAAGACGAAGTCGCGGCCCATGAACCGGACGCGATCGCGGCGCGCGAGGCCGACAAATGGAACTATCAAATCCCCGGCGGCGAGAGCCAGAAACAGCTTCATGCGCGGGTCGGCGATTTTCTTGGTGAATTGACGGACAACGCCGTTCTGGTGTGCCATGCGGGATCGGTGCGCATGATCCGCTCGCATTATCTGGGGCTCGGCCCTGATGATACGGTGTATTACACACCGGACAATTCCGGCATCCTGCGCCTTAGCGGCGGGTGCGAAACCCATTTCGGCGATTAGAGATCATGTCACACAACACATTCGGTCATCTGTTCCGCGTTACCACCTTTGGCGAAAGCCACGGGCCCGCATTGGGCTGTGTGGTCGATGGCTGCCCGCCGGGCATCGCACTCACGGAGGCTGACATTCAGGCCGATCTGGACCGGCGTAAACCCGGCCAATCCAAATTCGTGACACAGCGCAAGGAACCCGATGCGGTTCGCATTCTGTCTGGCGTGTTTCAGGACGAGCGGATGAAGCGCCAGGTGACAACCGGCACGCCGATTGCGCTGTTGATCGAGAATGTCGATCAACGCTCCAAGGATTACACGGACATTCGCGACAAGTTCCGCCCCGGTCATGCCGATTACGCCTATCTCGCCAAATATGGGTTACGCGATTATCGCGGCGGCGGACGGTCCAGCGCGCGCGAAACCGCGGCGCGCGTCGCGGCGGGCGCGATTGCGCGCAAGGTTTTGAACCAATTGTTTGGCAAGGTTCAGGTGCGCGGCGCGCTGATACAAATGGGCACGCAAAAGATCGAGCGCGCCAACTGGAAATGGGCGCAAGTGGCGAAGAACCCGTTCTTTTGCCCCGATGCCAAGGCGATTGCTCCGTGGACGGAATATCTCGAAGCGTTGCGCAAACGCGGCTCATCCTGCGGCGCGATCATTGAGGTTGTGGCAGACGGGATTCCAGCCGGGCTCGGCGCGCC
>JBDZUY010000042.1:0-11152 GCA_040255365.1 Hyphomicrobiales bacterium
CTAGCACCGGCTTGCCCGCGCGTGCCATTGTGCCGCGGCCATGAAAGTTGATTCGCCCAAGGATAAGCCTTCGTCGCTACGCACGCATGTGTTGTGGCTGTATGAAGGCGTGGGTGTTTGGCCCCGGCGCTTTCGCTATGCGGTGCTGACCTTCGATCTGGTGACGATTGTTTTCTTTGTCGCCATGACATTCTGGACCGACGCGTTGCCCATCTATTTGCTGGATGCGGCTATCGGTCTGATTTTGGCGGCGGATATTGGCGCGCGCGGCTGGATCGCCCGCTCCAAGCAACGCTATTTCTTACAACCCACAACCATTGCCGACATTGTGGTTGTCATCAGCCTGTTTACCGCGGTGCTGTTTGAAAATTTGGCATTCTTGCGCGTGTTGCGCGCATTGCGGTTATTGCGTTCGCATCACATCGCGCGCGATTTGCGGCGGCGCTATCACTTCTTCCGCAACCACGAAGACGTGATTGCCAGCGTCTTGAACCTTGTCGTTTTCATTTTTGTGATTTCTGCGATTGTTTACGTGGTGCAGGCGCGGACCAACCCGCTGATCGCCAATTATATTGATGCGCTTTATTATACAGTCGCCACCTTGACGACGACCGGCTTTGGTGATGTCACGCTTATCGGCAATGGCGGGCGGCTGCTTTCCATATTGGTGATGGTGTTCGGCGTCGGGCTGTTTCTGCGGCTGGTGCAGACGATCTTTCGTCCGCAAAAAGTGGTCTATCCATGCCCCGATTGCGGGCTGAACCGGCACGACCCCGATGCCGTGCATTGCAAGCATTGCGGGCGGATGGTGAACATCGAAACCGAGGGCGCATAAGTCTCGCTGCGTGCCGCCAAAGAAATGCCTACGGCGCCAGATCCATGTAATGCAAGGTTGAACCGATGCTTTCGTGAACAAGTGCGGTCAGTTTTTCTTTGGCTGCCGCCTTCTGCGCTTCAGTCATGTCGTTAGCGCTGTTTGACCACATGCTGGCGTCTACATCCACAATCGGCACGCGTGGAAACAGACCGGTTTTGGGAAGATGTGCACCCTCGGTTTCCAGCGTGTCATAGCTGTGCGCGTCGATGATACGGATCGTATAGACTGCAAACATCTTGTTGGTATCGCCGAACATTGAACCCTGATGGCCGATACCGAGCCCTTCGACATACGTGTCGTTGCCATCGCCAACCGCATTGGCTATCGCCATTTTTGTGACCACGATATAGGCGTCCACACCGGGGTTGGTCAGGGCCTGCAACGCACTTTTTACTGGCACCAATGTGCCGGGAACGGGTGTCCAGGGCAGGCGATAAAATGCGGCAGGATCATAGGCGATGGGCTTTACCGCAAACCGGTTCGCAACCGCTTCTGAAATTTGTTTGGTGATGGCTTCGTCGATACCCCAAGCCTGAATGGGAACACATTCCGGGCTCACGGCATTGAAGAATGATGAGATTCTGTCGACATTGCGCAGGTTCAGACAATCGCCCAATGCGGAGATAATGCCCACGCTTTTAATGTTTGCGAGCTTGTCGGCTGCCGATGCCGCACCTGTTTGTGCCGCAAACACAAAACAAAGCGCAAAAATGTGCGCCGCCTTGATACCAATCTTCATGTCAGCCCCCAATGAGTTTGTTCAGCGTCGCCCTGTGATGGCGTGATAGGCAAACAAAACTATGATCGCGCCCAGAATGGCGACGAACATTGAAGTCAGATTGAAACCGAAAAACATGTGCGTGCCGAGCGCAGAAAACAGCGCACCGCCCACCACCGCGCCCACAAGGCCGAGCGCAATATTCAAAAAGCAGCCAGACCCTTCGCCCTGAACCACTTTGCTGGCTATGAAGCCGGTAATCAGTCCAAATATAATCCAGCCCAGTATCGACATAAATCCTCGCGATCCGTCATGGCTACGCCCACGCTTCGATATAAGAAGCGCGGTGCATTGTTTCAACGCTATTTTCCACGCTTTACCGCCAGATCTTCCAGCATTTCCATCTGCACCTGCTGAATTTCGATCAACCGCTGCCATTGATTGTGGATCAAGAGGTCCAGCTTCTCGCCGATGGCACGAATTTCGAGTTCCGCTTTCAGGTTCACCTGATAATCATTTTCTGCACTTAGCCGGTCGCGCGAGGCCTGCCGGTTTTGGCTCATCATGATGATCGGTGCCTGAATAGCAGCCAGCATCGACAAGACCAGATTGAACAGGATGAAGGGATAGGGATCGAAAGGGTGCCACAGGAAATAGACCGAGTTCGTCACGACCCACACGGCCATGACGGTGAAGAACAGGATGATGAATTTCCAGCTTCCGCCGAACTCTGCAACATGGTCGGCAAGGCGTTCGCCGAACGTCAAATTCTGGTCAATTTCGCTGTTCAGATTGTCGGCAATGATTGCGTTGTCGCGAATGCTTTTCAGCACTTCCTGTTCGAGCGTTGACAGATCGCCCTGATCTTTCTGCATCTGCGCACGCACGTAATCGTTGCGATAACGATTGTGGCAGGACAGGCAAACCCGATCCTCGGCGGCAATGTCCGGTTTGGCGGCGCGGATCATTTCCGCAACCGAGGCACGGATCAGCGAAAATAGGACGGTTTCGCTGATCCGCCGCGATTGCCCGCAGACGGCACAATTTACGTGCGTGGACTTGTGCGAATGGCCGGGTTCATTCATCTGCGTTTTTGCTTTGTCTTCAATCCATCGTCACGACGACTTTGCCCGTCGCCTTGCGGTCGGCCAGCATACGAATGGCCTCGCCGCCGCGCGCCAGCGGGAATTTGGCAGAGATATAGGGTTTGATCTTGCCTTCCGCGACCCAGCGGATCAGCTCGGCCAGATGTTCCTGATTGCGTTTGGGATTGCGCGCGGTGAACGCGCCCCAGAACACGCCGCGAATGTCACAACTTTTCAGCAAGGTCAGGTTCAGCGGCAATTTGGGAATCTCGCCTGCGGCAAACCCGATCACCAGAAAGCGCCCCTCCCAATTCATCGCGCGTACGGCGGGTTCGGAATAATCGCCGCCCACGGGATCATAGAGCACATCGGCGCCCTTGCCGCCGGTCAGTTTTTTGATGGTTTCCGAAAGCTCTTTTTGTTGGTCGCGCGAAAGCGATCCGGTGGGATAGACAAAGCAGTCATCCGCGCCATGCTTTTTGGCCAGATCGACTTTTTCCTGGCTCGACGCACCGGCAACCACGCGCGCGCCCATCGCCTTGCCCAATTCCACCGCCGCCAGCCCAACGCCGCCGGCTGCACCAAGCACGACCAAATTTTCGCCCGGTTTCAAATTCGCGCGGTCCTTCAGCGCGTAATGCGATGTGCCGTACGTCAGAACCAAACCTGCGCCGGTTTCAAAATCCATTTCGTCGGCCATGGGGATGCAGCGGTTCGGGTCCACCGCCACCTCTTCGGCCAAGCCGCCATTGCCCAGCGAACAGATCACGCGGTCACCGGCCTTGAAGCGCGTCACACCTTCGCCGACTTCCTTCACCACACCGGCGGCTTCTGCGCCGGGCGCAAAGGGTAGCGCCGGTTTGAACTGATATTTGTTTTCGATAATCAGCACGTCGGGAAAATTGATGCCGCATGCCTTGATGCTGACAACCATCTGGCCAGCTTCCGCTTTGGGGCTGGGCACCTCGGTCAGCACCAGATTTTCCGGTGGTCCATATTCTGTGCATAGCAGGGCCTTCATATGACGTCTCCTTAATGAAATGGCGTTCAGGGAGCAGCTTAGGCAAAGAGAGCTTCCGCGCCAATATGCGTTGCGCAAACGCTTGCGATGCGCGTTATAATGATGCCGCTGAGGGGCACCTTACCCTGAGGAATCTGAACCATGATGACGAAACTGATTTTGGCGGGTGTGCTCGGCGCCCTTGCGATCACGCCTGCATGGGCGGGGGATGATGCCGCCCAATCCAGCGGCAAGGCCTGCCTGCAAGTGGGGCGCATCTACAATTGGAATGCGCCGGACAATCGCACCCTGATCGTTGAAAATGATCTGCACAAAAAATTCAAAGTCGATTTGATGGGCACTTGCTCCGGTCTGACATTCAAACAGACGCTTGCGTTCCGATCACCGGGCGGCACACAGCTTAGCTGTTTGTCAGCTGGTGACACGGTGTTCTTCCGCGATACCGGCATCGGCAATCGCTGCTATATCAAAAGCGTGTCGCATTACACGGCGCAAATGGAAGTGACGGACAAGGCGGCGAAGGACGCGGCCAAACACAAAGACCACGATTGACTTTATTGTGCTTTCGGTAATTTTGCGTCGGCCAGATCCGGCGCTGGGCGTTCCGTGCCTGCAATGGTACCGCGCGTATTGGTGAGCGGCGTATCGATCAGCGCGCGCACGCCGGGCGTGTCATCCAACAGGCCAAGCGCGGATAACAGGGCGGCAATCGTCGTGTCCGCCGCGCGCGTTGCGCCGTCGTCGATTTTCAAGCCAATACCCCATCCCCATTCGGGAATGATGGCGGTGAAGAAACCTTCGGCGCCGGTTTTCACCGCTACGCGTCCGCGCCCAGCACGCATCAAAACCGCACAGGTGCGCCCGGTACCCGAAACCAGTTCGGGGTGCGCCATCATTGCTGCGACGATGCGCTTTGCCGCCGCCGCACGCGGCGCAGACAGGGCGGATGGATCAGCCAGCTTGGCCATGGCGCGCGCGAATGCGCCAAGCGGCAAGGCATAATTTGGCGCGGCACAGCCATCCACGCCCCAGGGCAGATCACCGGATAGCCCCGCCAATTCGTTCAAGGTTTTGGCAATTGCCTGTTGCACGGGATGGTCGTGTTTTTCATAACCCGCTGTCGCCACACCCAAATGTTTGGCGAATGTCAGAAAGCCGGTGTGCTTGCCCGAACAATTGTTGTGAATGCGCGTTGGCGCCTCACCCTTGCGAATCATCTCATGCCACACCGGCTCAAAGCGCACCGGGTGCGGGCCGCAAGCCAGATCAGCCTCGGTGCAGCCGATTTTTTTCAACCACGCGGCAACCCGCTCTGTGTGCATCGGCTCGCCGGAGTGGGAGGCACAGGCCAGCGCAATCTCTTCTTCGCTAAGGCCAAAAGCATCCGCCGCGCCGGATTCGACCATGGGCAGCGCCTGTATCGGCTTTAGCGATGAGCGCGGATAGACCGGCCGCTGCACATCACCCAGCGAAAAAACAAGCTCGCCATGCGCATCGGCAATGGCGATGGCGCCGCGATGAAAACTCTCCACCAGCGGGCCGCGGGTCAGTTCGACAAGGATCGGATTTGTTGCCATGTCCGCTTATATACAGTGTGATCCATGCGGTTGCGCGGCGCGGAAGCGTCGCAGGGGTAGGGGACTTCATTGATGCGTGGCTATTTTGGCGTTGGGATGGATGGTGTTTCCAAACCGATGAATCTTGGCAATCTCCTGCGCATTTCCCATGCGTTTGAGGCAAGTTTCTTTTTCACCATTGGCGCGCGGGTGAAGCTGGCCGAGGCCCAATCCGATACCTCGCGTGCCTCCGGCCACGTGCCGTTCTATCAATTTGCCGGTCAGGATGATTTCAAACTGCCGCAGGGCTGCCGTCTGGTGGGGGTGGAAATCACAGATGATGCGGTGGAGTTGCCGCGCTTTCGCCACCCGACCCGCGCCGCCTATGTGTTTGGGGCCGAGCGGTTGTCGCTATCGCCGCAAACCCTGTCGTGCTGTGAATTTATCGTAAAAATTCCCAGCCGCTTTTCCATCAATGTGGGCATGGCCGGGGCCATTGTGCTTTATGACCGGCTGATCAGCCTGGGTGGCTATCCGGCCCGGCCCGTGCGTCCCGGCGGGAAAAATTCCGAATTACCGCCGCCGCACCAATGGGGTGCGCCCATCCTGCGCCGGACAAAATTAGACCGGAAATAGGGGCGAAGCGGGCAGGCGGATGGGTTATAAGAGCCGCCCTGATTATTGAACAAGCGAGTTTGCGTTTCCCATATGACAACACCAGCCCTGTCTATTTCCCATTTGCGAAAGGTCTATCGCGGCGGCACCGTTGCGGTGGAGGATATTTCGCTCTCCATCCAGCCCGGCGATTTTTATGGCTTTCTGGGCCCCAACGGTGCGGGCAAATCCACCACCATCCATTGCATCACCGGCATTGCCACGCCCACATCCGGCACGATCGAGATCTTTGGCGTTGATGCGGTGAAGGATTACCGCGAGGCGCGCAAGCTGATCGGTCTTTCGCCGCAGGAATTCAATGTCGATACCTTCGCCACGGGCCGCCAGATTATCGACTGGATGGCCGGGTATTTTGGTTTGCGCGCGGCGGAGCGCAAGGCGCACACCGAAATGCTGATCGAGCGGTTTGATCTTGTGCCCCATGCCAACAAACAATTTCGCGAACTTTCCGGCGGCTTGAAGCGGCGCGTCATCCTTGCGCGCGCACTGGTGCATAGCCCAAAGCTGCTCATTCTGGATGAACCGACGGCGGGTGTGGATGTGGAGCTGCGCCGTGATTTGTGGCGCTACCTCACCGAGCTTAATCGCGACGGCACGACCATTTTGCTGACATCGCATTATCTGGAAGAGATTGAGCGGCTGTGCCGCACCATCGCCATCGTCAATCATGGACGCATCGTGTCCGATGGGCCGAAGGCGGAACTGGTGAAGCAGCCCGGCGGGTTGGAAGATGCCTATCTGCGCGCCACCGGCGCACCGCCTGAATCCATTGGCGTGGGGGCGTGAACCCATGAACATTTCCGCAATCAACTGGATCGGTCTTTGGACTATCGTGCGCCGCGAATTTTCCCGCATGATGCGCGTGCCCATTCAGGCGTTTCTGGCGCCGTGGATTTCGGCACTGATGTTTATTTTTGTGTTCGGCTATGTGGTGGGCAGCCGCATCTCATCCATCGGCGGACATACCTATATCGAATTCGTGCTGCCGGGCATTTTGATGCTGAATGTCGTCAACGCGGCGTTTCTGCAGTCCACCTCGCAAATTTATTTTCAGCGTTTCATGCGCTACATCGAAGAAACGCTGGTGTCACCGCTTTCCTATGTCGAGATGATTATAGGCTCGCTGGTGATGACGGTGTTCCGGTCCGTCATTACCGCGTTTGGTATTCTGGTCATTGGCTGGGCGTTTGGCGCAGCATCAATGAGCCATATGTTCGAGTTTCTGTTCTGGATCGCCGCGGTGGCCGTTATTTTCGGTTTGGTCGGCATTATCGTTGGTTTGTGGGCCAACAATTTTGAACAACTCACCATGCTGAACGTGTTTTTTATCGCGCCGCTGTCGTTTGTGGGCGGCGTGTTCAACACGGTGGATATGTTGCCGCCCTATATGCGCTGGATCGCATGGGGTAATCCGTTCTTTTATTTCATCAATGGTATCCGTCATTCGATGATCGGCTTCACGGAAACGCCTGAATTGCTGGGTGCGGGTATTACGATAGCGATTGCGGGCATTCTTGGTGTTATTGTGTGGCGGCTGTTCGCGATCGGCTATGGATTGCGGGAGTAACGGCGGAAAATTTTGTGGAGGCCGGTATGCCAGCGCGCAATGCAACAGTGGCGGTGATCGGGGCGGGCGATTTTATCGGCTCGGCCATCGCCAAACGTTTTGCGCGTGAGGGCTACACAATCGTGGCTGGCCGCCGCACCGCCGAAAAGCTTCAACCGCTGATTGAGGCCATCGAAGATGCGGGCGGCAAATGCGTGGGCCGCGCCCTTGATGCACGCAAGGAAGACGACATCACCGCCTTTCTTCAGGAGGCGGATGCCATCGCGCCGCTGGAAGTTTGCATTTTCAATCCCGGTGCCAATGTGAACTTCCCCATTCTGGAAACTACCGAACGTGTGTTCCGCAAAGTGTGGGAAATGGCGTGCTATGGCGGGTTCCTGACGGGGCGCGAAGCCGCGCGTCTGATGCTGCCACGCGGCCGCGGCACGATCTTGTTCACCGGCGCAACTGCCAGCCTGCGCGGTGGCAAGGGCTATGCCGCTTTTGCTTCGGCGAAATTCGGCCTTCGCGCGGTGGCGCAAAGCATGGCGCGCGAACTCGGCCCGCAGAACATTCATGTTGCTCATCTTATTATTGATGCGGGTGTTGATACCGCCTTTGTCCGCGAGCGCATCCGTGCGCGTGGCGGCGAGGATGCGGTAAAAAATATCGCAGCCGACCAGTTGATGAACCCGGACTCCATCGCCGACGCCTATTGGTATCTGCACAGCCAGAGCCGCGATGCCTGGACGTTCGAGATGGATGTGCGCCCCTATGCGGAGACATGGTGATGGTGAAAATAGATTTTCTTTTCGATTTCGGCAGCCCGAATGCCTATCTCGCGCACCGGATGATCCCGCATATCGAAAAACGAACGGGCGCAACATTCCATTATGTGCCGGTGTTGCTGGGCGGTGTGTTCAAACTGACGAACAACAAGGCACCGATGATTGCGTTTGGCGGCATCAAGAACAAGCTGGAATATGAACAACTTGAAATGAAGCGCTTCATTTCACGTCATGAATTGAACAAGTTTCAGTTCAATCCGAACTTTCCGGTCAATACGTTGACCGTGATGCGTGCGGCCATTGCCGCCGAACAGGCCGGTTGCCTGATGCCATATGTCGAGGCGGTGTTCGCCGCAATGTGGGAGGCGGGCCGCAAAATGGATGATGCGGACACGATCATTGGTGTGTTGAACTCCGCGGGCCTGAACGCACAAAGCCTGCTTGCTGCCGCGCAAACGCAAAGCGTCAAAGATGCGCTGATGAAAAACACGCAAGACGCGGTGGATCGCGGCGCATTTGGCAGCCCCACAATCTTTGTTGGCGATGAGATGTTTTTCGGCAAAGACCGCTTGCGCGATGTGGAAGACGAGATCATCCGTCAGGCTGGCGCCGTGCGCTAGGCGTTAACACTTTCACCGCCAAGGCAAATTTGCCCGCTACGCTTGAATTGGACGGGTGGGCCCGCGTATTGTCCGGCTCAAGCGCGGCACCATAATAAGGCCTGATTTGGACACCAGATTGGGGCCTTTCGCCGCCTAAAAAGCTTCACCATCCAAGGGGTTGAGGAAAAGTATGACCGGTTTCTCCACACGATTCGCGCTTCTTGCCACGATCGCCGCAGGCGCATTGATCGCGGGCGCCGTGCCCGTTGCCGCAGCCGATGGCCCCAATCTTCTGGGCGCCTTTCGCGATTGGTCGGCCTATACCACCGGCACCGACAGTGGAAAGGTCTGCTATGTCCTTTCACAGCCAAAATCGACTGACCCCAGTAATGTGAAGCGCGATCCGATTTTCTTCCTGATCAGCGATTGGCCAGGCCGCAAGGCAAAGGCCGAACCCGAAGTGGTGCCCGGTTATCCCTACAAGGACGGCAGCAAAGTGACCGCCCAGGTGGGTTCCGACAAATTCACGTTCTTTACAAAGAATGATGGCGATGATGGCGGCGCCTGGGTGCAGGAAAAAGCGGATGAAGCGCGCCTTGTCGACGCCATGCGCCGTGGCTCGCAGATGATCGTCACCGGCACATCTTCGCGCGGCACACTGACGAAGGATGTTTATTCGCTGCTCGGTATTTCCAATGCGCTGGACAAGGCGCACAAAGCCTGCGGCATGTAAGTGACAAAGCGCAGCCTCATTGGCCTGTCCGCAGATGAATTGAAATCCGCGTTGCTGGATGCTGGCGTGGCCGAAAAGGCCGCGCCCATGCGCGTGCGCCAATTGTGGAACTGGATGTATGTGCACGGCGCGCGCGATTTTGACGCGATGACGAATCTCGCCAAGGATTTTCGGGCCGAGATGGCGGCGCGCTTTACCGTGGCACGGCCGGAAATTGTCACCGAGCAAATCTCATCTGATGGCACACGCAAATGGCTGCTGAAAAGCGGCCCGGGCATCGAATATGAAGCGGTGTATATTCCTGAATCCGGGCGCGGCACCCTGTGCGTTTCATCGCAAGTGGGCTGCACCCTGAATTGCCGCTTCTGTCACACCGGCACGCAAAAGCTGGTGCGCAATCTGACGCCGGATGAAATTCTGGGCCAGATAATGGTGGCGCGCGATGCGCTGAGCGATTGGCCGTCTACAGGAGCGCGGTCAGGAAAAGTGGGCACCGGTTTTCCGTCCGGCAGCGCGACCGCAAAGAATGCGTTAGGCCGCAAAGTTACCAACATCGTGATGATGGGCATGGGCGAACCGCTCTACAATTTCGACAATGTGAAGGCCGCGCTCGCCATTGTGATGGATGGTGATGGCATTGCGCTGTCCAAACGCCGGGTTACGCTTTCCACCGCCGGTGTTGTGCCGATGATCGCGCGCGCGGGCGCGGAGATTGGCTCCTCGCTTGCCGTTTCGTTGCATGCTGTGAACGATGAAGTGCGCGACCAAATCGTCCCGATCAACAAGAAATACAAATTGGCAGAGCTTATTCAGGCGTGCCGCGATTACCCCGGCGCGTCCAATGCGCGGCGCATCACCTTTGAATACGTGATGCTGAAGGGCGTGAACGATTCCCTGGCCGATGCGCGCGCACTGGTCAAACTCATTCGCGGTATTCCGGCAAAGATCAATCTGATTCCGTTCAATCCGTGGCCCGGTGCGCCGTATGAATGTTCGGAATGGTCACAGATTGAAAAATTTGCAGAGATCGTAAACCGCGCCGGTTATGCATCGCCCGTGCGCACGCCGCGCGGGCGGGACATCATGGCCGCTTGCGGTCAGTTGAAAAGCGAAAGCGTGAAGCAGCGCGCCAGCGAACGCGTGGCCGCAGAACGCATGGCCGCTCTGCAATCCAGCCATTTGGCTCAGATGCCGAATTAGGGGCGGCGATGGGGAATGGGCAGTTCCATCGCGGGTTAGTCATTATTGCTCTGACTATTTTTACCGCCGCGCCTGCGTTTGCGGGGCCACCATATGTGACCGACGATCCCGAACCGACCGAGACGGGACATTTTGAAATCTACGCCTTTGCCGCTGGCACACAGACGCAAGACGGAAACTCCGGCGCCGGTGGGATAGATTTCAATTATGGCGCCGCGCCTGATGTGCAACTGACCGTCACCGCGCCTATCGCATTCGACGATCCCCATAAGGCGCGCACGCGCTCCGGTTTTGGCAATCTTGAACTGGCGGTGAAATACCGCTTTTTGCATCAGGCCGATGTGGGCTGGG
>JBDZUY010000042.1:11252-13338 GCA_040255365.1 Hyphomicrobiales bacterium
GGCGGTGGCTGCGCCTTTAACAATAGCGGTGCATCAAAGAATTATTGTCAGGCAGGGTGGGCACTCACCCGCCAGATTACGCCGCATCTCAATCTTGGTGCAGAAATCTATTACCAGACCGCGGACAGCAAAGGCGGCACAGCAAGCACCGCGTTGGGGTTCGGCATGGAGTATGATTTCAACGAAAATTATCATGTCCTGGCCTCGATTGGGCCGGGCATTCAAAATGCCGGTATGAACAATCAGATGTCGTGGTACACGTCGATTTTGTTTACGTTCTGAAAATTAAGGCGGGGCTTGACCGCGCCCCTCATCAACCAGAAAATTTTGTCATGACCGGTTTTGATGATGGAAAATGCCGATGCTGACCGGTGGATGTTTTTGTGGCCGTGTTCGCTATCGCGTCTCTGCGCCGCTTCGTCCGGCGCGCTCCTGTCATTGCTCACGTTGCCGCAAAGCGTTCAGCGGTGCGGGTTCTGCCTATGCCGAAATCGAACCCGGTTCATTTGGTTGGACGCAAGGTGAGGGTCACATCACACGTTTTGAAACCACGCCCGGCTGGGGCCTCTGCTTCTGCGGTGTGTGCGGCACAACGCTTGGCGGTCTGCAGGGCGCGGATATACACGGCGTCACATTGGGCAGTATCGACGGCGATCCGGGTGTGCAGATTGCCATGCACATCTTTGTCGGTTCCAAAGCCCCGTGGGATCACATTGGTGGTGACGCACCGCAATTTGCGGAATTCCCCGCGCCGGATGATCTGGTACCGTGACCGATCTGTTTTCTGTTGCTGGCAAAATTGCGCCCGTCACGGACGGATCACACTGGCTCGCATGACCTTCCTGTCGCCTTGAACTTCCTGAATATATTCCTACATATTTGGCATGTTTTGGCGGTGTGAATTGCAGAAAGGATTATTTCGAATGCACGGGTTTAATTGTAATATGATTGTTTCGCCTTGCTGCTGAGAGCGAATTGTTTTCACTTTTTTGGAAAAGGGGGAGGGGCATGAAAAAAACAGCAATTTCAACGGTCCGGATTCGCCAAAAGGCCGGTTTCGGCCAAACTCATGTCGCTTCGTGTAACGAAAAACCCGCAACACGATTGGGTGGGCCACGATGAGCGATCTGTTCTCCCTTGCGGGCAAAACCGCTCTGGTTACTGGAGGGTCGCGGGGGCTGGGCCGCGAAATGGTTCTGGCCTTTGCGCGCGCGGGCGCCGATGTGGTGATCGCCAGCCGCAAACTCGACGCTTGTGAGGCCGTGGCGCGAGAGGTGGAGGCGCTGGGCCGCCGCGCGCTGCCCTTTGCCGCCCATGTCGGCCAATGGGACGACAATGACAGGCTGGCCGAAGCCGCCTATGCCGCGTTCGGCCGCGTGGGCATTCTGGTCAACAATGCGGGCATGTCGCCGCTCGCGCCGTCGCTGGTGGAAACATCTGAAGCTCTGTTCGACAAAGTGGTGGCGGTGAATTTCAAGGGGCCGTTCCGGCTCGCCTCTCTGATCGGCACGCGCATGGTGAAAGATGGTGGCGGCACGATCATCAATTTTTCCAGCACCGCGTCGTTCAAGCCGGAGCCGCATACCGTGCCTTATGGCGGCGCAAAAGCGGCGATCAATGCGATGACGGTGTCGCTGGCCAAGGCGTTTGCGCCAAAGGTGCGGGTGAATTGCATCGCGCCGGGCCCTTTTCTGACCGATGTTTCGACCGTATGGCGCGAGAACGAAGATTTCAAAAACGCGCTGGGCCTGAAACGCTTTGGCGAGCCGGGCGAAATTGTTGGCACCGCGCTCTATCTGGCGTCCGATGCGTCATCTTATGTGACGGGGCAGGTAATCCGCGTCGATGGCGGGACGTGGTAATGGCCAAACCCGCCTTTTGCCACCTTGCTCTTTGTCATCTTGCTCGACGCGCGGGCTATTCTATAGTCCGGCTCGCAAATCTGGGAGAGTTCTGTGTCTAACGCGCGCGTCAAAAAAGTGGTTCTGGCCTATTCGGGAGGGCTCGATACCTCCGTCATCCTGAAATGGTTGCAAACGGCCTATGGTGCCGAAGTGGTCACGTTCACGGCCGATCTGGGCCAGGG
>JBDZUY010000042.1:13438-25654 GCA_040255365.1 Hyphomicrobiales bacterium
TGCAAACGGCCTATGGTGCCGAAGTGGTCACGTTCACGGCCGATCTGGGCCAGGGTGAGGAGCTGGAACCGGCGCGCAAAAAAGCCGAGTTGATGGGCATCAAGCCGGAAAATATTTTTGTCGAAGATCTGCGCGAAGAATTTGTACGCGATTACGTGTTCCCCATGTTCCGCGCCAACGCGTTGTACGAGGGCGTCTATCTTTTGGGCACATCCATCGCGCGTCCGTTGATTGCCAAAAAGCAGATTGAGATTGCCGAGAAGGTCGGCGCCGATGCGGTGTGTCATGGCGCAACCGGCAAGGGCAATGATCAGGTGCGGTTCGAGCTTGGCTATTATGCGCTGAAGCCCGACATCAAAGTGATTGCGCCGTGGCGCGAATGGGATTTGACCAGCCGCACCAGACTGATCGAATTTGCAGAGAAATATCAGATACCAATTCCAAGAGATAAGAGAGGCGAAGCGCCGTTCTCCGTCGATGCGAATCTTTTGCACTCATCGTCAGAGGGCAAAGTGCTGGAAGATCCGGCGGTGGCTCCAGAAAGCATCGTGTTTCAGCGCACGCTTGCGCCCGAAGATGCGCCCGACAAGGCGACCACCATCGAAATCGGCTTTGAGCGCGGCGATGCGGTTTCGATTGATGGAAAGCCGCTTTCGCCCGCGAGTATTCTGACGCAGTTGAATGAATTGGGCCGGGCCAATGGTATAGGCCGGCTTGATCTGGTGGAAAACCGTTTTGTCGGTATGAAATCGCGCGGCATTTACGAAACGCCGGGCGGCACGATTTTGATTGCCGCGCACCGCGCAATGGAATCGCTGACACTTGATCGCGGTGCCGCGCATCTGAAAGACGAGATGATGCCGCGCTATGCGGAGCTGATTTATAATGGGTTCTGGTTCGCGCCGGAACGCGAAATGCTGCAAGCAGCGATCGACAAAAGTCAGGAATTTGTCACCGGCACCGTTACGTTGAAACTGTACAAAGGCAATGTGATTGTGACGGGCCGCGCCTCGCCGCACTCACTCTATAGCGAAAGCCTTGTGACGTTCGAAGACGATCACGGCGCGTATGACCAAAAAGACGCGCAAGGTTTTATCAAACTCAATGCTTTGCGTCTTCGCACGCTTGCGATGCGCAAACGAAAGGCCAGCGAATGACAAAGCCCCCCAAAGATGCAGCGCCTTCTGATGATGCCGCGCCCTCTAACGAGGCCATGATTGAATACTGGAATGGTGTGGCGGGGGAACGCTGGGTCGCGCAACAGGAGCGGCTTGATAACGCGCTTGGTGAGATTACCAAGGCTGTGATGGCGTTTGCCGCCGCGCAACCGGGCGAACGTGCGCTCGATATTGGTTGCGGTTGCGGCACTACCAGTTTGATGTTGGCCAAGGCGGTCGCGCCAAAGGGCAAAGTTGCGGGCGTGGATATTTCGGCACCGATGCTCGGTCTTGCGCGCAAGCGCAGCGAAGCGGCGGAGGCCAAGATTGCGTTCACGCAAGCCGATGCCAGCACCCATTCCTTTGAGCCGGAATATGATCTGGTGTTTTCGCGTTTCGGCGTAATGTTTTTTGCCGATCCGGTTGCCGCGTTCGCCAATATCCGCAATGCGCTGGGGCCGAATGGGCGGCTGGCCTTTGTTTGCTGGCGGGCCTTGCCCGAAAATATCTGGGCCGCTGCGCCGTTTGCTGCGGCGCGCGCATATCTTCCGCCGCAGGAAAAGCCAGACCCGCATGCGCCGGGGCCGTTCGCCTTTGCCGATGCCAAACGGCTGGACGGAATTCTTGCCAAAGCGGGTTTTCGCAATGTGAAAATCGACGCGCTTGATAGCGTGATGAATATGGGCGCGGATATTGAGGCGGCTGCGAGCGAGGCGTTGAACATCGGCCCCGTGGCGCGCGCCGCCGCCGAACTGGATGAAGCAATGCGCACAAAAATCCGGACGGAGATTGCAGGCGCGCTGGCGAAATACAAATCTGATGCGGGCATCACGCCGCCCGCCGGATGCTGGCTGGTCAGTGCGGGGATTTAGAGGTCGAGCGTCGCGTTCAGGGCGTTGTCCTGAATGAATATGCGACGCGGCTCCACCACTTCGCCCATCAGCTTGGTGAACAAATCGTCTGCCTCGTCGGCGTGTTCCACCTTCACGCGCAGAAGGGTGCGCGCGTTTTCGTCCAGTGTCGTTTCCCAAAGCTGTTCGGGGTTCATCTCGCCCAACCCCTTGTAACGCTGCATCGAAATACCCTTGCGGCCCCAGACAAAAATAGCATCCAGAAGCTGTGTGGGGGATCGCACTTCGACTCGCTCGTCTTTTCGGGTCATGATTCCGACTTTCAGATACGCCGCTTTCAAATCCGCCGTCATCTGGTTCAGCTTGCGCGCATCAGCGCTGGCGATCAGCGCACCGTCAATAGCTACGGCCTCACGTACGCCGCGCACATCGCGCCAGAATTTCAAACCGCCGTCCGGCGTTGGTTCGCCTTGCCAACCGCGCTCCGTTTCATCCGAAAGTGTATCCAGCCGTCGCGCAATATAGGCCGCTGCGTCATTGGCCTTGGCCGTATCGTTGATGATGTCTGGGTCCAGAGCGCCAGCAATGGCCGCTTGTTCCAGTACAAATCGCGGAAAATGACGCGGGAAATTGTCCAGCGCATTTTTGGCCGCGCGCGCTTTGGTGATCAACGCATCCAGATCATTGCCGGTTACAACTTCGCCGGTGTGCAAAGTAATCTGCGCGCCACTCGCGCCTTCAGAAATCAGGAAGTTTTCCAGTTCGCGCTCGTCTTTCAAGTAGCGTTCGGATTTGCCGCGCGCCACTTTATAAAGCGGTGGCTGGGCAATGTATAAATGCCCGCGCTCGATCAATTCTGGCATTTGCCGGTAAAAGAAAGTGAGCAAAAGCGTGCGAATATGCGCGCCGTCGACATCGGCGTCAGTCATGATGATGATTTTGTGATAGCGCAATTTATCCGGGTTGAATTCTTCGCGCCCGATCCCTGTGCCGAGTGCGGTAATCATCGTCGCTATTTCGGCGCTGGACAGCATTTTATCAAAGCGCGCGCGTTCCACATTCAAAATTTTGCCTCGCAAGGGCAGCACCGCTTGATTAGCACGGTTGCGCGCCTGTTTGGCGCTGCCGCCGGCGCTATCACCCTCAACCAGAAAGATTTCGCATTTCGTAGGATCACGCTCCTGGCAATCGGCCAGCTTGCCAGGCAGAGAGGCACCATCCAGTGCGCCCTTGCGCCGAGTTAACTCGCGAGCCTTGCGTGCCGCCTCACGTGCGGAGGCCGCTTCGACCACTTTGCCGACAATGCGTTTGGCATCTGCTGGGTGTTCTTCGAACCAGCGGCCAAGCTGTTCAATCAACACGCTTTCGACAACGGGGCGCACTTCAGAAGAGACAAGTTTGTCTTTGGTCTGTGATGAGAATTTTGGGTCGGGCACTTTGATTGACAATACGCAGGTCAACCCTTCGCGGCAATCATCGCCCGTCAGCGAAACTTTTTCTTTGCGCGCGATTCCACTTTCTTCTGCATATTTTGTGACGACACGCGTCAGTGCAGCGCGGAACCCGGCCAGATGAGTGCCGCCATCGCGCTGGGGAATATTGTTGGTAAAACACAGCATGCTTTCGTGATAAGTATCGTTCCAGGTTAACGCCACTTCCACCGATATGTTTTCACGTTCGGCACGCACCATCACCGGCGCAGGAATAAGTGCGTTCTTGGTGCGGTCGAGAAATTTCACAAAGGCTTCCAGCCCGCCATCATAATGCAGTTTGGATGTTTTTGGTTCCACGCCGCGCTTATCGGTCAGGATGATGGTGACGCCGGAATTCAGGAAGGCCAACTCGCGCAGACGGTGTTCCAATGTCGCAAAATCAAATTCGATATGGGTGAATGTTTGTGGCGACGGCTGGAAGGTGACTTCTGTTCCGCGCTTGCCGTTTGCATCGCCAACTACTTTCAGCGGGGCAACCACATCGCCGTGCTGGAAGCGCACATAATGTTCTTTGTCGTGGCGCCAAATGCGCAAATCCAGCCATTCGGACAGGGCGTTGACCACAGAAACGCCAACGCCATGCAAACCACCAGAAACTTTATAGGCGTTCTGTTCAAATTTTCCACCTGCATGAAGCTGGGTCATGATGACTTCGGCAGCGGAAACACCTTCGCCTGTGTGAATGGCGGTGGGAATTCCGCGGCCATTATCATGCACCGTGACAGACCCATCGGCGTTGAGCGCTACATTCACAGCATCGGCATAACCGGCCAGGGTTTCATCAATCGCATTGTCTACCACCTCATAAACCATGTGGTGCAGGCCCGAACCGTCATCGGTATCGCCAATATACATGCCCGGCCGTTTGCGCACGGCGTCCAGCCCCTTAAGCACTTTGATGCTGTCGGCATTATATTCGTTATTGTCTTCAGGTATTGCGGGTGTGGACATGGTTCAACCTTGACGAATGAATTCGCCGGACGAGACGAGAAAAATTTGCGCGCGCGTGCCGAATGCGCGAAATAGCGACAGATCAGTGCCGGTCATCCAGGCCTGCGCGCCAAGCGCCAGAATTTCTTCAAACAGCGCAGCTCGACGGATAGTGTCGAGGTGGGCGGCAATTTCATCCAGCAGAAGAATGGGTGCGGGCCCTTGTCTTATATGGGAAAGCTCCCACGCATGTGCAAGGACTATGGAGATCAAAAGCGCCTTTTGTTCACCGGTGGAGCAATCGCGCGCATCGGTTCGCTTAGCGGTGTGGCGCACGGCTAGATCCGTGCGGTGCGGGCCAAATGTAGTGCGCCCGGCTTCGGCATCGCGCGCGCGTGTTTGTTGGAGCTGCTCACGCATCACGTTTGCAGCGCCAGCCTGGTCTTGGGCCAATAACGCATCAACATCACCCACCAGTGCCAGTTGGGCTGCGGGAAACGAACCTGCGTTACCACGCGTTACCAGTGCCGCGTTTAGCCGGATCACCGCATCGGCGCGTGCCTGTGTCAGTGCCAGCCCGGTTTCCGCCATCGTCGCTTCCAGCCCATCAAGCCAGGCTGGATCGCGCGGGCCGAACCTCAAAAGCCGCGCCCGTTCGCGCATCGCCTGTTCGTAACGCGAAGCGCACCGCGCATGGCCCGGCGTGAAGCCCAGCACCAGCCGGTCCAGAAATTTGCGCCGCCCGCTCGCGCTTTCGATGAACAGGCGATCCATTGCCGGTGAGAGCCACGCCATCTGAACAATTTCGCCGAGGTCGGCCGTGCTTTGCGCTGGCGCCCCATTAAGGCGCACTTGTCGCCGTTCGCCGCCGCCGGGGCCAATAGTCAAGCCGGTGCCGATGTCATGCGTTTCGTGCCCGCGCGCAATCGTAGCAGCCACGGCCCACAGCGCGTTGCCTTCTGCGATTTGCGGTCCTTTGCGTGTATGTTCACCCAGCTTTGCACTGCGAAGGCCACGCCCCGGCGAAAGCAGTGAGATGGCATCCAGCACATTGGTTTTGCCTGCACCATTGGGCCCGGCCAACACAATAGGCGCTGGTGCGATGTTCAATTCGGCATGGGCATAGGAACGAAAGCCCGTCAGCACCACGCGCGTAACGGCCAGTAATGGTACAGACATACGGACAGATGCATCTGTGGGTTCAATAGCAGATGCATTTTCCACCCCGGCACGCGTCGGCGGAAGGGATGAAACGATGTCGGCCGCGTGTGTCAAATCCTAGACCCGCATCGGCATGAGGACATAAAGCGTGCGCTCGTCCTCGCTATCTTCGATGATGGTAGGCGAACCGGCATCGGACAGCAGAAACCGCACATCCTTGCCTTCGATTTGCCCGGTCACGTCCAGCAAATACCGTGCATTGAACCCGATTTCGAGTGGGTCGGCACTATAGGTTGCGCCAAGATCTTCGGTTGCCGTGCCGGAATCCGGATTGATGACAGAAAGGGTCAGTTTGTCTTTGGCGACATTCAGCTTCACTGCGCGCGTCTTGTCCGCTGAAATCGTGGAAACGCGATCAACCGCGTGGGCGAATTCCTTGCTGTCCAGCGACAGCGATTTGTCGTTCCCGGCCGGGATCACGCGCTGATAATCAGGGAAGGTGCCGTCGATCAGTTTTGTGGTTAGCTCCACGCCATCGGTGGTGAACTGCATCTTTGTGTCCGACAGCGAGATTTCAATGGCGCCTTCGGCATCGTCCAGAAGGCGGCGTAGTTCGGTTACCGCTTTGCGCGGCACGATCACGCCGGGCATTTCGCCAGCGCCATCGGGCAGGTCCAGATCGAACCGGGCCAGCCTATGACCATCGGTCGCCACGGCGCGAAGGGATTGGGCTTTGTTCTCCTTGGCGGCGTGCAGATAAATGCCGTTCAGATAGAACCGTGTTTCCTCGGTCGAGATGGCAAAGCGCGTCTTGTCGATGAGCCGTTTCAAATCATCTGCCGCCAGCCGGAAGCGGTGGGGTAGGGCTCCCGCCGCCATTTGAGGGAAATCCTCCTTAGGCAGGCAGGCCAACTCAAAGCGCACTGTGCCGGAGGAGACGGCCAGCCGCCCCCCTTCGGATTGCAGAAGCTCGGCCTGCACCTGTGCGCCATCGGGCAGCTTGCGCACAATGTCGTAAAGCATGTGGGCCGGTGCGGTTGCCGAACCATTGCGCAGAACATCTGCGGGCAGGGATTCCACGATTTCAATATCCAGGTCGGTGGCAGTCAGCTTGAGCTGCCCTTTGCCAGCATCAATCATAACATTGGACAAAATCGGGATGGTATTACGGCGCTCGACAACACTTTGGACATGGCTCAGCGCCTTTAAAAGTGCGCCGCGTTCGACAGTAATTTTCATAGGCTCGATCGCTTCCAAATTTCCGTTTTCCGGGGTCTGTTTTCATGCCGTTTGGCGACGGGAATTTCCGCCTCGGAGTGGGCCTGTAACATATTGATTTTGCTGGGTATATTTTACACCCTCAGACTCATGCCCGCACTATATCAAGTGACGCGAAAAGAGCATAGCGCGGCCACGCAAAAACCCCCTGTTTCCAGGGTATATTTGCGCAGCTTATGGCCAGTTTTGGGGCAGATAATCCGCTTCTATGAGTCCAGCTTGCGTGACAGCACCTGGCGCAGGAAATCGACCTCTTGCTTGAGCATCGGGTCTTCGCTGCACAGAGCGGCTATGCGGCGGCAGGCATGCAGGACTGTGGTGTGGTCCCGCCCACCAAAGCGCCGGCCGATTTCCGGTAGTGAGCGCATTGTCAACTCGCGCGACAGGAACATGGCAACTTGGCGTGGCCGCGCCACGCGGCGCGAACGCTGCGGGGAGTGGAAATCACGCAGATCGAGTTTGTAAAATTCCGCGGTCTTACGCTGGATGTCCTCGATCGAGGTTTTGCGCCCCGGCATGATGCGCGCACCAATAGTCTCCTCGACCACATCCAGTGTCACGGGCTTTTTGGTCAGGTCCGCATAAGTCGCTAGCTTTGTGAAGACGCCGATGAGGTCGCGGGGGGATGCATGATCCAGATCGGCAATGCGTTCCAGCACCTCGTCCGGCAGGGCGGCGTCGGGACGATGGCGGCAATATTCTGCGGCGCGCGATTTCAGGATGGCCAGCCTTGTGTTGCGTTCCGGCTTGTCCAAGGTAATTACCAGCCCGCCTGAAAGCCGCGAGCGCAAATCCGGGCCCAGCGCATCCAGTTCGGCGGGCGGACGGTCGGCCGCGATCACCACGCTGCGCCGCGCATCTGAAAATGCGTTCATCGTGTGCAGGAATTCGCTCATCGTATAGGTGCTACGGCAGATGTGTTGCAAATCGTCCAGCAGCAACATGTCGGCGGCGCGCAATTCTTCTTTGAAGCTAAGCGTGTCCTTGCGATTTAGCGCACCCAGAAAGTGACGCATGAAATCTTCTGCACCCAGAAACAGCGCGCGCTTGCCGCGCTTACGCGCTTCCAAGGCTGTCGCATTCAGAAGATGGGTTTTGCCATAGCCAAAGCCGCCATGAATGAACAACAGATTGAGATCTTCATTGCCACCTTCGGCAAAGTCACGCGCGGCGCGAAAGCCGAAATCGTTCGATGCGCCAGATACAAACGTGTCAAAGGATTGGGCAGGATGCAGCATGCGGTTCCACAGGCTGCGGCGTTTGGCATCGCTTTGTTCGCCATCGGCGCTTTGCTGTGGAAAATAGGAAACAGGCGAGACCGGGGCAGGCATGTGCTTGGCTTCTTCACGCACAAGACCGCCGCCGATAGTTGGCGCTGCTAGCGGTGTTAGCACGATCGAAAGCGAAGCCGGTTCGCCGCCCTCTGTACGCAACGCGCGGTCAATGCGTGTTGCGTAATGATTGGCAACCCAATTGCGAGCAAAAGGCTTTGGTGCACCAATTTCCAACTCGTCATTGTCGCTGTTCAGCAACACCAACGGGCCAACCCAAGCATCAAAAACGGCATCTCCCAATTCTCTGCGCAACCTCTCGCGCGCCGCTGCCCAAACCGCATTCCAATCCGGCTGCGAGGAGTTGCTCATGCTTTGTGCCATTTCCCATTTCCATTTTTGTTGCGGCGCCATGTTTGGCTGCCGGTATCCCCTTGAAACGCGAGCGCGCGCGGATTTTAATTTTGTTAGCGCGTTCTACACTGTGCTACGCCAGTTGCCGCGGCACGCTTTTTTCTCCCTGTCGTTATACGCTGATCAACTCTGTCGCCAAGGCAAACCTTGTGCTTTCCAGCCATTATATTCACCGCGATGTTTCTTGCCGTTCAGATCGCCTTCAAAACCACCCGCAATATTAAAGGCTTGTGTGAAACCGGCATTGGTCATGGCGATTGCTGCGGCGCGCGAGCGTGCACCGGAACGGCACAAAAAAAGAATGGGCGTTTGGGTGTCGGCACCTGCTGCGGACAATGCTTGTGCAGCGTCCGCAGAAAAATTTTCATTCACTGACATGGCGGGGAAACTTTGCCACTCAATGAGATGCGGTTCGCGACCGATCTCGCTCAAATCCGTGACGCCAACAAAACTCCATTCGGCGCGTGTGCGTACATCAACGAGTTGTGCTTTGGGATTGCTGGAGAGAAGAGACCACGCCTCGGTGGCATCCAAGTCGCCAGCATAGTCGGCACCACTTTTTGCAGACGCCATATCCACTGCCCCCAAGACCCCACAAGTGACGCTTCCGCATTGGGGCGGCACAACTGCGCCCCTGGCCACGTCTAGATTAAGTAATTGCTATATTCTGGATTTGTCTCGAAGCCAGAGCGCGAAGGAAGGTTTTGCCAATACTTTTCTTATACTTATAGTTGTCTTTGGCATCACTTCTTCTCGTCCACCATCAAGCTCAGTAACCATAGCCAAGGCCCCCCAAAGCAGCAAGGGAACAAAGAACGAATCAGCGTTCGTTTTTATATTTTTTCCGCCACGCACAATGTAACGATGACGCAGCTAAGTGTGTGTGACGTATGCGGAAAATGACTTCGCGTTGCGAATCAGCGGCTTATGCAAGAAGCGCTTTCCACCACAGTAAACCGACAGTCATGATAGCATATCAGGCGTCATTACGTCCGTATGCGGACAAATAAAAACGGGCCCGAAAACTGTCCGGACCCGTTACAATTCTTAAATATTCAAGTCTTGGCGTAGCTTAGGCACCCTTGAGCTTGGCGACCCGCTTCGACAGACGCGAAACTTTTCGTGCGCCGGTGTTTTTGTGGGTTACACCCTTAGATACGCCGCGCATGATTTCAGGTTCAGCAGCCCGTAGGGCGGCATGGGCAGCGTCGTAATCACCGGTTTTCAGCGCTTCTTCGACCTTGCGCGTAAAACCGCGAATACGGGTTTTGCGAGCAGTATTGAGGGCTGTGCGTTTGGCGGCGACGCGAACGCGCTTCTTGGACGAAGCGATATTGGGCATTTGGCTTTCCTGTCGGCAAATTCGAGTAAGGGCCGGGCTTTTAGCTGTTAGCGCGGCTCCGGTCAATGCGGGCTATTCGTCTTTGAAGTCGGCTTTGCGCTTTTCCGAGAAAGCGGCCATGCCTTCCTTCTGGTCATGGGTCGCGAACATGGCATGGAATACCCGCCGCTCAAAGCGGATGCCCTCGGAAAGCGTGGTTTCATAGGCCCTGTTCACCGTCTCTTTTGTCATCATCGCGATGGGCACTGATTTGGCGGCAATGGCGGCCCCGGCCTTCTGGGCCTCGGCCAAAAGATCTGCGGCTGGCACTACGCGGGAGACTAGGCCAACGCGTTCGGCCTCGGCAGCATCCATATTGCGACCCGTCAGGCACATTTCCATCGCCTTGGATTTGCCGACAAAGCGTGTCAGCCTCTGGGTGCCGCCAATGCCCGGCATCACGCCCAGATTGATCTCCGGTTGGCCGAATTTGGCAGTATCGGCGGCGATGATGAAATCACACAGCATGGCCAACTCGCAGCCGCCGCCCAGCGCATAACCGGCTACCGCCGCGATGATAGGCTTACGGATGGCGCAGATGCGGTCATTTGCATCGGCAAAGAAATTGGCCTTGAACATGTCCATATAAGATTGCGGGGCCATTTCCTTGATGTCCGCACCTGCGGCAAAAGCCCGTTCCGAGCCAGTCAGCACAATGGCGCGCACCGCATCATCTTTGTCCCAGTCTTCAAGACAGTTACACAATTCGCCTAGCAGCTCTGCATTTAGCGCATTCAGCGCCTTGGGCCGGTTCAGGGTGATGGTGCCGATGCCGGCTTCCACAACCGCAAGAATGTTTTGATAGTCCATTGTGTGACCTCCAATTCCGGCCCTTTCCATGCGCGGGCTGGGTCGCGAAGACAAGGGGTTTTCTTGATATGCAACTCAATGGTTGCCCGTTCAGGTGGTAGGCTAGAGAGTATAGCCAGCACGCACAGATGCCGCCGTTTGAATTTTCAGTGACGCAGGCCCAGAGCGTCAATGGCAGCAATCATGGCCGGTTCGAGTGGGCCAAGCCGTTCGGCCTCCAGGCATTGGGCTAGTTCGGAGCAATTCTTCACGCCCAGTACGACGGTGTCCACACCATCCATCGACAGCGCATAGCGATGCGCGAGCATGGCCGGGTCTTCGCCGTGTTCTGAGCAAAATTCACGCCACGAGCGTGCATGCTCGTAATCCTTTGTGTCGGGATTGTTGGGCGATGTTTTGCGGTCGATTTTCGCGGTTAGGGCACCCGCCTGAACCGCACGAATGCCCATCACGCCGATGCCATTTGCTTTTGCTGCGGCGATCGCGCGGCGCGGGGCGGCCGGTTCGGTATAGCGACGCATGCTGCCGGCACTGTCCAACAGGTTCGTAACCGCCTGAACCACCGCCGGTTTTTTGTCATGGTCGAGGGCGCGCAGGATTGTGGATGGTATCCCTGAGCCTGTGATCGCCCAGGCTCCGATTTTCCCGGCAGCTTTCAGCGCCTCGACAACGGGGATGAAATGTTCGGTATAGGCGGACCATGTTGTGCCTGCCGTATCGCGCATTTCAGGTTTGCCAGGATAGGCATAATCATCGTCACAAATGTTGGAATGCAGAAAGAATATGTCGACGTGCGAAAGCCGCATGGCTGTCAGACTTGCATCCAACGACTGCGTCACTCTGGCGGCAATATCATTTTTGGCGGGCGTGCCGAGCCAGCATTTGCTGGTGATGCGGATGTGATCGGGCAGTTGACCCGCGAATGTGTCCGCAATAACGGATTCGCACGCGCCATACATCGGGGCGGTGTCGATCAGATTGATGCCGCCGTCGATTGCCGCGTGAATTGTGGCGCTTGCTTCTTTGTGACTCGATTGGCCCCAGATCATGCCAATACCGCCGCCGCCCAATGTCAGACGGCTGACGTTTTCTAGCGGGCCCAGAGAATTGGTTTTCATGGCTACCTCTGACATTTGCGGCAATAGAAGGTGGAACGGCCACTTTGTACAATACGCGTGATGGTGCCATCGCAGCTATCATGGCTGCACGGCTCATCCTCGCGGCCATAAACCGCAAAGCGGTGCTGGAAATATCCCAAACTGCCATCGGCCTTAGCGTAATCGCGCAAAGTGGAGCCTCCGGCTTCGATGGCCTCCATCAGTACGGTCTTGATTGCATGGGTCAGTGGCCCGCTGCGCTTGCCCGCAACACTGGCGGCTTTGCGTTTGGGTGAGATGCCCGAACGGAACAGCGCTTCACACACATAGATATTGCCAAGGCCTGCGACGACCCGCTGATCGAGTAGCGCTG
>JBDZUY010000043.1:0-7633 GCA_040255365.1 Hyphomicrobiales bacterium
GCCCCGACCGCGTGCGTGCCGATTTGCGCGCGCTGTCGTGATCTATTTGGGCATCTGCGCCAGATAATCGTCGAGTTGCGTGAATGTGCCCGCGAAGCGCTCAGTGTTGGGACAAAAATTCGGCGAGGCGGGCCAGGGTTTGCTGGCCGCCTTCCACGGCGCCATGTTCGCGGGCCACGTAATCGCGCTCTGCGGCGGTCGGGAAAATGGCGTGCATTGTCAGCCGTGTCTGTGCGCCCATATCCTCGAATGTCACGACGACCTTGAACTGTATGGCCGCCGTATCGCCCGCACCGCCGTGGCTGTAAGCCAACCGTTCCGGTTTCACGATTTCATCATAGGTCATGATGTTTTCGTAATCGCGGCCGTCTGGCCCGTGCATCACGAAACGCCATTGCCCGCCAACACGCATGTCAAAATGTTGTGTGGTGGTGGTAAAACCGTTCGGTCCCCACCATTGCGACAGATGTTTCGGATCGGTCCATGCGTTCCATACCAGCTCGCGCGGCGCATCGAACACGCGCATCGTGATAATCTTTCTGGGATCGCTCATCACATCACTTTTGCTTGTTTCACTCACCGTTTTTCTCCGCGGCTTGAATGTCTTTGAGATAGTCATCGAGATTGTCGAGCCGCTCTTCCCAGAGCTGTGTGTATTCCTCCAGCCAGCCGCTGACATCCTTTAACGCGTCGGGTTCGATGCGGCAGGGGCGGTATTGCGCGTTGCGTCCACGCGCGATCAGGCCGGCGCGCTCCAGAACCTTCAGATGCTTGGAGACTGCGGGCAGGCTCATGGCAAAGGGTTCGGCCAGCGCGTTCACATGCGTCTCGCCCAGCGCAAGGCGGGCCAGAATGGCGCGCCGCGTGGGGTCGGCCAGGGCGGCAAATTTGGCGCTGAGGGGGTCCGGGGTCATTTGTATGTAGCCAATCAGTTAAATAACGTATTGGTTAAATACAAAAGCAAACCCCGCCCGTCAAGCCTCTGTTCAGAAAATCAGCGCAGCCTTGGCGCGAGGCCGGGCCATCGCGTAAGAAGAAGCCATGAAAATCAAACTGCATAAGGGCGATCTGCCCGACGGGCTGGATTTGGGAAAGATCGTCGCGATCGATACCGAAACGCTTGGCCTTAATCCGCATCGCGACCGGCTTTGCCTGGCGCAGCTTTCGGCCGGTGATGGCGTGTGCCATGCGGTGCAATTCGCGGCTGGCGGCTATGACGCGCCCAATCTGAAGCGCCTGCTGGCCGATCCGGATGTGTTGAAGCTGTTTCACTATGCGCGCTTCGATGTGGCGGTGTTTGCCAAATATCTCGGCGTCACGACGGCGCCGATCTACTGCACCAAAATCGCGTCCAAGCTGGTGCGCACCTATACCGACCGCCACGGGCTGAAAGATTTGGTGCGTGAGCTTTTGGGTGTGGAGCTTTCCAAGGAGCAGCAAAGCTCCGATTGGGCTTTGGAAGAGCTGTCCGAAAAGCAATTATCCTATGCCGCCAATGATGTGGCGCATCTGCATGCGCTGAAGGAGAGGCTGGATATGATGCTGGCGCGCGAGGGCCGCACCGGGCTGGCCAATGCCTGTTTCGGCTTTCTGCCCGCCCGTGCCGCGCTGGATCTGGCGGGCTGGCCAGATGTGGACATATTTTCCCACTAAACGTGTGGTTGCACAGGTTTAACGCTATCACAGGGCATCCTTGAACCTGTGGCTGGCCGGGCCCATAGTCCCTGCGGGGTTTTGGCATGGTTTTCGCTTGACGGCGCCGCCCAATAAGCGAAAAGCGATGCGATAAGCGGGGTTACAAGGGTTGCGGTGCGCCGCAATCAAGACTCCCAAATGGTGTTTTCATGCGATCCGCCGATACCAGTTCCGCAACAGCCGAAATTGTACCCGAAGCTGGTGCACAAGCTGCAGATTTGAAGGCCGCGCGCCGCGTGCTCGATTATGCGGGCCAGGCGATTGCGGGCCTTGGCGCATCGCTGAACGGCGATTTCAGCCGTGCGGTCGATGTGATGATGGCTGTGAAGGGCCGCGTGATTGTTTCGGGCATGGGCAAATCCGGCCTGATCGGGCGCAAGATCGCCGCCACTTTGGCGTCCACCGGCACACCGGCTCAATTCATTCATCCGGGCGAGGCAAGCCACGGCGATCTGGGTGCGATAACGCGCAATGATGCGTTGCTCATGCTGTCCTATCGCGGCGAGACTCCGGAACTTTCCAACATCATCACCTATGCCAAACGGTTTTCCATTCCGTTGATCGGCATTGCCTCCAATGCGCAATCGACATTGCTGCAGGCGTCCGATGTGGCGCTTGTGTTACCGCCCGCACCCGAAGCCTGTCCGATGGGGATGGCGCCCACCACCTCCACCACCGAGATGATTGTGCTGGGCGATGCGCTGGCGGTGGCGTTGATGGAACGGCGCGGCTTTACCGCCGATCAATACCGCAATTTTCATCCCGGCGGTTCGCTGGGCAAGGCGCTGATCCGCGTATCTGATCTGATGCACACGGGCGATGAAATGCCGGTGGTGAACGAAGGCGCGGCGATGCAGGAATTGCTGCTGACCATGGCCTCGCGGCGCTTTGGCTGTGTTGGCGTGCTGGACAAGTCCGGCATGCTTTGCGGCATTGTCACCGATGGCGACCTCGCCCGTCATATGAGCCGCGATCTGCTGGACAAGGATATTGCCGCTATCATGACGCGCGGACCACAGATTGCCGGACCGGGCCAGCTTGCCGCCGAAGCGGTGGCGCTGATGAACAAAAAGAAGATCACCGTGCTTTTTGTGGTTGATCCGGCCGATGCGAACAAAAAGCCGATTGGCATAATCCATCTGCATGATTGCCTGAAAGCAGGCCTGCAATAATGGCGGGCCGCAACACGCCACCGCGCGGCGCGATTGCCGAAGAGCTACAAACCGAGCGGCCAACGGGCGCGCGTGCGCGCACGCATGACTGGACCGCGCGCAACCGCGACGATGCGGTGAGTGCGCTGCGTTACACCCGCTTTGTTTCCATCATCAAGCGTGTGCTGCTGCTGGCTGCGATTGCGCTGATCGTGGCGGTTGTCGCCTATTCGTTGCAGCCGCGCGATTCCGATCATGTGTCCATGACGTTTGAAAAGCTGGGCAGCATCGCCAACGATCTGGCGATGGTGAAGCCGCGGCTGAACGGCACCGACAGCGAAGGCAACCCCTTTGTCGTGACGGCCGACAGCGCGGTGCAGGATGGCAAAAATGCCCGCCGCGCCGTTCTGAACAATGTCGAGGCCGATATGACCATGAAAAGCGGTGGCTGGCTGAACGCCAATGCGGAACGCGGGCTGCTGGATGCCGACAAAAAAACCGTGGATCTGACAGGCAAGATCTCCGTGTTCTCCGATAGCGGCTATGAAATTCATACAAACCGCGCGCATGTCGATCTGGCCAAAGGCGAAGTAACCGGCAACACGCAAGTCACGGGGCAGGGCCCCTATGGCACGTTGCGGGCCAACGGGTTTCGCATCAACCGCAAAACGCAGGAAGTAAAATTGGTGGGGAATGTTCACATGACATTTTATGTTCATCAGGGAAAAAAGAAATGAAGCCTGCATTTTTTATGGCGGGAATTGCTGTTGGCGCGGCGTTTGCACTTGGCGCAGCCAGTTCCGCCTTTGCGGCGGACAGCGGCATCAAGCTGGGCAAGCGCAATACCAATGCGCCCATTTCCGTTTCGGCTGACAGTTTTACCGGCGATTTCAAAACCAAGGTTGGTGTTTATTCTGGCAACGTGATCGTCAGTCAGGGTGATGTAAAACTGCGGGCCAACAGTGTGAAAGTGGCTGTGAAAGACGGCAAGCCCGATCACATCGAAGCCAATGGCCATGTCATTCTGGATGCACCTGGTTCGGGCACGGCGGCGGGCGATACCGGCGTTTATGATCTGGGACCGCGCACCGTGACCTTGAACGGCCATGTTGTGCTGACCAAAGACAAGAATGTGATGCGCGGCACCTCGCTGGTCATCAATCTGGATACTGGGGAGGCCACACTGGCGGCCAAGGGTGCGCAAGGCGGGCGCGTTCAGGGATTGTTTACACCTCCCACCAAATCGCCATCCAAAAACCCGAACACAAAACCGAAATAGGAAACTTCATCCTTCCTTAAAGACGAAGAGGCACAGTTCTTGCCATGACAGACGGAACCAACATCGCCGACGCGGAAAATCCCGGGCAAAGCATCGAAAAATCGGTGCCGCACGTGGTTGAAGGCAGCCAGGGCCTGGTTGTCACGCGTATCGGAAAGAGCTTTCGTAAGCGCCCGGTCGTGCGTTCGGTAAGTCTTTCTTTACGACGTGGCGAAGTTGTTGGCCTGCTGGGGCCGAACGGCGCGGGCAAGACCACTTGCTTCTATATGATCACGGGGCTGATCCCGGCCGATTACGGCACTATCGAGCTGGATGGGCATGATGTGACGGCGCTGCCGATGTATCGCCGCGCCCGACTGGGCATCGGCTATCTGCCGCAGGAAGCCTCCATCTTTCGCGGGCTATCCGCCGAACAGAATATTCGCGCGACGGCCGAATTGATCGAGCCAGACCCGGCCCGGCTGGACGCGATGGTCGAGGAATTGATGAGCGAATTCGGTATTACCCATGTGCGGGACACACCGGCCATTGCGCTTTCGGGCGGCGAACGGCGGCGTGTGGAAATTGCGCGCGCGCTGGCGACGCACCCGTCTTACATTCTTTTGGACGAACCGTTTGCCGGTATTGATCCGATCGCCGTTTCTGAAATTCGTGGGTTGGTTTCGCATCTGAAAGATCGCGGCATCGGCGTTTTGATTACCGATCACAATGTGCGCGATGCGCTGGATGTGATCGACCGCGCCTACATCATTCATGAAGGGCAGGTTTTGAAAGAAGGCACGCCGAGCGAGATCGTGGGCGACCACGACGTTCGCCGTGTCTATTTGGGCGAGCGTTTCTCGCTATAGCGGGATTTTTGTGGGGCAGTTTGTATGGCGTTGACGCAAAAGCTGGATATTCGGCAGGGCCAGGGTCTGGTCATGACGCCGCAATTGCAGCAGGCGATCAAGCTGTTGCAATTGTCCAATCTGGAATTGGCCGATTACGTCGAGCAGGAGCTGGAAAGCAATCCGCTTCTGGAGCGTGACGAGCGCGATAATGTGCCCGATGAAGCACCGCAAAGCGAAACCGCCAGCGATGATTCCGCCGCCCTTGAGACCGCGCTGTCAGGTGAAGATTTTTCGACCGCCGCGGATATGGATACCGAGCGCGCCGATCTTCACACCGAAGACCCGGACAATGCCGGCCCGCCCGCCGACACACCGCTGACCGATTGGACGACTGTAAAAGGCGCGGGCCAATCCGGCGATGGCGGCGACATGCTGGAAGGCGCGCTGGCGCAAGCCGCCAATCTGAAAGATCACCTTGAAGATCAGCTTGCAATTGCCGCGCTGGATGCAGAGCGCCGGCTGGTTGCTTTGTCACTGATTGATTGCATCGACGAAGCCGGTTATCTGCGCGCCGACATGAACGAAATTGCAGAACGCCTGGGTGCGCCATTGGACATGGTGCATGATGTGCTGCGCGTCGTGCAGGGCTTTGAACCGACGGGCGTTGGCGCGCGCGATCTTGGCGAATGTCTGGCGCTGCAATTGCGTGAGCAGGGGCGCTGCGATCCGTGCATGGATATTTTTCTCGCCAATCTCGACATGGTGGCAAAGCGTGACATGGCCGGGCTGTGTGCGTTGTGCGGTGTTGATGCCGACGATGTCGCCGACATGATTGCCGAAATTCGCGGCCTGACACCAAAGCCGGGGCTGGCTTTTGGCTCGGAGCCTGTGCAGCCGGTGGTGCCCGATGTATTTGTCAAAGAAGGTCCCGATGGCGCGTGGCATGTGGAATTGAATTCCGACACCTTGCCGCGTTTGCTGGTCAATGGGCGCTATTATTCGAAGATCACGAAAAATGCGCGTGACAAGGATGCAAAAAATTACATTACAGATTGTTTGAACAACGCGAACTGGCTGGTGAAAAGTCTGGATCAGCGCGCACGCACAATCCTGAAAGTGTCGAGCGAGATTGTGCGCCAGCAGGATGGATTCCTGACACATGGCGTGCGCCATTTGCGGCCCTTGAATCTGCGCACCATTGCAGACGCGATTGCGATGCACGAATCAACGGTCAGCCGTGTAACCTCGAACAAGTATATTGCCACACCCCGTGGCGTGTTCGAACTGAAATATTTTTTCACTGCCGCGATTCAATCGGTCAACGGCGCAGATTCGCACTCCGCAGAATCCGTGCGCGACCGGATACGCGAGATGATCGAGAACGAAACGGGCGAAATTTTGTCCGATGACCGTATAGTTTCACTATTAACGGCAGACGGTGTAAATATTGCGCGGCGCACGGTTGCAAAGTACCGTGAAGCGATGAGAATCCCTTCGTCGGTGGAACGCCGGCGTGCGAAAACACCGGAATATCAGTCCGCCGCTTTTCGTTGATTTTTGGCGCTGATTTGCGGTTTTATGTGACGGCGTTGACACGTGGTGGGCCGGGACATAAGGTCCGCCGCCTTTTAAAAATGAGCATGTGCATATCAAGCGTGCTACACTTGCAAAACATCAAATAAGGTCACACATAAAGGCCATGCAGGTACGCGTTTCAGGAAAACAGATCGATATTGGTGAAGCCTTGCCCGAGCAAGTCCGGGAGCGTATGGAAAACGCAATCGGGAAGTATTTCGGCGGCGGCGCAGAAGCCAATATCGTTTTTTCGTATGAAGGCACACGGTTCCGTGCGGATTGCACTGCCCATCTTGATGCTGGTGTGGTGATGAAAGCGGAAGGTGAAGGAGATGATGCTTATCGCGCCTTCGATGTTGCGCTTGAGCGTCTGGAAAAACAGGTCCGGCGTTACACCCGGAAATTGAAAAGCCATTACGATTAGGCGGGGGCCGCTCGCGGCAAGCCTGATCCATTCGCAAGAAGGCCATTATGGAAATTTCCGACCTGCTTGCTCCCGAGGCTGTGACACCGTCACAAAAAGCCCAGGGCAAAAAACAATTGCTGCAAGATCTCGCTGCGCGCGCGGCGGCCCTGACCGGGCTGCCCGAACGGCGTATCTTTGAAACGCTGATGGAACGCGAAAAGCTTGGCTCCACGGGCATGGGGCAGGGCATTGCGATTCCGCACGGCCGTGTTGCGGGGCTGACAAAAATTACCGGCGTGTTCGCGCGTCTGGAAACGCCCATCGCCTATGATGCGGTGGATGATCAACCCGTCGATCTGGTGTTTCTGCTTCTCGCGCCGGAAAGCGCGGGCGCCGATCATCTCAAAGCGCTGGCGCGCGTCTCGCGCCTTCTGCGCAATCAGGCAACATGCGAAAAGCTGCGCGCGACGGATAAGCCCGATGTGCTTTATGCCTTGTTGATCGAGCCCGGCAACAGCACCAACTCGCAAGCGGCGTAAGTTTCGCCAAGCAAAAAAAAATGCCCCCGCACCGAAGTGCGAGGGCATTGCTGATCATACGCGTTGCAACAACAGGTTTTAGTGAACGCTCACGGGCGTCAGTTCGTTCTGCACGGCAGCGCCGTATGCGCTGTCATACGCATCGGTATAACCAAGCA
>JBDZUY010000043.1:7733-9254 GCA_040255365.1 Hyphomicrobiales bacterium
TCGTTCTGCACGGCAGCGCCGTATGCGCTGTCATACGCATCGGTATAACCAAGCACGCTGCCATCCACCGCATGCAGCACATAAAGCTTGATGTCCGGCGGCAGGGAGATGCCTTCGGGCACGATACCTTGTGCACGCGCTTCCTTGAGGCCCGTCTGCTTGATATAGGCCAGACGGCGCGGATCGAAGTTCAATTCGTCCATTTCGCTCACGTCTGCATAGTCTGTGTTATTGGCCATGACTGACCTCCATCGTTAAATGCCCCTCACGCAATTCGGTAGGCGATTTTGTGCTTCTTATGCTTTGGCCTTTGCGGGTTTGGATGTGATTTGCACGGTGCGCACAACCGGCTCGGTGTTTGGCCGCATCAAATCGATGCTCAGCAATCCGTTTTCCAGATGCGCACCAGAAACTTCGATCCCATCGGCCAGCACAAAGGCGCGCTGAAATTGCCGTGCCGCGATGCCGCGATGCAAAAAGGCGCGCTCACCATTCTCGGCCTGACGCCCGCGAATCACGAGCTGGTTATCCTCGATCGTGACGGCCAGATCTTCGGCGGCGAACCCGGCCACGGCCAGTGTGATTCGCAGACTATCCGGCCCGGCATCTTCGATATTGTAGGGCGGGTAGCCATCATTCGCTGCCTTGGCCGTGCGCTCAAGCAAACGCTCAAGATGCTCGAAGCCCAGCAGGAACGGGCTATTGAAAATCAAATTCCGGCTCATCACAAAAAGCCCTCCTTCAAGCGGCTTTTCCGGCTCCGTCTGGCGGCCGCCGGGCTGTTTATTGCGTTGCGGCCTCAATCTGAGCGCCGTCTCTCTATAGAATGTGGGCACTTTCCGGCTCCAATCAAGGCGTGCTCCGTTTGTTCGCACCGCCATGCCCGTAATATCGCGGAAAAATGCGGCATTTGCGTGCCGGCAATGGGCGGGGCACAAGGCACAAATGGATGAAACCCGCCCCATTCGCGTGATTCTGGATGATGCCCGCCCCGGCCATCATCACTTGCGCGTGTACGAGCGCCCGGCGCGCCTCATCCGTGCCGATGCGCCGGAAGATGTGGCGGGTGCGCTTGCCGCCATAACCACAGAGCAGGCCGCAGGGCGTCATGTGGCGGGGTATTTCTCCTATGAGCTTGGCTATGCGCTGGAACCAAAGCTGGCGCCGCTCATGCCTGCGCGCCGCGCTGTGCCGCTTCTGTGGTTCGGCGTGTTCGAGCAGGTGGCGGACATCAGCGGGGCAGGGGCCGATGCCTGGTTCGCGGAACATGCGGCGGGCCGCGCCTATGCCGGGCCGCTGGCCCATGGCTGGAACGGCGATGAATATGGCGCACGGTTTGCCCGCACCCATGCCTATATCGAAGCGGGCGATATTTATCAGGCCAATCTCAGCTTCCGCTCGCGCTTTGCCTTTGCCGGAGATCCCCTTGCGCTCTATCGCGATCTGCGCGGACGCGCGGCGGGCGCGCATTGCGCCTTTGTCGATGATGGCACGCGCCAGATTCTCAGCCTGTCGCCGGAA
>JBDZUY010000043.1:9354-12984 GCA_040255365.1 Hyphomicrobiales bacterium
CAAACCCATCGGGTTGATCGAAACCCTGCGCTGGTCGCCGGATGACGGATTTGTGCGCGGCGCGTTGCATCTGGAGCGCATGGAACATTCTGCTGCCGCGCTTGGGCTTTCGTTCAATCGCGATGCGGCGCAAGCCGCGATGGACAATGCCGTGCGCGGCGCGGGCGGCACGCAACGTATGCGCCTGACATTGGATGAAGCGGGCGTATTTGCCTGCACAACCGCACCGCTCACCGAAACGCAAAGCTGGCGTTATGTGATTTCACCCGTGCGCCTCTTCAGTGGTGATGCGCTGGCGCGGCACAAGAACAACTGGCGCGAAATCTATGAGGGTGAATTGGCGCGGCTGTCCGCTGAGACGGGTTGCGACGAAGTGCTGTTTTTGAACGAGCGTGGTGAGTTGGTGGAAAGTGCGCGCGCCAATCTGTTTGTGCGCATCGGTGGCGCGCTGTTCACGCCGCCATTGTCATCCGGCCAGCTGCCGGGATGCTTGCGCCGCGAATTACTCGCGCGCGGAGAATGCACAGAACGTGCTTTGACTTTGGATGATCTGGACCGTGCCGACGCGGTTTATTTCGGCAATTCCTTGCGCGGATTGGTGCTGGCACTGGCGTCCTTGTCGGCGGCGTGAATGGTCATCGCGTCCAGCGCGCAAAGCTGGGCCAGACTCTGTGGCAACACCCAGCCATCGGCCTCGACAATGTGGTTGGCATTGGCATCGGCCAATACCACATCATTCCAGTCCGATGTTTTCAAACGCGCCCGCAAAGCCGCCGCCGCGTCGCGCACATTGAACGCGCGCAACTTGGCAATGGCGGCGCGGCCCAGCCGGGCCGAGGCCTGACGATCCGCCAGCAAATCCAGCAAATCGTCATAGGGCGTTGCGCGATAGCGGCTGTCCAATACGCCGCTGGCAATCACGCCGCCGCCTGCAATCGCCGCGATGCCGCCCACGCCCAATAGCCCGGCCAGAAAGGGCCGCCGCGCAATCCAGTTTTTTTGTGTGGGCTCGCTCATGCGAAGATCGTCTTCAAATGATCGGCCAGACGCAAGGTCAGCGCCACCAGATTCATTGTCGGGTTCGATGATCCATAGGTGGGAAACACCGAACTGCCCGCGACATAAAGATTGGCGACGCCATGCACCTTGCTGTTGGCATCGACCACGCCTTTTTTCGGATCATCATCCATGCGCGTCGTGCCCATGTGATGATTGGCCCAATCCAATGTCTCCAGCCATTGGGAGCGTTCGCTGCGGTTCAGCCGCATCATGCCCGACCGCGCGGCCAAAAGCTGACGCCCCGCTTCCTTCATCGTCTCGCGATAGCGGCCAAAATCGTCATCGGAAATCGTCATGTGCAGCTTCAGGCGCGGCATACCCAGCGCATCTTTTTCGCCGCTTAACGTCACGCGGCGGTCCGGGTCCGGCGCCAGCTCGAAACCGCAGCCCAGCAAAAAGCCGCGCGCCTTGGTCGCATCCACGCCCAGCGCGTTTGCGGTTTCGCTTACCGCATCCATGCCGGTTTGATCGAGTTTGGTGGGCTGTTCCACCGTGCTTAATGAGCCCAGGACGTGGCGCGTGCGCATGAAATCGTCGTGGGCGGCAAAGGTGGCGCGAAAATGCGCGCCATATGCATCGCGCGGGTTCATGTAATAGGGCGCAAGCGTGCCATCAAAACTGACAAGCGTGACGGTATCGCGCGGGATCGCATGGTCGGCAAAGAAGCGGCCAACCATATCGCTGTCATTGCCGATGCCGTTTTTCATCACATCATTGGAGGCGAGCAACAGCCGCGGATTTTCCATGCCGCCCACGGCCAGCACGGTGACTTTCGGTTTCACGGTGAATTTTCGGCCCGTCAAGGTCGCGACATCCAGATGATCGACGCTGTTGGCATCGCCCGCCAGACCGATATTGGTGACATTGGCGTGCAGCATCACCTGCAAATTGTCCTGTTGCTTCAGCGTGTCGTCATAGCGCACGCCAAAATGCGTCGGCCAGTGATGCGGCTCGTCCTTTTGTTTGCTGAATTGGAAATAGGATGTGTAAACCCCGCCCGGCGCCAGCTTCATGGGTGCGCCCAGCGCGTCTGTCCATTTCTGCTGGTCGTCGTAAATCCACGGCCCCGCTTCGACCAGACTTTGCGCATGCAGGAAATAGGGTTCCAGCGCATCGCGCGAAAACGGCCAGCCGGAATGGGGCAGCCAGTCACGCTTTTCAAAATCAATCGTGTCGAGGGGGCGCGTCCACCCGCCCCAATGGTTTGTGCTGCCGCCGAGATAGCGCAGCCGCGAGCCATCCAGCGCCAGATATTGCACGCCGGTTTGCGTGCCTTCGTAGAGCGCCTGTGTATCAGCGTCGAAATCCATGCCGCCGCTTTCCAGCAGCAGAATTTTGATCGGCAGATGCGCCAGCGCCATGGCCAGCGACATGCCCGCGGGGCCGCCACCAATGATCGCCAGGTCCGGCGTCAGGATTGTATTGTTGGAAACGGCGCGGCCGTCGGTAAACGCGCTCAAACTTCACCTTTATGGAAATGCCTTGCCGGCGCGCAGCCTAACCCAGCAAGGCTATAGCGCCAAACGCCATCTGGGTTGGTGCATGTGACAGTGCTGGCTGGTTCAGGCATAAATGACAGATGTTCAGGCCCGCCGTCAAAATTTTTCGCGCGTTTTGTACATTGCTGGTTGCGATGAGCGTCGCTACGCCAGCATCCGCGATGGAGCGGTTGCCGCGTGCACAGTTTGATGTCATTGCGCCGTCCAGCCGCATCATTGGCACGCGCGGCGATATGCGCGTGTATCAGGGGGCCTGCCGCGTCGGGCTAACGCATTGGGCGCGCCGCCGCATAGTCGATATTGCAGTGCAGGAATGGGGCGTATTCGGGTTTCAGATTATCGACGCGACAAAGGCGCAAACGCGTGTGCTGCCCGATGGCTTGGTGCCCGATGCGGTGAATCCGCTGCGCGCCGCGCCGCGCATTACCCATCGCGTGCTCAACCTTGGCATTTTTGAAGATGACAGCGATGTCGATGCCACCATTGCCGGTTACTGGTCCGCTACGCCAAAGGGTGCGGAGGTTATCGCCAAACAGAACGCGGCGTGGAACGGGCCGGGTGGCGATTCGGTGAACTGGGTGGAGCCGTGGTCCGCCGCCTTTGTGTCCTGGGTGATGTGCGAAGCGGGGCTGGGCGACATGACACAATTTCATCGCTCCATCGCGCACCGCGTCTATATCGATCAGGCGATTCACGCGCGTGATGGTGATGCGCCCGATGCGGCCTATGTCGCTTATGATGCGGGCGATCAGCCGATAGCGCCGGGCGATCTTTTGTGCAATTCGCGCGGCGGCACCGATTACCGCAGCCTTGCCGACCGCCGCCCGAATATGGGCCGCTATGCGCCTACCCATTGCGACATCGTGGTGTCGGTGCCACCGGGCGAAAAGCGCGCGCTGGTGATCGGCGGCAATGTTCTGCAATCGGTGACGTTGACCATTTTGCCGCTGACAAAAGCGGGCGCGGCCTATGCCCACCCCGTCACCGACGCCGAGGTCAATGGCGCGCGCACGATTTTCGCACATCTGAAATTGCGCGCCGATCCGGTGGAGGCCGACGCGCTGGATCATTC
>JBDZUY010000043.1:13084-25437 GCA_040255365.1 Hyphomicrobiales bacterium
TCGCACATCTGAAATTGCGCGCCGATCCGGTGGAGGCCGACGCGCTGGATCATTCCCCGACGATTAGGGCGCTGGGGCGCGCTTCCCCATAATTGTCATGGCCCGCAAATGCGGGCCATCCAGGTGACGCTTGTGCGCTCTTTGCAATCATGTGTGCGGCACCAACTGGACAGCTCGCATGCGCGGGCTATGACAGAAGAGGGATAGGGTTTGACTTGGTATCACTGTCGCGTCCGTCTTAACTCGCTGGGCCTACATTCGCTTGCCTGCTCCGGCGAAGGTTTTTTAAATCTTTCTCGCATAGGGGGTTGAACGCATGACGCTGCTTGCATGGTTGCTCTATATCCCGTTGCAGATCATCTGGTTGCCGCTCAGCCTGATCGGCGCGATCCTTGTGGGTTACAGACAGATCGCTATCAGCAAACGCATGGGCGTCTCCCAGACCGCGGTCGAAGTCATCAATGGCCGCTGGGCGATGGATGTGTTTGGCCTGCGCAAAGACAAAGCCGCGCGCAAACTTGCCGCGAAAATTCCGAACAATTCGACCTTCGGGCTTTGGCTTGCGTTGTTTCCGCTTTGGGTTGCGCGCCAGATCGCTGGCAAACCGATCCTTTACCCCACAATCCCCACGCCGCAGAAAGCCGGTTTCGCCAATTTGGTGCCGTCGCGAACAATAGAATTTGATGCGCTGATCGCCGCCAATGCTGCCGACGCCAGCCAGTTCGTAGTGCTTGGCGCCGGGTTGGATACGCGCGCCTATGGTCCGCTGAAGCAAGGCGGCATGGTGATATTCGAACTCGATCAAAAAGCGGTGCAGACCTACAAGCGCAAATATGTGACGGCGGCCAAGATCGACGCCACCAATATCCGTTACGTCGAAACCGATTTTGCCAATACGAACTGGATCAATGTGCTGATCAAGGCGGGTTTTGATCCGGCCCTAAAGACGATCTTTCTGTGGGAAGGTGTCACGCTTTATCTGAGCGAAAGCGCCGTGCGCGATACGCTGGCCGCGCTAAAGGCGCACGCCGCGGCGGGCAGCGCTGTGATCGCTGATTTTTATGCGAACCGCTTTTTGAAAATCGGCAAGGGCAAGCAGATGGAAAAATTGCTGGATGCCACGGGCGAAGGCTTTGGCTTTGGTTTGGATTTTTCCGGCGATGCAGAGGCAACGCTGCGCAGCTTTGTCGAAGCGCAGAATTTGACGCTGGGCCGCCACCAGTTTCTTGGCAGCCGCCACAGACGCGGGCCGTTTATGGTGATTGCGGAGCTTAGACTCTGATTGTCACGTAAACACTGAGATTGTCACGTAAACACTGACTGTCATGGCCCGCGACTGCGGGCTATGACAGAAGAGGGGTGATGGTTTGCTTGGTTCACTGCCGCGCCCGCCTTAAGCCGCTGACGCGCGGCGGGCTTGGCATCACTTCGCATCGCTACGCATGCAAAGTGATGGTGGAGCCAAGCGGGATCGAACCGCTGACCTCCTGCATGCCATGCAGGCGCTCTCCCAGCTGAGCTATGGCCCCATCTTGCCCGGCCTTGGGGTGCCGGGCGCATGTACTGACACCTAGGCGGTGTCAGTTGTCATCTTTGGTGATGTCAGCATCAATAATGCCACTGACATCGTCGTCATCATCATCGTCGCTCAGAAGATCGGCGTCGTCGTCATCATCATCATCTTCAACTTCGACGTCTTCAATATCAATTTCGCTGTCCGCTTCGACAACGCTCATGCCGGCGTCCTCGGCCTCGTCTTCGACGGAGTCCTGATCGTCGTCATCATCTTCGTCATCGTCGTCGCTGCTTTTGCCAGCCTTGGTTTTGGCCTTTTTCTTGGGCACGATATCGTCATCGTCGTCCATGACGACTTCTTCGATTTCGATATCCTCGTCCTCGTCTTCCTCCTCGTCGTCAGCGTCCTCCGACTCCTTAACGACGACCGGTTTGGCCGGTTCGGCCTGGCGCGGGCGGCGCTGTTTGAAGAGTGTGTCCGGGTCGAACGAGTATTCGCATTTTGGGCACTCGTTGGGCCGCTTCTGAAGGTCGTAGAACCGCGCGCCGCAAGAGGGGCAACTGCGCTTAATTCCGAGATCCGCCTTGACCAAGGTGATGCTTCCCACGTGAAATCTGTTTCCGAAAGGCGGGTCGTTTGCCACGGTTGATGCGGTCTGTCAAAGCTCTTTAGGAAATGTCCATGCCGTCCAGCACCATCGCGCGCACCCTCGCCGGGCACTTTGGCGCGCCCCTGAAGGGGCAAGCTATCGTTCCGGGTGACAAATCCATCTCCCATCGGGCCCTGATCCTGGGGGCGCTGGCGGCGGGTGAAACACGCATTTCCGGCCTTTTGGAAGCAGAAGACGTACTGAACACGGCGCATGTGATGGGCCAGCTTGGTGCCACCATCACGCATCAGGGCCCGGGCGCATGGACCGTGCGCGGCGTTGGTAGAGGCGGGTTTTCCGCGCCAGACGGGCCATTGGACTTCGGAAATTCGGGCACGGGCTCGCGCCTGGTGATGGGGGCAATTGCCACAACGCCGCTCACGGCACTGTTCACGGGCGATGAGTCGCTGTGCCGCCGCCCGATGGGCCGGGTGTTCGAACCGCTGGCTTTGTTCGGAACTGAAACAAAGGCGCGGGACGGCGGGCTGATGCCGCTGACCATCATTGGCGCGGGTGAGGCGAAGGCGGTGGATTACACGGTGCGCGTCGCTTCAGCGCAGGTAAAATCGGCCATGTTGCTGGCGGCGCTGAACGCAGCAGGCAAAAGCCGCATCACCCAGCACGCGCTGACCCGCGATCACACCGAACGCATGCTACGCGCCTTTGGCGCAGACATTGTGGTCGCGCCGCTGGACGGCGGCGGGGAGATCATTACCCTGACTGGCAAGCCGCAATTGGTGGCAACGCCCATCGCCGTGCCGCGCGATCCATCCTCGGCGGCGTTTGCGATTGTCGCGGCGCTGATTGTGCCTGGGTCGGAGATTTCGCTGCCCGGCATTTTGTTGAACCCGCGCCGTGTCGGACTGTTCGACACATTGAAAGAAATGGGCGCCGATATTGAAACGCGCAACATTCGCGAAAGCGGCGGCGAAACCATCGGCGATCTGGTGGTGCGCAGCTCTGCGCTGACGGGTGTGGAGGTTCCGGCGGAACGCGCGCCCGCAATGATCGATGAATATCCCATCCTTGGCGTCGCCGCGGCTTTTGCGAGTGGGCGTACGATCATGCGCGGGCTGGACGAATTGCGCGTGAAGGAAAGCGATCGTCTCGCCGCGATTGTTGCGGGGCTGCGCGCCAATGGTGTGCGCGTGGAAGAACTGGAAGACGGCATGATTGTCGATGGGATGAGCGGCGCGGTGCCCGGCGGCGGCATGGTCGCCACACATATGGATCACCGCATCGCGATGAGCTTTCTGGTCATGGGGCTTGGCGCGCGCGCGCCCGTTACGGTGGATGACGTTGCGATGATCGCAACATCATTCCCGGAATTTGAAGATCTGATGCGCGGATTGGGTGCGGTGTTGAAATAGAAGTGTCATCCCCGGCGATGCGTGAAGGCTATGTTTTGAAAATGCCGAGTTATCGCAAACGTCCGCGCAAGAAATCTCCCCCTCCCCATGCGGGAGGGGGCGTGACGAACAACAGTTCGGCGCGGGGGAGAGGGACTATCGCGCGTGCCCGCGAGTTGCGCGCAGGCATGACGGAGGCGGAAAAGAAATTGTGGGAAGCACTTCGCCGCAAATCGCTGAATGGTGTGCGGTTCCGCCGCCAATATCCGCTGGGACCATATTTTGCGGATTTCGTCTGTCTGCCAGCGCGGCTGATCATCGAAGTCGATGGCAGCCAACATGCAAATGCGGTGCAGTCAGCACATGATTGTCGCCGCACGAAATGGTTGCAGGGTGAGAATTTCCGTGTATTGCGGTTCTGGAATGTTGATGTGTTGCAAAATCTTGATGGCGTCTTGGAATCGATTGATGCGGCGATACGCAAAACCCCTCCCCCGGATGCGCGCACGCATGGCGCACGCCCATCCGCCCCCTCCCGCAAGGGGAGGGAGAACGATGGATAGATATTCATGTCCATAGTCATTGCCGTTGATGGGACTGCCGCATCCGGCAAGGGCACGCTTGCCAAAAAGCTGGCGCGGCATTTTGGGTTTCCGCATCTGGATTCCGGCGCGCTTTACCGGCTCACGGCGCTGGCCGTGCTGGAGAATGGCGGCGACCCGGCGAATGAGGCTGACGCGGTGCGCGGTGCCAAATCCATTGACCTGAACCGCGCGGGTGATCCGGCCATCCGCACCGATGCGGTGGGGGCGGCGGCGTCCAAGGTGGCGGCTATCGGGCCGGTGCGTGCAGCGCTTCTGGATTTTCAGCGCAGCTTTCTGGCCCATCCGCCGGGCGGCAGCGACGGCGCGGTGATGGATGGCCGCGATATCGGCACTGTCATCTGCCCCACAGCCGCGGCCAAATTGTTCGTTGACGCAAAGCCCGAATTGCGCGCCCACCGGCGCTGGCTGGAATTACAGAATATGGGCATCAAGCGCCCGGAACCTGAGATTCTGGCGGAATTGAACGCCCGCGATGCCGCCGATCGAAGCCGCAAACTCTCGCCTTTGCGGCCTGCGGATGATGCGGCCTTGCTCGATACCTCCGATTTGGATATAGACGCGGCGTTCGCGGCAGCCCTCGCATTGGTGAAAACCAGGGTCGAGACGGCGCTCAAGGCGAAGCCCAGGGGTTAAGGAGACCCGGCATCGCCTCACCGAGCCGTCGCCGGACAACACAGTTCCCAAACTTTCATCTAACCGCGTTTTCGCGGTGCGAACGGGCCTTTTGCGCCCGCGCACGCAAAAACGAAGTCCGCCGGTCATCCGGTTGGCACGACACTGAATCTGAAAAGGAATTTACATGGCACAAGCCACTGCCCAGGAAAGCATCACCACCCCAAGTCTCGACGAATTTACCGCCATGCTGGAAGCCAGCTTTGAAGGCCGCTCCCCGGCCGAAGGCTCGGTCATCCGCGGCACGATCGTCGCGATCGAAAATGATTTTGCCGTTGTGGATGTCGGTCTGAAAACCGAAGGCCGCGTGTCCATCAAGGAATTTGCGGCCCCCGGTCAGGCCCCGACCGTGAAGGTCGGCGATCAGGTGGAAGTGTATCTGGAGCGTGTCGAGAATGCGCTGGGCGAAGCGGTGCTGAGCCGCGACAAGGCGCGCCGCGAAGAAAGCTGGATCCGTCTGGAAAAAGCCTTCAACGACGAAGAGCGTGTGCATGGCGCCATCTTTGGCCGCGTCAAGGGTGGCTTCACGGTTGATCTGGATGGTGCGGTTGCGTTCCTTCCCGGTTCCCAGGTTGATGTGCGCCCGATGCGCGATGTCGGCCCGCTGATGAACCAGCAGCAGTTGTTCCAGATTCTGAAAATGGATCGCCGCCGTGGCAATATCGTTGTCTCGCGCCGTGCGGTTCTGGAAGAACGCCGCGCCGAAGAGCGCACAAGCCTCGTCAACAGCCTGACCGAAAAACAGGTTGTCGAAGGTGTTGTGAAGAACATCACCGATTATGGTGCGTTCGTGGATCTGGGCGGCGTGGACGGTCTGTTGCATGTCACCGACATTGCATGGCGGCGTGTCAGCCACCCGACCGAAGTGTTGCAGGTCGGCGAAACCGTCACCGTGCAGATCATCAAGATCAATCAGGATTCGCAGCGCATCAGCTTGGGCATGAAGCAGTTGCAGACCGATCCGTGGGAAGGCGTGGCCGCGAAATATCCGCCGGGCGCGAAATTCACCGGCAAGGTCACCAATGTCACCGATTACGGCGCCTTTGTGGAACTGGAACCCGGCGTCGAAGGTCTGGTGCATGTTTCCGAAATGAGCTGGGTGAAGAAGAACGTATCGCCCGCCAAGATCGTTTCGCCCAGTCAGGATGTCGAAGTGCAGGTTCTGGAAGTGGATTCCAACAAGCGCCGCATTTCGCTTGGCCTGAAGCAGACACAGGACAATCCCTGGGCTGCGTTCGCCGCCGCCAACCCCGCTGGCACAACCATCGAAGGCGAGGTCAAGTCGATCACCGAATTCGGCCTGTTTGTCGGGCTGGATAACGACATTGACGGCATGGTGCATCTGTCCGATCTCAGCTGGGATGAATCTGGCGAAGTGGCCGTTGCCAAATACAACAAGGGCGACATTGTGAAGGCCAAGGTGCTGGACATCGACGCGGAAAAAGAACGTGTCAGTCTGGGTATCAAACAGCTTTCTGGCGATCCGCTGGAAAAAGTTGGTCCGCTCAAAAAGGGCAGCATCGTCACCGGCACGGTTTCCGAAGTGAACGATGGCGGTGTCGAAGTCAGTCTGGCCGATGGCGTCAAGGCGTTCATCCGCCGCTCCGATCTGGCACGCGACCGCGCCGATCAGCGCCCCGACCGTTTCGGTGTGGGTGAAAAGATCGACGCCATGGTCACCAGCATCGACAAGGCCAGCCGCAAGATTTCGCTGTCCATCAAGGCGCGCGAAGTTTCCGAAGAAAAAGAGGCGGTCAAACAGTTCGGCTCCACCGATTCCGGTGCGTCACTGGGCGACATTCTGGGTGCAGCCCTGAAACGCCGCGGCACCAAAGCTGATGACGACGGCGACGAAGACAAAGACGGCGAATAGAGTTTCGCCTGATACACGTATTGAGACTGGAAAGGCGCCCGGGAAACCGGGCGTCTTTTTTTGTCTGTGCGGCATTTGTTAAGCACGTTTAACGCAATCATGGCGGTGTCAGGCCTGCTAGGCATTTCGTAAGAAATTGCTGTGCAATATGAACCACTTGAGAAAATGTGGTGGCGCTGTAGTTCGTGGCGGCGCGGTTCGCATCTTCAAGGGCGTTTTTGGCGAATTGGGAGCCACTTTTTTGGTGATTGGCATCAATACCGCACATGCCAGGCTGCGTTATGGCGTCAGGGGGCTTTCCGCCAAATATCTGGCGGTGGGCGCGCTGGGGTTGTTTGCAATCATCTGGGCGCAGTTTGAATTGATCCGCGCCACTGGTGGTGTGGCGTCCATCTGGGGCTCCAATGCGCTTATGCTGGCGGCCCTGTTGCGGCTGCCGCGCCAGCAATGGCTTCCGGTTCTTGTTCTTGGGTTTGCCACCTATATTGCGGCGGTCTTATCGACCGGCACGGGTGCTGTTGAGAGTGTTTGGCTGACGGCGGCCAATTTTGTTGAAATTCTTATCGTCGCCATTCCCATGCGCCGCTACCGTTTGGGCCACGATTTTTCGCGCCCCCAAACTCTGCTGTGGTTCTACGGCCTTGCGCTTGCGGCAACAGTAAGTTCTGGCGCCATGGCGGCCGGTTTTTTTGTGCAGACGCATGACACCGCCTTTATGGCTTCGCTTGGCAATTGGGTGCTGGCCGATGCGATGGGCCTGTGCGTTCTGCTTCCACTATTGATGACCGTGCGGTGGAAAGCCGTTCGCGAAATGTTTGTGAAAGATCAGATCGCGCTGACTGGCGTTCTGTTTGGCGTTCTGGCCGGCGTGCTGGTCATGCATTATCTGCTTCGCGACTGGCCGATGGGCTTTATGTTTTTTCCGGTTGTCGTGTTGCTGACATTCCTGCGTGGCTTTGCAGGCGGTGCGATCGGGCTTGGCATAATCGCGGCCTACATGATGACCGGCGTTATTATCGGCAATCATTCTGCGGCGCTGGATGGCCATGCGATACGCGACCAGATCACCATCGTCCAGATTTTTGTTGCCTTCATCAGCCTGACCATCGTGTTGATCGGCACGGCGCTGGAGGAACGCAGGCGGCTGGAGCGCGGGCTTGCCGCCGCCATCGCGCATGCCGAAAATTCGCGCGAAGAAGCGCTTGTCGCCAAAGATGCGGCGGAAAATGCCAGCCGTACCAAATCCATGTTCCTGGCCAATATGAGCCATGAACTGCGCACGCCACTGAACGCGGTTCTGGGCTTTTCCGAATTGATGCGCGATGAAATGCTGGGCGCGCTGGGCAATGCGAAATACCGCGAATATTCCGGCCTCATTCATGGCGCGGGCGCGCATCTTCTGGACCTCATCAATGACATCCTCGATATGTCAAAGGTCGAGGCTGGCAAGATGGACATCACGCGCGAACGCATCGATGCACACGCCGTTATCAGCGAATGCACAAAGCTGATGCAGGAACGCGCCGCCAGCAACAGCCTGGGCTTGCATATTGATGTTGCGCAAGATGGGCTTGTTTTTCATGCCGACCGGCGGGCGCTGAAACAGATTTTGCTGAACCTGATCGGCAATGCGATCAAATTCACACTGGAGGGCGGCTCGGTTCATGTCTCGGCCGAAGCGCGCGATGGGCGCATATGCCTGTCCGTGCGTGATACAGGAATCGGCATTCCGGCAGAGCAGGTGCATCGGCTGGGCAACCCCTTCGTGCAGCTTCGCAACAACACCGGCAAGATGCAGCAGGGCACCGGGCTGGGGCTGGCGCTGGTGCGCACCCTGACCGAGATGCATGGCGGCCGGATGCGAATCGAAAGCGTCGAAGGGGTAGGCACCACCGTGCGGGTCGATCTGCCCGCCGCGCCAGCGCTCGAAAGCGCCGCCGCCTGAGGCTTGTCGCGATTATTTGTTCCTGATACGTTCTTGTGTTGTGTCGCGGATCGGCACAACGTGGCTTAGGGCGCTGCGATTTGCGCGAAATGGCGCAAGCCCAGCGTTGCTCTGGGGATACTTAATTGCAGAAAACCATTGGCACTTCAGTGACTTCCGGCCTGCGAAGAATTGACAGGGCCGGGATGCTCGGACAAGGTTAATCAACCTGCCGCAGGGCCTTTTGTCCGGCGGCAAGCGGGGACGGCCCGTTTCGGGGGGCAGGGGATGATCAAATCGGAATTGGTGGCGCGTCTCGCACAGCGCTATTCGCATCTTTATCATCGTGACGTCGAACGCATTGTTTCGACGGTGCTGGATGAAATTACCAAAGCCTTGGCGCAAGGCCATCGTGTGGAACTGCGCGGCTTTGGTGCGTTTTCGGTCAAGGTGCGCCCGGCGCGCATGGGCCGCAATCCACGCACGGGCGAACCTGTAATGGTCGAAGAAAAGCGGGCGCCGTTTTTCCGCACGGGCAAGGAATTGCGTGAGCGGTTGAACGCGGGCGATCCGCCCCAAACGCCGTGAAACTGTCCACCTATCTGGTTGGTATTCCCGTCGCCTTGATCGCGGCGGTTGTAGCGGTGGCCAACCGGCGCATGACGACCATCAGCCTGGATCCGTTTTCACCGTCCGAGAGTGCGCTCAGCCTGCATATGCCGCTGTTTGTGCTGCTTTTTCTGACGCTGGTGGTGGGTGTTTTGCTGGGCTGGATGGCCTCGTCGATCAGCCGTATGCGCAAACCACGCAAGCCCGCGGCCCCGCCCGCACCACCGCCGCACGATCCTTATTAAAGGCGTTTGGCTTGCCGCCGGCGTGCCTGCACGCTAAACCGCCGCCAGCATGAGCAACCTGCGATTCTCCAATCCCGTCTTTGTTGCGCTCGATACGCCCGATCTTGAAAAGGCGAAGGCGATTGCCGCCGCCGTCAAACCATTCGTTGGTGGTTTGAAAGTGGGGCTGGAATTCATCACCGCGCTGGGACCGGGTGCGGTGCGCGAGATTGTGAAAATCGGTCTGCCGGTTTTCGCCGATACGAAATTTCACGACATTCCCAACACCGTTGCCGGTGCCGCGCGCGCCATCGCCGGGACCGGGGCGGCGATCTTCAATGTCCATGCGTCGGGCGGGGAGGTCATGCTGCGCGCCGCGAAAGAAGCGGCGGCCAGCGTGAACCCGGCGATGAAGCTGATCGCGATTACGGTACTGACCAGTCTGGATGATGCGGTTCTGGAATCGGTCGGTCAGGCGCGTCCCGCCGATGCGCAAGTTGCGCGGCTGGCAAAGCTGACCAAAGCCAGCGGGCTGGACGGCGTGGTGTGTTCGCCGCACGAAATCGCGCTGGTGCGAAAGGCTTGCGGGCCCGATTTTTTGATCGTGACGCCGGGGGTGCGGCCCGCCGGTTCCGATCTGGGCGATCAGCGCCGGGTCATGACCCCGGCAGAGGCCGCCCGCGCGGGCGCCGACATTCTGGTGATCGGCCGGCCCATCACGGGTGCCGCCGACCCCGCCACCGCCGCAAAAGCCATCGCCGCGGAACTCAAGGCCGCCGAAACTGCTTGAATTTCAGTGGGTTAATCCTCGGCGCGCGGCTTGCTTGATTTCGCCCGCCGATACGCCGATAAGCGCGGCCAATGGCTATTCAGGTAAAAATCTGCGGCATCAATTCTGCCGATGCGGCCGACGCGGCTGTGCGCGCCGGGGCCCATTATGCCGGGCTGATGTTCCATCCCGGCAGCGCCCGCAATCTGGCACCGCAACAGGCCGCTGGTCTGGCCGCGCATATGCGTGGGCGGATCAGGATTGTCGCTGTGGTTGCTGATCCGGCTGACGACATGATCGCGTCGATTGTCGCCAACATAAAACCAGACATGATCCAGCTTCACGGACGCGAAAGCGCGGCGCGCACGGGCGCCATTCGCGCGAGATTCAATCTGCCCATCATCAAGGCGTTTGCGATTGCTGATGCGGGTGATCTGGCCAATGTCGCGTCATATGACGATGCCGCCGACATGTATCTGTTTGATGCCAAGGCCCCGGCCAGCGCAGCGCGCCCCGGCGGGCATGGCGCGGCGTTTGACTGGTCGCTGATGGCGGGGCGCAGCTTCGCGCGGCCCTGGCTGTTGGCGGGCGGGCTCAATGCGCAAAATGTGGCGCGCGCGATTGCGCGCACCGGCGCGGGCGCGGTCGATGTTTCCTCCGGTGTGGAAACCGCGCCCGGCGTGAAAGATGCAAATCTGATCGGCGCGTTTGTAACCGCCGCCCGCAATGCCCATCTAGCGGCAGAGGCCTGAACCCATGAACAGCACACCATTCAATTCCTATCGTTCCGGGCCGGACCCGCAAGGGCATTTCGGCGCCTATGGCGGGCGCTTTGTTGCCGAAACCCTGATGCCGCTGGTGCTGGATCTGGAACGCGCCTATGCGTCTGCGCGCGAGGATGAGGGTTTTCAGAACGAACTCTCCGGTCTTTTGAAAAACTATGTTGGCCGCGCCAATCCGCTCTATTTCGCCGAACGGCTCACCGAATATCTGGGCGGCGCAAAAATTTATCTGAAGCGCGAAGATTTGAATCATACCGGCGCGCACAAGATCAACAATTGCATTGGCCAGATTCTGCTGGCCCGGCGCATGGGCAAAACGCGCATCATCGCTGAAACGGGCGCGGGCCAGCATGGCGTTGCCACCGCGACTGTGGCCGCGCGGTTCGGCCTTCCTTGCGTGATCTATATGGGCGCGGTCGATACCGAACGGCAAAAGCCCAACGTCTTCCGCATGAATCTTTTGGGCGCGGAAGTGCGCGCCGTCAGCTCCGGTTCCAAAACGCTGAAAGATGCAATGAACGAGGCGTTGCGCGATTGGGTCGCCAATGTGCACGACACGTTTTACATCATTGGCTCGGCGGCGGGCCCGCACCCATACCCCGCAATGGTGCGCGATTTTCAAAGCGTGATCGGCACTGAAACGCGCGCACAAATCATGGAAGCCGAAGGGCGATTGCCCGATCTTCTTGTCGCCTGTGTCGGCGGCGGCTCCAACGCGATTGGCATGTTCCATCCATTTCTGGATGACAGCGAGGTGGAAATGCACGGCGTCGAAGCGGCGGGTGAGGGCATCAACACCGCCCGTCATGCCGCCTCGCTGACCAAGGGTGCGCCCGGCGTGCTGCACGGCGCGCGCTCTTATCTGCTGTCGGACAAGGACGGACAAATCACCGAGGCGCATTCCATTTCCGCCGGGCTGGATTATCCCGGTGTCGGGCCCGAACATTCGTGGCTGAAGGATATTGGCCGGGTAAAATATTTTACCGCGACGGATAAGGAAGCGCTGGCCGCCTTCAAACTTTTGTGCCGGCAGGAAGGCATTATCCCGGCGCTGGAATCGGCGCATGCGATTGCGCATGTGATGCGCGTCGCCCCGCAAATGCGCAAGGATCAGGTGATCGCACTGACGCTTTCGGGCCGCGGCGACAAGGATGTCTATACCGTCGCCCAGGCGTTGGGAGAAAAATTGTGAGCCGCATCCAAAAACGCTTCGCTGATCTGAAAGCGCAAAACCGCACCGCGTTTGTGCCGTTCGTCACCGCGGGTGATCCCGATTTTGATACATCGCTTGCCATCATCGAAGAATTGGCGGGCGCGGGCGCAGACCTGATCGAATTGGGTGTGCCGTTTTCCGATCCGATGGCCGATGGCCCGTCAGTAC
>JBDZUY010000007.1:0-91978 GCA_040255365.1 Hyphomicrobiales bacterium
CTCCAGTTAAAGCAATAAATTCAAGCGACTATAATCTCGTCACTGTTACCCCGGCAGCAAACACTCGCTTGGGTAACACCCGTCGGTCAAGCCACCAACGGAACACGCGATCATTGCGGCGCTATTCCGCGAATTTAAAAATAGCGCCGGATCTGAACATAATACCGTGCCGGTTGGGTCAGATAAGGCGGCGCGGTGCTGACCGCGGGAAGCCCACCAAACTCTGTCCGTTTCGGGCCAATGGGAAACTGGGCACCACCAATAAGATTGAGATTGTCGCTTAATGAATAGGTCGCTTCGCCGAACACATAGAGACTGTGATCGTTGAGATTGGCAATCAATGTCGGACTGATCTGCAATAGCGGCGTCCATTGAATCTGTGCGCCTGCGGCAAGATAATCGCGGCCCGTATTGAACACCTGCCCGCGCAACAACCGCCCGATCAATGCCTGCGGCAAATCGGTAAGCGCGTAGTGGCGGCGGCTCATGCCAAACCCGTTGCGGTAATATTCGGCGTAATAGGTAATGTCACGCCCCCACAAGTTCCCGGCATTGGAGATGTTGGCGAGCATGGAGACAAATGTGCCACCGCCTTTCACAAAGGTCGGCATGATTTCACCGTTCCATGTGGCACCGCCAAGCGAACCATTGATACCAAAAGCCGCAACCGTGTCGCCATGATCATGCGCAACAAGCCATGTGGTTTGATAGGTGCCTACCGCTGTATGAAAGCGCAGCGCAAAAGAGCTGGCATTGGCCGTAAGCCCGCCGCCGCGATGCGCCGGGCGCGGCACAATCACGCCCTGCAAATCCGACCCGTCATCGAACAGATATTGCCCATAGAGCATATCGGTGCCGGGCTTGTATTCGGTATCGGTGGCATCCGGCGCAAACGGATCAAACAGATCCATGGGCCGGAAGACAAACCCGGCGCCCCATGTCAGCGCCTGCCTGCCTGCGCGCACCACAAAATGCGTTGATGTATAGGCAAGCGACAGCCGGTCGATGCGCTGCGTTGCGCTTACGCGCCGGTCATTGATGAATTGATTGCTCAAGTCCCACCATGTTGCAGGCGGCGGCGCCGGAAATACGCCCAGGCTGTTTTGCTGGGCTGTGAAGCGCGGCGTGTCACCCACATCGAAACCAGCCCGATACGCGGTGTCCAGATTCCAGTCCTGCCAATGTGGCGACCAGTTCAGGCGCAAATCACCCAGCACATCGTTGCGCGTGCGCGCACCGAGCGCGCTGGCAATACTTTGGCCGCGGTCCTGCGCAAACACATCTTGCAACTGCAAGCGGCCATGCAGCGGCTCGGCGTTGGCCGTTCCACCCAGCAGAAACAGACAGCAAACAAGACAGGGTGTTGCGCGCATCCTAATTTGCCGGTTGCAGCCTGCGTTCATCAGATGTGATTTGCCCATCCGTGATGACGATGTGACGGTGCGTGCGGTTGATGACGCGCGAATCATGGGTTGCCATCAAAAACGTTATGCCGGATTTCTGATTCAAATCCGACATCAATGTGATGAGGTCTTCGGCTGTTTTGGAATCCAGATTGGCTGTTGGTTCATCGGCCAACACGATAGCGGGCCTGCTGGCCAGCGCGCGCGCCACCGCGACGCGTTGCTGCTGACCGCCAGACAATTTTGACGGCCGCCGGTTTTCAAGCCCTTTCAGCCCAACCTGTTCCAGAACGTCCAATGCACGCTTGCGCCGCTCCTTTGCATCCATGCCCATCAATTGCAGCGTAAACTCGACATTCTCTACCGCTGAAAGAACGGGGATCAGGTTATAGGCCTGAAACACGAAGCCGATTTTCTTCAGCCGCAAATCAGCCAGCGCATTGTTGTCGAGCTTTGTGATCTCCTCACCATCAATGGTGACGGTGCCACTGCTGGGTCGGTCGAGCCCGCCAAGGATATTGAGGAATGTTGTCTTGCCAGACCCCGATGGTCCCGCCAGCGAAGCAAAATCGCCCGCATCAATCTCAAGATCAATTCCGCGCAGCGCAGGCACATCAATGGCGCCCTGCCGGTAATGCTTGACGATGCCGCGGCATGTTACAATCGCCGTCATAGTTTCCTCCATTCGCTCACGCGTGGCCCATTGCTTCGACCGGGCTGATTTTCGATGCACGCCGCGCTGGCCACAGCGTGGCAATCACGCCTGCAACCCAGACAATGGCGCTGTAAAGCACGAAATCTCCAACATTGATTTGCGGGTAAAGAATGCGCCCCGCGCCAACCAGTTCGGCGCCGCGGCCCAGAAAGCCCAGATCAAGACCATTGGGAAAGGCATGGACAGTGACAACAGCCAGCACGATGCCAAGCACGACACCGATGCCGATCAACAACGTCGATTCCAGGGCCACTTCATACAGCACCAGACGCGGGCGCATGCCGAGCGCTTGCAACAGGCCGAACTCACGCACACGTTCAAACACCGCCATCAATTGCGTGTTGACAATACCAATGGCCATCAACGCAAACATGACCCACAGCCACATCATGATGAATTCGTCAAAGAAGGTACTGACGGCATAAGAGAGCGGCGCCAGCGTTTTCCACGATTGAACGTCGCGCCCCGTCGCGGCGGCTTTGAGATCATCGAGCAGCTTGGGCAACACCGCATCGTTTTGCGCATCGAACGCGATTTCCGAAATATCGTCGCCAATCTTTGTGAAACTTTGCGCCGTGTGAATTCCGGTAAAGGCAAATTCGTCTTCGGTCTGCTGATTGGACGCATAGAGGCCAACAATTTTGTAGGCGCGCTCGGCCAATTTGCCGCTGGCATCCTGTGCCATCACAACGACGCGTTTTCCGACGCGCGTTTTCAGCCGTTTGGCCAGATTGCGTCCCAGCACGATGGCCGGATCATCCGGGCCGGACAAATAGCGACCCTGCACAATGTTTTTGGGAAGCACGGAGAGTTGACGTTCATCCTTTGGCACCACGCCCGCCAATGTCATGGGCAAGGTTTTATATTCGCTTTGCACAATGGCGCTGATACGCACGCGCGGCACATAGGCGGTGACGACCGCAGAATTCAACACGGCTCTGAGTGCGCCGCTTGGCGGGGCCATGCGATGCGCCACCGTCGGATCATCAAGATACCCGGTCGCATGAATTTGGCCTTCGCCCGTCATCAGTTTCAGCGTCGTATCGCGGCTGGAATCCGACCATGCCGTCAGCAACACCGCAAAGGTCAGGATCGACCACAGCCCGACACTGACCACCAGCACGGTAATCAATGTGCGCCGCGGATTGCGCCACAGATTGCGCCAGGCAAGCGGAAGTAAAAGACGAAGCCGTTTCATCATGTGGCCCTCATCGCGGAAACGGGTTCAAGCCGGCGCGCCCGCAGATAGGGCACAATGCCAGCAATGGCGATGCACAGCACAATGGCAAGCGGGCCTGCGAGTGCACTTGTTGCATCAAGCTGCGGATACAGAGTCGATGGCATATGCCATTGCTGGAACAGAGCCTCTGCACCGGAAAAGGCGAGCCCCTTTTGCGCAGTCCAATATGTCAGGGCGGCACCGATCGCGATGCCAATGGCCGCTCCTGTACCGGCAAGGAATAACAGCTCCAGCCATATCATGCGCCCGATCTGACTAGGCCGCATGCCTATCGCCATCAACATGCCGAATTCGCGCGTGCGTTCCAGCACCGACATCAAAAGCGTGTTGAGGATGATGAAGACGACGATGATGATCAGGCTGACATACAGCATCACCGAAAAACTGCCATCAAGCAGAATAACGTCATGCAGGGCCGGTTGCAGCTTGGTCCATTCGCGCAGCACCAGCCCATTGTTTTGCGCGATGCGGTGCAGCTGCGGCAAGGCGGATTGAATATCGGATAAATGATGGCCGACAAGCGCAATCGTATTGACGCGTTTTCCGAGCGCGAATGTGTTTTGGAAACGTGCAAGCGGAATCTCGATGACCTGACGGTCTACTTCAGACGAGCCGGTCGCAAAGATGCCGACCACTTTCAGCACATCGGCCGCCACAGATCCATCGCGTACGGCGCCCAGCATGGTGAGATTGCCGCCAACCGAAAGTTTGAGGTTGCGGGCAAGGCCTTCGCCCACCACAACCGCATCACTATCGCCAACTTTCAGATAGCGGCCGTGGGTTATGGTCGTGCCCAGTGTGGAGACGTGCGGTTCGCGCACCGGATCAACGCCGAAGATCGCGGCGCCATAGCTGCGCGGCCCGTTAGACAGAATGACATAGGTTGATGCACGCGGCGCGCTGGCACTAACCGCCGGCAAATGATCGAGCTGTTTCATCACGGCTTGTGGATCGACGATGGATTTTCGCAAATCGGGATCGTCGGCGTAGCCTTGCGGTTGTACTTGCGCAAAACCATCGAGCATCCGCAGCACGCTTTCCTTCATCGTGCCATAAGCACCAAGCTGTAGCGCCAGCAGGAAGATCGTTATCGTGCAGGCCAGCGCGATAGAGATCAGACTGAGCGCTGTGCGATGCGGTTGACGCCAGATGTTGCGCCATGCCAGCCCAACAACCATGGTTTAATTCCTCGGGTTTTGCAGGTTGGACAGCGTGAAAAGATAACCGGGCATGTCGGTATTGAATGTGCCCGATTTTGTTTCAATACGCGTCCATTTGCCGGGCTCGTTCGCGAGGGTCATCGTCATGATGACGGGGTATTCGCGTCCGCCGATCTTGCTGACCTTGTCGGTTGTCATGGCGCGCACGGTTTTCATGTCCTGATCGAAATAGGTTTCGCCCAGCATCACCCCATCATCACGCACCACGATTTCAAGCTTGCCCCAGACCACAGGTGCGCCAGGCTTTGGGATCGCTTCGATGGTATAGACGGTATGGCCGTCCTTTTTCGTTTCGCCGATAATCTTGTGCGTGTAATCGGTCAAAACTTCATTGGATTTGGAAAGATCATTGTAAGAGAAATCTGACCCCATCCAGCTTTGTGCCAACATGCTGGCGGGCAGCTTGATGACCTGATTGAGTTTGGGATTGAACACCCAGGTCCCGTCACTTTTCTTCAGTGTGGCATTGCCCGCATCCTTGGCGGGCGCCACAAAACGCACCAGTGCCTCGTCATCACCTTGCGTCCATGCCTTCATCTGCATGCTGCGTTGCCAATCGGGCCTGTGCACAATCATGGCGATTTCTGTTTGCGAAGATTTCGCGCGCCAATTGTCGAATGCCGCGCGCAGCAGCGCATCAGCGTCGGCGGCAAAAGCCTGTGTGGGCATTGCGCAGGCTGCGACAAGCGCGATGATGGTCAAAGGGTGACGCATGAAATTACCTCTCTGGTTTTGTGCCGATGCCATCGAACAAACCGTCCAGGAAATTCTTTACCCAGACGCGCGGATCGAAATTGGGTTCCAGCCAGTATTGCAACAGAAGACCGTCAACGGCGCCGATCAGCATGCCGGCCAGTATTTGCGGATCGGTCTGTGGGGTGATGTCACCGCTGTCCTGCGCCGCTTTGATCAGGGCGCCGATCTGGGCACGAAAATCGCGATAGAGTTTGCGCATCGCATGCGAGAAGCGCTCGCGCGTACCGCTCTTGGCGGCGGCGGCCCAAACCTCAAGCATGACAGGATAAAGCGCAACATTGTCCATCATCGCGCAGACCGAAGCATCGGCGAAATTGATCAACCGCGTGCGTGCATCATCGCTGGCTTGCATGCGTTCCATGCTGGCGGCCAGAATCTGTCCCTCAAACCATTCAAAGCTGGCGTAGAACAGATCCTCTTTGTTCTTGAAATAATCGTAGAGCGAGCCCTTGCTCACACCGGCCGCGGCTGCCAGCCCATCCATCTTGGCCGCTTCATAGCCAACCTCGGCGAAGCGCGCGGTGGCGGCTTCCAGAATTTGCAGGCGTTTGGCGTCACGATCGACTGGGCGAGCCATTTGGTTTCCACATATGACCGACTGGTCAGTCATTCATAATGTAACAATTGGGGCGATGCAAGCGCATTGTGAGCACGAGGACGATTGCGAAAGGGATGGGCGTTCAGGATTCCCGCCCGCGCCGGTTAAATCAGTTGGCTATTTGCCCGTTGGCGCGCTGCAGCTGATGGAACCGATGGTGTTTGCGCCATATTGCACCGCGCCCACCGGGGTCGGCTGTGAATGTTGCACCACGACCGGCAGATAGATGTAGCAAATCCGCCCATCCACCGGATCGCGCCAACGCTGGATCAGCGTATCTTTCAACGGCCCGGCATATTGCGCTTCGAGTTGCATGTGTTGCAGCGGCGCATGCTCACCAGCCTTGGCGGTAGATTGCCCCTTTGTGGCTGTGTCCGTCGTCTTGTCCGCGATTGGCAAGGTCAGGCTTGAACCGGAATCCACACCCGCACCGGGCCCCAACAAAGTGGCGGCCAGTACTCCAGCGATCAGCAACATTGCTCCTCCAACGATATGGGTCCAACGCAGATTTGCGATAAAATCCGCCAGGCTTTGTTTGATCTGCGTCATGGCTTCACGCATTCACACATTCCAATCAAACCGGCATGAGCGCCGAATCGAACATTACCACCCAAAGCCCAGACCCGCAGCCGCCGTGGCCTCGCCGCCACTGACCGCGCCGCCAAGCGTAAGATTGACGTTCTCGCTCAAGCTGCGCTGATAACCAAAGGCAACACCGGCCTGTCCGCCATAGGTACTAAGGCCCATGGCAACGCGATTGTCTGTGTGAATATTGGACGAGCTGGCGGCCATTTGCGCCATGGCCGCGTTCATCGCGCCCACTCTGCTCAAGCGCGTATCAAGCCCAGTCACCCTGCCGTTTACGACAGATATCTGATCGTCGGTATAGTGCGACGCTTGGGTAAGCATGTCATTGAGGCCGGATTGGAACTGGCCGTAATTCACCGCATCGTTGGCTGCGGTGCCCGCTGCAACATTGGTGATGCGCCGTTCATGCCCGGCTGAACCGACCGAAACCGTGTTGGCTTCATTGGCGAGCGAGCCTGTACCAATGGCTGTGGCGTTGTCCGCAGTCGCACGCGCGCCCGTGCCCAATGCGGCACTGTTGGCACCCGTTGCCACCGTAAAATCACCAAACGCTGCACCCCCACTGCCAGCAGAGGCCGCATTGCCCACCGCAACCGAGCCGGTCGCCGACGCGCCTGTGCCAATCGCAATCGCATTGTCGCCAGTGGACGACGCACCGTGACCCACGGCGATGGAACCGGCCTTTGTTGCCTGCGCGCTTTCACCCACCGCGATGGCATCGTCGCCACTGGCGGTAGGTGCAGGACCTGTGGAATTGATGCTGACATATTTGGCGCCTGACAGGGTCGAGATCGTTGAATTGATGTTGCTGACATCAAGATTCAGATTGCTGATCGAGGCGGTATTGGTTGCGATGTTCGTCGTATTCGTCGCGATGTTGCCGGTGTTGGTGGAAACACTGTTCTGCAGCGCCGTGATATTGGTGGCGCTTGTACCAATGCTTTGCTGCACCCCGTAAAGCTGACTGCCATTCACCGCATCGGTACTGGTGGCATTCACATCACCATCGGCGACATTGACGATCTTGCGTTCGCTGCCAGACGAGCCGACAGATATGGTGTTGGGTTGATCTGCAATGGAGCCCGCGCCCAGCGCCACAGAATTTGCGGCGGATGCATTGGAATTGTAACCCAACGCCAGCGACGAGCCGCCCGTCGCATATGCGCTGTATCCAAGAGCGGTGTCATAAGTCGTGGAACCGCCGCTGGTTCCCGCGACGCTGGCCGTGCCGATGGCGATGTCACCCAGATTATAGGTTTGCGCACCATCGACCGATGCGCCGCTGCCGCTGCCATTACCACTGCCCAATGCCAGACTGTAATCGCCATCGGCGGTGGCGATATCGCCAAACGCACCGCTGTGTTCACCGGTGGCATAAGCACCCGGCCCGAATGCGGCGGCGCCGGTTGCGCTGCTTGTTGCGCCAACGCCAACCGCAGTTGCACCATCGGCGCTGGCCTCGGCCCCCAATCCCAGCGCCGTTGCGCCGTAGCCATCGGAATAGGAATGTGCGCCCAGCGCCACGCCGTAATCATCGCTGGCTTCGGCTTCCTTGCCGATGGCGACGGAATCAAAACCGCTGGCAACACTGAGATAACCGGCAGCGACACTCTTGTCCCCGCTTGCTGTTGCCACCGGACCAAACGCGGCGGCACGGTCGCCGGTGGCGCTGGTGAATTCGCCAGCGTCGATAGTGCCGCTTCCGTCGATATCATAGGCGCCGCCCACGGCCGCGGCGCTGGCACCCGTGGCGAGTGCACTATCGCCAGCGGCCAAGCTACTCACGCCATCGGCTTCTGCGAAATCGCCAATGGCGGTGCTGTAGTCCGCGCTTGCCCATGCATTATCGCCGACGGCGGTACTGCTCTCGCCATCGGCCCGGCTATAGTCGCCGAGCGCGGTACTGAAATCGCCCTGAGCCCATGCGGTGTCACCCAAAGCGGTGCTGCTTTCGCCGTCGGCTTCCGCCCCTGCGCCGATCGCCGATGAGCCGATACCGACAGCGTCAGTCTCCACACCGATGGCGGTGGCGCCGGGCTGATTGGCCAGGCTGTTCTTGCCGAAGGCCGAGGCCAGTGTGGCGGACGCTTCCGCATTATAGCCGACGGCAGTGTTGTAGATCGCCGAGGAATCGCCGTTGACACCCGCCACGCTGTTTGTGCCGATGGCAATGTCACCTTTGTTATAGGAGACAGCGGCGTCTGTGGTCGTTCCATTGCCGCCGCCGATGGCGATGCCGTTAACGCCAGTGGTGCTGGCGTTGTAGCCGACGGCGACGGAGTCGACCGCTGTGGCGCTGGTGCTTGCCGCGGTGCCGAAGATGGACACGCCCGTCGCGCCATTGTCGGTTGCGCCCGCACCGACAACAACAGAGTCCGCAGCCGAAATGGAATTGGCACCGATGGCGATAGCATTCTGGCCTTCGGCAAATGCCGTGTTGCCCAGCGCCATCGACGAGTCGCCCGTGGCGCTTGCATTATACCCGCTGGCGATGCTGTAGCCGCCGGTCGCCGATGCGCCATAACCAAGCGCAGTGTCGTATTTGACCGTGCTGCTGCTATCGACGCCTGCCACACTATGCGAGCCAATGGCTGTGGACCCGATGTTGTAGGCGACGGCGGCAGTGCTTGCATCGCCGCCCCCGCCAACGGCGGTGCTGTATTGCTTATAAGCCTGCGCAAAGCCGCCGGCCGCTATACTTTCATTACCGTCTGCAATGCTCTGCGCACCGAGCGCGGCACCATATTGCCCACTGCTGTGCGCCTTATAGCCGAGGGCCGTACTCTCCAGATTTAATGCCTGGGAACTCGCACCGATGGCGGTGGCCGGACCTGACAGGCCAAGGAACGGTACGCCCGACACGGCGCCGGAGCCGATGGCGATATCGCCAAAACCGTTGGTCAGCGCCGCATAGGTGCCATGAGTACTGTCGGCGCTACCAATGGCGATCGAGGCATCGCCAAGGGCATTCGCCCCAGTCTCGATAAAGGGGCTGGTGCTGGCAGCACCATCGCCACTGCCGATCGCAATCGATTTTTCGCCATGCGCGTTCGAGTCAAAGCCGATGGCGGAGCTGTACTCGCCAAAGCTAGAGCTGCTGGGACCGATAGCCTGACTGTATTTGCCGATGGATTCACTGTTGTCACCGATGGCGATGCCGTGCTCGTTGTAAACAGTGGTGAAATAGCCAAGTGCGGTACCGTAATCGCCATCCACTTCGGCCTGGCCACCGATAGCAGTGCTGTATTGGTTATAAGCACCGCTGTCGGCACCGACGGCGGTTGCATATTGCTGAGTGGTCGTGTCGGAATCGTCCGAGCCAGCATAGCTGTTATAGCCAATGGCCGTGGAATAGTTGTCCCACACATTGGAACTGCTACCGCACGACAAAGACTGGCTGGAGGCGTGATCGCTACCGTTTGCGCAGGTCGCGGCTAGTGCCGCATCGGGGGCGGCCAGCCACACGCCAAGCGTGAGCGCATATAGCACACCCGTCAGTGCCGGCTTTGACAGCCTTGCACGCCCCGCCATTACACAACCCCCAGCGGCATCACCGATTTGCGCAATGCCGCCCACATGCCCGATTTATTCTTTTGCGACTTCCTTGCGGAAATCTCTTATTGTTCTGGTTCTTCTGACCCTTGCAGCATGACCTCAGTGAGGAGGCCCGCAACATGAACGACGTGTAATTGTGCACTTGCTTTCTAATTTTGTTCAAGCACAAAGATAGGCTTGATTAAAATCGTAACTTTCAATCCAAGGCTTCCGAAATCCCATGAATATGCCCGTAACCAAGAAACGCCAGCGTGGACCACAAAAGCGGGCGGAACTGACCAAGGCCCGCTTGATGGCGGCAGCGATTGAGGCATTTTCGACGACGGGGTTCGAGGGCACGACGGCCGCTGCCCTGGAAGAATCCGCCCAAGTTCAGCGCGGCTTACTGGCCTATCATTTTGGCAGCAAGGCTGCGCTTTGGCGGGCTGCGGTGGACCAGGTCTTTACCCAATTCGAAGCACATGCCCGCAAGCTTTTTGCCGCCGAACTTGCCGCGCGCGGCAACGACCGGCTGGGCGCATTAATTGCAGCCTTTGTTCGATCCAGCGCGCAAAAGCCAGAATTGCTGAATTTTATTATGCGCGAGGCGAAGATTGAATCTGGCCGCCGCGATTATATCGCCGAAAAGCATGTCAGTGGCTTTGCCGATTTGATTGTACAAGTTACGGGGCGGGCCAAAAGCATTCATGATTTTTACATGCTGGCCGGGGCCATGACCTTTGTCTTTGTATCCCCCGCCGGGGCGCGGCGCATTTGGAATACCGAGCCCTTTTCAGAGGCATTTATCGCCAGCCATATTGAAGCGGTGATTGGCGTTTTCCGTACAGCCTGGGGAATCAATACAAGCGAACCCGAGAACAAGAATTGAGGCCGGTCCCGGCAGGCACCCACGACCGTCACGCTATGTGCTTGAGTTCTTTATGTATTTCAAAGCCCCGCTGTCGGCAATTTTTCGATAGGAAAACTACCATTACAAGCGCATAATGTTTCTCGAGCGGGTCACAAAGAACCCGCCTTGGGAGGAGCCTATGGCGCTGGTCCATGAAACGGATCGGCCGCGTGATTTATCCCTTGTCGGCCTGGTACTGGTCGTTTTCGGGATTATTGCCGTGGCTGTGCCGTGTTTGAAAATGGCTATAGATCAGCTTTTTTCGCTGATCTGGTAGCATTACATGAGCATCTGCTCGGGGCCGGACCGCTTGCTGCGGCAAACTTGCCGTTTTCTGTAAGCCATTGCTGTAGCCGCTTACAGCTAGCTGAAATATAGTTTCGCCATTCAGACAGCGCTTACATTACATTCTGTCATTCCGTTCAATTCTGCTTATAACCGCCTAGATTGTTGCGGGTGCGAAGGATATTGACGGGGCTTGGAAATTTTCGTTCGCCGCCACACGCCAATACGTATCCGGAAGCTTCATAATGATCCCAAGAATCCAGATGACCCTTCCGCTTTGCGCGCTTCTGCTCGCCAGCTTTGTTCTGGCTGGTTGCGGCCCCAGTGAACCGGACAAACGCCCGCCGCCGGAAGTCGGGGTTATCGTCATTCACCCCCAGAATGTCGAACTGAAAACTGTGTTGCCAGGGCGCACAGATTCCTACGCTGTGTCGGAAGTGCGCCCGCAAGTGAGCGGCATCGTGAAAGAGCGCCTGTTCAAGGAAGGGGCCAACGTCACCGCCGGGCAACCACTCTACAAAATTGATTCCGCGCTTTATCAGGCGGCATACGACAATGCGCGCGCAGTCCTTTCCAGTGCAAAAGCCAAGGCCGCACGCTTTACCAAACTGCTCAAGCTAAAAGCGATTGCACGCCAAGATTATGATAACGCGCAAGCTGCCTACAAACAGGCGCTTGCCAATGCGCAAACCGCACGCATCAACCTTGATCGCACAACCATCAAGGCCGCAATCTCTGGGCGCATCAGCCGTTCATCCGTAACGCAAGGTGCGCTTGTATCCGCCGATCAGCCAACGGCACTGGCAACAATACAAACGCTCGACCCGATCTATGTCGATATCGCGCAGTCCAGCACCCAATTGCTGGACCTGAAACAGGCGATGCAGGACGGACAGATGACGCGCAACGGTCCCGGCGAAGCGCGCGTCACCTTGCAACTCGATAATGGCACAAAATACCCGCTGGCTGGCACCTTGCAGTTCAGCGAAGTAACCGTCGATCCCAACACCGGCGAAGTCACCTTGCGCGCAATCTTTCCCAACCCCGACAACATTCTTCTTCCGGGCATGTTTGTGCGCGCCACCATTGTTGAGGGCGTCAAAAAGAACGCCATCCTCGCGCCGCAACAGGGCATCAGCCACAATGAAAAGGGTGAAGCCACCGCCATGATTGCCGATGCAAAAGGCATTGCACGCTTGCACATTCTGAAAGTATCGCGCGCCATCGGCGATAAATGGCTGGTAACCGAAGGGCTGAAACCCGGCGACAAACTGATTGTGGAAGGTTTGCAAAGAGTGCGCCCGGATTCTCCCGTGCATGCCGTGCCAGCGTCTTATGCCGAGCCCGCCGAGCCAGGTAAAAAAGCCGAGCCAGGTAAAAAAGAATGAGGCTTTCGCTTTTCTTTATAGACCGGCCGGTTTTTGCCTGGGTGATTGCCATTGTGATCGCGCTGGCTGGCGCTCTGGCGATTTACACCTTGCCCATTACCCAATACCCGACGATTGCGCCGCCATCCGTCTCGATCAACGCAAGCTATCCCGGTGCATCAGCAGACACCGTGCAAAGCTCCGTGACGCAGGTGATCGAACAGCAGCTGACGGGTGTGGACAATCTGCTCTATTTTTCTTCGTCGAGCAGCTCATCAGGCCGTGTGTCGATCGAAGTGACATTTGCACCCGGTACCGATCCGGACATCGCGCAAGTTCAGGTGCAGAACAAGGTGCAAAGCGCCATCCCGCTTCTGCCCCAGCAGGTACAGCAGCAAGGCGTTTCGGTCACAAAAGCCAGCAGCGGCTTTCTGATGATTGTTGCGCTTTATGACAGTGCCGGGCGCTATACCAATGTCGATATAGCGGACTATTTATCCAGCACATTGCAGGACCCGTTATCGCGCGTGCCCGGCGTTGGTCAGGCCCGCGTGTTCGGCTCCGGCTATGCGATGCGCATATGGCTCGATCCGTTCAAGCTGAAAAGTTTCAATTTGACGACGACCGATGTGCAGAACGCTATTCTAGTACAAAACACCCAGGTCTCCGCAGGCGAGATTGGCGCGCAGCCGACCGTGAAGGGCCAGCAGCTTGACGCCACCGTAACCGCACAATCGCGATTGAGAACGCCGGAGCAATTCCGCAACATCATTTTGAAAAGCAATACAAATGGCGCGTTGGTCAGACTGAGTGATGTGGCGCGCGTCGAACTGGGTGCGGATAGCTATGCCGTGACCAGCCGCATGGATGGCCGCCCGGCCGCTGGCATTGCCATTCAACTTGCACCGGGCGCCAATGCGCTGACCACAGCGGACGCGGTGAAAGCAAGGGCAAGATCGCTTGCCTCGGCATTTCCGCCGGGCGTGAAACTGGCCTTTCCCGTCGATAACACGACCTTCATTCGCGTTTCGATTAACGACGTCATCAAGACTCTGGTCGAAGCGACATTACTTGTCGTCATCGTGATGTTCGTATTCCTGCAACATTGGCGCACCACCCTGATCCCGGCGATTGCAGTGCCTGTCGTATTGCTCGGCACCTTTGCCGTGCTGGCTGTAGCGGGATATTCGATCAACACCTTGACGATGTTCGCGCTGGTGCTCGCTATCGGGCTTCTTGTCGATGATGCCATTGTCGTGGTCGAAAACGTCGAGCGATTAATGCGCGATGAAGGGCTTTCGCCAAGAGACGCCACGCGCAAATCCATGCAGGAAATCACCGGCGCCCTGATCGGCATTGCACTTGTATTAGGAGCGGTGTTCCTGCCGATGGCATTTTTCGCCGGCTCAACAGGTGTGATCTATCGCCAATTCTCCATCACCATTGTTTCGGCTATGGTGCTCTCGGTCATTGTGGCACTCATTCTGACACCAGCGCTTTGCGCAACCTTGCTCAAACCAATACCGCAAGGCGACGCGCACGTGCAAGGCCGCTTCTTCACATGGTTCAACAAGACGTTTGACTATGGCAGGTTGCGTTACCGCCAAGCGCTGACGCGGTTCCTCGGCTGGATTCGTCCTGCGCTTCTGATTTACGCCGCCATTCTTGTGTTGCTTGCACTGCTGTTCATTCGCCTGCCAACAGCATTCCTGCCCCAGGAAGATCAGGGCGCGATCATTACCCAGTTCACCTTGCCCGTGGGCGCCACGCAATCGCGAACACTCGCCGTCGCCAAAAAGGTCGAAGATCATTATCTGATTGATGAAAAGCGAAATGTGTTTTCGGTTTTCATGGTGGCTGGTTTTGGTTTTGGTGGCTCTGGCCAGAACACCGGGCTCGCTTTTGTGCATTTGAAAGATTGGGACGAACGCCCCGGTGCCGCCAATAGTGCATCTGCCGTTGCGGGGCGGGCCATGGCCGCATTCTCGAAATTCCGCGACGCTCAGGTTTTTGCCCTGGTACCTCCGCCCATTCGCGAATTGGGAAACTCTTCCGGCTTTGATCTGGAAATGGTGGATCGCGGCGGCGTCGGCCACGAAGGCCTGATGAAAGCCCGCAACATGTTCCTGGGGTTGGCGGCAAAAAGCCCCTTGCTTGAAGGTACGCGGCCCGGCGGGCTTGATGACACGCCGCAATTGCATGTGGATGTTGACCACGAAAAGGCGACATCGCTGGGCCTGTCCATTGCTGACGTCAACAACACGTTGAGCGCAGCCTGGGGCGGCCGTTATATCAATGATTTTATTGACCGCGACCGGGTCAAGCGCGTGTACATGCAGGCCGATGCGCCCTATCGCATGAAGCCCGATGATATCAATGACTGGTATGTCAGAAATTCGACTGGCGATATGGTTCCCTTCTCGTCCTTTGCCACAACGCGCTGGACATTGGGGCCGACCAATCTGGAGCGGTATAACGGCCTAGGCTCCATGGAAATTCAGGGGCAGCCCGCACCGGGGGTAAGTTCCGGCGCAGCCATGTCCGAAGTTGAAAAACTGTTCAAGCAATTGCCGCAAGGTATTGGTCTGGAATGGACCGGGCTGTCCTATCAGGAAATACAAGCCGGTTCGCAGACTTATGCGTTATACGCTGTTTCCCTGCTTGTCGTCTTTTTGCTTCTGGCCGCACTCTATGAAAGCTGGTCTATTCCGCTTGCCGTCATGCTTGTCATTCCGCTGGGTATTATCGGCGCCATTCTCGCGGCGACATTTCGTGGGCTCTACAACGACATCTACTTTCAGGTTGGCCTTTTGACCACGATGGGGATATCGGCCAAGAACGCCATTCTGATTGTGGAGTTTGCAGTGGATGCGCAAAAGCGCGGGGAATCGGTGCGTGATGCCGCCGTGGAGGGCGCGCGATTGCGTCTGCGTCCGATTTTGATGACATCGCTGGCATTCATCGCCGGTGTCCTTCCGCTGGCACTTGCCAATGGTGCGGGTGCGGCCAGCCAGAACGACATTGGCACTGGCGTTGTCGGCGGCATGTTATCGGCCACCGCACTGGCCATATTCTTTGTGCCGCTGTTCTATGAAATCGTACGCGGACGATTCAAAGCAAAACCCGCTGATTAATGCGACGCACGCCGCAAAGCAGTTCTGCTGGCGTCAGCGGTGTTTGCCTGCATTCCAGCCATGGGCGCTGAGTTGACGCTGTGCAATGTTTTGCGCATCGCCTTCAATCTGCGTGCCCATGGAATCGTTCCAGCGGTTGAGAAATCCGAACAAGGCGATCACGCCCAGAATTTCCACAATCTCGTCATCGGTCCAATGCGCGTGCAGAGCGGCCGCAATCTCGTCATCCACCGCATTGGGAACTGCCGCAGCGGCAATCGCAAAATCAAACGCCGCGCGCTCAGCATCGGTAAAATGCGGGCTCGTGCGATAATCCCAGATCGCATCCAGCCGTTCCTGACTGGCGCCATAGCGTTCGGCCGCCAATGTCGTGTGCGCCTCGCAATAGCGGCACCCCGCTGTCATGGAAGACAGATAACCGATCAGTCTTTTCTGTTCGCTGGTGACACGCCCTTCATTGACCATCACCGCCTTGTTGAGTGCAATAAACGCCGTGGCAATGGCCGGGCGGCGCTGCATGGTCAGAACGCTGTTCGGCGTAAAGCCCAGCGTTTCATCAAAGAACGCGGCCAGTTCATCGACGGCGCGCGAGGTGCCTTTTTCAAGCGGCTTGACCAATGCCATGGCGGGCACACCTTCCTCAAAAGGATGACGATATGCCCGAATGACCAAAGGCGATGCTGGACCGCAGCGGTTACGCCGGAATGCGCACGGGCAGCTTTTCGTAACCCTTCACAAAGCTTGAGGCAATGCGCACAGGCTCGCCCACAACCTCAATAACCGGGAAGCGCTTCAGGATTTCTTCCCAGATGATCTTCAGTTGCAGCTCGGCCAGACGATTGCCGACGCAACGATGAATGCCAAAGCCAAATGACAAATGCTGGCGCACACGCGGCCGGTCGATGATGTAGGCGTTGGGGTTTTCGATCACCTCGTCGTCGCGGTTGCCCGAAACATACCACATGATGACCTTGTCACCTTTTTTGATCAGCTTGCCACCCAGTTCGATATCGCGCGTTGCGTTACGGCGCATATGGGCCAGTGGCGTTTGCCAGCGAATGGTTTCGGACACCATGGAGGGGATCAATTCGGGATTGTCACGCAGCTTTTTGTTCTGATCCGGATTCTGGTTCAGCGCCAGAATGCTACCGGAAATCGTGTTGCGCGTTGTGTCATTGCCGCCCACGATCAACAGGATCAAATTGCCCAGATATTCCATGCGATCCATGTTCCGCGTGGATTCGCCATGCGCGAGCATGGAAATCAAATCGTCCTTCGGTTCGGCGTTCACGCGCTCGTTCCACAACCGCATGAAGTAATCGACACATTCATAAAGCTGCTGCTGACGATGCTCGTCCGAAACATAGAGCGGCGATTCCTTGCCCGCGGTTGCAATGTCCGACCAATAGGTCAGCTTGCGCCGGTCTTCCCAGGGAAAATCGAACAGGGTCGCAAGCGTCATCGTTGTCAGTTCGATGGAAACTTTGTCCACCCAGTCAAAGGTTTCACCGCGCGGTAGCGAATCCAGAATCTTGCCTGCGCGTTCGCGGATGATCGGTTCCAGCCGTTCCAGATTCATCGGCGATACAGCCGGGCTCACCACTTTGCGCTGTTGGTCATGCTTGGGCGGGTCCATCGCAATGAACATCGGCAAGGTAAAATCGTCTTTCGGATCGGCAATCGTGATGCTCGGTTCCGAAGAAAAGGCCTCATGGTTGGTATCCACGGCCATGATGTCTTTGTATTTGGTGACGGACCAATAGGGGCCAAACTCATGCTCGGCGCAGTAATGCACCGGGTCTTCTTTGCGCAGCCGTTCGAAATACGGCCACATCGTATCGGTCCTGAACAGATGTGCATCAGCGACATTGATCTTGTCGAGCGGCATGGCATAAGCCGCCTCCCGCGCTTCATCGCGAATATCCATAGCAGCTGCGCTCATGGGCCTTCTCCTCATAACTGAGTATCTGTCAGTGAAAGCGTGTCACAGACTGCGCGCCGTATCCAGCCCCTTGCGGGACAGGCCTGATCTGGCTCAGTAATCCCATTTCCAGCTGACGCCGGCCGCACCGCTGGAATCCACACCGGCTTCGGCATCGATGCTGATACGCGGGGTTATGCGCACCTCAATCTGGGCAGACCCCTGATCGGCACCCGTGCCTTTGGTGGCCCCGACATAGATTCTGTCGGTCAGGTTCTTGCCCACGGTCAGCGCCGTGCCACCATTGCCCCCTGCCGGACTGTCAAAGCGCAGAACATCCAGCCCCGTCAGTCCGCGCGCAAACGACAGGATGCCGCCGCCCCCACCACCCAGAAAATCAAGCTGGCCAGTAAGCTGTGCAAGCTGGAACGCCTCCACCGCCGTCAGTTTGGGCGAGGATTTGCCAAAGAACATGCGTGACAGGATTTCATCCTTTGGCAGCGAAGGCGACGATGACCAGGTAATCTTGGGATCGGCCGCATCGCCATCCACTGATACATTCACCGTCAAATCCGTGTTCGTATAGGCGCCGGTGATATGGACCGTTGCGCCACCTTTGGCATTGCGGTCCAGCGCGACCTTGCCTTCATCCAGCTTGAAGGTTTTGCCGACCAGTTCCAGCTGACCGCGCGCCAGATTCAACGCCGCATCAAATTGCGGTTCTCCCAATGTGCCAGAAACAGAGGCTTGGCCGCGCCATTCCGAATCCAACCCCTTGCCCGAAACAAAGACCCTGTTCGGCATCTCGACCGAAATATCCAATTTTGCGTATGAGTAAGGTGATGGCGACACAGGCTTGGCCACGCGAATTTGGCCGCCATTGATCTCTGTCACCTGAATTTGTGGAATGTCTGGCGGCATTCTGGCTGCCAGATCAAGCCGCACTTCGTCGGTGCGAAATTTCCCCGTAATGCTGGCCTTTGCATCATGTGGAAGCGACACGGTGAGATTGCCGGAGACGCTCGCCTTCAACCCGTCCTGGCGCAGAACATAGGCATCATGCAGGTCCAGTTTGGCTTCGCCGAAGACCCGGCGCTTATGTTCGCCATAGGGTGCGCCCAGTGAAAAATCGCCTTTCAGCGCAACACGGCCCGACGAACCATCAGTTGCTTCCAGCGTAACATCGGCATGATTGCTGCCCGTCGCACGCAAATTTGCATTCAACTTTACCAGCTTGGTGCCGGTTTCCAGATTTTCGTAAGTGCCGGATTTGACGCTGGCCGTGCCATCAATAACGGGATGGGCAATATCGCCGCTGACATCCAGCACGGCATAAAAATCACCGCTTACCCGATGTTCCGCCAAAGGCAACGCACCAACAATGCGTCCTGCCTGCACGTTGGCACGCAACTTCACACGCACCGGGCCACTTGATGCCAGCACCGGCAACACCGCATTGTTGCGGCGGATCACCGGCAGTTGCGCATCCAATGTCACTGGTTTTTCACCCAACCCTTTGATCGTTCCATTCGTTACAAAAGTTTTTCCGTTCCAATTGCCGCGTATGTCCAGATCGGCGGGCGATGCGTTTTTGCCCGCTGCGGTGAACAGCAAATCTTTTGCAGACAGGGCAATCGTTGCTTTCGTCTTGCCCGGCGCCAGATCCGCTTCGACATCCAGCGAGATGGTGCCCGTTGCTTTGCCCAGGCCCGCCAGTTCGGCCGCCAGCGAAGCGGGCATGGCGCGCAGGTTCAGCGCGGCATTGAGATGACTGGCATCGCCTTTGCCGCTGATCCGCAAACGCCCGTTGCCAATGGCAAAGGATGCATCGCTCAAATTATATCTGCCACCCGCCAAAACGAGATGGGTGGGTGCGGTCAGCGCAAATTTTTCAGCGGCCCATTTGCCCGAAAGTTGCGACAATGTGATTTGCGTCGTTTTGCCGGTTGTAACACTGGCTTTGGCGGCAAGGTTGTTGTTGCCGTCCTTGACCGATGCCGAAATGGCAAACGGACCATCAAGCGACGGTGCGGTGATATTCGCCTTGATATCAGCGGAGACGAGCGAGCCGCCGGACACTTTTTTCAAATCTGCATCGAGCGCGAGCCCGTGGCTATCGCCGCGCAAAATGATTGCCCCCTGGCCGTGCAAATCTGCACCTATAAGTGCACCAAGCGGGGTCAGCAGATTTCCGCTCAATGACAATTTGCCCGACAGGCGCTTGTTTTGCCCCGTCAAGCCACCATCCATTTTGGCTGTGCCGAGCACGCCCTTGGTGACATGGAAACGCCAGCCGGATTTCGTGGTGCCGCCATTGGCCGCAAAATTCAGTGCGCCACCGGGCGTGCCTGCACTCAACGAAAGTTTGGCATCCCAATCATTTTTTGTCTGCTCTGCGGTCACAACCAGCGCCGGCTTTTCAATGACATTGCCAGCAATGCCCAACCGCTCGGAATTCAGTTTGAATACAAACGTGGGCACATCACCCGAAGCCGAAGCATGTGCCTCAATCGCGAAATTGCCTGCCAACGGCACGCCTGCCACGGCCGCAAATTTTCCCGCATCGCCTTGTGTGCTGCGCAGATCGCCAATGAGCGTACCGTTTTTGCTCAGAGCCATGTCGCCCTTCACCGAAAGGCCCGCGCTCGTCAACACCAGATTGGTCAGCGCATAAGAGCCATCTTGTGCTTGCACTTTGGCCGTCAGCGCCGGTGCCATGCCCAGCACCTGGCCCCAGCCCGTCGGCGAAATGCTGGAGCCAGTGACATGCAGAGTACCATCCACCGCGCCATCTTGCGTGATACGGGTCATATCAAAGCGGGCCTTGATCGCACCGGTAAATCCGGCATTGGCCTTTGCGGTGTCGGGGATCGTCACATTCACCACGCCCGAACCTTTACCGCTTTGCATGCTGGCCGCCGCATTCAGATTGAGCGCCGCGCCATCGATGTTGAGCTGTAATGAAGCATCATGATCGGCCGAATTTTGTGTCAGCCTGCCAGCGAAATTGACGGCGTTACCCGTAAGACTGCGCGCTATCTGTGGCAGAATCGGATCATCCGCCCGCCCACGCAGCGCCACCGCCAGCGTGCCTGCGTCGCGATCCATCTGTGCGTTAAACGTGCTGGCAATAGAGCCTGCCCCGGCCCCGCCGCTTATCAGATTTGTGGCACGCAATTGCCCATCCGCCACCGGCTGCTCTGCTGTGCCGGAAAGATTGGCCTGCAACGACAGCACGTCAGCAGATACACCGGCCATCGCAAAATGCTGCCGCGCATTCAGCGCGACCTGACCAGAGAGCGCGCCCGCACCATTTTGCGTAACATTGAGCACCGCGTTAAGCCCGCCCCACGAAATTTGTGCATCCCGAACGGCAACGCCGCCATCCTTGGTGCGTGCAATCTCACCTGCGATTGTGCCTTGTGTATCGGGCGCCCAATCCGGCGCAATTTTGGGCGACAGGGTGAATTGCCCATCAATCCGCGTGGCCGGCGTTGCGCTGGCGTTGAATGTGAACGCGATGCGGCCAAGATTGGCAGCGACAAAAGTGAGGCGCCCGTCAAACGCATCCAGCGTGCCCGCGCCAGACAGTGTCAGGCTTGTCGCGCCCACTGTTTCCTCGCCCGTGAAAAACGCAGCCAGCGCACCATCATCGCTGCCTTTGGCGTTCAAGGTCAGTGCACGTGTTTTTTTATCATATCGCCCGGTGAAAATGGTTTGACCTGAACCCGGTTCACAGCGCGCCGCGCGCAAATCAGCATCAAAACCTGACGGACCGATATACCCTTGTGCTGTTGCATTCATGCAAAGCGTCCGGCCGTTCTGCGGCGGCATGACCAGATGGCTGACAGTCAATTTTCCGATGCGGATATTGATGCCTGGCAAAAAATCCGCATTGGGATCGGACGGCGTATCACTCTTCGGTAAACGCGACAGCGTTGCACCACGCACGCTCACCACATCCAGCGCGGCGGTATTGGAAACGAACGAAAGAACGCGCCAATCCGCCGCAAATTCATCCGCATGCAAAAATACGCCCTTGGCATCGCTGAGTGTCAGATCCCGGCAGGTAAAGGAATCCAACAGGTCGCCATCCAGTTTTTTGCAGTCGATGCGATAGCCCGAAGCCGCGCCCGCCGCCCACAATGCGGACCGGTCAAGCACGCCAGTTTGCCAGACAAGGGCCAGCGCAAGGATGAGAGCGGCCAAACTGCCGCCCGCAATCGCAAGACCTTTACCCCAGCCGATGTTGCGCAAACCCGCCATCAAAATGCCTGCCCCAGCGAGATATAGACCTGGATGCGGCCATCACCCGGCCGCGGATTGAGCGGTGTTGCCACATCCAGCCGCAATGGCCCCAGCCCGGTGTAATAGCGAAAGCCCACACCCGCACCGATGCGCGGCGTATCGCTATGTTTGAACGCCGGGTTTGACGCCACGGTTCCGGCATCCACAAAACCGGCGACACCATAATCTTGATTGATACGATAGCGCAGTTCTGCGCTCACTTCCGCAATGGCGCGTCCACCCAGCGGTTTGTTCAGTGCATCGCGCGGGCCGATAGCCTGATATCCAAAGCCACGCACCGATCCACCGCCGCCGCCATAAAAGCGGAAATCGGCAGGCACGTTGGTTTTGCTTGCAAACAAAATGGTACCGATTTTGAGCCGCCCCGCCGCAACAAATTTTTGGTCTGTATCCAGCGCCCGATAAATCGATGCCTCGCTTTGCAAAATCAAAAAAGCACGCGCGCCATCACTGATGCCACCGACCGGCTGTGCGCGAACAGACAGGCGTTCACCCTTCTTAGGATCAAGCGGCGCTTTTGTAGAATCGTAGAGTGCTTCCACCGGCAACGACAACAACACATTGAAGGCTGATCCGCTGCTCTGTTTCAGCCGGGCGACATCCAGCTGTACACCAGCTTTTCCACTCCAATGCCCGCCGAGCGGAGTAGCCAGTTGCGCACTCAAGGTGCCACCCATTTTCTCGTATGCGTCGGTATCTTCGCGCGCGAGCTTTGCGCCAAAGCTGAGCGTTTGGCCCACATCGGGTTGATGCGGCAATGTAAGAATGGTTTCGAGCGATTGCTCGATCGTGGCGATGCCCAGATTGATGCGCAAATCCTGCGCCTCACCCCAGAAATTGCGATGTTCCCAAAATACTTTCAGACCGGGGCCTTCATTGGTGGCGTAGCGTACGCCGCCGCCGATGGTGCGTGGCTTGCGCTCGCTGACGCTCAGCGCAATCGGCACATCGCCATTTGCAGATTCCTTATCAGTTTGCGGTTTGATATCGAGCGTGCTGAACAGATTGAGATCGCCAAGCCGTTTGCGATAATCATCGACCTTGCGCACATCATAGATGGCGCCCTTTTCCCACGTAACAATGCGCGATAAAAATGCCGGGTTGGTACGTTTGACGCCGCTAACCTGCAGATCACCAAAACGGGCTTCACGTCCTGGATCCACCGTAAAGGTCAGCCGCATTGTTTTGGTCAGATGATCGACAATAGCTTCACGTTTGGTGATCTGCGCATCCGGCCGGCCATGTTCGTTCAGCGCACGCACCAACTTTGTACTGGCATTGATGATGTCGAGCGACCGCGCAGGCGCATTCGGCTGCAGATCAAGCGCCGGACATTCGGTGGGGGCGAGCTTTGGCGGCGGGCGCGAATAAATGATTTTGCACTGCGCAATTGGGTAACGCGGACCGCGCTCGACATTGACCGTTACTTTGACGGGGTCGCTATCCTGATCAACGACGACATCAACTGTGCCGTCATAGTAGCCTTGCGAACGCAGAATCGCGATGAAGGTTTCACGATCACCCTCTCCGCGCTGTTCCAGTCCGGCGATACCGGCAGGCGGCGCATCCTGTCCCGATTCCAGGCGTGAGGCGGCGCGCATCGCATCGCCAATATCGCCCTTGGTCCCTTTGAACTGGACGTCATATGCCATACCGCCAGCAGGATAGGCAGCGATTGCGCTGGTGCCCAGAAACGCGATCACCGCGCCCGCGGCCGCCCATTTTTTCCAAATCGCCATGCCGTCCAGAATAAAGGAATTAAACCGAATTGCCCTGCCAGGCGCTGCTTTGCTTATTCGCGTTTTGCGAGGCCTGCGGCTGTGACTTCGTGTACCGTACCGCAAAATTCACAGCGCGCGCGGATGATACCATCCGCATCGGCCAGACCGTCACGTTCTGCCTGGCTATAGGCCGCCAGCACAGACGCCACGCGCCCCGTGGCGCAATCACAACGGAACGCCAGCGCATTGGCCGTATGCACCCGCACTTCATCTTCGTGGAAGAGCCGCCAAAGCAATGTTTCAGCAGAAAGGGCGGTATCAACCAACTCAAAATCTTCCACCGTGGCAAGGAACAATTTTAGGCGCTCCCAATCATCCTCATCGCGCGGTAGATCGGGGGTTGCCTGCACCATCATGCCGCCCGCACGCCAATGTGGCGATTTAGTGCCCGGCACATAAACCGGCGCTGCCGCAATGCGTATCAACGTCGGCAATTGCTCGGATTGCGCGAAATAGGTTTCCGCTGACACGCCGAGACCGTCGGGAGATAATTTTGTAATGCCTTGATAATTTTTCTCCCCCCGCCGTGGCTCGATTGTAATTGCCATGACACCGTCACCCACAAGTTTGACGAAATTGGGGAGGGCTTCGTTCAGCTCCGCCAAAGCTGCGGCATCCATACGGGCAAACCCGCGAAGGCCCGCGGGTTCGCCGCTGTCTTCTTCTGCACCAAAATAATCCGCCGTAACCATATCGAGCGGGCCATCGCTTTTGGTTTGTACCGTCAGCCGCCCATCCAGTTTCAGCGCACTGCCCAGCATCGCCGCCGTCACCAGCGCTTCAGCGGCAATACGGCCCGCCGCCTCTGGTAAAGCATGTGCGCTGAGCGCGCGCGCCGAAACCGCATCCAGCCGCACCAAACGCCCGCGCGCGCCTGCGCGCGGCAGATCAAACCCCAGCGTAAAATCAGCCGCCGGGGCATGTTCGTAAGACACAGGCTTATCCGTCACGAAAGACACCAAGCCAGCACAGCCTTTTGCGCATGCAGGCGATTTTCCGCTTCGTCGAACACCACACTTTGCGGCCCGTCGATCACATCATCGGTAACTTCTTCGCCGCGATGCGCGGGCAGGCAATGCATGAAGATCGCGTCTTTTTTTGCCTGCGCCATCAAACGCGTATTGACCTGATAGGCTCGCAAAAGATTGTGACGCTTGGTGGTGTCTTCATCGCCCATCGACACCCATGTATCGGTGACAACGCAATCGGCACCGGCCACCGCGTCTTCGGCACTGGTGGTAAAATGAATATCCGCGCCCGTCTTCGCGGTCCATTGGCGCAAATCTTCACGCGCGGTCAGTTCCGGCGGGCTGGCAACACGCAAGGTGAAGCCCAAAATTGCGGCAGCGTGCACCCAGGACGCCAACACATTGTTGCCATCGCCGCACCACGCCACTGTTGCGCCCGCAATTGGACCCTTGCGTTCTTCATAGGTCATGATGTCGGCCATGATCTGACAGGGGTGCGAAATGCGTGTCAGCCCATTGATAATGGGAATGCTCGCATTGCTGGCCAGTTCCTGCACCATTTCATGATCAAGCAGGCGGATCATCACCGCATCGACATAGCGCGATAAAACCCGCGCCGTATCGGCAATGGTTTCTTCGCGCGCCAGCTGCATTTCATTACCGGTCATCATCAAGGTTGTGCCGCCAAGCTGACGCATACCGACATCAAACGAAATGCGCGTGCGCGTGGATTGCTTGTCAAAAATCATCGCCAGAACGCGGCCATCCAGCGGACGGTCAATATCGGCCACGCCATGCGGTTTGCCCGCACGCGCGGTTTTGCGGGCCAGCGCATCACGCAGCAATGTCTGCAAAGTGGGCGCATCAAAATCGCTGAGATCGAGAAAATGTTTTGGCTTCGTACTCATGGCGTACCCGGTTTTTCGGAATCAAATGTATGTGCGGCATTGGCAATATGTTGCACCGCTTCGCGCACTTCGTCTTCGCCCACAATCAGCGGCGGCAACAGACGCACCACATTGTCACCCGCCGGGACGGCCAGCATGCCATCGGCGCGCAAGCGATTGATAAACTCGCCGTTGGGCACATTCATCTTCAACCCGATCATCAGGCCCTGGCCGCGCAATTCGCCAAAGACATGGGGAAATTCTTCGATCAGGCCAGACAATTGCTGACGTGCATAATTGGCGGTCTTTGCAACGGAATCGATAAAGCCCGGTGCCAGCACAACATCCAGCACCGCATTGCCCACTGCCATGGCCAGCGGATTGCCGCCAAAGGTGGTGCCATGTGTGCCTGCGACCATGCCGCCAGCCGCCTCTGCCGTGGCAAGGCACGCACCCATCGGAAAGCCGCCGCCAATGCCTTTGGCAATCGCCATGATGTCGGGCGTAACGCTGGCATGCTCATGGGAGAAGAACTTGCCGGTGCGGCCAACGCCGGTTTGAATTTCATCAAAGATCAAAAGCATGCCGCGCTCATCACACAGCGCACGCAGCTTGCGCAAAAATTCAGGCGGCACACAGCGCAAACCACCCTCGCCTTGCACCGGCTCGATCAACAGCGCGGCTGTCGCTGGCGTGATCGCTGTTTCCAGCGCCTTCACATCATTGAACGGCACCTGGTCAAAGCCCTCAACCTTGGGCCCGAACCCTTCGAGATATTTGGCCTGTCCGCCCGCGGCGATGCCCGCCAATGTGCGGCCGTGAAATGCGCCTTCAAAGCTGATGATGCGGAACCGCTCGCCATCGCCTTTGGCATAATGATAGCGACGCGCCATTTTGATGGCGCACTCAATCGCCTCCACCCCGGAATTGGTGAAAAACACGGTGTCGGCGAATGTCGCCTCGGTCAGCCTTTTGGCCAGTTTTTCCTGGCCCGGCACACGGTACAGATTGGAGGTGTGCCAGAGCTTTGCCGCCTGCTCGCTCAGCGCAGCCACCAATTTGGGATGCGCATGGCCCAGCGCATTCACCGCAATGCCGGCCCCAAAATCGAGATATCGGGTGCCATCCTCGGCGAAAATATAAGCACCTTCACCGCGGACAAATGCGACATCGGTCCGATTATAGGTTGGCAGCAATGCGGGAAACACGGGATATCTCCTGATTTGTGGGAAACGGGCGGGCTTTATCCGCCGCGCGGATTCCACGGTCAAGGAAACTGCGTTGCGGCGCAACATGCAAAACCGCACGATATGCGGCCTCAGAGCCTATATGTGGCGGGCCGCTTTCTGTGGACAAGGACTAGCAGCACCCTGTCAGGGCTTGTGCAAACGGCCCTCCTTGATACGATATATAGTGTTAACGGCAAAGGAGAGCGCCAATGGGCTGGACGGACGAACGGGTCGATCAGTTGAAATCACTCTGGACGGAGGGCCTCTCCGCCAGTCAGATCGCCAGGGTTCTGGGCGGCGTCACACGCAATGCGGTGATTGGCAAGGTTCACCGGCTGGGGCTGGCCGGGCGGGCAAGCCCGTCACGCAGCGAGCGGCCACGCATGCCGATTGCGCCCAAGACCCACCAGATGCGCGTGCATCAACCCGAACCGCCCGTGGTCGAAGAAGACCCGGTGACGTTGGATGATGGCAGCTTTGTAGGTGTACTGACGATCAATGACCGGATGTGCCGCTGGCCGATCGGCGATCCCAGCGAGAATGAATTTCATTTCTGCGGTCGCAACCCAAAATCCGGCTCGCCCTATTGCGAGGCCCATGCCCGCAAGGCCTATCAACCACAACAGGCCCGCCGCGACCGCACAAGAATGGCAAGCTGACACTGACCCCCACTGTTGCGTAAATGCGGTTATGCGTAAAATTTGAGCCCGCCTTCACAAGGTGGGCTCTTTTTTTGTTTGCGACTGGCGCTTTGTGGCGTCAGGCCACAAACGCATCATCCAGCGCATACCCGGCCGAACGCACGGTACGAATGGGATCGCGCAAACCATCCATGTTCAGCGCTTTGCGCAAACGGCCGACATGCACATCCACTGTGCGCGCCTCGACATAAATGTCGGAGCCCCAGACCGCATCGAGCAATTGCTCGCGGCTGAACACGCGGCCGGGATGCTGTATAAGGTGATCGAGCAGCTTGAATTCTGTCGGGCCAAGATGGATGTCCTGTCCGCCGCGCCGCACACGATGCGCCGCGCGGTCCATTTCCAGATCGCCAATACGCACCACATCTTCGGCCAGACCGGGACGGATACGCCGCATCACCGCACGCAGCCGCGCCAGCAATTCGGTCATTGAAAATGGCTTTGTGATGTAATCATCAGCACCGGTATCCAGCCCGCGAATACGATCAGTTTCTTCGCCGCGCGCCGTCAGCATGATGATCGGTACATTGCAGGTTTCCTGACGCCCGCGCAAGCGGCGGCACACCTCGATACCGGAAAGTTCTGGCAACATCCAATCCAGCAACACCATATCCGGCGTTTCTTCGGCAGCGATCAGAAGCGCCTCTTCACCATCACTGGCATGCAGCACGCGATAACCTTCACGCTCCAGATTGAACCGCAGCAAGGTGGCAAGCGCACTCTCGTCTTCCGCAACAAGAACGCTGGGCTTCAGCATTATTGCTTGCTCGCAAAAGGAACATTGATTGAACTTGTCATATCAGCTTTGGGCCGGTCAGTTGCGAGATGGCGACCTGTGACCATGTGATAAACCACCTCGGCAACATTGGTGGCGTGATCGCCGGTTCGTTCGATGTTTTTCGCGACAAACAGCAGATGCGTGCAAAGGCCAATCGTGCGCGGATCTTCCATCATGTAAGTCAGAAGTTCGCGGAACAGCGCGTTGTAGCTTTCGTCGATCTCGCCATCCTGCTTCCACACCGTTTCGGCGCCTTGTGCGTTGCGGTCTGAATAGGCATCGAGCACCTGTTTGAGTTGACTTTGCGCAATCCGGCCCATGCGCGCCAGACTTTGCGTCAGCCGGATCGGTGGCTCGCGATTGAGTACCAATGCACGCTTGGCGACATTCTTCGCAAGATCGCCAATACGCTCCAACTCGTTCGCAATTTTGATGGCAGCCAGTGTTTCACGCAGGTCCACGGCCATGGGCTGATGTAGCGCCAATAATTTCAGCGCCCGATCCTCAACAGAATGTTGCAATTCGTCGATATGCGGGTCGCCAGCGATGGCGGCTTCGGCCAGCGCGATATCGCGCCGGGCAATGGATTCAATCGCATCGGACAATTGCGCTTCGGCCAACCCGCCCATCTTCGCAATCGTACTGGTGAGCGTTTCGAGCTGCTCGCTGAAGGCCCTGATGATGTGATCGCTCATATATTCTCTCTTGTCGGTTCGCGCTTTTTACGGCCATCGTGCCGCCGATAATCCGGCCGATCCGGACTACACGCCGAAGGCCAAGTCTTTGCGGCACTTTTATAACAGTTTCATGACATCATTGCCCGGTTGCAGCCAAAGCCTTGAGCGGGCGGGTTATTCAGCCGCCGGGAGGTGAATGGTAAAGCTGGTACCGACACCCAATTCGCTTTCAATCTGCATCCGGCCCTGATGGCGGTTCACAATATGCTTCACAATGGCCAGACCCAGTCCGGTGCCGCCGCGCTCGCGGCTGCGTTTCACATTTACCCGGTAAAACCGTTCGGTCAGGCGCGGAATGGCTTCATGCGGAATGCCTTCGCCATCATCCTTGATCTTTATGCTCACCATGATGCCACCGCTGCGCCGCGGCGTGGGCGAAAGATTGGGACCAGACGATAATGTGATCCAGACATGACCATTTTCGCGGCCATATTTGATGGCATTCTGGATCAGGTTCTGAAAAAGCTGAATCAACTCGTCGCGCTCACCCACGATTGCGGGGATGTCGCCCGGATCATCAATGCTGACCGTCACGCCGTCTGCCTGTGCCAGCGGCGCCAGAGCATTTACCGCATCGCGCACCAGCTCAGCTGCATCCACTTTGCCAGAAGGCGGCACATGTTCGTTCAGTTCAATACGATTGAGCGATAACAGGTCATCGATCAGGCGGCTCATTCGCCCGGCCTCTACGCTCATGATTTCCAAAAATTGTTCGCGCGCCTGCGCATCATCTTTGGCATGGCCGCGCAAAGTATCGATAAAGCCGCTAACAGCAGCGAGCGGTGTACGCAATTCATGACTGGCATTGGCAACAAAATCGACCCGGGCCTGTTCAGCGCGCACAATCGCCGTCGTGTCATGCAATACCAGCGCGGTAATCAGCGGCGCCTTTGCCGTGCGCGTCACGGTTGCCTGATAGTGCCGCTCCACCGGCACATTCACGGCAAACGCAAAAGCGGCATCTACTCCGCTTTGAATGGCGCGATCGACAGCCTGTAAAACAACTGGCGTACGCAACACCGCGGAAACTTGTTTGCCTTGCGCATCGGTTCCCGCGACGGCACGCATGGCCGCGTTGGCGAACAGCACGCGCCCGCCCCCATCGACCAGCATCACCGGATCGGGCAAGCGCTCGAATATCTCACCAGCCTGTGGCTGCAAAATCACGGCATCAGGATTGGTGGTTGGCGTGTCTGCCAGAAATTTCGGGCGTCGTGCATATCGCCCGGTAATGATGGCCGCCACAGTCACGCCCAACACCAAAACCATCAAAATGGAATAGGCAGCGGCTGGCGCAAAAGCCAGCACCAACAGCGCCACTCCAAACGCAACAGCAGCGGACCACAACACCGCCCGCAGCATGTTCGAATTAGGGTTGTTTCGCGCCATAGTTCATCAATAGCCGTGAATCATCACACGCGATAGATATTCTTCAATACGTTACGGTGACAATGATCGTATCGGAATATACGCCCGCTTTCACAAATTGCCCGGCGGCGAGCGCACCATAAACCGTGAAATCATAGCTCCCCAAATGCAGGAGCGTGCCATCGAAGCTGCGCGCTACAGTGGCGCCGCTACCATCGCCCCACACGGCAGTATGCGTCGTATCGGTGTAAAGATTATAGGACAAGCTTGCGCCCCCACCCGCCAATGTGCGCGGTGCAAAAGACCCGCCATTGCCGGACGAAAGCGACACCGTGAACCCCGGCAACACATCCACACCCAAAAGCCCGCATGACACCGTGATTGTGCCACTGGCCGTTGTGGCCGTTGGATCAGTGGCCGTGTAATTGCCAAAGCTGATTCCCGTGGCCGACACGCTCAAAGGATCAAGCACCGTGCCGCACAACAGCGCAAAGGCCGGGCGGGTTGCCAAGCCCATGAAAGATACGGCGAGAAAGATGGTGCGCAACATTTTAATCGACATCATGCACCTCGCACACAAAGGGGCCGAGTTTGGGAATACCGCGCGGTTGGATGCGCGCGCGAGGCCGGGTAATATGAGCCGCACAGAAGCCGTGCGCCAATTTGATATGAATACGCGCCTGCACCGGTAGATCGGAAAAGAAAATCTCGCCATTGCGGCCCACGATCAATGGCACCGCAGAATTTTTTCGTGTAACCCGCGCACCAAGCGGCGGCGCCGTGCCATCGGCCATGCGCACCAGCACACGGGCAGGATGCGGCGCCTTGGGGGCAAGATTGACGATCACCCCGGCCTCGCGCGGCGGTACCACAAGCGTTTCGTTACGCGCAATGATCACCGACATGGGATAATCGCGCGGCTCCACAGCGATGCGATTGCGTGTGTAAGGCACAAGCCCCGTCAGCAAGGCCTCGCCATCATCATCGCTGCGTGCAATCTTGCGGTTTTCACGATAGATGCGCACATCCGCTGCACCCGTCTCCACCAGCGCCATCGCGCCTTCGCGTTTGCGCGTGGCAAAGATGCGCCCATGCATGAACACAATGGCGCCATCAAGATCGCCGCGCAGCGCCGTGCGGCCATTGTTAGACGCCAATGCCAGATGACCCAGCGCCCGCGTTCCCGCCCAGGTCATATCGCCTTGCATAGTCTCGCTGTTTCCAAAGCCTTTCATTACACGATAACCGAAACCGCCATCGGGATTGGCTGGCCGGTCGATGGCGGCATAGCCCGCCCATTTGCCAGCCTGACTGGACGCCGAAACCGACGCAGTGGTTTGCGCGCCAAGCGGTATGGAGACAAACATCTGCACCGCCCAGTGGCGGGCCGCAAAATCGCGCAGGCCCGTGAGCCCGAGATAAAGCGCATCCCCAAACGCCTTTGAATAGGACGCGCTGAGCAGATTGCTTGCCGCTTCGCTTTTACGTTTCAAACCAACCCACGACACGCCAAGGTTTCCTGCACGCGCAAGACTCGCCGTCAGCCCAAGCTGATAGCGCAGACGCGCCGGGTCCGGCCCATCGAAACTGGCAAGATCGCGATAGGGCCCGCGCGTCGCGCTGATACCGCCATACGCACTGATTGCGCCCGCGCGCGCTTGAAAACCCAGCGAACCCAACAGGCCCGTTCCTTTTTTACTATGGCTTGCGGCCACATCGGCTGACATGACACCGAACCCGCCCAGCCCAAACGCGGCCCCACCGCCCGCCAGCGCCAAACCGCGCGCGGCCTCGCCATGGGCGTTCAGCGTCAACGTGTTGCCGATACCATGCGCGACGGTCGCGGTAACAAGCGGGCGCGCATAGGAAAAATTCTTCACGCCATAGTCGCGGCGCAAGACGCCTGCATCAAACGCAAAGCGAGATAACCCCGGCGCCAGCAGATCATCATTCGTATAAAGCGAAATCGTCTGTGTGACTTGCCGGCCTAGCACATCACGCACACTGATGGTTGCGCTGCCGCCGCCCGTCAGAATAGGAAGGTTGCGCAACGCAAACGGGCCTTCAGGTACATCCTGTTCAAACACGCGCGCTTGACCAATATAAACATCCAATGTTTGAGGCACTTGCGCTGTGCCAAAAAAATCGGGCAGCGGCGTGGTGATACGATTGGGTGCGAGCGCATAATCGCTGGCGATTTGCATGCCCCCAAACCGCACAGGCCGCGACCATGACGTAGCGCCCGATATGACATCGCCAACGATAATGCGGCTGGGTATCGCCGGATTGTCGAAAATGAAAGCCGTATCAAGCCGCGTATATTGCGGCTTTCCATGGCCAAAGCGCGCAAACGCATTCGTCTTGAAACGCCCGCCGGGACCAAACAATGTCAGGTCGGCGGAGACGCCACCCGATGTATTTTCGCCGGTATGGACCAGATCATTATCAGATGCAGACAATGCGTAACCCAGCGTCGCACCATGCGCAGCGGGCGTTTCGCTGATGGCTTGCGCAGCGGGGGAAAGATCATAAACACGGCGGCGCAAACGCGTGGGCTTTGCCAACAACAGCAGGCGTTGGTTGCGCGTATCAATTCGCATTTGCACGCCAGGCACACGCGCAATATCCACCAACCCGGAATTGCCGGATAAAGGGGGCTCAACCAGACCAGCACCGTTCAGATCGGCGCGGCGTACCAAAACCTTGCTCCCTTGCATCATGGCGCGCACCACAGCGTTGCTGCGATGCCCGTTCACCCAAATTTCAAAAAGTTGTGTGCGTGCATGCAAGCAAGTGATCGAGCCGCGCAAACCCGGCACAGTTTCAGCGGCGTTTGCCATGGAGGCCGCAAAAACCACAAGCGCCACAAGCAAGAGGCGCAATACCACGGCCACCGCCACTCAATGTTCGACCGGAACATCGGCCGCAACCGCAACACCGCTGCGTTCATCCTTTGCGGAGACCGAAAGCGTTGCGGACATAGCGCCGCGAACCGGCAGATGCCAGATGTGATCCGCGCCGGAGAGAATATAGGCAATGGATGTTGAACCGCTTGGCGCCATGGCTGCGCCATTGGCCGCAATATGCATGCCGGTAAGTTTTACGGCTTTGCCGCCCCCATTATGCGCGATCAGCGTGACTTCGCCATCGCTCATGTGCGCGCGCCAGTCAAGCGCCGCGGGTTGTGCCTGTGCACCGCCCACGAAAACCGGCAGCGAAAACTGCAACAATACTTTGACCTGTCCAGAGGGCCTATTGTTGGAAGGTATCTGGCTTACAAGCAGGCGATATGCCGTTTCGCCCGCCCCTTCATTGCGATCCGCTAGTACCCGTACGATCTGGCGTTCGCCTGGCGCAATATTTGTCAGCGGCGGACTGACCAGCAAGCTATCGGTTGGGCTGAGCCGGTCCACGCCATCAATTTGTGACCAGGCATAGGCTTCAATCTGTACTGTTACCGGTGCAGTGCTACGGTTGGCGATGTACAGCACATCCGGTTTGTCTTGCGTCAAATTGAGCATAATAGGCGCCAGTTCGAGCGCGGGAACATCCTGTGCAGCCGCGGATCCGCCTGCACATGCAAGCCCGGCACAAAGCCAAAGTGCCGCCCACAGCCCCCCGGTTTTCACGCTAATAGCTCACTGTCACGGTGACGGTGTCGGTGTAGCTGCCAGCCGCGGCAAACTGGCTGGCGGCGATGCGGCCATAGACCGTTGCGTCCTGTTGCGTTCCGTCGCCCGTACCGGCCACCGTTGATGTTCCGGATGTGCCATCGCCCCACAGCGTGGTACGCCCCGCATCGGTATAAAGGCTGTAAGCAAGCGTATGCGCCGCGCCATCGCTCATTGTGCGCGCTGAAACGTCGGCTGCCACGCTGCCACCATCCAGCGCGATTGTGTAAGCCTGACCATTCGTGCAGGTGACAGACACTGTACTGGTCGCATCCAGATTGGTGCCTGAGCTGGCGGTGTAATTGCCGAAGCTCAGATTCGTCGCCGACACCGAACACGATGCCAGCACCGTGGCGCTGACCGTGAAGCTCGTGGTTTTGGTGCTGGCGGCATAGGCAAAATTGGGTGGCACAAATGCGAGCCCGGCCGAAAGGCAACCACGCAGCCAAACACCGGTCGAATGACCGCATGATCCAAAAAAACAGCGACGCATGGGAAAGCCTCATCATTACAACTATAAGTAGTAATTATAATTATATGCAATCTATAAGATTGTATTACCGGCCATGCCGCCACCACGGAGGCCGCCCCTGCGTCAAGATTCTTCAATGGTAACGGTGGGTTGACGGACACGTCAGCCATACCGCTAACTCGAACAGGACGGTGCGCAAAGACACCGGCACGGCCGCAATTGCTGCCGATCGGGGAGGATCGATTACTTGCATGAGCGAATCAGCTGACGCGCGCAAATCCACCAGTACAAAAATTTTCTATGGGGTGGGATCGGTCGCCTTTGGTGTGAAGGACAATGGCTTCGCGACCATATTGCTGCCCTTCTACAATCTGGTGCTGCATCTACCGCCGCAGCTGGTGGGTGGTGCGATTGCCATTGCGCTTGTCGTCGATGCTTTTCTGGACCCTATTGTCGGACATATCTCGGATAATCTGCGCACCAAATGGGGTCGCCGCCATCCGCTGATGTATCTTTCGGCGCTGCCCGTCGCGATCAGTTATCTGTTGTTGTGGAATCCGCCAGCCTGGTCACAAGGCGCGATGTTCGTTTATCTGATTGTTGTCGCCATTGTCGTGCGCACATTCATCACGCTGTACGAAATTCCCAGTTCGGCATTGGCCCCCGAACTCACCGATGATTATGACGAACGCACATCGTTACTTGCTTACCGTGTTTTCTTTGCGTGGTTTGGCGGCCTGACGATGGTGACCCTGGCCTATATGGTATTTTTAAAACCCGATGCTGCGCACAAGGTTGGCCAGCTTAATGCGGAAGGTTACAGCCTTTACGGCATTACAGCCGCCATCATCATGTTTTTCGCTATCATCATATCAGCGCTGGGCACGCACCGTTTTATTCCGCTTTTCCGCAAACCCGAAGCGCGCAAAGTTACGATCCGCCAATATGCAGCCGAAATGTTTGCAACGCTTTCCAATAAAGCATTTCTTATTCTTCTTCTGGCCGCGGCATTTCTCAATCTGGCGACGGGCCTTGTGTTTGCACTGGCGTTTTATGTCAACACATATTTCTGGGAACTTTCGAGCCAGCAGCTTGGCGTCCTCACTATGGCGATCTTCATTGCTGTCACGCTGGCCTTCATTATTGCGCCGCCCCTGTCAAAACGCTTTGGCAAAAAGAAATCTGCAATTGCAATGTTCTCCTGCGGGCTAACCATCAACTCTCTGCCGCTGCTCCTAGGCCTTTTGGGCTTGTTTGCACCGGTGGGGTCGCCCGAATTGATGCCGCTGTTGTTTGGCTTTAGTACAATTGGTGCTGCACTTTCCATAGGTAGCTCGATCATGATCGTTTCGATGATTGCTGACGTTGTCGAAGACAGCGAATTGAAAACCGGGCGGCGGTCAGAGGGATTATTCTTCGCAGGCAACAGCTTTCTGCAAAAAGCCATTTCTGGGCTGGGCGTATTTGGTTCGGGCATGCTGCTGTGGGCCGTTGGCTTTCCCAGTGATGCAAAACCCGGTGCCGTTGATCCAGCGATTGTCCAGAATTTTGCCATCACCTACCTGCTGGTAGTCACCGCGCTCTATGTGATCGGGTTCATTATTCTCAGCCGGTTCCCCATTACCCGTGAGCATCACAATGAAAACCTGCGCCGTCTGGCGGGTGAGGCCCCGTTTGCCAGCGCCCAATTGGGCGCAGAAGGGCCGACCGCTGCGGATGATTCCAACCGGCCATCTTCACAACCGCCCACAATCGGGTAAATTGCGCGGCGCGTGAACGTTCCAGTGTTTCACGCCTAGCCGGAAGAGCCCGAGCATGGACCGCGCGCCGCCACCCATCATTTCGACAGACCGTTATACGCGCAAGAAAGGGGCGATCATCGCCGCTGCCACAGGCATTTTGAACCGCCGTGGCGTAAAGGGCATGACACTTGCCGATGTCGCGGCAAGCGTGGACCTGATTACCACGTCGGTCACATACTATTTCAAAAAGAAAGAAGACCTTGCCGTTGCCTGCTTTCTGGGCGGCATTGCACGGCTGGATCATCTGATTGCACTGGCGCTGCATGAACCCACACCACATGCACGGCTGAAGCGGTTTCTCACATTGTATCTAGAAATGAACCGCCGCATCCGGCTGGCTGAAGAACCACCACTTGCGATTTTCAGCGATATCCGCGCATTGAAAGAACCGTACCAATCCACCGTGCTGAGCCAATACGAACAATTGTTCCGCAAAGTGCGCTCTTTGTTTGATGCAGCGGAACATGACTGGCTGGATCGCAGGGCCCGCAATGCCCGAACCCATTTGATTATGGAGCAGATATATTGGACCGGCGCATGGCTCGGCCGTTATGACATCGAGGATTATCCGCGCGTTGGGGAGCGGCTGTTCGATATTTTGACGCATGGCATGGCACCTGCGGGCACACAATGGGCCGTCAGCACATTGCCAGAGAAGCAGAACGCGGGCGCCCCCGTAACAGATCCGCAACGCGAAACATTTCTGCTGGCTGCTACAGCATTAATCAATCAACAGGGATACCGCGGTGCGTCCGTGGAAAAAATCTCCGCCAAGCTGAATGTCACCAAGGGTTCGTTCTATCATCATAACGAAACCAAAGATGATTTGGTGGTTGCCTGTTTTGAGCGCACATTTTCGATCATGCGGCGCGTGCAACTGGCCGCCATGAACACGCCTGGCACGCAATGGGAGCATCTGGCCGCGGCCGCCACCACGCTTGTAGATTTTCAGGTGAGCGACGGTGGGCCGCTGCTGCGCACATCGGCAATCAGCGCGCTTCCTGAATCCATACGGCAGGACATTGTCGCGCGGTGGAGTCGCATCTCTGACCGCTTTGGTGCGATGATTTCAGATGGCATCGCCGAAGGTTCGGTGCGCGCCGTTGATCCGGTCATCGCCGCACACATGCTGAACGCTGCACTGAACGCACCGGCCACCGCAACGCGCGTGATTCAGAACATCACCCCCGAAGAGGCAACCGCGCTTTACGCCAAGCCGATGCTGATGGGTGTGTTTGCACGCTGACGCCAGTTTACGTGTTTGCAGGCTCCGCAAAAATCTTTTTCAGTTCGGTTTTCAGGATTTTGCCATTTGCATTGCGCGGCAGCGTTTCAGCCCAGAACACCACCTTCACCGGCACCTTGAACGCCGCCAGTTTGCCCGCCACAAACGCGCGCAATTCATCTTCGGTTGCGTGCTTGCCGGGTTTCAGATGCACCACGGCGCCGGGTTCCTCGCCAAGCGTTTTGTGCGGCACAGGAACGATGGCTGCATCCATAACGGAAGGATGCTCGTACAGGACATCCTCTACCTCGATGCAATAAATGTTTTCGCCGCCGCGGATCAGCATGTCCTTCGCACGGTCGATGATGAAACAGAAACCTTCTTCATCAAGACGCGCAATATCCCCCGTCTTGACCCAGCCATCGACGAACGTATCGGCGGTCGCCTGCGGCTTGTTCCAATAACCTTTCACAATGTTGGGTCCACGCGCCCAAAGCTCACCAACTTCGCCCGGTGGCAATTCTCTGCCATCGGCGCCAACGATTTTCAAATCGCAAACCGGCACGGCAGGCCCGCAGGAATTAGGGCGGTTCTCGTAATCTTCTGCCGAATGTGTTGTGCAGGTGGCCGATGTTTCGGTCATGCCCCAACCGTTGCCGGGCAGCGATTTGGGAAACGTCTCTACAATTTTACGTACCAATTCTGGCGCGGATGGCGCACCACCATAGGCGACACTTTCCAACGACGACAAATCATATTTGTGGCGGTTGGGATGCTCAATCAATTGCCACGCGATGGTTGGCACGCCGCCCACACTGTTGATTTTTTCACGTTCAATCAACTGCATCGCTTTTTCAGGATCCCATTTGTGCATCATCACGATCTTGGCACCGCCAGCGACCGTGGGATTAAGGATCGCAAAACAACCCGTTGCATGAAAAAACGGTACCGACAGCAACGAGCAGCGCTGCGGATCGTCCGGGCTTGCTACCGGCGGCGCTTCGCCCCGGCGCAGAAAGTTCCGCGCCGCCGCGCTGGCAGACGCCATGATATTGGACAGCATGTTGCGATTGGTGCCGAGCGCACCCTTGGGCCGCCCCGTCGTGCCGGATGTATAAAGAATGGTGGCGTCGTCATCCGCATCCAACTTTACATCGGGTAATGGCGCATCCGGCAATTTGCCCCAATCATTCACATTGCCAAGCACGTCTTCCAGATGGCGCACAATCGGGCTGGGCAATTCATCATTGTAACGGCTGACATAGATGCGTTGCAGATCCGGGCAATTGATCAGATGCTCGGAAATGCGTTCCATGCGTTCGGCATCGGTGAACACCACTTTGGTTCCGGAATCGACCAGGCCATATTCCAGTTCCGGCCCTGTCCACCATGCATTCAACGGCGTCACGATGGCGCCAATAATTTCCGCGCCATAAAAAATGGCCGGCCATTCGGGCAGATTGCGCATGATGATCGCAACCCGATCGCCCTTTTTCACGCCCAGCGTCAACAGTTCATTGGCGATTGCCACCGCCGCGCGATAAAAACCCTCATACGTGGCGCGGTCATTCTCATAGACCAGAAAATCCCGTGGCCCATATGCTTCGCGCGCAGCCACCAGAAGCTCGCGCAAAGTGGGCGGCAGGTTTTTCCAGACCCGCGTTTTCACGCCGCGGATCACCACCTCGTCCATCTCTAGCGGTGAGCCGGGCGCGGTCAGCATGGCATGGGCCTCAGCCAGTGACATGGCGGGCCAGCCGGGTTTGGGCGTAAAATTTGGATTGCTCATTTCAACACTCTTTCATTGCAATACTGGCATGACAAAACGGCGTGCGAGCGTTCAGACCTGATCGTCCAGATGCTCCAGCATACCGGCGTATTTTTCATGTGCCGCGGCCCGCACCTTTGGCAAATGATAGGCCGGGAAAAGATCATTCGACGGCGCATAATTGCGGAATATTTGGCGCGCCAACGTAATCTTGTGAACTTCAGTCGGCCCGTCCGCAATACCCATCACATAAGAGCCAATGACATGACCGACAAATGGCATTTCATTGGAAACGCCGAGCGCGCCATGCAGATGCAAGGCGCGGCTGGCAATGTCGTGATAGACCTTGGGCATCGCCGCTTTTACCGCAGCAATGTCTTTGCGGACCTTGCGATAATCCTTGTGCTTGTCGATCAGCCACGCCGTGCGCAGCACCAGAAGGCGGAATTGCTCCAGCTCAATCCACGAATCGGCCACCTGTTCCTGTACCATCTGCTTTTTTGAAAGTGCTTCGCCTTGCGTGCGGCGCGAAACGGCGCGCTGGCACATCAGGTCCAGCAATTTGCGGGCCTGGCCCACAGTGCGCATCGCGTGATGGATGCGCCCACCGCCCAGCCGCACCTGGCTGACCATGAACGCCTCGCCGCGCGTGCCCAAAAGATTGTCCAGCGGTACGCGCACATCGGTGTAGCGTACATAACCTTCCGAACCCTCGCCCGCATGACCTACGCCAACATTGCGGATGATTTCCACGCCCGGTGTTTTCGTAGGCACAATAAACATGGAGGCGCGGCGATGCGGCTCGGCCTCCGGATCGCTCACCGCCATCACAATCATGAATTCCGACCAGCGCGCATTGGTGGAAAACCATTTCTCGCCATTGATGACCCATTCATCGCCATCTTTGCGCGCAGAGGTCACAAACATTGTGGGATCGGAGCCGCCCTGCGGTTCGCTCATCGAAAACGCGGATACCATTTCATTGTCGAGAAGCGGGCGCAGATAGGCTTTCTTGTGCGCGTCCGTACCGAAATGGGCGATAATTTCTGCGTTGCCGGTATCGGGGGCCTGACAGCCAAAAACGGATGGCGCAAAGCTCGAGCGGCCCAGAATTTCGTTAATCAGAGCCAGCTTGACCTGGCCATAGCCTTCGCCGCCAAGATCCGGGCCCAAATGACAGGCCCATAATTTTTGCGCTTTCACCTTGGCCTGAAGCGGACGAACCAGCTTTATGTAATTGGGGTTTTTGACATCGGCGGGGTGCCGCAACACATGATCGAGTGGCTCAACCTCTTCGCGCACAAAATTTTCGATCCAGTCGAGTTTCACCTGAAACTCCGGTTCGGTCTCAAAATCCCACGCCATTACCGCTCCCTGTCCTGCCTTTAATCCCCTGCACTTTGTCAGGGTGTTGTTGTTTGATATCCAAGTTAGCCGTCCCGGCCTTGCCCCTGCAACAGGCATAAGCGCTTTTCCAATTTGCGGTATGGGCTAAACTGGACCCCGCGACATTGAACCGCCATTCACGAGGAACCATTATGACCAAGCCCGAAACCGTCGATCTTTCCAGTGCCGGGCTTGCCCGCCTCGACCATCATCTGAAGACGCAGTATGTGGACAGTGGAAAGCTTGCCGGCACGCTGACCATGATCGCGCGTCACGGCGAAATCGTACACACCAGTGTGATTGGCCATGCCGACAAGGAACGCGGCACCGCCATGAAAGACGACACGATCTTTCGCATCTATTCGATGACCAAGCCGCTGACCTCCATCGCATTCATGATGCTGGTCGAAGAAGGTTTGGTGGCGCTTGACGAGCCGGTGCATCGCGTGATCCCGGAATGGAAAAACCTGCGTGTGTTTCAGGCCGGTATCACGGGTGGTTTCCAGACCAAGCCGGTAACCCGACCGATGCTGATGATCGATCTGTTGCGCCATACATCCGGGCTGACCTATGGCTTTCAGGCGCGCACCAATGTGGATGCGGCCTATCGCAAGCTGGGCGTGGGCGTGATCGAAAAGCGCCCTTTGACGCTGGACAGCATGATCGAAGCGCTGGCTGGCCTGCCGCTGGAATTTTCACCGGGCGATGCGTGGAATTATTCGGTGTCCACCGATGTTCTGGGTTATCTGGTGGGCAAGCTGTCAGGCATGCCATTCGAGAAATTTTTGAAAGAGCGCATTCTTGATCCGCTTGGCATGGTGGATACCGATTTTTATGTGCCCAAAGACAAGGCCGCACGCTTTGCCTCCTGCTATGCACACAATGCCAAGGGCGAAGTCGTATTGCAGGACGATGGGCAAAAAAGCGACTATCTGAAACCGCCCAGCTTCATTTCCGGCGGCGGCGGATTGGCGGGCACGGCTGGCGATTACATGCGTTTCTGCCAGATGTTGCTGAATGGCGGCGCATATAATGGCCATCGCTTTGTCTCACCGAAAACCATCGAACTAATGACACAAAACCACCTGCCCGGTGGCAAACAGCTCATGGAATTGTCGCGGTCACTATTCAGTGAAGCGGGCAATGAGGGTTTGGGGTTCGGCTTGGGATTTGCGGTTGTTACCAACGTGGCACAGACGATGACACCGGGAAGCGTGGGCGAATATTTTTGGGGCGGCGCTGCCAGCACCGCCTTCTGGATTGATCCGAAAGAAGACCTTGCGGTCGTGTTTATGACGCAATTCCTGCCGTCGAGCACCTATCCGGTGCGGCGCGATTTGCGCAATCTGGTCTATGGCGCCTTTATCGACACAAAAAAGCGCTGATGTTTAGCGGAACCAGTTAAAGCCGTACACACCGGCGACAGCGCCAAGAATTGTAACAACGCCAAGGCCGAGCAATACCCAGTGCGCCCGTTGCAACCATGCGAACGTGGCGGTTGGATTTGTCGTAGCCCAGCTATGAAGACGGCGATGCAGGATTAGCGGTTCACCAATGAAAAGGATGAATGTAAACAACAGCCACAGACACACCATCGCGTGCATCCACCAGAAAGAGGCGGTGGCAAACCGGTCCCAAAGATCGAGCCGCCAGGTCATGTAAAAGCCGGTCGCCCCCACCACGATAATGGCGATGCGCGCCTGCCACACAAAACGCCGCTCGATCGCCTGAAAAGCCTGTAAAAAATTCTGCCCCATCTCGCCGCGCCGGATGGCGGGCAGCACCACACTGGTCACCATGGCAACGCCACCGATCCAGATCACCACAGCAAGCACATGCAAAGCGCGCGCTGCCGCCACGTCATCCATGGTCTAATCCCATTCCTGAATGCCCATAATGACCCTAGGTATAATTTGCCATACTGAATTTGTGCTGGATCAAACTGCTGCTACTATTCTGAAGAAACGGATAGATTTCAGACATGAACGTGCTTCCACGCATCGAACCGCAAGAGCTGGCAGCCATGGAGCTGTTTGTCGGGCTTGGGCCCACGGCACTGGACATGGTCGCCGCGATGGCACGCCTGCGCCGCTTGCCAAAAGACGTTTGGATATTCAACCAGGGCGATCTTGGCGTGCGAGCCCATGCCGTCATCAAAGGTGGCGTTCGCATCTCCCAATCGGGAAGCGACGGCGCGCAGATTGTTGTCCGCTTCATTGGGCCGGGTGAAATGTTCGGAACCGTGGCGCTATTCACAGACGGGCGCTATCCCGCAGACGCAATCACCGTCGAAGACACTATTGAAGCCAGCTGGAACGAAGTCGAATTGGTGCAACTGATTGCCCGCCACCCGCAAATCGCGATTAACGTCATCCGTGTGATCGGCAAGCGTTTGCAGGAGATACAGGATCGTGCGCGCGAGCTTGCAACCCAACGCGCCGAACGGCGTGTTGCACATGCTTTATTGCGGCTTTCCGAACAAGCGGGACATCGCACCGACGATGGAACAGCAATCGCGTTTCCTCTGCGGCGCAAGGACGTGGCGGATATTTCCGGAACGACCTTGCATACGGCAAGCCGCATTCTGACCGCATGGGAAAAGGCCGGTTATCTGGTCACCCGTAAAAGGCATCTGACCATCCGCAAACGCGCTGAAATACTACGCATATCCGAGACCGCTTCGGAATGATGCACCAATAGTGCCACCAGGTCCGCTTTGCGTTGGCGCAAATGAAAGCAAATATTCTTCCGCTATCGTAATGCGACGCAATGCTGGCTAGACACCCTGCCCGGAAATGTCATGCTTTGCGCGACCTGCCCGGTGCATGCGGGCCAGCGGGAATATCAGGAAAGATGAGGTGAGCGGTGGCGGTATCTACGGCACAGGCGGCGCAGCCACAGCCTTCAGTATTCCTGTCTCTGGCGTTTCGCCCCTTCTTTCTGGCGGCCGGTTTGTGGTCAGCCCTGGCACTCGCAATCTGGATCGGCGTTTTTATTACCGGAACGGCACTACCCAGTCGCTTTGATCCGCTGAGCTGGCATGTCCACGCGATGTTGTTCGGCTTTGTGCCCGCTGCCATTGCCGGTTTCATGCTGACCGCCATTCCCAACTGGACTGGGCGGCCGCCAATCCGTGGCACCCTGCTTGGCTGGCTCGCGGTCCTGTGGCTTGCCGGACGTATTGCCTGTCTGTTTTCAATATACCTGCCTCTCTGGCTTGGCGCTGCCATTGATTTGGCGTTTCTTCTGGCGCTGTTCACCATCGCCTTGCGTGAAATAGTGGCCGCACGAAACTGGCGCAATTTGATGATGCCGGTACCCATTGGCGTTCTGACAATTGCCAATCTTTTGATGTATTGCGAGCTTGCCGGTTTCAACGTGCCCACCGGATTGGGTTGGCATCTGGCTCTTGCCGCCATCATCATTCTGATCTCTGCCATTGGCGGGCGCATCATTCCCAATTTTACGCGCAACTGGCTGATGCGGCGCGGGCAAACCGCCCTGCCCGCCGCGCACAGCTGGATAGACGGGGCCGCGCTGGGCACGCTTCATACCGGGCTCATCGGCTGGGCGTTGTTTCCCGCGTTCCGCCCGCTTGGTGCGCTGTTGCTTCTGGCTGCAGCGTTTAATCTGTGGCGGCTGGCGCGCTGGCGTGGGTTTGCCTGTCTGGCCGAACCGCTTCTGGCCATTTTGCATCTGGGTTATTTCTGGGTCGCCGCGGGCGCGGCCCTGCTTGGCGCATCCATGCTCATGGATAGTGTGCCCATAGCCGCGGCAATTCACGCATTTACCGCAGGTGCCATCGGGACCATGGTCCTTGCCGTGATGACACGGGTTGCACGCGGACATACCGGCCGCCCACTCAAGGCAGATTCGGTTACAACACTGATCTATGCATTGATCAGCACCGCCGCCCTGACCAGAATTTGCGCCGCCTTCGCCAGCGCGCACATGCTGGCATTGCTGGAGATTTCCGCAGGCTTGTGGATTGCGGCATTTGTTTTGTTCGTGGGCTTCTATGGCCCCATGTTGATGAAGCCGCGCATACAATGACAAATTCCTTGCACACGCCGGTTTGCGATCTTCTGGGCTGCCACTACCCCATTGTTCTGGCCGGCATGGGCGGTGTTGCGCGATCCGAACTGGTCAGCGCGGTGACACTGGCCGGGGGTTTTGGCTTTTTGGGCATGGTGCGCGAAAGCCCCGAATTCATTGAATCCGAAATTGCCAAAGTGCGCGCCGTCACGGACCGCGATTTTGGCGTAAACCTGATTCCGGCCGCGACAAAGCCGGATCTGCTGGAAGCCGAGCTTGCCGCCTGCTTTAAGGCGCGCATACCGGCGCTTGCGCTGTTCTGGGATTTGTCCGCGGACATCGTAAAACGTGCGCGAGATGCCGGTATTCTGGTTGTGTGTCAGGTTGGCAGCCTGCAAGAAGCCGAAGACGCGCAAAAAGCAGGCGCACAAATTCTGGTGGCGCAAGGTGTAGAAGCGGGCGGCCATGTTCGCGGCACCAACAAATTGTGGTCTTTTCTGCCGGAGGTGATTGCGCACGCTGACGTTCCTGTTCTGGCTGCTGGCGGCATTGCCGATGGGCGCGGCCTTGCCAAGGCCATCAATATGGGCGCGCAGGGCGCATGGATCGGCACCGCCTTGCTGGCCACCAACGAATCCTTCGCGCATGATTTTCACAAACAGAAAATCGTGGCTGCAGAACCCGGCACGACTATTCATACCGATGCGTTTCATGTGAACTGGCCCAGGGGCGCGTATGTTCGCGTGCTGCCGAATTCGGTGACGCAAGGAAAGCATGGCGATCCGTTCACTGCCGGAAAACGCGCAATCGGCACAGAGGGCAAACGCACCATCTGGTTGTTCAGCACCGATTCACCATTGCGCGACATGCAGGGCGACTTTGAAGCCATGGCGCTTTATGCGGGCGAGGCTGCGGGGCAAATCAAGACCATCGTCACCGCACAGCAGCGCGTCAGCACCATTGCCGCCGAAGCCGAAGCAATTTTGCGTGCGCCGCAGACAGAACCCGCAGTAGAGAAAACACAAATTACCGAACGTGCATCCCCGGTTTGCTATGCGGACGAAGCGGACGATGCCTATATGGGCTATGCAACGCGCGAGGAACTTCTGGCCTTTCTCAATGAATTGCTGGAGGCCGAGCGTGCAGGCGCACGCGTGGCCGCGCGTATGGTTTCGGAAATTGCTGATACCAACACCAAAGCCGTGATGCGCGATGTGCACCATGATGAGGCGCGGTGGTGCGCCATGCTGCTCAAATGGATACACCAACTTCAGGGCGAGGCTTCGCCGCGCACCGGTGCGTTTTACGAAAAATGCATGGCCATTCAGGGCGATGCCGAACGAATTGCTTTTCTGAACCGGGGACAGGGCTGGGTGGTGCGCAAGCTGCGCGACATGCTTCCCAAAATTCGCGATGACGCGATGCATGCCGATTTCGATGACATGCTGAAGGCACATATCGAAAATATCGACCGCGCCAATCATCTCCTGCCCTGAACATTTTTGGATCCTTAGCCGCGCTAAGTGGGGCGGTTGGTATAGGCTTCAACGGTAAGAACTTCTTCGGTGATTTTCCGGTCAGCGCATCGCTGGCACCGGTAAGGCGTTTTGTTTTCCAACCGCCACGCATGTAAATCCCAATCGTGACAGCCACAATGACGACGTTTGCGATTGGAAAGGCCCACCAAATTCCATTCACACCCAAAGCCGTTCCCTTAGACAACGCAAAAGCCAATGGGAATTGTATCCCCCAGAGTGAAACCATGGTCAGGGTCATCGCCAGCACCATACTGCCAGACGCGCGCAGCACGCCGGTAAGCGCGAATTGCACACCAATGAACCCCCAAGTTAGTGACATGATACGCAGAAACGTCGCACCGGCTGCAATTACGCCTGCATCGTCTGGCACAAAGAACGCTACAAAATGGGGCGCAAACAAAAACACGATCACACCTATGGCAGTGAGGCTCCAGAACGAAAGCCATGCGCCAAGCCGGCCGATACGCGCAGCGCGCTCAATATGACCGGCACCAATATTCTGCCCGACAAGTGTGGAAACGGCCATGGAAAGCCCCATCGCTGGAATCATCACAACCTGTAATACATTGGAGCCCACCCCATAGGCCGCAATGGCCAAGGTACCGAAACTTGCGATAAGGAATGTCATCACTGTCAGTCCCAATGCCCGGGCTGACATTTCGATAGAGGCCGGAAAACCCAATAGAAAGGCGCGCTTCATATAGGCGAAATCCGGTACGAAATTCTTCAGCGACAAATGAATTCCATATTGCCCACGAAACAGAATCCACAACCCTACAAACGCCGCGATACTTTGCGTAATAAGCGTAGCGATTGCGGCCCCCGTCACGCCAAGCGCCGGGACGCGACCCCAACCAAATATGAAAAGCGGATCGAGACCAAAATTCAGTATCACCGTTCCAAGTACGATATAGACCGGCAAATTCGCTTCACCCACGCCGCGCATGATGGCCTGAAACATCGAAAAGGCGAATGTAAAGGCAAGGCCGACAAAGCCGATACGCATGAAAGGCAGCGCACCGACATAAACCGCTTGCGTAACGCCCATCAGGCGCAGCAATGCTGGCGCAGCCAGATAACCCAGACCGCCCAGCACGACCGACGCCAGCACGATCATCAATAGCGTTTGGGCTGCTACATGATTGACCATCGTCTGATTCCGAGCGCCAAAATATTGCGCAATCAGGATGGAACCCGCCACCGCCAGCCCCGCCCCAATGGCAATAGACAAAAACATAATGGGGAACGAGACAGAGACGGCAGCAATGGCCGCGCCACCAAGACGGCCAACCCAGAATGCATCGGTCAGCTGGTATCCAGCCTGCAGGATATTCGCCAGCACGATAGGCACGGCCAGCGTCACCAGAGAGCGCAGAACCGGGCCTTCGAGGAGTGCGTCGGCCTTTGCAGAAGCAGGCATGGAGAATTCCGTTCTGAGGACTCTAAAAAAGCGCCCCGCGCTAGTGGGCGGCGGAGCGCTAACAAAAAATGGCTTGCCGAGCCTTAGCTCACGGAAACCAGCCCGCCTTCTGAGAGATCATGTTCACTGCCGCGCCCGCCTTAACTCGCTGACGCACGGCGGGCACACAAATCGGGTTGGCCGGCGGCGATTTGCGGATAAAAATGGTGGGCCCGGCAGGACTCGAACCTGCGACCAGACCGTTATGAGCGGCCCGCTCTAACCAACTGAGCTACAGGCCCCACCGCTTGTTGCCGGGCTTTCCTATCAGGATTTGCGCCAAACCAGAATCCCATTCAGGCTGACCGGGCAGCATGTCGCTGGGCGGGCCAGAATTGCCCCGGACGATGCCGCAGTTTTGCCTTGCGAGCCCGCAATACTGCCCCGATTCAGTTTGGAAAGGACGATATTCATGGCCAGCCGCCCCGCAAAAATCCTCACGCGCATAGGCGTGCCCGTGCTCACAATTGCCGCTGCCGGGCTTTTGATAGCGCTTTTCGTGGAGCCGTTCGCCTCCCAAGCCGATACGGCCACCACGCCACAGCGCATCATCACCATGAGCGGGCATGGCGAAGCCAAGGCCGCGCCCGATCAAGCCCAGCTTTCCGCCGGTGTCACCACAGAGGCTAAAACCGCTCGCGCGGCCTTGTCCGCCAACACGGCCGCGATGAATAAGGTGTTCGCCACGCTGAAACAGGCGGGTATTCCGGGCAAAGCAATCCAGACCTCCAATTTCTCCGTCTCCCCACAATACCCTAGCTATAATTCCAGCAATCCGCAGCCGCGCCAGATCATCGGGTATCAGGTTTCCAACACGGTATCCGTAAGCGTGGATGATCTATCCAAGCTTGGACCGACTTTGGATGCGCTGGTTAGCGCAGGCGCCAACAATGTGGGCGGCGTGAGCTTTTCCATTTCTGATCCGCAGCCGCTTCTGGCCAAGGCGCGGGCCGCCGCCGTGAAGGACGCGCAAGCCCGCGCAGAAACTTACGCCAAAGCCGCGGGCATAAAGCTGGGTCCGATCATGTCCATAAATGAAGGCGGCGGGAACATGCCGCAGCCGATGTTCAAAACCATGGCAATGCGCGCAGAAGCCGCGCCCGTGCCGGTGGCCGCAGGCGAAGAAACCATCGCGGCTGACGTTTCGATCAGCTGGCAAATTCGCTAAGCTGTATCCGCAAACAACAAACCCCGCCCTGCAACGCGCAGAGCGGGGTTTTTCATTCGCAGAACGCCGGGACTATTTTTTCTTGGCTTCCAGCATATCAATCTCGTCCATCACCGTATTCATGCGCGCAACCAGCGCCTTGTACGGTTCGGGCGATGCCATATCCAGCCCCGCCTTTTTGTAGAGATCATAGGGGTAGTCCGAGCCGCCCGCCTTCAACATTGCGATATAACGGTCGCGCGCTGGCGCGCCCTCTTTCTCGATCGCATCGGTGAACATGGCCGCACCCGCCATCGATGTGGCGTATTGATAGACGTAGAAGCCGTAATAAAAATGCGGAATGAACTCCCATTCGGTGCAGAATTTCGGGTCGATCTTCATCACGCCCTGCGCATCACCGTGGTATTTCTTCAGCAAGCCGCAATAGATGCTGGTCATACGTTCACCCGAAAGTGGCTTGCCGCTTTCCAACTCTTCATGCACCGCTAGCTGGAATTCGGCGAACATCGTCTGGCGATAGAATGTGCTGCGGATCAGCTCTAACTCCGCACCGAGGTAATAGAGCTTTTCGTTGTCGGTTTTCGCATGCGAAACCATGTAATCGCTAAGCAGCATTTCGTTAGAGATCGAAGCCGTTTCCGCGATGAACGTAGAATAATCCGACGTTTCAAAGGGTTGGTTTTCGGTATCCAGCAAGGTGTGAACGGCGTGACCCCATTCATGCACAAAGGTAGAGAGCGATTCATAATCATCATTGTGATTGAGGTGCAGATAGGGGTGCACATCATAAGCCGAGCCGTTCATGTATGCGCCCGATGCCTTGCCCTGCCGCGGATAGACATCCATCCAATGTCCGGCAAAACCCTTCTTAAGCTTCGCGGTATATTCGGGCCCATAAACCGCGGTGACTTCCAGCGCGATTTTTTCGGATTCCGGAACCGTGAAAGTCAGCGGGGTCTTCAATTTAAACATCGACGGATAGATATCGTAATATTGAAGCTCATCTTTAATGCCCAAAAGTTTTTTGCGTAGCTTCAGATAACGGTGAAATGTCGGCAGGCTGTCATTGGCCTGTTTCACAAGCTGGCGGTAAACACTCTCCGGCATATTGTCATTGAACAACGCGGCGGAAAGCGCGTTGGGGAAGTGGCGCACCTTGGCATCAAACACTTCGCCCATCACCTGTGTGGCAAGTGTTTGGCCGAATGCGCCCTCATATTTTTTCCAGGTTCCCCAAAACTCGTCGAATACTTTTTTACGATCAGCACGGTTCGGTGCCTGACGGTATTTTGAATAGGCAGATTGATCGAGTCGCACCTTCGTGCCGTCCGACAGGGTAACGGTGGGAAATGGCACTTCGCCATTGGCCAGCACCGCATAGATATTGTTGGGCTGGTTCAATACCGTGCCAGCAGACGCCAAGACACCTTCGGCTTCCAGCCCCAGCGTGTGCGGTTTGGCGCGCAAGGTGTTTTCCAAAGAGAAGCCGAACCTTTTGGCAAGATCGGGCGATTGGCCTTCAAACTTTTCGATCTTGTCCGCGCCAACAGCTAATATTTCTGGTATCAGCCATGCCGTCTTCTCGCCAAATGCGGTTTGCAACGCGGCGGCGGATTGTTGGCGCTCCTGATTTTTGGCGATGCGAACATCTTCATCCGCCTTCAACGACGCATAAGTGTAAAGTTTATACAGTTCCTGTTTGGCACGGCTGATAGCATTGAGCGCGGTGAGCATGCTGCTTGCGCTTTTGCCAAGCGTACCCTTGTAAGAATCCAGTTTGGCAATATCGGCGGCCAGTTTGTCATGTGCAGTCACCCAGGCGGCAGGCGATGCGTAAAGTTCGCCCAGATTCCACATCGGCTCCTTGGCGGCATCCTTGGCCGGCGCGGCGGCCCCGATCGCGGGTAAAAAAAGGGCTGTCAGTGCAAAAGCACCGGCAGCCAGAAAAGCGCGTTTCATATCGTGTATCCCCTCACAGATTTAAACGCAGCCTAGCGTGTAACGAACCCACGGCACAGCCCGAAAGCGTGCTCACAAATGTGTGAGCGGGATTTCAGGCTGTGAGAAATTCTAGAGAAACCGGGCTTATTTCGTGCCCTGCATCAGGCGCATATAGAACCCGATGGCTGGGGCCATATCCGCAATCGCCAGCCGTTCATTGGTGCCGTGGATACGATGGAAATCATCCGGCCCGAAATGGAAGGGGTCGAGGCGGAATACATCATCTGCCAAGGGCTGATAGTGCCGCGAATCGGTCGCTGCACCCAGCATGTCCGGCGCGACAGGCACACCGAAGGACTGGCTGATCTGCCCCGCCACAAAGGCATAATTGGCGCCATGAAGATCAGCCACTTTGGAGGCTTCGGATTGCGTCTCTGTCAGCGCAGTAACGTCCACTTTGGGATCATTGATCGCATCTTTGACATGAGCGATGACGCTTTGCACCGTGTCGCGCGGATGCAGGCGGAAATTGATTGTCGCCGTCGCTGTTGGCGGGATCACATTATCTTTCACACCGGCAGAAATCATTGTCGGCGCGATTGTGGTGTGCAGCAACGCTGCGCTTTGCGGCGAGCGTTCAAGATTGCGCACCACCAGCGGTTCGGTCAGCCACAGATTGGCAATCATGGCCCGCTGTACAAACGGCAGGAGCGGTGCAATGGCCCGCAATTTTGCGCGTTGCACGTCATCCAGTCCGGACACGAAAGGATGGTCCACAACCGCGCGCACCGCATCGGCAATGCGCAAAATTGCCATATCATGCGTCGGCATGGACGAATGGCCACCTTCACCATGCGCGGTAAGGCGCAGGCTGAGATAGCCCTTTTCGGAAACCGCCATGTCGGCAATCGGCCTTTTTACGCCAGGCAGCGGTTCATCAACCAGCGCGCCACCCTCGTCTAGCACCCATGCGAAATGCACACCGCGGGCTGCAAGCGTTTTTGCGATCACCGCATTGCCCATATCGCCGCCCACTTCTTCATCCTGCCCGAACGCGAACATGATCGTGCGCGCAGGCGTGAAACCCGTTGCCGCCAATTTCTCCGCCGCTTCCAGCAGCATGATGAGACAGCCCTTGTCATCGATCGCGCCGCGGCCCCACACATAACCGCCCGCGATATCGCCGGAGAACGGCGCATGCTTCCAATCATTTTCCGTGCCCGGCACAACCGGCACCACATCCATATGTGCCATCAATAGAATCGGCTGCTTGGACGTATCCGTGCCCTTCCAGGTGAACAACAGGCTGTCATTGATAATTTCGCGCGATGCCACGCGATGGAAATTCGGATAGGTCTGTTCCAGCCATGTGCGCATCGCCTGAAGTGCGGCAATCTTCTCTGCCTTATGCTTGCCCTCACCATACGACACAGTTTTGAAGCGGATCGCCTCGGCCAGATGCTGTGCGGCGGCGTTCGTATCCACGGCAATGGGCGGTGCCTTGGGCTCGCCCGCTGGCGGTGGCGGCAACATCATGGTGCGGATAATCACAATAGCGAGAACCGCAACGATCACCGCGCCAAGACCAATCAGAATATTTTTCATTTTATCCCCCGGAAGCCGCTTCACAATTCAGCCGCGCCTTGAACATCTGTAGCATTCCATTACCTATGGGGTTTAGACAACAGAGAATTACGCCGACGCGCGGGACAAAAGGACCACATGAGTAGCAACCCCTTTTTTGAAACATGGAATACCCCCTTTGGCGCGCCGCCATTTGACCGCATCAAAGCGGCGCATTATCGCCCCGCCTATCAGCGCGCGCTGGACGAGCACCAAAGTGAAATTGCCGCTATCGCGGACAATGCTGCTGCGCCGGATTTTGCCAACACGATTGTGGCGCTGGAAAAAAGCGGCGTGCTCCTGATCCGGGTGGAAAGCGTGTTTGGCAATCTCGCCTCATCAAACACCAGCGAGGAATTGCAGGATATTGAGCGCGAGCTTTCGCCTGTGCTGGCCCGGCACTGGAACGAGATTTATCTGAACGTCAAACTTTTCGCGCGCATTGATGCGGTGTATCGCGCACGCGAAATCCTTTCGCTTTCCAGCGAGGAATTGCGTGTTCTGGAGCGCTATCATCTGGATTTTGTGCGCGCAGGCGCAAAGCTTTCGGGTGAAGCGCGCACGCAATTTGCCGCCGCGAATGAACGGCTGGCCAGTCTGGGTACCGAATTTGGGCAAAAGGTATTGGCGGACGAACAGGAGTTCGTGCTGCCGTTGAACGAGGCGGATCTGGCTGGCCTACCCCCATCCGCAAAAGCCGCCGCCGCCGAAGCCGCGCGCGAACGCGGGCTTGATGCCCCCTTTGCCATCACCACGTCGCGGTCCAGCATTGAGCCCTTTCTGCAATTTTCAACCCGGCGCGATTTACGCGAAAAAATTTTCAAGGCGTGGTCGGCGCGCGGTGACAATGCCAATACGCATGATAGCAAAAATTTGATTTCCGAAACTGTGAAGCTGCGCACCGCGAATGCAAAATTGATGGGGTATCCCACCTTTGCGCATTACAAACTGGCGGACACAATGGCCAAAACGCCGGATGTGGCTCGCGGCCTTCTGGAGCAGGTGTGGACGCCAGCGCGCGCACGCGCGGAGCAGGAACGCGAGGCGCTGCAAGATGTCATTCGTGCCGAAGGCGGGAATTTTGCTCTCGAAGCCTGGGACTGGCGGTTCTATGCGGAGAAACTGCGCAAGACCCGTTACGACCTCGATGAAAATGAAATCCGGCCCTATTTTGCATTGGACCGCATGATCGAGGCCGCATTTTACACCGCGTCCCGCCTGTTCGGGCTAACGTTCAAGGAACGCAGCGACATACCGGTCTATCATCCCGATGTGCGGGTGTGGGAAGTCACTCGCGACGGCGCACATATCGGCCTGTTCTATGGTGATTATTTTGCGCGGCCCTCCAAACGCGGCGGCGCATGGATGAGCGCCTTTCGCGATCAACACAACATCGATGCACCAGTCACACCAATCATTGTCAATGTGTGCAATTTTCCAAAGCCGCCAAAGGGCAGCCCGGCTCTGTTGAGCTTTGATGAAGCGCAAACCCTGTTCCATGAATTTGGCCATGGCTTGCACGGGTTGCTTTCCGATGTGCGCTTCCCGCGCCTGTCCGGCACCAATGTGGCGCAGGATTTTGTAGAACTACCCTCACAGCTCTTTGAGCATTGGCTATCCGAGCCGCAAATTCTGGAACGCTTTGCCGTGCATTGCGATACGGGCGAGGCGATGCCCAAGGTGCTGACGGAAAAGCTCAAAGCAGCGCGCAATTTCAATCAGGGCTTTGCGACGGTGGAATTTTTGGGTTCCGCGCTGGTGGATATGGATTTTCATACGCTCGAAGACGCGGACAATGTGGACGCCGCCGCGTTTGAAACGGCTGCACTGGAGCGCATCGGCATGCCAAAAGAAATTTCGATGCGTCACCGAAGCCCGCATTTCTTGCACATCTTCACAGGCGATTCTTATGCGGCGGGGTATTACAGTTATTTGTGGGCAGAGGTTCTGGACGCAGACGGGTTTGGCGCCTTTACCGAAACCGGCGATGCGTTTGATCCGCAAACCGCGCAGCGGCTGCACACCTATATTTATTCATCCGGTGGCACCCGCGACTTTGCGCAGGCCTATCGCCAGTTTCGCGGGCGTGATCCCAAAATCGAGGCGCTGTTGGAAGGACGCGGGCTGAATGCAGCGTAAGCTGTGCCCTGTGTTTTACCGGCTGGCGCGGGCGATCACTTTGCGCAAAAAATCTTCGCACGCGCTCAGTTGCGACAAAGCGATGAATTCATCGGCCTTGTGCGCCTGATCGATAGAGCCGGGGCCGCAAACCACGGATGGAATACCGGCCTGCTGAAACAGCCCGGCCTCTGTGCCGTAAGCCACGGTCTCCACCGCATTGGAACCGGATATTTCACGCGCCAGCGCGATGGCCGGTGAATCCGCATCCAAAATCAAACCTGGATAGCTGGCGTGAAAATCGGTCGTTATGTGAACGTCTGGCACATGGGCGCGGTATTTCGGCAATATCTCATGCGTTGCAAATTCATCGGCGCGCACCGGTATTGTTTCAAAATCGCGATCAGGCAGCGCGCGATATTCCCATGTCACCAGCGCATCACGCGCCAGCACATTCACCGCAGTTCCACCCGATATCATGTTCGCCTGAATCGTTGTGTAAGGCGGCTCAAAACGTGGATCGGTATCATCTTTCAACGCCGTGCCCATTGCCTGAAGATGGGCGACAAATTCGCCTGCCATCATTACGGCATTGGCACCTTTGTCCGGTGCGCTGGAATGCCCCTCACGGCCATGCACATGGGTGTGCAGCACCGCACCGGCCTTGTGCGCGCCGACCACACGCATATCGGTGGGTTCACCAATGATGGCCAGTTCCGGTGTGATCGCGTTTTCTTTCAAATCTTCCAAAAGCCCGCGTACGCCGCCGCAGCCCACCTCTTCGTCATAAGACAGCGCAAAATGAATGGGCCGTTTCAGCGGCGCCTTCGCAATGTCATTCACCAGCGAAAGCGCCGCGCCAATAAACCCCTTCATGTCTGCCGTGCCGCGGCCATACAGCAGGCCATCACGAACTTCTGGTGCAAAAGGATCGCTCGCCCAATCCTGTCCATCGACAGGCACCACATCGGTATGACCGGATAACACATAACCGCCAGAAACTGGTGGGCCCAAACTGGCAAACAGATTGGCTTTGGTGCGCGTGGGATCATAGGTCAGGCGGCAACGCGCCCCGGCATCTTCCAGCATCTTTTGTACAAAGCCGATGAGTTCAAGATTGGACCCGCGGCTTGTCGTATCGAACGCCACAAGGCGGCGCACCAGATCAAGTGATTGCGGGGGCGTTCCTTGCGCCAATGTCACGAATCCATCTTGGAAACGGGATTGCCGATAACGGTCAGAAATTCGCGCCGCGTCAGTTGATTGCTGCGAAATTCACCCAGCATGGTTGATGTCACCATGGTCACGCCGGGTTTGTGCACGCCACGTGTCGTCATGCATTGATGTGTGCCTTCGATGACAACCGCTACACCGGCTGGTTCCAGCACCTTTTCAATGCAATGGGCGATCTGCGCATTCATTTTTTCCTGCACCTGCAAGCGGCGGGCATAGGCTTCGACCACACGGGCCAGCTTGGATATGCCGACCACCTTGTTGGTGGGCAAATAACCGATATGTACGCGCCCGATGATGGGGGCAAGGTGATGCTCGCAGTGTGATTCAAAACGGATGTCCCTGAGCACAACCATCTCATCATAACCTTCGACTTCTTCGAAGGTGCGGCGCATATATTCTTCCGGGTCTTCGGAATAGCCTGCGAACCATTCCTCAAACGCACGCGCCACGCGCGCCGGTGTTTCTACCAGCCCTTCACGCGCCGGGTCATCACCCGCCCAGCGTAGCAAGGTGCGCACGGCCGCTTCGGCCTCATCGCGCGATGGCCGCGGGGTTATAGCCGCCTCCACACCAGTGGGAGCAGGGCTTGGCTTGGGTGGTTTCACAATCGTGGAATCGTTCATCGCAATCTCGAAATGACATGAAATAGAGCAGGCCCGCACATCTTACGACGCAAGCCCGGCCCCGTATCAACCCGTGAAATTATAAGTGCTTAGTGGATCTGGCGCTTTTCATGCGGGCTTTCCAGAAGAAAGCCCGGAATCTCGGCTTCAAATGCCTCGCCGGAGCTGACGCGCATCTGATAGCGCCCGGTCATCGCGCCGGACGGCGTGGGCAGCGGGCAGCCACTTGTATATTCAAAGGATTGGCCCGGTTCCAGTACGGGCTGTGCGCCCACGACGCCCGGACCGCTGACTTCCTGAATACGGCCCAGCGCATCGGTGATGTGCCAGTAACGCGACACCAATTGCACGGTTTCTTTGCCGTGGTTCTCGATCTTCACCCGGTAGGACCACAAAAAGCGGCCCTCATCAGGATCGGATTGATCGTCGAGAAACGACGGCTCAACACAAACGCGGATACCACGGGTCATATTTTCATACATGGTGCAATTATCGCGCGCGCGCGCAGACCGCGCAAGCATGCAAAAATAAGCGGTTAACGGGTGCTGCTAGCCCGGCGGTTCTACCAAAACTTCGGTCTTCACAGAATTGGCGATAAAGCATTCGTGATGGGCAAGGTCATGAATCTGTGCAAGGGCTTGGGCATCGATTTGTGCGCCGTCCGCAAAACACACGCGCGGCCGCAAAATCACTTTTGCCATCCACAATTTGCCGCCCTCACCTTTTTCCAGGGTGCCCACCGCATCATCTTCATAGGCTTCGACCGTCAGCCGTTTACGCGCGCAGATCGCCAAAAACGTGAGCATGTGACAGGACGAAAGTGAGGCGACAAACGCTTCTTCGGGATCGACCCGGCCGGCATCGCCCTTGAACGCGGGCGCAGAAGATGCGGGCAACACAATATCGCCGCCCTTGAAATGCATGTCATGGGCACGGTTATAGGAGTCGTAGGAAAAATCCGCACTGGTCCGCACCCAGCGCACACCACCATGATGTTCAGACATACTCACCCTCCCAGGCTTTAGCGAACTCCTAAACTTTGGCGAGCGCCTGTTCGATATCCTCGCAAAGATCGGCCATATCCTCGAGGCCAACGGAAAAGCGCATCGTGCCATTGCCAATGCCCAGCGCTGCGCGCGCATCGGGTGCAAGACGATGATGGGTCGTGGTCGCCGGATGTGTAATCAGACTTTTCATGTCGCCCAGATTGTTCGACACGTCGATCAACTGCAAAGCATTGCCAAAACGGAAGGCCGCCGCTTTGTCGCCTGCAATATCAAATGTCACAACGCCGCCACCGCCATCCATTTGCGCGCGCGCCAATTTGTGTTGCGGATGATCGTCCCGGAACGGGTACAGCACGCGGGCAATTTTGCTTTGTCCGGCCAGAAAATCGGCCATGGCACTTGCGGCTTCACAATGTGCGCGCATACGCAAATCCAGCGTTTCCAGACTCTTCAGATGAAGCCACGCATTGAACGGGCTTATCGCTGGTCCGGTGTGGCGCAAATAGGACTGCAAATGATCTTTCAAGAAATCTTCGCCGCACAGGATCACACCGCCCAGCGCGCGGCCTTGCCCGTCAATATATTTGGTTGAAGAGTGGATCACGATATCCGCGCCAAACTCCATCGGCCGCTGCAAGACCGGGCTGGCAAACGCATTGTCCGCCACAAGCCAGGCCCCGGCTTTTTTGGCGATTTGCGCCACGCCTTTTAGATCGACTATGGCCAAGGTTGGGTTGGCCGGTGTTTCCAGAAACATCAACCGGGTTTGCGGCGTGACCGCACTTTGCCATTGGTTCAGATCATCGCCATCGACCAGCGTACTGGTAACGCCGAAGCGCGGCATGATTTCTTCGATGATGTGGCGGCATGAGCCGAACATTGCGCGGGCGGCAACGACATGATCGCCGCTGCGCAAGCAACACAAAAAGGCCGCCGCGACCGCCGCCATACCGCTGGCGGTGGCGCGCGCCACGGCAGCCCCCTCCAGCGCGGCCATGCGCTCCTCGAACATTGCAATCGTTGGGTTGCCAAGACGGGTATATTGATAGCCGGCGGATGTTCCCTGAAAACGGGCCTCGGCTTCATCGGCCGATTCATAGGCAAAGCCGGAGGTCATAAACAGCGCCTCCGATGTTTCCTGAAAGGCCGTGCGGGTTTGCCCGCCTCGTACGGCAAGGGTTTTTGGGCGCCAATGGCCAGGGGTCTTGTTCGTCGTCACTTTGCCGTAATGCCTTTATCAAAATTCGCGGTTAAGCCCGGTGTACGGCCCCAAATGACCGGCTGGACGCGGGGCGCGCAGCATAGCCGCGGCTTGCCCGTCAGGGTCAAGCTGCTTAAGGTCGCGCCGTTCACATCACACCGTAAAGGTCAGTTTTCATGCAGACAATCAGCCATCATTCCGCTCTCATTTACGCGATGGTTTTGGTCTCCGCGTCTGACGGCGCCATGAGCGAGCGCGAATTGAAAGCGATTAGCGATCTGACCAAGCATTTGCCCGTGTTCCGTGATTTCGAGGAACACCGCTTGCTGACAACCGCACAGGAATGCGGCTCTATTCTACAGGAAAATGATGGGTTGGACGCCGTGCTGGGTCTGATCAAAAATGCCTTGCCCGACCATTTGTATGAGACCGCCTATTGGGTGGCGCTGGAAATCGCATTGACAGATTCGCGGGTCATGCTGGAGGAGGTACGGGTGCTGGATATCATCCGCCGGGCACTGAACATCGACAGGCTGGTCGCCGCCGGCCTGGAGCGTGCCGCCCGCGCACGGTATCAGGTCGCGTGAACGGGTCATTGCTCGAAACCCACGAAGCCCTTATCCGTTTTTGTATCTTTGCGATTGTGCTGGCCATTATGGCGGCCGCTGAGGTGTGGGCACCCGCACGCGCCCGCCATTTTCCGCGCCGAAAGCGTTGGCCATTAAACTTGGCCATCACTATCGCCAATACAGTGATGTTGCGCTTTGCCTTTCCCTTGCTGGCGGTTGGCGTGGCTCTTTGGGCTGAAGCGCGCGGATTAGGCCTGTTTTCCTGGTTGGGTCTGCCCGGCTGGGCCCGGTTTGCCGCAGGGCTTCTTCTGCTGGATGTCACAATCTATGCCCAGCATTTGGTCATGCACCGCGTTCCTGTTCTTTGGCGCTTTCACCGTGTGCACCACACAGATCGCGACGTGGATGTAACCACGGCCTTGCGCTTTCACCCCGGCGAAATCGCACTGTCGATGGGCCTGAAAATGGGATTCGTTGTCGCGTTTGCCATTCCGGCCAGCGCGGTCGTCGTATTTGAAATCATCCTGAACGCAATGGCCATGTTCAACCATGCCAACACCCATCTGCCACGCTGGCTGGAGCCAATCGTGCGCGCCGTTCTGGTAACGCCGGACATGCACCGCATTCATCATTCTACCCGGCGCGCAGAGACCGATTCCAATTACGGCTTCAACCTGTCGCTGTGGGACCGGATATTCGGCACATATTGCGCCAACCCATCACGGGCCGACTTTGTCATCGGTCTTTCGGCCTACCAAAACGCTGAGCCGAACAACGCGCGCTTTGCGTTCCTCCTGCCGTTCCGAAAGGGCCCGGCGCGATGAAACGGGTAATGCTCCTGCGCCATGCCAAAGCCGGGGCCGCTGGTGACACTGGTGACGATCATGCGCGCATCCTGACAGAACGTGGACGCGATGATGCTGGCCGTATGGGCGTGTTCATGCGAAAGGCAGGCTTTGAGCCTAATGCCGTGCTGTGCTCAACCGCTGCGCGTACAATCCATACCTGGACGGTGGTGCAGGCCGAACTTAGCCGTGATGTGCCCGCCCTCTTCGTGGACGCGCTTTATCTGGCACCGGCCAGCCGTATTTTTTCAACGATCCGGACCATCGCTCCGCAAGATGCCAGTGCCGTGCTGGTGATTGGCCACAATCCGGGGTTGGGAGACAGCGCGCGCGACCTGGCCGGGACGCCGCAAGACGCTGCCACTCGCGAGCGCGCAGCCTATCTGGCCGAGAAATTTCCCACCTGTGCACTGGCTGTATTTGATTGCGCAATTGCGAACTGGAAAGATTTGACGCCCAAAACTGGAATATTGCTGCAAGTGATTCGGGCCAAAGACCTGCGCAACCCATAAAGACCGGTTACTGCGCCGCGCCGCGCATTGCGCGCTCACAAAGCGCAAGCTCAGGCCAGCCAAACCCGGTTTCCGGCACCATTTCGCCCATCACGCTGGCCTGGCGTTCAGCGACAACATGCCCGCCCATCGCCTCATAAAAGAAGCGGGCGGGGTTTTTGGCATGCGCCCAGATCAGGCATGATTTGAAACGATGATCACGCAGACGTTCAAAGCCTGCACGCAGCAACAGGCGCCCTGCACCCTGACCATAGAATGAAGGGTCCACGTAAATCGTATAAATCTCGCCGTCGAACCCCAGCGTGCCATCACGCGCAGGCCCCATGCTGGCCATGCCCATCACACCATAATCCGGCGTTTCGGCAACGAGCACACTTTCACGCCCTGCCATGCAGATGGCGGCATGCCAGCGTGCGGCCTGCCCTTTCGGCGTCATGGCGCATAGCAAATTCGTGGGAAGAATCGCAGGATAGGTATCGTGCCATGAGTCGATATAAACACGCGCCACTTCACCAGCATCTCTGGCTTTGGCCGGGCGCACAGATATCGCAAGATCGTTCATGGGCTCAGCTTGACCGATGATTGCGGCTCACGGCAAGTGCGAAAACACACCGCGGCACGAATTTGCAAAAACGAGCTTACGAAAACGTTTTCACGTGCGAGACAGCCAGACGCAATCGGGTAACGAAATCCATACAATTTCGCCCAGTTCCAAGACTGCGCCGCCTACCTGACCAGCAAATGACCGCGCCGTTAATCCCCTGCCAAAGCGCTGGCAGCCGCGCATCACAACTGGACACAGATTCCATACCGAAATTGCGGTAATATTATGGGCGCTGAACCGTAGATGTTTTGCATAACGCTTTGGAAAATTGATGAACGGCGTTACACTTGCCCGCAAATCAAACGGCGTTAAGAGGCGTCGTAGCGGAAAGCAAAAACGGGGCCGGCTACAGACCGGCGAATAGCATTGCTGACGAACCGAATTGCAGAGGAAAGAATCGAATACAAACGAAACAGACGTGCGCGCTTGTGCACGGATGAGGGCAATTGTGTGGCCAAACGGTCAGGAAAAACGCGGAAAAACGCAAATTTAAGGATTGTTTCACGGGGACGTGCGAAGATTTTCGCCGTGTGGGGTTCCACTGATCTTGTTATGCCTGCTGATCACCACAATCTATAGAGTGTGAGAGGCATATAAGACGAGCAAGGAGTCGACGTATGAGTACGCTTGACGTCTTCGATATCTTCACACGCGATTACGCGCGCGAGCGCTTTGAAACCATGAGTTTGCGCGACTGGTTGTTGGCAGCACGCGACGACAAGATGCTCTATGCGACATCGGCCGAACGCATGGTCGAAGCTATCGGCGAAGCAGAGCTGGTGGACACCGCACAGGATTCGCGGCTGGGCCGCATCTTTTTCAACCGCACCATCAAGCGCTATCCCGCCTTTGAAGGCTTCTTTGGCATGGAAGACACGATCGAGCGGATCGTGGGCTATTTCAAGCATGCGGCGCAGGGCCTCGAAGAGCGGCGCCAGATTCTTTACCTGCTGGGCCCCGTGGGCGGCGGCAAATCCTCGCTTGCCGAACGCCTGAAAGATTTGATGGAAGTCCATCCGATTTATGTGCTGAAAGCCGGAGACGAGATCAGCCCCGTGTTTGAGTCGCCGCTCGGCCTTTTCCGCTCTGACGAATTGGCCGAATTGCTGGCAGACAAATATGGCATCGATCGCCACCGGGTTGGCGGCGTGATGAGCCCCTGGGCCGTGAAACGGCTGGACCAGTTTGGCGGTGATATTTCCAAGTTTGAAGTGGCGCGCCTCTATCCTTCAAAGCTGCGCCAGTTCGCCATCGCCAAGACCGAGCCGGGCGACGAGAACAATCAGGACATTTCCTCCCTTGTCGGCAAAGTGGATATCCGCAAGCTGGAGCATTTCAGCCAGAATGATCCCGATGCCTATTCCTTCTCGGGCGGGCTGTGCCGCGCCAATCAGGGCCTTCTGGAATTTGTCGAAATGTTCAAGGCGCCGATCAAGGTGTTGCACCCTCTGCTGACGGCAACACAGGAAGGCAATTATATCGGCACCGAAACCCTTGGGCCCATCCCCTTTGGCGGAATCATTCTGGCTCATTCCAATGAAGCCGAATGGCAGGTGTTCAAAGCCAACAAGAACAATGAAGCCTTTCTCGACCGCATCTCTGTCGTTACTGTGCCATATTGCCTGCGCGTAACCGAAGAAACCGCGATCTACAAAAAGCTGCTTTCCAGTTCAAACCTTGCCGGCACGCCAACCGCGCCAGAAACGCTGGAAATGCTGGCAAAGTTCTGCGTGATGACGCGATTGAAGGAACACGAAAACTCCAACCTCACATCCAAAATGCGTGTCTATGACGGCGAAAAGCTGAAAGACACCGACCCCAAAGCCAAAAGCCTGCAGGAATACAAGGACACTGCGGGCCTCGATGAAGGCATGACCGGCATCTCTACGCGCTTCGCCTTCAAGACGCTTTCAGAGACCTACAATTATGATGTGACGGAAATAACCGCAGACCCGGTGCACCTGATGTATGTGCTGGAGCAGTCGATCAAACGTGAGCAATTCCCCGATGAGACCGAGAAAAAATATCTCGAATTCATCAAGGCCGAATTGGCACCGCGCTATGCCGAATTTATCGGCAAGGAAATCCAGAAAGCCTATCTGGAATCTTATGGCGAATATGGCCAGAACCTGTTTGACCGCTACATTGCCTATGCCGATGCCTGGATCGAAGATCAGGATTTCAAGGATGCCGATACCGGCCAGTTGCTGGATCGCGCCGCCCTCGACAATGAATTGTCGAAAGTTGAAAAGCCGGCGGGCATTGCCAACCCCAAAGACTTCCGCAACGAGGTTGTGAAATTCGCGCTGCGTTATCGCGCGCAGAACGAGGGCAAGAACCCGGCCTGGACCGCCTACGAAAAAATTCGCAGCGTGATCGAAAAACGTATGTTTACACAGGTCGAGGATCTTCTTCCTGTCATCAGCTTTGAATCCAAAAAGGATAGCGACACCGAAACCAAGCATAATGAATTCGTCAAACGGATGCTGGCGCGCGGTTACTCGGCACGCCAGGTTCGCCGTCTGGTCGAATGGTATATGCGCGTCAACAAGGCGGGGTGATAAGGATGTATCCCGGTATGCGCTTCGCAATGTTCGCTGACCGGGATCACAAACACCAATGACCTATTTCATTGACCGCCGGCTGAACCCAAAGGGTAAGAGCCTTGCCAACCGCCAGCGTTTCTTGCGCCGTGCACGCACGCAAATCCGTGAAGCAGTTCAAAAATCTTTGAAAGATTCAGCGGTCGCAGACATCGACAAAGACCGCAAGATCAAGATCTCTACCAAAGGTACAAAAGAACCGCGGTTTCGTCTGGACCCCCGCGCCTCTGGTGAGCGCGACTTCGTGCTGCCCGGCAACAAAGAATTCATGCCTGGTGACGAAATTAAAAAACCGCGTTCTGGCGAAGGCGGGCAAGGCGGCAAACAGGCAGCAGATTCGGGCGACGGTGAAGACGATTTCGAATTCACAATGACGCAGGAAGAAGTTCTGGGCATCTTCTTTGAAGATTTGGAGCTGCCCAATCTTGTGCGCACAACATTGAAAGAAACACCCACCAAAGCCTGGCGCCGCGCCGGTATCACCACATCGGGCTCACCAACCCAGATCAATCTTGTGCGTACCATGCGCAACGCCTTTGGCCGCCGTCTGGCGCTGAGACGCCCGCGGGCCGAAGACATCAGCGCAATGGAGCAAGAGCGGGAAGAATTGGAACGCAAAGAGCCAAAGAGCGAAGACGTACACGCCCGTATTGCCACATTGAAAGAGGCGATCGACGGCGCAACGGCCAAACGCAAATGGATCGGCTTTATTGACCCCATCGATGTGCGTTTTAATTCGTTCAGCGAGCAAGCCATTCCCACCAGCAAGGCGGTGATGTTCTGCCTGATGGATGTGTCCGGCTCCATGGGCGAGCGAGAGAAGGATCTCGCCAAGCGCTTTTACATGTTGCTGCATCTGTTTTTGAAGCGGCGGTATGAGCGCGTAGACGTTGTTTTCATTCGCCACACGCATGATGCACAGGAGGTGGACGAACAGGAGTTTTTCTATTCGCGCCAATCCGGCGGCACTATTGTTTCCACCGCGCTCGACAAAATGCTGGAGGTTCAAAAAGAGCGTTACGCCACCGCGGACTGGAACATCTACGCCGCACAGGCCAGTGATGGTTACACACAAAGCGGCGATGCACGGCGCTGTGTGGAAATGCTGAACGAAGACATCATGCCGCTCTGTCAATACTATGCCTATATCGAAATTCTCGATGAACGGGAGATGGAAGTTTTCGCCAGCGAAGACAGTGGAGCCGAACTGTGGCGCGCTTATCGCACGGTCACCGAAGGCTGGTCGAATTTTGTGACCAAGCGCATCTCGAAACCAGCAGACATTTTTCCCGTATTTCACGAACTGTTCAAAAAACAGGATGCGGCAGCATGAGCAAAGGCCCGCTTCTGTTTGACGGTTCGGAATGGAATTTTGAAACGCTGGATAGCGCCTATAAGGCCATCGAAGACATCGCGTTGAATGAACTCAAGCTGGATGTCTATCCCAATCAGGTCGAGATTATTTCGTCTGAGCAGATGCTGGATGCCTATTCCTCGCTGGGCATGCCGCTCATGTATAATCATTGGTCGTTCGGCAAATTGTTTGCGCGCGAAGACACGATGTATCGCGCCGGCTATTCCGCACTAGCCTATGAAATCGTTATTAATTCCAGCCCGTGTATTTCTTACCTCTTGGAAGAAAACACGATGACGATGCAGGCATTGGTGATGGCTCATGCCGCCTTCGGCCACAATCATTTTTTTAAGAACAATTATCTGTTCCGGCAATGGACCAATGCTGAAGGCATTCTGGATTACCTGGCTTTTGCCAAGCGCTATATCGCCGCTTGCGAGGAACGCCACGGACATAATGATGTTGAGGCGGTGCTCGATTCCGCGCACGCTTTGATGGACCAGGGTGTTTTTCGCTATAGCCGCCCGCCGCGCGCCTCGAAGGAGCGGGTGGCAGAAAAACAGCGTCTGCGCCGTGAATATGAGGATGAAGCCTATAATGATTTATGGCGCACCCTGCCGGCCGGCCTTGAGCCTGCCGTGATTGAGTCTGCGCCGGATGGCGAAGGCGATTATTCCGGTGACATGAAGCTACCAGAAGAAAACCTGCTTTATTTTCTGGAAAAGCATTCGCCAAGCCTGAAAGCCTGGCAGCGTGAAATGCTGCGTATCGTGCGCAATCTTGCACAATATTTCTATCCGCAGCGGCAAACCAAAGTGATGAACGAAGGCTGCGCTACCTTTGTGCACTACACGATCATGAACTTGCTTTACGACAAGGGCCTGATTAGTGAGGGCGCGCTTCTGGAATTTATGCATAGCCACACATCGGTGGTATTTCAGCCGGGATTTGATGACCGGCGCTATTCCGGCATGAACCCCTATGCGCTGGGTTATGGCATGATGGCCGATATTCGGCGCATCTGTGAAACCCCGACGGATGAAGACCGCGAATGGTTTCCCGCTTTCGCTGGCTCCGGCGACTGGATGGGGGTGCTGAAAGATATTTGGGCGAACTACCGCGATGAGAGCTTCATCGAGCAATTCCTCTCCCCAAAATTGATGCGCGATTTCCGGCTCTTCGCCCTGTTCGACAAGGCCGATGAAGGTGCCATCAAAATTTCGGCAATCCATAACGAACGCGGCTACCGCGAGGTGCGCACAGCGCTTGCCCGGCAATATGATATCGGCTCAGCGGAACCCAATATTCAGGTGACCGGTGCAAATCTGTCCAGCGACCGCAAACTCTTTCTTGAACACCGCATGTATCGCGGAATCCCATTGCACGATGCCACCAAGAATCAGGTGCTCGCGCATGTTGAACGCTTATGGGGCCACGAGGTTGTTCTCGAAGAAACCGTCGGCCCTTAAGGTCAAGGCCTTCTTAAGGCACGTTTTCGGTCACGGTCGTTTGTATCTGCGATGCAGGCGGAGACCACATGCCCGAATATGCGACCAGTCCGGCGACGATTGCCAACACGGCAACACCGGCGAGCGCGGCAATTATCCGCGGAACGGTTTCGTTTCTGTCGATGTCGTTCGCAGCGTGGATCGGTGTTTCCATAGCCTTTGTACCCTCGACTTCGGGCAACCCCGGCTACGCCCATTGGGGCGATCTGATCTGCCGTCATGCCCATTGGTTGACTGCGACTATATGCCCGTTTCAACGTTACGTCACGGTAATCCTTACTGCCATCCTCCCCGCGCAAGGCTTGGGGGCCGTTTGCGCGGGGAATGGCCGTAAAAAGGCACTCTTTACGAGAGCTTACCCGAATGGGCCGTTACAACGACCTGTTCGATGGCCGGATTATCCACCTGGTTCAAAGACTTGGCTGTTGGCACAGCGGGCGCCGTGATCGAACCCAGCAACAGCACCACTGCGCCGATAACCGTCGCTACAAAGAAAAATTTGGTCCCAGCCACTTCGCCATCAGATGAGATCATAGACATTTGCCACTCCAAGAATGACCGGCTCTCTCGGCTTTCCGGCGCCTTATTGCGCCACCGCTCCCGGTCATACTGCAGAGATGGGATGGATTTGCTGCGTCGCAACTTGGACCTGCCATGCAGGAATAACATGGCCTCAAACCTTGAAAGATGCCTCGTGCATCACTAGGCGGCAGTTCATACTAGATATAGGACCTGTCAGGCCCGCCGCCCGTATGGCGGCGTAGCGAACCCGAAATGGCAACACAGAGTTGGCATGGCGGCGGCGCATGATCAGTTGAAAATGGAGCGGGCGAAGGGAATCGAACCCTCGTATGCAGCTTGGGAAGCTGCCGTTCTACCATTGAACTACGCCCGCGACCGGGGCCGGTAACTAGCATGGCAACACCATGCCCGGAAAGCACGAAAGGCCGCTGTTCATACAGCGGCCTTTCAGCATTGGTTGCGGGGACAGGATTTGAACCTGTGACCTTCAGGTTATGAGTTCGTTTCAACCCCTCTACGCTAGTCTTTCCAAAGCTACGCGATATCTCGCAAAAACGCGATAGTCATTTGTTTCTGTTGATATTTTATTGGACCGGACTTACGATTTCATGCGACCGGAATTCCTGTGATTTGCTCCCAACTGCTTCCGATTTGATTCCGGGGCGCCCGATGTTCGCGAGGTGTTCAATGACCAAAATCACGAAACGTTCCGCCGATGTCGCATCACCTAGCGATCGAGAATTCTTCCTCTGGGACAACGAGCTAAAAGGCTTCGGCCTACGGGTCTATACCTCGGGCCGAAAGATGTATCTTGCACAATTCCGTGCTAGCGGTCGGTTGCGCCGCGTAAACATCGGACTGCACGGGGCCATCACGGCTGAGATCGCTCGCACCGAAGCGATGAAACATCTTTCCGCAGCCCGCTTGGGTGGCGATCCCGCTGGTGAACGCGACCGCCGAAAGGCCTCGCCAACCATGAAGGAGTTTGGCCAGCGTTTTCTGGACGAGCATGTGGCATTGCACTGTAAGCCCACGACCCAGGCGGAATACAAAAGGTCTGTCGAGCTATTCATCACCCCCAAGCTGGGAACACATCGCATCATCGATATCACCCGCGCCGATGTGGTCGAACTTCACCATTCTATGAAGGAAATACCCTACCAGGCGAATCGTACCCTGGGCGTCCTCTCCGTGATGTTTACTATTGCCGATACTTGGGACGTTCGGACGGACGGCATTAACCCGTGCTGGAAGGTCAAGCGCTATAAGGAACAGAAACGGGAGCGATACCTGACGTCCGATGAATTGGCGCGCCTCGGCAAGGTCTTGCGCGAAGCGCATTCGGAGCCGGAAGCGGCAAACTGTATCCGCCTCCTGCTTTTGACCGGCTGCCGTCTCAGCGAAATCCAAAAGCTCAAATGGGCATATGTTGATCTCAAAAAAGGCGTGTTACGCTTGCCGGATTCGAAGACTGGAGCCAAATTGGTCACGATCGGTAAGGCGGTGATCGATGTCCTCAAGACTATTCCTAAGATCGAAGATAACCCGTATGTCATAACTGGAAAGATCGAGGGGCAGCACCTCACCGACATGCAACGCCCATGGCGTCGTCTTCGCAAGCGCGCCAGTTTGAATGATGTACGCATACACGATTTACGACATTCCTTTGCTTCCGACGCGCTTCAACTCGGCGAGGACCTACCGATGATCGGCAAGCTGCTTGGCCATACACAAATTCAAACCACCGCGCGCTATGCCCATCTCAAGATCGATCCAATCAAACTCGCGGCGGATAAGGTCGCGAATGCGATATTTGATGCCCTTGAAAAGCCGCCTAACAAGAACACCGATGCGGCGGCCTAACTGGGCACCTTCCATTGCTTGGGCCACATACAAACTGCGCCGGAATTAGTACAATGATGGAATGTGCAGACTGATTTTTGTTTTCAACGACTTACGTCAGGTCGATCACACGGCTATCACACAGAGCGTTCGTGTTCTCTTTCGTATCCGTTCTTATCCGGGCGTGCGCCCGCGTTCGATCTCCCGTTAGGAACATCACATCGCTACGCGAGGGTTGATTTCGATTACGGTTGTTTGGCTACCGTAAATCAGGACCAGGTCGCCGGCCCGATGTTGAGCAAAGAGCCGAGTCCGGTCGCCTTCGCGCGTGAAGCCAAGAAAGCCCTCGTTTTCGGGATCGAAGCCCCAAAATGCTTTGATCCAGACCCTCTGGAATGGTCTGCCATCGCTGGCGAGAATTTGATTGATCGCGGTCATAAGCCTCCCCTGTGGCTCAAGCGGTTACTCAAGGCACAGCAGAATTCGATCGTTGTGTTTCACAGCAAGATTTGCGGGGCACAACTTACGCAACGGCTTCCAGCACGCGCCGCTTGATTTCCTTGATGACCGGTCCGTCATTGCCAATCGCCTCGAAGCGATAGAATTTCGCCTTGTCACCCAAGTGTTGGAATTTGCGCAGCGCCAACTGCAGAAGTTTTTCGTCGCAGGTCGAGATCACAAACTGGCGTTTGCCGACATTGGTGTTGAGGAGCCCGATCAGCAAATCGAGCAACGCGAAAGTGTTAAGATCATCAAAGTGTGTCACTGGATCGTCGAGGAAGATCGAGGAGAACGAGGACCATGTCTGCGAGCTGCATGCCGTGAGAAACAGTCCCAAGAGCAGAGTCTGCTGCTGCGACTGGCTGAAATAATCCACCGGCTTGAGATTGTCCTTGCCCCTGCGCACCCGTACGACGATGGCGGCGTCCCGCGCGGTGATTTCGACGTCCTCGAAACTGTAGACCGACCGCAAGCGACGCTGGATCACCGAGGTGCGTGGGCCGTACTGGTCCGTGAAGTTGCTGACCGCTTGTCCCTGCTGCGACTGCAATTGCTGCACGATGGTGCGAAACAGCTTGGCCCACGGCTGACGCGACTTCTTGCGCGCGGTGACGCGCTTGAGTTCTTGCTCCTTCTCCTTGATCGCATTCTGCTGGCTGAGAAGCGCCGCCGCTGTGGCGGCAGCATCCATCGCCAGCTCGAGATTGACCAAGGCGTCATGCAAAGCCTGACCGCGCGCCAGATCCGACTGTTGCTGCTCGATTGCCGAGGCTAGCGATGCGGAGTCGGTGTCGTCGGGCAAGGACACGCCGGCAAGCGCTGTACGTGATGCAATCAATGCCTTGCTTATTTCACTATGCTGGGCGCGCAGCTTGGTCAGCTCGCTGTTGGTTTGCGTGACCAGTCGGCGTGCCGCATCAACGGCGGCTTGCTCTGTGTCACGCGCCTTCGTGGCATCGGCGACCGCTTGTGTCGCGTTGGCCAAGGCGATGGCCAGCTGTTGCTCTTCGGCTTTCAGGTCCGCCTCTGTTCGCGTGGTGGCACTATCCTCCCAACGCCGGTCGGACATGATCTCCTGCAAGAATGCCTCGGCGGCCGTCCGGCTGTCCCGCCTTGTGGCGAGTGCGGCCTGCTTGTCGCTGACGGCGAGAACCGCCGCAGCATGAAGCCGTCGCGCCTCCTGCTCCTGAATCCTGAGGGCTTCGAGTGTCTGGCGGAGTTCGGCAATCTCGACCGCCAGACGATCAAGCAAGGCTTGCGCCTTGGCTGCACTGCGATCGGACACGGGGTCCAGGGCGAACGCATTCACGCTCTGATTATACTCCGCCAGCTCGGTGTCCAGGCCCGCGCGTTCGCGCGCCAGACTGGCGAGCGTAGCCCGCGCCGCGGCAACCCTCGCCGCCGCGTCTCGCGCGGCGGCCTGCGCCGCGCGCAGGCGGTCATTGATATCGCGAACGGCGGACTCCAGTGCGCCCGTCGCATCCATTTCGCGCCGTTGGCGCACGAGCTCTAACAGATTTTCCTTCGAGCCGTGATCGACGCCGCAGACCGGGCAGTTGCCGTCTGCAATATGATCTTCGATCGCTGTCAAGAGTGAGGCGAGTTCGTCGGCGCGACCGCGGCTGGCAGCAAGTTGCGCATTGAGGGTTTGAGCCTCACCTTGAAGGTCCGTCACCATCCGTGTTGACGCTTCGTGCGCCGCCACCAACGCGGTCAAGTTGTTCTGAATCTCTCCGTCGGTGCGCACGATCTCTTGGACCCGATCGGCCTTGCGCAATTGCGCCGGAAAGACCGCGATGAGCGGTTGCAGCCGTTCGGCCTGGGCTTGCTTGGCCGCGAGCTGTTCCTCGGCGGGACGGATTTCGCGCTCGAGCTGGGACAGCTGTTCGAAGCGCGTCTGTTGCGCGTCCTGCAACTCGGCGAGCGCCGTCAGATCCTGCTCCACCCCCGCGCGCAACGCATCCAAATTGCTGTCGGCTTGACGTTGTGCCGGCAGCGTCGTCACGCGCCAGCGGTGATCATCCAGCCGCGATCGAACTTCCGCAGCCGAACGCTCAGCTGCTTGAAGGGTCTGTTTGGCCTGCTCCAGTGCGGGGGCCAGCGCGAGCACTTGCTGCTGTGCCTCGGCAAGCGCCGCAGCGCCCGCCTGAATTTGGCTGTCGAGCGTTTGGGAGGATGCCAGAAGGCTGGGCAAATCGCGAACAGCAGCAACAAGCCCGGTCAGCCGCGTCAGCGTAGTCTGACGCTGGTTGAGCCGTGCATCGACGATCGATCGCTGGGCACGCAGCGACTCCAGATCGTTGTCCTTGAGGACAACCGACAGCTGCTCGGATTGCAATTGGGCCCGCAGACCGGCGGTGAACGACGCAAGGCCATCTGACGTGGCGGGCGCAGTGGTCGCCGCGCTCAGCTTGTCGAGCCGTTCCTGCTCGATGGCGATCTCAGCTTGGATACGCGCGAGATTGCTGTCCTCGCGTTCAAGCGCTTGCTCGAATAGATCCCGCGCGCCCTCGGCTTTCTTCTTCGCGCTCGCGTAATCTTCGACCGCAAGCATGCGATAAACAATGTCCGCGGACAGCACGCAATCGTCCTTGAAGTTCTTGGTGAGTTCTTGCACTTCCTGGCTGAACAGATGGGTGGCGCGAAACAGGCTGACGTAGTTTTCAACGCGCTCGGTCACCTTGGCGGAGGTATTGGTGAGTTCGGAGAGAACGCGCTTGCGGTCCGCGCTGGCGCCGTTGAGGTCGGCCGTCTTGCGGTTCGCGATGTGACGCACGATCGTGTTGGGCACGCCGTCTCGAACGAACTCGATCTTCACGTAGGCGTCGTCGCCGGTGCTATCGAGATGCTGCACAGTCTTGCGGACATGGGGGTCGGTCTCGGGCGGCAAGCGACCCACCGATCCCGTCACACCAAAATCGACCGCATCAAAGAATGAGGTTTTACCGAATCCATTGGGCCCGTAGAGGACCGTCATGTATTCGCCCAATTCGATGCTCTGCTCGCTGCGATAGGCGCGAATGTTCTTCATAGTGATCTTTTGGAGGTAGACGCCGCTCTGAGAGGGTTCGACCTCTTGCATTGCTGTTGGCCCTGCGGGTTTGAGTTCGAAAGGCTTGCCGTGCTTTCCGGCGACGCAATCTTCGCAAATGCCTTGGGCGCTACGCTCCGTCGGGATAACCAGATGCCGTGCCAGCAGCACCGGTACCCCAAGCCGCTGCAGATACGTCTGTGCCGATGTCGGGCGTAGCGCCACGCCGTCGATCGGCGCTAAGGGCATGAAGGGCAGGGATGCGAGGGAACGGCCAAGATCGTCGGTGAGCGCGATGACAAACTTGCGGCAGAAATAGACATCGGTTTCCACCGACGACGTGAACTGCTCGACATTGTCTAGGCCAGGCGCAATACAGAAGACAAAGGCCGGCTCTGTATTGCGCAGGCTGCCATCACCCAGCACAAGTTTCTTGAAAGCTGCATAGGTCTGCTCGAACGACGCGCGCAAATCGCCGTTGGCAAAGGCCATACCGTAAATCGCATGCGGAAACCGCAACAGAAGAAGCGGAAACTCCGTCTGTGGCGCCAGCTGCGCCGTGGCATGCGGAAAAACCGCCGCCAGATAATCGCGCAAGCCTCCGATCCGGCTTTGAGGGATTTCAGGCGAGTTTGGCACGGATGCCCCCCTCCAATCCGGCGGTGTCCTGAGCGTTCAGGTAGGACGCCAAGAGATCTTGATAAGAGATGTGCAGGACATTGGATACCGGGTCCGTGATATTTGCGTCCTGTCCCACAGCAGCTGGATCGCCTTGCAAAATGCTTCCAGCCTTCCGCTGCCAAGCCGTGTTGTCTGGATCTTTGGTGACCACAAGCGATTGATGCGGGCCCAATGTCAGCGACTTTTCGGCCTGTTTCCAGCAGGCATCGTGCGATAGGCCCGCGATCACGATGACATCGAGCTCATGGCCATCGATGGTGACGATGGGAAACGCACCCTCGTCCGGCACCGGCGAAGTGGGGTAGCCAATTCCCAATATCTCCTGCGTATGCACGAGGAGATGGAGCGTACTACGTTCGTCGACGCGCCATTTGTCCGCGACGGTTTCGGTGCTGAGAAGATACCCGATCTTGGTGGGGGCCAGGTGACGAAAGCCCTCCACGGTCGGCCCATGCACCGCTTCCGCACTGTCGCGCAACGCCGATTGCGGAAACTTGGTCTTCAAACTTTGCACATCGTCGAGTTCGTCATTGAGCCATTTGACGCTGGCCGGGACAGGTGCAGACGGCACGCGCGGATCGACCGTGTCATCGACCGGGAACACCTGTGCGTTCTCGATCGCAAAACGGTGTCCTGCCGGTCCCGCCACAAGGGACCCAGGATTGACCTGCGCAAAGGCGTAGATGCACGCGCCGCCCTCGCGGAAGATCACGTCATGATAGGGGTTGAGGATGGTGTTGTTGGCGCGCAGATCGGGGCTGCCATTGGCCACGGTCAAGGGACAGGTGGCCTTCTCGAACAGCGTGCTGGCGGAGAAGACCAAGCTGGAGCTGCCATAGGCGTTCACGCGGCCGGGCTGCGGCCGGCCCGCGGTGTTCGCAAAGACGATGCAGGCGCGTTCGCGCCGCACCGTCGGCAACGCGTTTTGATCGAAGAAGAGCGGCACCTGCTGCAGGAATTCGATGTGGTTCGGTTTGGGATTGTGCTGGATAACAAAGAACCAAGACACAGAGAACTCACCACCGGCAAGGTCTGCCTGCCGAGCGAGATCGTCGAGAACGTGACGCCACAGCCGATTCTGATTGAGGGAGGCGATCCAGTCGAAGCACACCAGCATGCTGAAATGATAAAAGGCGTTGTTGTTCAACCGACCCTTGAACAGAAAAATCGATCCGCCTTGAAACATCGCTTGATAGGCGATGTCAGCCTCGCCCCACGCGGGCGCGATCTTGGGCTGAATCCAGCGATGCACGGTGCCGGCAGCGTCCTTCACCCAGACGACACCGCAATTCACCCATCTGTCCGCGTTGACCTGGTGAGCCGCATTCGCCTCCGTATCGACATGCGAGTTTGGTTGCGCGACCAGCATGGTGTATTCGGCTTGCGTCAGGCCGTCGATGCCACCAATGACAACGGTTCCTGCAGGCCAGTCGGCCGCCACCATCGCATTGTCGATGCGCTGAGCGCCCGCAAGCCCGTGAATCGCATACTCCGGGAACACTGTGAAATGGGTCTTGGGCTGGCCGTGCGGGCATGTCCTTGCAAGTTCGAGCGTCTCATCGATCAACGCAAGCTGAGCGGCGCGATGCGCCGGGCTACACGTAAAGGGCTCATGACCTGTCAAGCTCAGCCACGGTTGCGCAGCAACGATCCCCACGCGATCGGCCGGGAGGACAATGCCATACTGAGAGAGATCGACCGTTTCGACCTTGACCATTTCGCGACAGAATTCGTGGACCACTTCCGCGGGAACTAGGCAGCATTTTCAATGAAATTCAAAGGGTTTCTGTCACTTTTGCCCAAATCTTGCGCACGGGCGGATCGGCACATCGATCAAGAAATCCAGAGCATATGAACCGCTGCGGTCAGCCGGGGCTTCAAAGAACATCACGATCAGAGACCGCCTTGCTCCACGGCGCACAAACGACGGCGACTTCGCGCGAATAGGTCATCCTTTTCAAAGGCCTATTGCAGTTTCATGCGCCAGCGGGCGACCGCAAAGATGCGCGGAACCACAGGTGTGCTAGAGGTTATTGTATGATATAGAGTACACTACATGACTTATTGTAATCTTTATCATACCTAATCGGATGCCCGCCACCGCGCCCCGTCTCACAGCTCAACAGGCTATCGAAAAACTTGGCCTGGACATTTCGACTGCCCGGCGACGCCGACGCCTGAAGCAGGCCGACATGGCAAAGCAAATGCAGGTCAGCCGGCAAACTTTGCATCGCCTGGAACACGGCGACGCGACCGTAAGCCTGATGGTGTTGGTGCACGCCCTCGGCGTTTTGGGTCTCGCTGCGCGTCTCGCAGATCTGGCCTCCCCCGAGCAAGACGCGTTGGCGTTGGAGAACGACCTGCAGCAGCTCCCCCAACGAATACGTTTTGCGAAAGGAGAATAAGTCGATGTCCGCCCAAGAGTGCCTAACATCGAACGCATCGCGGGGTTCGCAACACATGCATACCTATGTCAACGGTGAGCTGTTTCATCTGGAGCTACCTGACCCTGACGAACTGCTATCAATCGGAGTGCCATGGGGCGAGTTCGACGCCCTTTTCACGCCCGCCTTTTGGCGTGGCCAAGCATGGCAGCATCACATCCAAGGTCACTATCTAGACAACAAGCTTGGACGAACGCTTCAAGAAGAAATGGCCGCGTGTCTGTTGGGCGGATTCGGAATGCCCGCCGCCATGGGACTGGCTGCGTTTGACCGTTTGCGCCACTTCGGTTTGCTGAAATCTGATGTTGAAGAAACGCATATTCTCGATGCGCTGCTCCAGCCGTTGGTGATCAATGGACGTCTCCAACGCTACCGTTTTCCCCGCCAAAAAGCACAGCATCTTGCATCGGCACTGCAGCAGCTAGAAGGCATTCAGCAGCCTAACGACGACGTTGCGCTGCGCGATAGCCTCACATCACTTCCCGGAATCGGTTTAAAGACAGCATCATGGATCGTCCGCAACCATCGAGGATCCAACGCTGTCGCCATTATAGACATTCATATTTTGCGAGCCGGGCGATTGGCCGGCATCTTTCCCGAAGCGATTGAGCCAGCAAGTGAGTACCGGACACTGGAGAAGCTCTTCTTGGATTTCGCCTACGACCTCATGGTTCCGGCATCATCCCTCGATGCGCTGATCTGGGATTACATGCGACGGCTGCCGCTACATTTGGTTACCTAGCAGAAACGCCGATGAGCGCGACACCCAACGCGCAAAATCGAGACGGCGACCCCATGCCTTCCAAAACCTCCGTGCCAAGAGGCGCAAGCGCGCAATAGCCCAGACCGTAAGCTGTGGCCGCCAACGCCAAGGTTTGCAGCATCGCACCAGCATCGCGCCACATGAGTGTTTCGTGATGCTCATAGTTCTCGGCGAGCAAGACTTGATCACCCACCAACACGACAATTGCCACGCTCGCGGCGGCGGGAACGATGTGCGCACACGCTGCTCGAAATGCCCGAACGAGGGTCGGAGAGAGAACTTGCAACTGGACAACAGTCGCGCTGTCCGGACGGCACTGCCAGATTCGCACAGCCCTCGAACCCGTAATCAGGATCGGCGTCACAGCGTGCAAAGCGCCCGAAGCAAGTGCAGGACGCCGACTGCGTAGCACGCCCGCTTCCTCTCTCACGAACAAGGCTTGCGTGGCGTACCCCAAGCATCCGAGAACGTCTTTCAATCGACCGCGGCCAAGCCTGCGGTCCGATCGTCGCGAAACGAACACTTCGTGAAAGCCAGGCACCGGGTCCGGCATTGCCCGCAACGAATAAACTCGTAACGCAGGAGCAATCGCGAGGTAGCCAGAGTGGCTTGCCGGATCGCGCGGACTAGGATCCGGCGCGCGCATTAGTAAGGTGCAACGCCAAGTGCTGTCAGGGTTTCATAATGCTTACGACACCCGCGGCATTCACCACAGGCGTATTCGCTGACGTGACAAGAATGCGACCACGCCAAAATCTCGTCGGGCACACCCGAACGCCGTATAAGCTCCGCACCATCTAGGCCAATCGCCGGCGCCTCCAATTTCAACGCGCCTTCCTGCAAGCCGAGCAGATGTCCGAGCGATTGCACAAAGGCCTGCGAGCCATCGCTGTGCACAGCATCCGTGCGTAGGCACCCTATCAAAAGGGTCTGCACACCAAGGGAAACGCCTCGCATCGCAGCGACCGTTACCAAGAACTGATTGCGGAAGGGCCACCACTCTTTTACCGGCGCCAATGGGCTTGCCGCAGTTCCCGCCAAATCGCCGCTCCCCAATTGGGAGACATCCGCATGGACAATCTCGTGCGGAATCTTCAGTTCGGCAGCAACGGCCGTCGCTGCGCGGATTTCGCCGGGCGCCGGACGCTGACCATAGTCGATCGTCATCGCCACGGCGGGCCTTAGCCACCAAGCCAAGGCGACGGAGTCCATGCCGCCAGAAAGTAGCAGGGCTGTTTTCATGTGCGCCACGCGGCGTGGTGCAATGCTGTGACCAAATCGGAAAATACCCGACAGCCTGATCCGACGACCATCTTCAGATCTTCTTCCGAAACGCTCTGGGCCAGCGCATATACCGGCTTGGGTTTTTCACGCGCTCTTGCCCATCCCACTTCGAAAAGGGTTCCCGCATCAACCCCGTCAATCAGCGCAAAGACCAGGTCACATTTGTCCAGCGCTTCCAAGTCCGGCGGTCCGACCTTTTCCGCCGGGCCGCCGCCGCCATCGTGAATTGGGGAAAACACACGCAATCCGAGCTCTTTCAAGCAGCGGCGCGCCTCGTCGACCAGCCAGCGCTGTCCGAGATTGAAGAACGGACCGGCCAGATAAACCATGCCATCCTTCGCGATCGCCTCCGGCAGCTCGTCGAACTCCTTCGGCAGAGGGAGCGACATGGTTTGCACATACTCTGCTACCGCGCGGGAGGCCCGCATGGCTGCTGCCACCGGATCTTTCTTTTGGCTTGCCCACTCCGCTGCGAACACTGCGCAGAACACGTCGCCCGACCCGATGGTGAAAATGTCACCGGTTTGATACGCGGGTACGTGGTGGGTTCCCGTACGCTGCACAACCGTCGCCCCGCCGACGCCGTGCTTGACAACGACCACTTCAACATTTGCGATCAGCAGTCTGCGCGCCGACGCTTCCCAATCCGTTCCACCTTCTGCCAAGGCAACGATTTCTTTGCGGTTGCCGACAATGGCGAGCCTCTGCGCTTGACTACCGTTTTTGGCGAACGGTTCCGGCATGAAAGCCGATTGCGGATCGTAAACGCAGCGATCCGCCTTCACGACAGCACTGCCTTCCAACATCCCAAATCGCAAAACGCACTCCGCTTCGACGCGCAAGGGCGCAAGCGGGGTTAGGGTCGCCAATGCAGGCTTTATGAGCGGTGGCGACAGACTGTGAACATACCGAAAGGAGATATCAGGCCCGGATTCGTCCGCCGTAAGAGCAATGCCTTCGAGCTTTGCCCATTCCTCAAACAAAACCGAATTGCGGTTTCGATATGTGATCAGCGAAATCTGGTCGATCCATCCCGTGATCGCATGCGCTGCGCGGCCCGCGGATCCATAGACTTGGTCCCATGCAGGCCAAATACAGACCTCGTGATAGATGCCGCCGACGACCGTTAGCGCGGTCATGACTTAGAAATTCGGACCTGGCACACCGCCCCCCGCAACGTGAGCACCTCGAGCTGGTACGAGACACCGCTCTGAATGCAGCCGATAATCTGCGGAAGCGATGGAGAAGTAATTGAGCCGGCCGTCTGTCCGGACACGGTCCGGGCCAACAGCCGCCTTGGCGGGCCCAACTCCAACACAAGATTCAAAATGTGTCCCACGCCCAAGGTCGCCAAGACAGAGCGGTTCGGCGAATTGAGGGTGGTGATTTCGTCAATTGCGCAGGGATCATTTGGCGTCCCAGGATTGCCGGTCGGCTTTGGCTGCTTCCGCCAAGTCTCATCTCCTCCTCCGCCGCCCGACATAAATCCTCCGTGAACATATCTCGCAAATTTGTACGCTTGGTGATAGTTTCCCGCAGTTGGTGAACCGACTCGGGATGTAGAATCGCCTATGGGAACCGTAGCAGACAGCGCAGTTCTAAGTGAATGGCCCCGGGCGCCGCTACGGAATTTTGCCGGCCGGCCGCTGCCCGAACCTGGCACCCCCGCAGGGTATGCCGCGATCGTCCTGCGCTACGATCTAAAAGTCCCCCTTCCCCCGCGACTGACGGCATTGGCCCGACGCCATCATCCAAATTCCACGCCCGACTGGTTGATGCTTACGCCGCGACATCGCCCGAACGAAGACTTAGCGAGCCACCTCGCCTTTGCGTTCCGCTGGGAAGGTCTCAACCTCGGGATACTTTCTTGTCTCTTCAAACGCGTTGACGCGGAAACCGTCGCCGACATCGTTCGCGAAACGCCGACCGGTGCGTTCGCAAGGCGACTGTGGTTCTTATATGAATGGCTCACCGGCCAATTGTTGGACGTTCCCAACCCCGGAAAAGTCCGTGCGGTCCTCGTTCTCGATCCCGATCTCCAATACGGCCTTGAAACGGGTACTCCGTCACCACGTCATAAAGTGGTCGACAACCTGCCGGGAAGCCGCCGCTTCTGCCCGCTTGTGCGCCGCTCCGGCGCCCTCCAAATCGCAACCGCCGGCGGTTACGGCGAGCGCGCCCGCGATGTTATTGGCAGAACCCGATCGGATTTGATTGCGCGTGCCGCAGCATTTCTGCTTGTGAAAGACAGCAAAAGCTCGTTCGCCATCGAAGGCGAGCGTGTTTCGGGCGATCGTGCAACGCGGTGGGCCCAGGCCATCTCGCAAGCCGGGACGCGACAACTGAGCCTCCATGAACTTGAGCGGTTGCAGCGTGTTGTGATCGGCGACGCGCGCTTTGTTCACCTGGGCCTTCGCACAGAGGGAGGCTTTGTGGGGGATCACGATAGGATCACCCAAGATCCTGTTCCTGATCACATCAGCGCAAAACACGAAGATCTCGCAGACCTGGTCGCTGGTCTATGCGAATTCGATGCGCGAGCCACGCCACGAGGGCTTGACCCCGTGATCGCGGCCGCGTCCATTGGGTTTGGCTTCGTCTATATCCACCCGTTCGAAGACGGAAACGGAAGACTTCACCGGTGGCTGTTTCATCACACCTTGGCGCAAGCCAAATATAATCCTCCGGGCGTCGTCTTTCCGATCAGCAGCGCCATAGAAAGACGCATCGAAGAATACAAAGCGGTGCTCGAAAGCTACTCCGTCGAGCTTTTGCCGCTTATCCATTGGCGTCCGACCGCGCAACACAACGTCGAAGTAACCGGCGAAACGGCCGATTTTTATCGCTACTTCGATGCCACCGCACATGCCGAATATCTCTACGCATGCGTCGCACAGACGGTAGAGCGGGATCTGCCCGAGGAGGTGGCATTCCTGGAGGCTTATGATCGCTTCTCCGCCTCGCTCCAGCAGATCGTCGATATCTCAGACCGTAAGGTCGAACTGCTTCGGCACTTCCTGGCGCAGAATGGGGGCAAGCTCTCGAACCGTTCCCTGACGAAGGAGTTTGCGGCGTTAACGCCTCAGGAAGTCGAGGCCATCGAAACAATCTATGCCAATGCGTTCAACGCGCTCCACATACAGCACTAATTGCGAGTATGCCGGGCAATTCGAAACTCGTCGAACCCTCCCCCACAGCGACTGCTCTGCATTCTGAGATCAGCGCTGTAAAAGTAAGCGCCTCATTCGCGTGCTCAGTGATTGGTGCCCGCCCTTTCCGGGATATCACCTCTACTATCCGAGCAGGCGCCAAGCTTCGCCTGCGTTCGCGCTGTTGGTCGAGGCACTGCGTTATCGCCGCTAGCGCCGCATTGATGGTGTGCTGAACTGGAAGATCAGGTCGGCCCCATCTCGCACTGGACAGAGCGCGCTGATAGGTCAGTGATTTGAAGCAGCATCCATCACGCATTTTGCACAACAAAAGTTGCAGCACCTACGAAACCGGGTTCGAATCCTAGGTGTTTAGTCCCGGCATTTGATGGATTGGATTGAGTCTGAATCGCTTTGGGTCGTTTGTCCAGATTTTGCAGATGTACTCGTAGGGCGTGAGGCCTTTGAGGGTCTTGAGACGCCTGCCAAAGTTATAGGCGTTGATGAAATCTGTGAGGTGGCTCTGGAGCTGATGGTGGCTGTCGTAATGATAGCGCTTGACGGTGGCTTCCTTGATGGTTCGGTTCATGCGTTCCACCTGGCCGTTGGTCCACGGATGCTTGATCTTGGTCAGCCGATGCTCGATGCCGTTCTCACGACAGCGCATATCAAACATATGCGTCATGTACCTGGCGGTCGGGCCATTGGCGTAGCGCGGCGGAAACGTGAATTGAATGCCATTATCGGTGAGCACGATGTGGATTTTGTAAGGAACGGCTTTGATCAATGCCATCAGGAAAGCGGATGCAGACGTCCTGCCAGTCTTCTTCACGAGTTGTACGAAGGTAAACTTGCTCGTCCTGTCAATCGCGACATACAGATATAGCTTGCCTTCTGCGGTTCGAACCTCGGCGATGTCGATGTGGAAGTAGCCGATTGGATAGGTCTTGAACGTCTTCTTGTCCGGCTTGTCGCCTTTGACCTGCGGCAGCCGAGAAATGTTATGCCGCTGCAGGCAACGATGAAGCGAAGAGCGGGTCAGGTGCGGGATCGTCGGCTGCAGCGCATAGAGGCAATCGTCTAGCGGCAGTAGCGTGTGCCGGCGAAAGGCCACGATGATGGCCTCGTCTTCGACCGACAGCACCGTGGACTTCGGCTCCTTCGGTCCTGTTGGCAGATCGGCAACGAAGCTACGCTTCTTCCACTTCGCCACGGTCTTCTGATTGATGCCGTAGCGACTGGAAAGTTCTCTCAGGCTCTCTTGACTATGTTGTATCGCTCGACAGACCGCCTCTGTCGTCGTGGCGCAGCCATGAAGAATTTGTCCCATAGTGCCTCCTTCCATCCTATGGAAAAGATTGCACCATCAAATGCCGGGACTAAACACCTAGTCCCCCAGCCAATCTCTATCCGGTACTACGCCAGCGTACCCGCAGGGCTTGGCAAAGCCAGAAAATCGCTACATATCCTGATCTGTCTTAACCCAGAGCACCCCGCTCTACGCCACATGTCTCACGGTATTGTTGACGGTATCGGGGCGACGGCAGGAACAGGATACCGTCAAATGTCATTGACCGCATTGAGCGTAAAAAACGCCAAACCACGGCACAAGCCTTACAAGCTGGCGGACGAAAAGGGCCTCTACCTCCTGGTTACCCCCACAGGGTCGAAGCTTTGGCGCTTCGATTACCGATTTGCGGGTAAGCGGAAGACGCTCGCCTTCGGTAAATGGAACGACGTGGAACTCGCTCAGGCAAGAAACCGCAGATACGCAGCACGTCAGAGCCTAGCGCAGGGCCGCGACCCCGCCAGCGGCGCCAAGGAAGAGGCAGCAATCGTCAGGAACAGCTTCGAAATTGTTGCTCGAGACTGGCACGCCGCAGCCAAAACTGCTTGGACGCCCCGCTACGCGAAATTGATCCTAGGGCGCTTGGAAGCCGACATCTTCCCACATCTGGGTAACGACGACATCGATGCGATCGAAGCGCCACGCCTGCTTGAGGTTATCCGCAAAATTGAGGCACGTGGCGCGCTTGAAATGGCCAAACGGGTTAAAAACCACTGCGGCGAGATCTTTCAATTTGGGATTGCCGAAGGCAAATGCCAGCGTGACCCGGCTGCAGAAATCCGTCGTGCACTAAAGAAAGCCCGCCCGAAAAAGCACATGGCTACGGTTCCTCCGTCGGAATTTGGCACCCTCGTTGCGCGTATGCACGCCTATGATGGAAGCGAACTGACCAAACTCGCCTTGCTCTTCACCCTCATCACCATGGTACGGACGCAAGAGACCCGCTTTGCCAGGATCGAGGAATTCGAGAACCTCGATGGCCAAGAACCTCTTTGGCGCCTAAGTCCCGAACGAGTGAAGATGAGGCGAGAGCATCTTGTGCCGCTACCTCATCAAGCGGTGACAATCGTCAATCGTTTGCGGGAAAAGTCGCCTGATAGCCAATATCTATTTCCCGCTAATACCAAGACAGGCGTTATTAGCGAGAACACAATGCTGTATGGTCTCTACCGCATGGGATATCATAGCCGACAGACAACGCATGGGCTGCGTCGCTGCGCCTCGACGATATTGAATGAAAGCGGCAAATTCGAGCCGGATTGGATCGAGACACAACTCGCCCATGCCGACGATGACAAAGTACGTGGCGCATATAATGCTGCGATCTACCTTCCGCAGCGCCGCCGAATGCTACAATGGTGGGCAGACTTCGTCGAAAAGCCAACCAACGTCCATCAAATTGCCGCTTAGATATAAGCGTTCAAGCTCAATTGAGATGGCGCAGGCTCTCAACATATGTTGCATCATGCCAGCAAAAAAGCCCGTCTATGGAACCTGGATTATCGAGGAACTCAGCCATCACGGCTATGCGCTCAGTCCTGGCACTCTATATCCGTTGCTGCACGGCCTCGAAAAAAAAGCCTATCTGCGCTCGCGCGAAGAGCGCGATGGCAAGCGTGCCCGCCGCGTCTACACCATTACCGCGAAAGGCCGAAAAGCCTTTGCCGCCGCCAGGGAAAAAGTCCGCGAGCTGTTCGGCGAACTCTTCGAAGCTGAACTTTAGCGTTTCAGCACTTCCAACCTTGGCCGCGTTTTATAGAGCAGTCGCTGCACATTGAACGGCATATACAGCAACATCCCTGATAACAGAACACACCAGCATCACACTGCCCTGCGACAAACTTCAAACTATTCGCTTCGATTGATGATCGCAAATTACGCCTTGGCGGTCTCTGGCCCCGGCTCATTGGCCTTTCCAACGCTGAGAATGGCGTTGAAAAACAGACCGGGCCGCCCCCAGAGCGAGTTGACAAAGATCGCTGTCACGCTGGCCGCCATCGCAACCATCGCCCAGACGGGATAGATCAGGCCGGTGGCTGCAAGCGGCACGCCGATGCCGTTGAAGATGAACGCCAGCGAGACGTTCTGCAGCATTTTGCGATAGCTATAACGGCTTATCCGGCGCGCTTCGACCACCGTCGAAAGCCGGTTATTGAGGATGATAATGTCAGCGGCATCAATCGCAATGTCGGTGCCCGAGCCCATCGCGATTCCGATATCGGCCTGCATTAACGCCGGTGCGTCATTGATGCCGTCACCAACCATAGCCGTACGGCCCTCTTTCTGAAGCTCGCGAATGAGACTTGCCTTTTCGCCCGGCAATACTCCGGCGTGAACAGCGTCTATACCCAGCTCGCGGGCAATACGTTCGCCTGCTTGCCGGTTGTCGCCGGTAATCAGTACGGTGCGCACCCCGACTGTTTGCAATGCCGTGATGGCCTGCGCCGCATCCTTGCGCACCGCATCACCAAACGCGATCATGCCGAGCAAGTGTCCGTCGCGGGCGACCGCGATGACAGTGCGGCCAGCCTCCTCAAGCTCACCCATCCGCTCATCCTGGGCGCGCATATCAACGCCATTCTCGGTCAAAAACCGTGGACTTCCAACAACGACATCGGTGCCAGCGATACGCGCGGTAACGCCTCTTCCTGGTATGGCCTCAAATCGTTCGACATCCGGTGGCGTAAGCCCGGCTTCAAAAGCCACTTCGACAATCGCTTCGCCAAGCGGGTGTTCCGACGCGGATTCAGCCGCTGCTGCAAGCGACAGAAGCTCATTCTTGCTGCCAGAGACACTCACAATTTCCTGAATCCGCGGTTTACCTTCGGTAAGCGTTCCGGTCTTGTCGAAGGCGATCTGGTTCACCAGCCTGTAGCCCTGAAATGCTTCGCCAGTACGCATCAAAATGCCTTTTTCCGCCGCCTCGCCTGCACCGCGTACAATTGACAGTGGCGCGGAGATGCCAACCGCGCAGGGGTAGCCCATAACAAGAACGCTAAGACCCGCAAAGATGGCGCGTTGCAAATCGGGCGCAAATCCAAACATCTGCGGCAGGAATGCCCAACCCAGAAATGCCGCCAACGCGACGATCAGCACGCCTGGCGTGTAGACGCGCAAAAGCCGGTCTACCAGATGCAACAGGCCGGGCTTTAACGCACGGGCATCTTCGACTTCACGAACAATACGCTGCAAAAAGCTTTGTGCGCCAACAGCCGTTGTTCGTATCAGTAGCGTCCCATGGCCATTGATTGTGCCGCCAATGACCGCGTCTTGCGGCTGACGTTCAACCGGCATTGGCTCTCCGGTAACCAGCGACTGATCGACGGCCGAACGGCCTTCTGTTACGACACCATCGACCGGCAACCGTTCGCCGGGACGAATACGCACGAGATCGCCTTCCAGAACCTGGCCGACAGGAATTTCCCTCTCCTTGCCATCGCGCAAAACGCGCGCCGTCTCGGGCTGAAGATCGAGCAGGCGTTTGACAGCCTGCGACGAACGGGTCTTGACGATGAGCGACAGCCATTCGGAAAAAATGTGATAGGTCACAACCATCACGGCGACCGCGAAGAAGGGCGCCGTCGGATAGCCCGGAACGTCGCGTACCAGACCGATCACACCGCCAGCAAGCCCTGCAAACGCACCGGTCTCGAGCAGAACATGCTGGTTCAGGATACCGCGGCGCAAAGCCTGCATCGCCATAACAAGAATGTGACGGGCAACACCAAAGACCAGAACCAGCGCAAGAGCACCAACCAGCCATGACGTAACGCCGATGAGCGTGCCCTGCCCCTTGAGTATCAGCAAGGCCAATGTCAACAAGCCAAGACCAGCCGCACCGGCAATCGCTTGCCATAGACCGCGTGCCCTCAAGACAAGAAACACGAAAGCAACAAGACTGACGGTTGCAATGGCTGGCAGGATAAGAGACCACAGCCCGGCAGGCGCTGTGATAAGCGCAATTGCCAGCAAGCTGAATGTCGTTGCCACCAGAAATCTTTGCCCTTCCCGGACAAGCTCACGCTCTTCCTCTTCGAACGGGCGAAGCTTGTTGGGATCGTGAATCGTGTAACCGATATCGCGCAGAATTTGCAGCAGTGCCTGCGGTTTGGCGATCTGCGGATCATATTCGACCAGCGCCTGTTCGTGCGTCAGGCTGACGGAAACCTTATCGACGCCAGCTTGCCTGACCAGAGCCTTTTCGATAGTGCCCGTACACAGCGAACAATGCAGGCCGCCAATGCGCGCGCGGATACGCGCTCTGCCCGGAAGTTCGGACGGCTCTTCGCTCCATAAGGCAAATTTGTCATTGGCTGTGGTTACATTAGCCATAATGCACTCCTATTCATGTTACCGGCGGCACAGTGATTTTTGCGAACAGCCCGAACCAGACCGACCACATGCCCAGCGCCACCAGCACCAGACCGGCAACAACCGGATAACGGCCGGAAAGCGCGGCAAGACGATCCAGAACGCCGCGCATCGCCGGAATCAGCACAATGGCAACAAGCGGAAGAGAGAGAAAAAGACCGAACACAGCCAGCGCCACGAAGCCGTTGAAGATCGTTGCCGTGCCGCCTGCGGCGGCGCCCGCCAGCAGCGCAATCAATAGCGGTGCCGCGCAAGCCGGGATGTTGAAACCGAACAGAACACCCAGGCCGAATGAGCCACGCATGCCTCCAAGACGTTTTAGACTAGGGCCAAGTGCAATCATCAACTTTCCGGCATGTCCGCTCACGAGCAGAATACCGAGTGCAACATAAAAAATGCCGAGAACAAGCCATGCGCCACGTTGCAAATCGAGAAACAATGTACCGATCAAAGCGGCAAACGCGCCAAGCGCGCCCACGAACACGGCCCGTGTGATTGCAAAGAGTGATGTTTCCAGAATTTTTGCGGCTGCGCTCTTGTTTTCAAGATATTTGACAAAAACAAGACTTGAACCAATCGAGCATGGTTCTACGAAACCGAGCAGGCCAAGGCCAGCCGGAATCGCAACAAGCCCGATAAAACCTGATTGAATCACAGCTTGGCCTGCGCCGTAAAACCACCCTTCTTAATTGCGGCAGCAAGATCGGCTTCCGATGCCGCCTGTGGGTCGTGCAATACCCTGGCATTGCGATCTTTGAATGAGACATCCGCTTTGCGCACGCCAGGTACGCAGCCCAGAAGTGCTTCGACGGTGCCTGCACAACCATCGCAATGCATGCCGTCAATGTTCAGAATTGTGGTCTTCATTTCTTGGCTTTCTTGTCGTGGTGCGGTTAATACTGGCACCATGTTTTTCGTACCGCGCTCCATCGCCTCAATGATCGTACATGCTTTGACATCTCCGGCGGACGGACAGCTTTCAATCAGTTCATCAAGTGCGTCGCGCATATGAAACAATCTGTTGAGTTTTTCTTGAACCTCATCACGCTTTTCAATGGCCCGGCTGCGTACATCACTGCAATCGGCGCTTGGATCGGCTCGCAACGACAGAAGCTCGGCAATCTCGCTAAGTGAGAAGCCAATTTCTTGCGCCTGACGCACAAACCGGATGCGGGCAATTGTGTCATCGTCATATTCGCGAGCCCCTCCGCCGAGTGGTTTTCGCGGCTGCAGGATCAACCCCCGTCTTTCATAAAAGCGGACCGTTTCAACAGTGACATGGGCCGCTTTGGCCGCCCGGCTGATCGAGTTGGAAATCATCTCTACTCCACAGCAGAAACCTGCACCCCGTACCATAGTACGGAGTCAAGCCGCGTTGGAATAGCTCGCGCGTAAACTTACGGTTCGCGCTAAACGACGAGACTGGTGTAGGTCTGCATATCACGTATGCCAAATACCACCGGCTTAGATGTTGAAAACGGAAAACACCTAACTACATTCTTGTCGTTCCCCGAAATGCGTCGCAGGAGTTTGCATGGAAAATTTCACGGTTGATGGCATAAACATCGCTTACGAAGTCCACGGGGAGGGAGATCCGGTTTTGTGTATAGGCGGCACCGGAATGGCACCTTCGGTCTGGCAAACATTCTATATGCCCCCCTTGCTCAAAGCTGGCTATCAAGTCATCACCTTCGCGAACCGGGGCATAGCGCCTTCCGACGGGCCTGCTGCGCCCTATTCGATAGAGCAAATGGCATCGGATACGATTGGATTGATCGAACATCTCAATCTCAAACGAACCCATCTTATCAGTGTATCAATGGGTGCGTTCATAGCTGAAGAAGTCAGTGCACGCCGTCCGGACTTGATCGGCAAGACGATCTTGATTGGCGGCGCCGGTTCTTCATCTGCCTATACGCGCGCGCGCATGCAGGCCGAGAAAGCCATGTTTCAAGCAGGTGATATCCCCGAGGAATACGACTTTATCGACGGGCTATCCAGCATGCTTTCGCCCGAAGTGCTGCGTGATGATGACAACATGGTTGAGATGTGGGCAGGAATTCTGAAACAGGCAACACCCTGGACGGGCGAGGGCCGGCGCGGACAGTTTGAAGCCGTCTGGGCGTGGTTGCTTGAAAAAGACAGGTCCGAGCTCTATCGAAATTTGACTGTTCCGTGCCTGATCGTCGCATTTGAACACGATCTACTATTTTCTCCCAGGGTAGGAAAAAAGGCGGCTGAAACCATTGCCGATTGCAAATTCATGGAAATACCTGGCGCAGCACATGGCGGGTTCGTCATAAAGGCTGATATTTGTACAAACGCAGCTCTGGAATTTTTCGATAGGCATTGATCCGTGCAAATATCTCACCGGAAGAAGAGATACTTAATCAGCGCTGCGACCAGCAAAATCAGAGCGGCCAGAACAAGGAACCCGACAATTCCCATTCCCAGCATCATGCCTCCACCCATTTGACCGCCATTCATCATGGTTTGCATCATTGTCATTTCTCCTGCGTTTTGCTTCGGTTAAACCAATAATACGCGCTCACATTTGTGACTTTTTGATGTGCCGCCATTCCCAAAGAAGATAGACGGCCGGAAGCACCAGCATGGTCAAAAGCAAGGCGCTTATCATGCCGCCAATCATGGGGGCGGCAATGCGGTGCATCACTTCTGATCCGGTTCCGGTGCCAAACATGATGGGCAAAAGCCCGGCAACAATAGCCGCAGCGGTCATGGAAATGGGCCGCAATCGCAGCAATGCACCATCGCGAATGGCATCGCGCATGCCTTCATAGCGTAACGCTTCACCCGCCTGCTTTTGCTTTTCAAGATAGAAGCCGACGGATTGATTGAGATAAACAATCATCACCACGCCAATCTCTACAGTCACACCCGCCAGGGCAATGAACCCCACGGCAACCGCAACAGACAGATTGTAGCCAAGCAGATACAGCAGCCATAACCCGCCGGATAAAGCCATTGGCAAAGTGCCCATGATGATGAGCATTTGCGGGATGCTACGGAATGCCATGTAAACCAGAAAGCCGATCAGAAGAATTGTCAACGGAATAACAAGCTTCAAATTCTCCTTGGCCTTTTGCATATATTCATATTGTCCCGACCAGTTCAGCGAATAGCCCGGCGGCAATTTCAGCTTTTCGGCAACGACCTTCTTTGCGTCATTGACGTAAGAGCCAACATCACGCCCCTGAATATCCACATAGGTCCACCCGGTAAGACGTGCCCCCTCGCTTTTAATCATCGGCGGCCCGTCGGCGATCTGTATGCTCGCGACATCACCCAAGGCAACATGGCCGCCGCTCTTCGTCACGATGGGAAGCTGCCGCAATGTTTCCGGCGTATCGCGCCAATCACGCGGATAGCGAATGTTAACGGGGTAACGCTCCAACCCCTCCACCGTTTCGGTGACATTCATGCCGCCAATGGCCGTGCGAACCACATTCTGTACATCGCTGATGTTGAGACCAAGGCGCGCGGCCTTATTCCTGTCGATATCAATTTTCAGATAGCGGCCACCCGCCACCCGCTCCGAATAAACCGATGCTGTTCCCGGAACTTTTGGGAGAATGGTTTCAAGCTCTGCGCCGATTTTTTGTATGACTTTCAAGTCCGGCCCACCAACCTTGATACCAACAGGCGTTTTGATGCCGGTGGATAACATGTCGATACGGGTTTTGATCGGCATAACCCAGGCATTGGTCAACCCCGGCATGTGCACGCGCTCTTCAAGCTTCTTGCGGATGTCAGCCTTTGTGACACCAGCAGGCCATTCGGATTGCGGCTTGAACTGGATGATGGTTTCCACCATCGATAACGGGGCCGGATCGGTCGCGGTCTGTGCGCGGCCCATTTTTCCGAACACCGATTCCACTTCGGGAATTGTTTTGATGAGCTTGTCTGTTTGTTGCAAAACCTGCCGCGCTTTGTCGGCAGATATGCCCGGGCGTGCGGAGGGCATGTACATCAGGTCGCCCTCATCCAGCGGCGGCATGAATTCCGAGCCCAATTGCATGGCCGGCCACAGCCCGGCAAGAATTATAAAGATGCCGCACAGGATCGAAATCCAGGGATAATTGACCACGCGGGCGATAATGGGCTGATAGAGCGCATGCAATACCCGGTTCACCGGGTTGCGATGTTCCGGTGTAATCTTGCCGCGTATGAAATACCCCATCAGCACCGGGATCAGCGTAACCGCCAGCCCCGCCGATGCCGCCATGGCGTAAATCTTGGTGTAGGCAAGCGGCGAGAACAGACGCCCCGCCTGCCCTTCCAGACTCAACACGGGCGCAAAGCTGATAGTGATAATCAGCAAGGAATAAAATATGGGTGGCCCCACCTCTGTCGTTGCCTTTTCCACAAGACGCCAACGATTGGCTTTGGTAATCGGTTCGCGTTCCTGATGCTTGTGCAGATTTTCAATCATCACAATGGCACCATCCACCATAGCACCAATCGCAATCGCAATACCGCCCAGTGACATGATATTGGCGTTAAGGCCCTGTAACCACATCACGATAAACGCAACCAATATGCCAATGGGCAGGCTGATAATCGCAACCAGTGACGAGCGGAAATGAAACAGAAAAATACCACACACCAGCGCAACGACCAGAAATTCCTCAATCAGCTTTTCGCGCAAATTGCTAATGGCATTGCCAATCAATTCCGAACGGTCATAGGTCGTTACAATTTGCACCCCAGCAGGCAAGCTCTTTTTCAAAGAGGCAAGTTTGGCCTTTACACCATCAATGACCTTTTGTGCGTTTTCGCCGTAACGCATGACAATAACGCCGCCCGCAACTTCGCCCTGCCCGTTTAGCTCGGCAATGCCACGCCGTATCTGGGGGCCAAGGCGAACCGTCGCGATGTCTTTCAACTGCACAGCAACACCATTGGCATCAACTTTTAGCGGGACCGCGAGTAGATCTTTGATGCCTTTTATGTAGCCGGTTGCCCGCACCATGTATTCGGCTTCGGCAAGCTCCACCACCGCGCCACCCGTTTCATGGTTGGCACTCTGGATGGCGGTTTTGACCTGTGTAAGGGTGATATTTTGCGCCCGCAATTTGTCGGGATCGACCACCACCTGATATTGCTTGATCATACCGCCGATGGTGGCGACCTCCGCAACGCCGGGCACGGTTTGCAGCTCATATTTCAAAAACCAGTCCTGAAGACTGGTGAGTTGTGCCAAATCATGCTGGCCGGTTTTATCGATCAGCGCATATTCATAAACCCAGCCGACGCCCGTTGCATCGGGACCGAGGCTGGGACGCGCTTCAGGCGGCAATCGTCCGGCGACTTGATTCAAATATT
>JBDZUY010000008.1:0-67674 GCA_040255365.1 Hyphomicrobiales bacterium
CATAATATTACTTATACGAGTTACTGAGGTGGCGAATGGCGGGGAAATGGCGCTTGACCTGGCCCCAAGGTCCGGGCTGAGAACCCTCTCCCGTTGATCGAAGCGAGGCCGTCATGTCCGAACAATTCCTCAGCCCGTCTGAAACCGCACGCCGTCTTGGCGTCACGGTGAAAGCGTTGCGCGTCTATGAGCAGCGCGGAATGGTTACGCCAGTGCGCGGCGAAAATGGCTGGCGCGCATATGGGCCTGACCAATTGTCGGCACTGCATCAGGTTCTGGCGCTGAAGCGTTTGGGCCTGCCGCTGGCACGTATTGCGGACCTTGTTTCACGGCGGGAAACCTCGCTGGACGCGGTTCTGAAGCTGCAGGAACGCGTCTTGAGTGTGGAAAGTTCGCGCGTGAATCAGGCCCTCGTACTGGTGCGCGCGGCCAAGGCAAGACTTGATGCTGGCGAAGCGCTCTCGATCGACGATCTGGCACAATTGACCAAGGAGACGACGATGAGCACCAAGCCGAGCCATGACGAAATGAAGGCGATTTTTGAGCCGTTGACGCAAAAGCATTTCACACCAGAGCAGCTTGCCGAATTTGGCAAGAAATCCTTTGACCAGAATGCTGTCAGTCATGAATGGGATGCCTTAATTGCAGAAGCCAAGCTCTTGATGAACAAGGGTGATCCGGCCTCGCCCGAGGCCATGAATCTGGCGCGACGCTGGCAGGCGCAAGTGGCCAGATTTACCGGCGGTGATCCCGAATTGTTCAGCCGTTTGGGGAATGTCTGGAAAGATGCGATGGCGGACCCAGAAGCTGCACCCAAACTGCCGATGAACACCGAACTGTATGCCTTTGTCGGTAAAGCGATAGCGGCGGCGAAGAGCGCCGGAACATGATGTGAATATTCAGGCTTGCTCCATTTGCGCTGTGCCCGTTCAATCCTTGCATGAGTGATAAAAAGCGAATCGAAGCGTTGCTTGAAATCATGCGTGCGCTGCGTGATCCGGCCAGCGGGTGCCCGTGGGACGTGGAGCAGGATTTTGCCAGCATTGCGCCCTACACCATTGAAGAAGCTTATGAAGTGGCCGGTGCTATCGAAGATGAAAACTGGCCTGAGCTGAAAGATGAATTGGGCGACCTGCTGTTGCAGGTGGTGTTCCACGCGCGCATGGCCGAAGAGAAAGGCCTCTTCGAGTTTGGTGATGTTGTCAGCGCCATCTGCGAGAAAATGGAGCGCCGTCACCCCCATGTTTTCGGCGGCGAAACCGGTGTAGCCAATGCGGAGACGCAGACAATCGCCTGGGAAGAACACAAGGCGCGCGAACGTGCGGCCAAGGTGAAAACCGGCCTGCTGGATGATGTGCCGCGCGCCCTTCCCGCCCTGCTTCGTGCAGTAAAGCTTCAGAAGCGGGCTTCACGTGTAGGATTTGATTGGGATTCCGCGGCCAAGGTGGTCGAGAAAATTGCCGAAGAAGCTGGTGAGATTGTCGAGGCGCGCGATGATGGCGCCAGCGCCGAAAAGCTGGAAGAAGAAATCGGCGATTTGCTGTTCGCCGCCGCCAATCTGGCCCGCCATATGAAGGTGGACCCGGAGAATGCCCTTCGCGTTGCCAATGCCAAATTCATGCGCCGCTTTGCCGTGATCGAGCAAACTCTTTCTGGGCGCGGTCAACGGCTGGAGGATGCAAGTCTCGATGAAATGGAGGCCATCTGGCAGGCGGCCAAGCGCGCCGAACATTAGACTGCGCTGGCGACAATGCGGCCGACAGAGGCCAGAACACCATTGCGCGCCGCAGCGGGGGCCGTTGAGCCGGTGTAATAGGCCGCGACGAGAATGGGCGCCCGGCCGGGACGGACAATGATCGCGATGTCATTGGTGGAGCCGTTATCGCCGCTGCCGGTTTTGTTGCCGGCATGCCAGCCCGCCGGTAGCCCCGCCCGTATTTTGGTATCGGCGGTCTTGCAATCCATCATCCAGCGTTTCATCTGATCGCGCGCAGGTTCCGGCAAGGCATTGCCCAGCAGAACCTTGTGCATGTCAGCCAGCATGACGGACGGTGTTGTGGTGTCGCGCGGATCGCCAGGAATTGCGGTGTTCAAGCTGGGCTCGTTGCGGTCCAGCCGCGAGACCGTATCGCCCAATGTGCGCAGATAGCCTGTCCACCCGGTTGGTCCGCCGATGGAGGCCAGAAGAAGATTGGCCGCAGTGTTATCGCTCAACGTCACGGCAGCGTCGCACAAGGCGCTGACATTCATGGCACCATCGCTGACATGCGCGCGCGTCACGGGCGCGTATTCCAGCAAATCAGCTTGGCTGTATGGCACCATGCGATCAAGGTGTTCCGTGCCCTGCTCCACACGATGCAGGATTGCTGCGGCCAGTATCAATTTGAACGTGCTGCACATGGCAAAGCGTTCGTGCTGACGATGGCCGAAGCTTTTTCCCGTCTGTGTATCCAGAACCGCCACACCCAGACGCCCGCCATGGGCCGCTTCAAGCGCGGAAAATTGCTGATCTATTGATGGTGTAGTTTTTGTAAGCGTGCGTGCCGATACCAGTGGGGGCATTAAGGCCGCCATGCTGGCCAGTGCTCCGCGGCGTGTCAGAACATTCATGACGCACGCGGAATTTCATGTTGCTCGATCGTAATCTGTCCGTCAAAACGGCGCAGGAAACGGTCGGCATCACCCGGATCGGCGGCTACTTCGAGGCGGATATTGCACCCTTTCTCGTGCCGTTGCAGCACGCGGCCATGTTCATAGACCCACGCCAGCCCCGCACCGTCTGTTGTATCAATCGATATATCGAACAATGTTTCACCCGCACCCAGAGCGTCACTTATCCGAGTTAGTAACGCGTTCAGCCCCTCGCCCGTTAGCGCTGAAATGGCAACCGGCCCTGCGCTGTTAGTGCCGGTACGCGTAGCCAAACCGGCGCGGACATCTGCATCCAGAAGGTCAATTTTGTTCAGCACTTCAATGATTTTGCGATCGCCTTCCGTTTCAACGCCCAGCGCCGCCAACACTTTCAATACGTCGGCTTTCTGGTCATCGGTTTCGTCATGCGCCGCATCGCGCACATGCACAATGACATTGGCCTGTAGCACTTCTTCCAGCGTTGCACGAAACGCGGCAACCAGTTCAATGGGCAAGTCAGCAATAAAACCAACCGTGTCAGAGAGAATGATCTTGCGCCTGTCAGGCAATTTCACGGCGCGCATTGTCGGGTCTAAGGTGGCAAACAGCAGATCTTTTGCCATCACGTCAGATTTTGTCAGTGTGTTGAACAGTGTGGATTTTCCGGCGTTGGTATAACCGACCAGTGCGACAATCGGGTATGGCACGCGCTTGCGGGCCTGACGGTGTAATCCGCGCGTGCGCGTTACATCCTCCAGCTCTTTGCGAATTTTGGCCAGACGTTCGCCGATCAACCGGCGGTCGGTTTCGATCTGCGTTTCACCGGGACCGCCCAGAAAACCAAACCCGCCGCGTTGGCGTTCCAAATGAGTCCAGCTACGCACGAGCCGGCTGCGCTGATAGGTCAAATGCGCCAGCTCGACTTGCAGGCGGCCTTCGCGCGTTTGCGCTCGTTCTCCAAAAATCTCCAGGATCAGCGCTGTACGATCCAGCACCTTTGTCTTCCAGATTCTTTCAAGATTACGCTGTTGCACCGGCGAAAGCTGCGCATTGACGATGATGACATCTGGTTCGCGGTCACGCACGGCGGCGGCGATCTCGTCCACCTTGCCGCTGCCCAGTAAGGTTGCAGGCACGGGCTGGGCCAAATGCACAATCAGCCGGTCGATCACATCAAGGCCGATGGCCGCAGTGAGTCCCACCGCCTCTTCGAGGCGCGAATCCGCATCACGCCCCAAAAGCCTATCGGGCTTGTGAAGCTTTGGCGCAATATGAATTACAAACGCGGAAGACATTGCGCCATTTTATCATGTGTATTACGGCAGGAAGAAGTCAGACTGCCTCCATCGCCGCGACTTCGGTGTCTTGCAACTGGATTGGTGCCAGCGGCATCACCGTCGAAATCGCGTGTTTGTAAACCAGTTGTGCCTGGCCGTCGCGGCGCAACAGCACACAGAAATTGTCGAACCATGTGATATTGCCTTGCAGCTTCACACCATTGACGAGGAAAATTGTCACCGGTGCCTTGGCTTTGCGCACGGCGTTCAGGAATGTGTCCTGCAGGTTTTGCTGTTTTTCTGACATGGGTTAGCCCATTGTTCTTGCGTTTCACCCCGCGCTCCGCGAAGCAAATGTCAGCATAGGGTGATTTGCTGCATTTGCGAAATCCTATTGCAGATGCTGGGCGCGGCGGGCGGCCAGTGCGACATAAAGTTCTTGAATACGCCGGGTCAGGGTGCCGGGGCGGCCATCCCCTACCGGCTCACCATCGATCTCGACAACCGCTGTGGCACCCAAGGTTGCAGCCGAGAGAAAAGCTTCCCGCGCCGATTTCGCCTCGTTCGGTGTAAACCGCCTCTCGACCACAGGGATTTGTGCCTCGCGGGCTGCATCCAGAATCACCCGCCGCGTAACGCCCGGCAAAATGGCATGGCTGAGATCGCGGGTAATCAGTGTGCCGTCCTTGCCCACAATCCAGAACGAGGTGGAGGCGCCCTCCGTCACAAAGCCATCATCATCGGTCAGAATCGCTTCAAAGGCCCCGGCATTGCGCGCTTTGGTTTTGGCCAGAATGTTCGGCAGCAAGGCCGTGGATTTTATGTCCCGCCGGGCCCAGCGCTCATCCGGCAACACGATGGCGGCAACACCCAATTCACGGCGCTTGTCATTTGCTTCGATGTTGATGGGTTTCACGGTCATGATAAGTGTCGGCCGTGGGGGATGTTTTGGCGCCGGATGATCGCGCCTGACCGCGCCGCGCGTTACCTGCAAATAGACTAGGGCATCGCGCAGGTTATTGCGGCGAACGAGTTCACGCGACACAAGCTTGAGCGCTGCACGGCCCATCGGCATGGCCATACCAATTTCGCGGACTGATCGTTCCAAGCGGTCCAGATGTTCTTCTTCATCAAGCGGCCGACCGCCGATAATGCCAAAAACTTCGTAGATGCCATCGGCAAATTGCAGGCCACGGTCTTCGATGTGCACACCAGCCTCGCCATGCGCGAAATATTGGCCGTTGACATAAGCGACGCGTCCTACTGGCGCACGCGTGGGCCAGCCATGAAATTCCACTGTGCTCATGCGTTGAAGCTCTGTTCACGGCCAACGGAGCCCACACCGAGTGATTTCAGCTTGCGGTGCAAGGCCGAGCGTTCCATGCCGACAAACGCGGCTGTGCGCGAAATATTTCCGCCGAAGCGATTGATTTGGGCCATGAGATATTCACGTTCGAAAATTTCACGCGCTTCACGCAAAGGAAGCGAAATGACCAAATCGCTTCTTGCATTGTTGTTCCACGTTGCATTGGCACCAAGATCCGATGGCAATAGATCGGCAGAGATGGCTTGGGCTGCGTCATCGGTCGCCAAGATCAGTAATCGCTCCACAATGTTGCGTAACTGGCGCACATTGCCGGGCCACGAATGAGCCTGCAAAACGGCCATGGCATCGTCGCCAATCTCGCGCATTGCCAAGCCAGAAGTTGCCGAAAGACGTTTCATAAAATGCGCCACCAATGGTGGAATGTCGTCACGGCGTTCAGAAAGAGAGGGGACGCGCAAAGGAACGACGTTGAGTCGATGGTACAAATCTTCGCGGAACCGCTCAGCCGCAATCTCGGTACGCAAATCGCGCGTAGTTGATGAAATGACGCGGGCATCAACCTGGACGCGTGTTGTGCCACCGACACGTAAAAAGGTCTGGTCAACCAAAACGCGCAAAATTTTACCTTGTGTTTCCAATGGCATGTCCGCCACTTCGTCAAGGAATAGCGTGCCATTATGGGCAAGTTCCAAAAGGCCGATCTTGCGTGGGCCGTCATTGTTTTCTTCACCGAAAAGTTCGGTTTCTATCCGGTTTGGGTCCATCGTCGCGCAGTTAATAGCAACAAACGCATTACCCGCTCTACGTGAACGTGCATGGATCAATCTTGCGCTGACTTCTTTGCCAGAACCAGAAGGGCCCGTGATAAGGACACGGCTCCCTGTTGGTGCGATCTTATCGACCATCTGACGCAATTGTGCGATTGCAGAAGACGTGCCGACAAGTTCGCTCTCATCCCCCGCTTTAAGTTTCAACTCATCAACTTCACGCCGCAATCGCGCCGCTTCCAAAGCGCGGCGGCAAACATGGATCAAACGGTCAGCCTTAAAAGGTTTTTCAATGAAGTCATAGGCCCCAGTCTTAATTGATGCGACAGCCGTTTCGATCGTGCCGTGGCCCGAAATCATAACAACTGGCAAATCGGGATGATCTTGTTTGATGGCGTTGAGTATCTGGATGCCATCCAACCGGCTACCCTGTAACCAGATATCGAGCACAACGAGTTGCGGACGGCGCTGCTGTACAGCCGCCAATGCGCTGTCGCTATCGCTTGCGACGCGTGCTTCAAACCCCTCGTCCCGCAAAATGCCGGCGATTAGTTCGCGAATGTCCTGCTCATCATCGACGACAAGGATTTCAGGCGCGATCAGCGATCCGTTCTTGCTCATTCCCAACACCTATCTTCGTTGTACTCTCAGGTTTTTGCTGTAGCGGAAACCAAATTAAAATTTCTGCTCCCAGCTCATCATCGGCACGATCAGATAAAATAATTTCGCCGCCATGGTCTTCAAAAATTTTGCGGACAATGGCAAGGCCAAGCCCCGTTCCTTTCGCACGCGTGGTGACATATGGCTCGGTCAACCTGTGCTTGTGTTCTGGTGGAAGGCCGATGCCATTATCAATGATGCGAATGCAAACGCGTTGTTTTTCGGTCGAAAGCGTGATGACCAGTTTTCCTGGCACATCATCGCCGCGCGCTTCGCGCGCGCCAATGGATTCAAGTGCGTTCTTGATGACGTTCGTTAAAGCCTGACTGACAAGGCGCCCATCACACTCGGCATACACAGCATCGCCAATTGTCTCTGTTTCAAACGTGATATGCGGATGAGCAACCTGCTGAAGGAAAACCGCCTGATGCAACAGTTCGGCAACATTCTCTCTGCCCATAACGGGGGCAGGCATGCGCGCGAAAGAGGAAAATTCATCGACCATGCGACCGATATCGCCAACCTGACGGATGATTGTATCGGTGCACTGCGCGAAAATTTCCGGGTCGCTTGTAACTTCCCCGCCATATTTGCGCTTCAGCCGTTCAGCTGAAAGCTGAATCGGTGTTAGCGGATTTTTGATTTCATGAGCAATGCGCCTTGCGACATCGGCCCATGCGGCAGTGCGTTGTGCGGATACCAGATCTGTTATGTCATCGAAGGTGACGACAAACCCGCCCTCCCCCGGGCCTTTTTCGCTATCGACTTGCACACTCAAACTGCGCACCGTGCCGCCGCGTTTGATGGTCGCTTCACCACTGGCCCGGCCCACAGGCTCACCAATCGCGCGGCGTATCAATGCTGCCAGTTCAGGTACAGCCTCGGAGTAATGGCGTCCTTCAATTTCTGCATGATCCGCATTCATCAAACGTGCAGTCGCGCGGTTTACGATCGTTATGATTCCGTCGTGATCCAGCCCAATCACGCCTGCGCTTACGCCGCCAAGTACAGCTTCGGTAAAGCGCCGCCGTGTATCGATCTGGTCGCTGGCTGCGATCAAATCCGTGCGTTGTGCGTCCAATTGCGCGGTCATGCGATTGAAGGCCACACCAAGTGTGCCAACTTCATCGTCGTCACGGTCGATCTCAACCTGAACCTTGAGATCGCCCTCGGTCACGCGCTCTGCAGCACCGATCAATCGTGAGATGGGGCGTACCAATCGGTTAGCCGCCCAAAGACCTAACCATATTGAGGCCAGAAGAATTAATAACGAGACCACGCCATAAATCGCCGCGAAGATTGCTTGAACTTCGGAACGGTTCTGGTTGAGGCGGTTGTACTCACTGACGGCATCCGCTGTGCGCTGGTAATAGCCGAGCACCTCCGGATCGACGGCACGCACCACAAGCAAATATGCGTCGTTCAAAGCTTGCATACGGATCAGCGCACGCACCGCGCCCACTTTTGAGCTGGCGTCGATTACGATGGTACCTTTGGCGGCTTGTGCCAGATCGCCAGGCTTGGGTGGCTTCAAGGCCGGAGCGTTGCGTTGTTTGGTACTACCTAAAACGTGGCCTTGTGAATCCAGAATATAGGAAGCTTGGAGTCCGCGGTCTTTGGTCAGAGTTGCAAGGCGAGTGAACAACACGCCGGCACGAACCTTGTTGTCTTTGTCAAACAATTCGGGGTCGCGTTCGATGGAATTGGCAATCTCGTATGCATCGCCAACGATCAGCCGCTCATGGTCTTGCACATAACGCTCGGCCACATTCACGGCACTACCCAGCGCCTCTTTCACGCGCGAAGAAAACCACGCTTCGATACCCAAGTTGAGGGTTACGGCGGCAAAAATGGCGACCAAAATTGCAGGGACCACGGCGATCAGGCTGAACATTGCGACCAGCCTTACATGCAGCCGCGCGCCTGCGTGCCCCAGCCGTCTTGCGCTCCACAGCCGGGTCAGCCGCCAGGCAATCAAGGCCCCCAATGCCAACACGAGGGCGAGATTGACGATCAGCAGGGCAATCAGCGCCGCAGGAGTCGGGTTATAGGGCACCAGGCCCGTAACCATGGCGTATGTAATGACGGCAGAGATAACCGAAAGCAGGCCCACCCCAGCTGCAAGCAGGGATGGACGCGAAACCGCGCGTAACAGGCCAAACAGGCCGCGCCGTTCTTCCAGCGCTTCGAAGGCGTCATTTGTTGCCATGCGAACCTGTAGATAGCTCTGCTAACCCTGTGCAGGGCGGTGAAAATCTGCCGCGAGTGTAGCGATGCCACAGACTGTTGCAAGAATGCTGCGATACCAAATCGCAACAGAGTTAGCGGGCGTAGTTACCCCATATTTAGTCCGCGAATGATTTCGAGCCCCAAATCACGGATTTTCTTGCGCAATGTGTTGCGATTCAGGCCCAACAAATGCGCCGCCCGGATTTGATTGCCCCGCGTTGCGGCCAGACAGATGGAAAGCAGGGGGCGTTCCACCTCCTGCAACACCCGATCATAAAGTCCTGGCGGCGGCAGGCTTTCTCCATGCTCCGCGAAATACTGGGCGAGATGGCGTTCGACTGCCGCTCCCAAGCTCTCACCACCATCCTCGCTGCCCGTATCAGATGGCTTGGACGGCTCTTTTAACTCCGCAAGAATTGCCGGCGCATGAATGCTTTCACCAGAGTGCAGAACCGCAAGACGACGGATCAGGTTTTCCAGTTCGCGCACATTTCCGGGCCAGCGATAATGCTTCAGCAAATCAAGCGCTTCGCTATCTACGGTTTTGACGGGCAGTCCTTCGTCGCCAGCTTTGCGCAAAAAATGGCGTACCAGATCGGCAATATCCTCGCTGCGCTCACGCAAGGGCGGCAGTCGCATGGGCACAACATTGAGCCGGTAATAAAGATCTTCGCGGAACAGGCCCTGCTGGATCAATTGCCGCAAATCTCGGTTTGTTGCGGCCACGATGCGCACATCGGTGCGAATGGGAACGCGCCCGCCGACCGTCGTGTACTCACCCTGTTGCAGTACGCGCAACAGTCGGGTTTGTGCTTCAAGCGGCATATCGCCGATTTCGTCCAGAAATAATGTGCCGCCATCGGCCTGTTCGAAGCGGCCAATCCCGCGATTGGTAGCGCCCGTAAACGCGCCGCGTTCATGGCCAAACAATTCACTTTCAATCAGTTCTTTTGGGATTGCCGCCATGTTGACAGCAATGAACGGGCCACTGCGCCGCTTGCCGTAATCATGCAAAGCGCGCGCGACAAGTTCCTTACCCGTGCCACTTTCCCCTGAAATCATCACGGTAAGATCGGTCTGTGTCAGGCGCGCGATCACACGATAGATTTCCTGCATGGCCGGTGAACGGCCGATCAGTGGTAGCGGATCGTCGCCCGGTTCAGATTGTGATTTGACGGAGTGCTCGCTTCTAGGAGCTGCAAGTGCGCGCTGCACCATCGCGGTCAGTTCTTTCAAATCAAACGGCTTGGGCAAATAATCGAATGCGCCGCGCTCGGTCGCAGTGATGGCCGTTAAGATCGTGTTCTGCGCACTCATCACAATAACAGGCAGGTCTGGCCTGATGCGTTTGATGCGGGGAAGCAAATCAAAGCCGTTTTCGTCCGGCAACACCACGTCTGTAAGAATCAGGCTGCCCTCGCCTGCGGCTATCCAGCGCCACAGGCTGGCAGCCGTGCCCGTTGTGCGCACGTCGTAGCCTGCACGTCCTAACGCCTGACTGAGCACGGTGCGTATGGCGGTGTCGTCGTCTGCGATCAGAATGGTTCCTGCGGGCATTATGCGGATACCTCTTGGCTATCGGCTTTCGGCAGCAGCACGCGCATGATCGTGCGTCCGGGAACGGAGTCACATTCGATGACACCGCCATGATCGCCAATGATTTTTGCAACAAGTGCGAGGCCAAGCCCCGAGCCGCGTGGCTTTGTGGTGACGAACGGGTCGAAAATGTAAGGCATCAGGTCAGTCGGGACGCCGCCACCATTATCGCACACCGTTATTTCCAAAGGCAGCGAGATACGGGCGCCAGAATTACCAGCGCTCATGCGCACGCCGGGCCGGTAACCGGTGGTCAGGGTGATTTCACCGCTGCCATTCGGTGCGGCATCTGAGGCGTTGCGGACGAGATTCAAAAACACTTGGATCAATTGATCCCGGTCGCCCAGTACCGCAGGAAGTGATGGATCAAAGGCTTCGATAAAATTGACATGCTTGGCGAATCCGTTCTCGGCAACTTTACGCACGCGATCCAGAACTTCGTGAATGTTGACCGGCGCGCGTGCAAAGCCGCGCGTATCACCAAACGCTTCCATCCGATCAATCAGTGCAGATACACGGTCGGTTTCGTCGCAAATCAACCGCGTCAGCGTTTTACCATCATCCGGAACTGTATCTTCCAGCAATTGCGCGGCGCCGCGAATGCCCGCCAACGGGTTCTTGATTTCATGGGCAAGAACCGCAGCCATACCATGCAGCGAGCGCACGGCCCCGCGATGCAAGAGTTGCCGGTCAAGCCGCTGGGCAAGACTGCGGGTCTGTAATGTCACGATCACGGCGTTCTCTGGATCTGTGACGGGCGTCGCGATAACATCAGCCACGCGTTCGCCAGTTCGCGGCGTGGTAAGATCCACATCGCGTTCACCAACGGAGGCACTGCGTTCGCGGGCTTGACCGATTAATTGCAATATGGGGCTGCCGAACGGCACCAAATCCACAAGGCTCTGCTTGAGAAGCAGTCCAGCCCCCATGCCAAAAAACTGTTCTGTGGCTGGATTCACAAATAGGATTTCCTGCCTTGCGCCGATCAACAAGATTGGCATGGGCAACGTCGCAGTGATCTGCGCAGAAAATTGGTCGGTCATGCGCGCCCCAAACTTATGCCTACAAATTAGGCAATTATTATTATGACTATAAACTAGGCTGTTTCTCAGGCAAGCCCTGGGCGGCTTACGATCGCGTAGAAAGCTGCTAAGCGTTTTCGCCGGAAATGGGAGATTCGCGTGGCCCGTATAGCGGTTCTGATTGTTGCTGCCGGCAAGGGCGAGCGCTTGGGAGGGACCGTGCCCAAGCAATATTTGCCGCTGCTGGGTACATCAATCTTGCAGCGCTCAATCGTGGCTTTTGCACGCCGCGCTGATATGGGGCCCGTTCAGGTGATGATCGGGCCGGACGATCAGCCGCGCTTTGCTGAGGCCACTTCTGGATTGACGCTTCTGCCGCCGCTTATGGGCGGTGCGACACGGCAGGAAACCGTCATCAAGGGATTGGAGGCGCTGGCAGCGCATCAACCGGATTTTGTTTTGATCCATGATGCGGCGCGCCCGCTTGTTTCCAATACAATTATAGGCGGCGTGATTGCGGCACTGGAAAATGGCGCGGAGGCGACCGTTCCACTCCTGCCCGTTGCCGACACGTTGCGAAAGAAAAATGAGCGCGGCGCGTGGGAAACAGTGCCGCGCGATGGCTTGATGCGCGCGCAAACACCGCAAGGTTTTAACTTCGATAAAATTCTGGCGGCTCATCGCGCCCATGCCGGGCAAAGCGTTACCGACGATATGGCGCTGGCCGAGTTGGTTGGCCTCAACATAGCCATTGTTCCGGGCGAAGAGATGAACATGAAAATCACGACACAAGACGATTTAGCTCATGCGGAGCGCTTGCTGCGTGGCAGTTTGAGCGATACACGCACCGGCTTTGGTATTGATGCGCACAGGTTTTGCGACGGCGACCATATTTGGCTGTGTGGCATCAAGATTCCCCACGACAAGGGCCTAGAGGGCCATTCCGATGCAGATGCGGGGCTGCACGCTTTAACCGATGCCATTTTGGGCGCAATCGGCGCGGGCGATATTGGCCAGCATTTTCCGCCGACAGATGAAAAGTGGCGCGGCGCATCTTCGGATCAATTTTTGGCGCATGCTGCACAACTTGCTGCGGTTGCCGGGGCGGTGATCACCCATTGCGATGTGACGCTTATTTGCGAGCGCCCCAAGATTGGACCGCATCGTGAGGCCATGCGCGGGCGCATAGCGGAAATTTTGGACATCGGAATCGACCGGGTTTCGGTGAAGGCCACCACCACCGAGGGCATGGGCTTTACCGGGCGCCGCGAAGGCCTTGCGGCGCAAGCGCTGGCCACTGTCAGGGTCGCATAGTGGCGCTACAAAAATCACAGATCGTAACCCGCATTGCCACGTTGTACGGGGTGGGCTTTGTGCAGACCGCACCTGGCACCGTTGCAAGTCTTGTCGCGCTGCCACTGGCTGCATTGATTTATCTCGTTGGTGGGCGCGCCGCCGTTCTGGTGTGCGGGTTTGTGGCATTCGCAATCGGCTCGTGGGCGTGTGAACACTATGTGCGCCAAACTGGCAAAAAAGATCCGTCCGAATGTGTTGTTGATGAGTTGGCGGGCCAATGGATTGCCTGCGCCTTCGCACCGTTCAGCATTTTGGGTTATCTTGCTGCCTTCGCGTTTTTCCGTGCGCTGGATATTGCAAAGCCTTGGCCAATCAACCGGCTGGAAAACCTGCATGGGGGCTTTGGTATCATGGCTGATGATGTGATGGCCGGACTGCTCGCAGGTTTTGCAATTGCGTTGCTGGTACATTTGGGAATATTTTGAGCCATGTTCCCTTCCCCGCTTCTCAATCTGGCTGAAATCATCTTGGTGGAAGCGCGCGCGCAGAAATTGCGTATCGCCACGGCCGAAAGCTGCACGGGCGGTTTGATCGCAGGTTTGTTAACAGAAATCCCGGGCTCATCCGATGTCGTGGATCGGGGGTTTGTAACCTATTCCAACCGCGCCAAGTCGGACATGCTGGGTGTGCCTGGCGACATGATTGCGGATATGGGTGCGGTATCCGAAGCGGTGGCGCGCACCATGGCGGAAGGCGCGGTGGAAAATTCCAATGCGCATCTGGCCGTTGCCGTTACGGGCGTTGCCGGGCCGGGCGGTGGCACAAAGATGAAGCCGGTTGGGCTGGTGCATATTGCGGCTTGCCGCGAAAACCGCTCCATTCTGCATGAGGCGCATCGCTTTGGCGATATTGGCCGTAGCGATATTCGCATGAAAACGGTTGAGGCTGCCTTGTTGCTTTTGCAACGATTACTTTAACGCGACAGGGCCGCCGCACGCTTTTCAAATGCATGTGTCATCTGGCTGAGTGCGTGGGAAAATGCGCTGCCTGCGACCGCATTCAACAATCTGCTCCTGAATGCGAAGTCGATTGTGAAATCGATGCGGCAACCATCACCTTCGGGCGTGAAGTGCCAGTGATTGTTCAGATGCCTGAAAACGCCTTGCGTTTGTTCAACATCTATAGTGTGTGCAGTCTCGTCCGCCGTGACCCGGCTGGTGTAACGTTCGCGATAGGCGCGAAAGCCCACCAGCATCTCGGCCATCGTGATCGTTTTGGTTCCTTGCGTTTCGCGCGAGAGCAGACGCATGCCCGCTACCCAGGGTAAAAAATCCGGATAGTGCTCCACATCGGCGACGATGGAAAACATCAACGCCGCCGAATATGGAACGACACGGCTTTCTTTGTGTGCAGTCACGGAACCCCGAAAGATTTTAGAACGTACCGGCGCGGAAATCCGAAATTGCCGTTTGGATTTCCTCCGGCGTGTTCATAACGAACGGGCCGTATTTCGCAATGGGCTCGCGAAGCGGCTTACCCGCTACAATCAGGAACCGTGCCGGTTTGGCAAGTCCGGTTACATGCAGCGCACCGCCCTCACCCAGAATTGCGATCTCGCCATCACGCACGGTCTGGCCCTCGCCGTCAGGGCCAAAGCTGGCGGCACCTTCAAACACAAAGACGAAACCGGCATGGCCTTCTGGCACCGGAATGTCTGCGTGGCCGTAAGCAGGCACCGATACGTCGGCAAAGAACGGTGCCGTTGTGCGCTGCGGCCCCGGCCCGGTCTTACCGTTCCAGCTTCCGGCGATAAGCTTTGCGTGCGCCCCATCTTCCAACGCCAGATCAACAATCTCGGCTGCAGGAATATCGCGATACCACGGCTTGTCCATCTTTTCCGCCGCAGGCAGATTCAGCCAAAGCTGAAAGCCGAACAACGCGCCATCGCTTTGCGCCGGCATTTCGGAATGCACCACGCCACGCGCGGCCTTCATCCATTGCACGCCGCCATCACTGATCAGCCCTTCACCGCCATGATTGTCGCGGTGCTTCATCGAGCCTTGGATCATGTAGCTGATGGTCTCAAACCCGCGATGGGGATGCTCCGGAAATCCGGCGAGATAACCCGTCGGGTCGTCGGAGCGGATCACATCCAGCATCAAAAACGGATCGACATGAGAAAGCTCAGGCGTGCCGACCATACGGGTCAGCTTTACGCCCGCGCCGTCTTCGGTCGGCATACCCGGCAGCTTGCGTGTGATCGTGCGGGAGGTGGCTTTGGTTTTCAGATCGGTCGTCATGTAGCACCTGTGAAAAGATGTTTCGAACACCGAATATGGAGCTCAAACACCGTTCTGTAAGGCTGCACAATCAAGAACAGAGAGTTTCCAAATTGGAAACGCCTTAACCCACCCTTGCACCTGCGGCCCGGTTGGCCCGCATTTGCGCGAAATCCGCATCGGCATGATAGGACGAACGGGTCAGCGGGCTGGCCGAAACCATCAAAAAACCCTTGGCTTTGGCAATGGTTTCCAGCCCTTTGAATTCGTCCGGCGTCCAGAAACGGTCCAGCGGTGCGTGTTTACGCGTCGGCTGGAGGTACTGGCCAATGGTCAAAAAATCCACCTGGGCGGCGCGCAAATCATCCATCACCTGCATGATCTCTTCGCGCGTTTCACCAAGGCCAACCATCAGGCCAGATTTGGTGAAGCCGGTTGGCACCAATTGCTTGGCCTGTTCCAGCAAACGCAGGCTGGTAAAATAGCGCGCGCCCGGCCGCACTTTCAGGTACAGCCGCGGCACGGTTTCAAGATTGTGGTTGAACACATCGGGCCGCGCATCCATCACGACTTCGATGGCGCCAGGCTTGCGAAGGAAATCGGGTGTCAGAATTTCGACCGTCGTGCCGGGGCTGGCCCGGCGAATGGCATTGATGACTTGCGCAAAATGCTGCGCCCCGCCATCGGCCAGATCATCGCGATCCACCGATGTGATGACAACATGCTTCAGGCCGAGCTTGGCAACTGCCAGACCAACATGTTCCGGCTCATCGGGGTCCAGCGGGTTTGGCAGGCCCGTCTTCACATTGCAGAAGGCGCAGGCGCGGGTGCAGGTATCCCCCATGATCATCATGGTTGCGTGCCGGTTGGTCCAGCATTCGCCGATGTTGGGACAGCCTGCTTCCTCGCACACGGTCGTCAAATTGTGTTCGCGGACGATGGCTTTGGTTTTCGCAAATTCCACGCCGACGGGCGCTTTCACACGAATCCAGTCGGGTTTGCGCAAAATCGCACTATCCGGGCGATGCGCCTTTTCCGGGTGGCGAATGCTCCGGCGTTCTTTGTCGTTTTGGTCGATTACGATGGCCATGGGTTAGACATATAACTGCTGGGCGTAAAAATCACGTCTCTGCCCCGCCGGTGCGGCATTTGCGACTTGGCGAGCCTGCGCTAATCTGGAGGTTGGCAACAAAAACAGGTGGCACTGGGCAAAGCCTTTTGCACCACACAGGGTTTAGGGGGATATCCAGGCGTGACCGTGGCAAGCATTGCCGCCGCCTCCGGCGAAGACATCTTACCGTTTGATGTGTATCGGGCGCATAAGTCCATGTTCAACACACTGCTGGAAGCGCGCTGGAAATATGGCGGCAAGCGTGAAGCCATTGTAGATGGCGACGAACGTGTCCTGACTTATGACGAGATTGTGCGCGCATCGCTAGCGCTCGGTCATGCTTTGAAGAAGGGCACCAAGCCCGGCGAAGCCGTCGGTATCATGTTGCCCTCCGGTGCGGGTGCCGTGATTGCGTTTTACGCGATCTCTGCCTATGGGCGTACGCCGGCCATGCTGAACTTCACCGCTGGTGCTACCGGACTGAAATCGGCACTGAAGACTGCACAAATCAAGCGCATCGTCACCGCACACAAATTTGTTGAGCTTGGGAAGTTTGAGGATCTGATTGCCGAACTGGCCAAGGAAACCGAGATTGTCTATCTTGAAGACGTTCGTGAAAAACTCACGTTGATAAACAAGATTGCCGCTGTTGCCGGTCCCTTTGTGCCCTGGGCCATCACGCCCCAAGCTGAGCATCAAACGCCAGCGGTCATATTGTTTACATCGGGCACCGAAGGTTTGCCCAAAGGCGTTGCACTTTCACACCTCAATTTGCTGTCCAATGTTGAACAGGTGCGCGCGCATATTGCGCTCTATCAAAGTGATATTCTGTTCAACCCGCTGCCCACGTTCCACTGTTTCGGGTTAACGGTTGGGGCGCTGATGCCGCTCTATCTGGGCATTAAAGTGGTATTTCACCCTACCCCGCTACAGCCGCGCGAAATTGCGCGCCGCATTCGTGATACGGGTGCAACGATCCTTCTTTCGACCGATACCTTCATCTCGCAATATGCGCGCGCGGGCGAACAGGGTGATCTGAACTCGCTGCGTCTTGCGGTTTGTGGTGCCGAACGGTTGCGGGACGAAACACGTCAGCTCTTGCGCAAAAAATACAGCATCGAGCTTTTGGAAGGATACGGTGTTACCGAAGCATCTCCCGTTGTTGCTGCAAACCAACCCGGCGCTAACCGTTCAGGCACAGTCGGTCATTTGATGGCAGGCATGGAATCAAAACTTGAACCGGTTGAGGGCATTTCCGGTGCGGGGCGTCTGTTGGTCCGCGGACCAAACGTGATGCTGGGCTATATCATGGAGGATGCGCCGGGTGTCATCGTTCCCCCCGAAGATGGCTGGCACGACACGGGCGATGTCGTCACCATAGATGAGGAAGGCTTTATCGCCATCAAGGGGCGCGTAAAGCGCTTTGCAAAGATTGGCGGTGAGACTGTTTCGCTTGCAGTTGTGGAGAGTTGCGCGTCTGCGCTTTGGCCCGACCACAATCATGCGGCGATTGCGATGCCGGATGATCGCAAGGGCGAGCAGATTGTGCTGGTAACCACCTGCCCCGATGCCCAAAGGACGGACCTCGTCGGCTGGGCTCACAATCATGGCGTGTCCGATCTGGCCGTCCCACGCAAGATTGTTATTGTAGATGCCATACCTGCACTAGGAACGGGCAAGACAGATTATAACAGTGTCCAGAAGCTGGCAGAGCCGGTCGCGGTTTCAGTGCTTTAAGGCTAAAAGAAAACTCAGGGAAAGCCTGCTGTTTCTGACATGCAAGCCATATGTCTTTGCCTGCGCCAACAACGCGATTGACAATCACTCTTAATTGCAGAAAATAGTCCAAGGCATAACCAGCTGTTCCAAACGAAAGGAACCTTGGATGATCGTCTGCGTCTGCAATAGGCTGAACGAAGAACGGATTCGCGCGGCCCTAGAAAACGGCCCCGCGTGCGCCGAGGACGTTTATGGCCTCTGCGGAGTCGAAAGGAATTGCGGACAATGCCAGGAAACAATCGCGGACATGCTGATGGACGCGCAGGCCGAGACGGGGCGACGCGGAAAAGCGGCGTAAGCTCACCACCACAAGCCTCTGTTCAGGGCGATAACACGATTATTCGTCACCTGAACACGATCCTGAAAAACGAACTGACCGCGATCAATCAGTATTTTTTGCATTCGCGCATGCTGGCCGACTGGGGGCTCTCTGTGCTCTCCAAAAAGGTCTATGACGAATCCATAGACGAGATGAAGCATGCCGATACGTTGATTCAGCGCATCCTGTTTCTTGGCGGACTGCCGAATTTGCAAGATCTCGGCAAACTGATGATCGGCGAGAATGTCAGTGAAGTCATTGATTGTGATCTCAAGCTGGAGCTGCGCGCGCACCCCGATCTCACAGCGGCAATCGCCGATAGCGAAAAAGCCAAGGACTACGTCAGCCGCGAATTGTTCGTGCACATCCTCGAAAGCGAGGAAGAGCATATCGACTGGCTACAAACCCAAATGCGCCTGATCGATCAGATGGGCCTGCAGAATTTCGTGCAGCTTCAGACCAAACCGAATGAAAGCGGAATATCCTAGGCTTCGGCACTTTCGCTTCGCGGTACTGTGCGCATCGCGATGGCAATACGGTTCCAGCCATTGATCGTTGCGATTAACAAGGTCAGATCCGCAATCTCCTTGTCCGAAAACTGCGCTTTCACATCCGCATACACATCGTCCGGCGCATGGGTTTGTGAGATCAAGGTTAGCGAATCGGTCCAGGCGAGCGCGGCTCGTTCACGTGGTGTGTAGCGCGCCGATTCCTGCCAAGCATTCAGCATATAGAGGCGCTCTTCGCTCTCACCTTCCTTGCGGGCGTCGTGACTATGCATGTCCAGGCAATAGGCACAGCCATTGATCTGGGATGCACGCATTTTCACGAGGTGGATCAGGCTGTGCTCCAGACCGCATTCCCTTAGATAGGCTTCCGCCGCCATGAATGGTTTCATTGCCTCGGGTGCGACTTGATAGGCGTTCAAACGGGCTTTCATGTTTTGTCCTCCTGTCTAGTAAATATGTGCTTGCCCTTGTGTCTGCGCGGATATTTGCGCCCAGCCGGGCATGTTTTATTGCCGCAGCCATATGGGCGCCAAGGAACACTTATAACCATTCTAAGAATATGGATTTAACTCACGGATTCACGAAATCTTTCGCGCTGCAGCATAAAATGCTCTAGCGTCTGAACAGGGGACACCGGAATCGCCGAAAATGGCGACCGGAACAAAAGCGGGGTTTCATGCTCTATCAGGTCTTTCAGTTCCACGAGGATATGTTCGCGCCTTTCCGGGCGTTTTCAGAGATAGCCAATGTATTGCTGCGTAAGCCGATGGCCGGGCCCTGGGCCAATGGCATCCTTAGATATGCAGCCGGGGCGTTTGAACTTGCTGCTCACAACAAACTCACCCATCGCCGCCCAGATTTTGGTATCGGGCATGTCGTCATGGGCGATACTGAATTTGCCGTGCATGAAGAGATAGCGCTCGAAACACCCTTCGCTTCGCTGCTGCATTTCAAAAAGGACGGCGCGCCCAAACAGCCGCCCGTTTTGATTGCGGCGCCTATGGCCGGGCATTTTGCGACCCTGCTTAAAGATACGATCCGCGCACTTCTGCCTGAACATGATGTCTATGTGACCGATTGGAAAAATGCGCGCGATATTCCACGCGACGCCGGCCATTTTGGTATGGATGATTACATCGACCACATAATCATGTTTCTGGAGAAATTGGGACCGGATGCACATGTTGTTGGCGTCTGTCAGCCCTGTGCCGCAGTGCTTGCGGCCATTTCCGTGATGGCGCAGAACAATTCACCGGCCCAACCCAAAACGATGACGTTGATGGCTGGACCGATCGACACACGTATCAACCCCACTGTGGTGAACGAATACGCCACAAGCGAACCGATTGAATGGTTCGAGCGGTACCTGATTTCCACGGTGCCGTTTCGCTATGCTGGGGCCGGCCGCCGCGTCTATCCTGGCTTCATCCAGGTTGGCGCTTTTCTGTCGATGAACATGCCCCGTCATTTGCGTGCGCACCTGGACCTTTTTGATGACTTGATCAGCGGTAACGACACCAAGGCGGATGCGACCCGCCAGTTTTATGACGAATATTTCGCGGTGTTTGATCTGCCAGCCGAGTTTTATCTGGAAACGGTTCAGCGCGTGTTTCAAGAGCATCTTCTGCCCCGCGGGCTTCTGGAATATCGCGGCAAGCTGGTTGATCCGGGCGCGATCCGCAAAACGGCACTTTTGACGGTTGAAGGCGGGCGTGACGATATCTGCTCTGTTGGCCAAACCTCGGCGGCGCATGGGCTGTGCACGGGAATCGCCAAAGCCAGCAAGCGTCAACACATTCAGAAAGATGTTGGCCATTATGGCGTCTTTTCTGGCCGGCGCTGGCAGCAGCAAATCGCTCCCAAGGTTCGGGCCCACATCGCCGGGTAAGTCTGATTCGTTACACAGCGCAGGTTTGAACTGTAGTCACGCGTTACAGCCGTCAACCAACCCACCTGCCCAATCGCGTTTTATGCATGGCTGCCCCGCAGTGAGAGCATGAATGGCATTCATGCTCATTCTGCGTACAGGGCTTTGGTATTTTTAGACTGCACAGTAATTTCTCAGAATTCTACCATATCATCTTGATAATTAAGACTAATGTCGTATCCGAATACCATCGACGTTTCCCGCGAGAATGGCAAAATGCTGCCCGCCGAAGGGTGAGGCTATAAGAATTGAGCGAGTTCGAATATTTTGAACTTCGATATAGGGCACTCTTGCATAGTGTGAAGTTGTAGCTACATTGAACTTCGTAATAGCAAGGGAGGCGGAGCAAGGCGCGTGTCTGAGGAATCTCAATTCACCCGCAAATTCCGTAAAGAACTGATGGCCGGGCTTTCATCGCTCGTCCTTCTGGCGGTGCTCGCCCGCGCCGGCCGGGAGATGTATGGCTACGAAATCGCCAAAGCTGTGAAGGCGGAAGGCGAAGGCGGTTTGATCTTCAAACAGGGGGCGATTTATCCCGTCCTGAGATCGCTCAATGCGCTGGGCTTGCTGGATAGCCGGGTCGAGGCATCTGCGTTTGGACCGCCCCGGCGCTATTATTCCATTACCGATGACGGCCGCCAGGCGCTGAACGATTGGCAAGGCGCATGGCACGACATGCGTGAATTTGTGGATGATGCGCTGACGGCAGGAGGAGCGTCACATGAACACAACCACGCCGCCACCTGAAACCATTCGAGCCTATCTGCGCGAATTACGGGACGCGCTGAAAGGGGCCTCTCCTGCCCTGATTAGTGATGCGCTGGCCGATGCCGAAGAGCATCTGCAAAACGAACTTGCAATGAATCCTGAACGCTCCGAGCCGGAGGTGCTGGCCTCTGTCGTCGAGACATATGGAACCCCAGCGGAAATTGCAGAGGAATATCGCGATATGGAAGCGACACTTTCCGGGCCATTCCCAAAGAACGAAGCCCCACCATCAAGTCAACGTAACATTGGTTTTTTTGGCGTTATTGGCGATCCTCAGGCTTATGGCTCGCTACTATACATGTTGCTCTCACTGGCAACCGGCACGTTTTATTTTACGTGGACTGTCACGGGTCTGTCCCTCAGCGTTGGTCTTTTCATCCTGATCATTGGTATTCCGTTTGCCCTGCTCTTCATTGGCTCGGTGCGTGTGCTGGCTCATGTCGAGGGCCGCATCGTGGAAGGCCTTTTGGGCGTGCGCATGCCGCGGCGCCTGCCAGCGCAAACGGCAAGTGACGAGACGCTCATGGTCCGGATCAAAGATGCCCTGATCGACATCCGGACTTGGTCATCCATGCTCTATCTGCTTTTGATGCAGGCCTTTGGCATCGTCTATTTCACGATTGCCGTGGTGGGGATTTCCCTGTCGCTTGGCATGACTGGTGGCGCCCTTTTCGGTCTGATCACTGGGCACGTAAATATTCAGATCAGCGAGTTGCCCTGGCTTGAGCACGCTCTGCATACCGCGCCGGGACTGGCCATCGCCGCCCTGATTGGCATCCTGCTGTTCTTCGTCGTGCTGCACATCGCCAAGGCGATTGGCTGGCTGCACGGCCGAATCGCTGAACTCCTGCTCGTGCGCCTATGACCCCCTGATTCGTCCCCGCACGGGAAATAGAAGGCCTGCGATGCAAATATCGCGGGCCTTTTTTATGGCCCGGCTCTTGCTCTGTTGTTACCGCCTGCATTTTTGAAGGCCTGCGCTGTCCAAATTGGACGCCAATCATCGTTAACGTGACGGTAACCGGTTGACGCGCTTAATGGAGTTTGGGCTATATGGCGCGCACGCTGGGATTTGGGCTTAAGGCTGGCCAAAGAGGCACAGTACTTCCGCCACGAACGAAATACGGAGAAGCCGTGGCTGGTCGTAACACCTCGATATCGTTTGAAAACTTCCTTTCTGAATGGCGCCGTTCTGCGGGCGCAGCAGCATCAGTCCTGTCCACGACGGATGGCCGCTGGGCGCTGGTCTCAACGTCGGTTACAGCGCTGATCGCCGGCTCCATTGCCTGGCTCGCTGCCGGGACATTGCCGCCTGCAACGTCCCAGGGGTTCCAGACGGCACGGGATCATTCCCTTCTGCCTTACCAATTGTTTCTTCGCCTCTCATCCCAGAACAATTCCGCCAAAGTGAATTATGCAGGTTTCGGCCCAACAGGACCGATAGCGGGCAATCCGGCGCGGGGGGCTCCACCTGCTTCGCTTGATGCCACGCTTGGGAATGAGCAGGCCGGTGCTGGCAATACAAAACCGGGTATTGAAACGCGAACCATCACGATGGATTCGGGCGATACGTTGATCGGCGCCTTAACCGATGCCGGTGTGACCATGGCGGATGCGAACAGCAGTGTTCTGGCACTAAAGAAAATTTACAACGTCCGCAGTTTGCGCGCCGGACAATCGTTTGATCTGACATTTGCAGAGCTCGACCCTGCTCAAACCGACCCTGTTACGAACGTAAAGATCACCTACACACCGCCGAGCCAGGCCGCAGACAGCGATGATAGCAGCACTGATGATGGACAGGCCGCGGCGACACCTGCCGGACGCCTGCTTTCCATTTCTTTCTCACCCACGGTTGATCACGATATCACGGTCGCACGCGGTGCAGATGGCGGTTTTACAGCGCAAGACACGCAAAAGGAACTTGCAGCGAAGTTCCATCACGCCGGCGCTACGATCGATTCCAGTCTCTATCTTGCCGCGATGCAGGCGGGAATTCCGGCAGACGTTGTCGTGCAAATGATCCGCATGTTCTCATATGAAGTGGACTTTCAGCGCGATATCCATCCAGGTGACTCGTTCGAAGTTCTCTACAATTATTACTACACACCCGACGGTCAGCCCGTGAAGAGCGGGAACATCTCCTATGCTGCAATGAAACTGGCAGGGCGCACACTGACACTTTATCGCTATCAGCCCAGTGATGATGACACGGCAGAGTATTTCAACGCCAAGGGGCAAAGCGCCAAATCCATGCTGATGAAGACGCCAGTTGATGGCGCACGGATCTCGTCAAGCTTTGGTATGCGCTATCATCCTGTGCTGGGTTACAGCCGCATGCACAAGGGCGTTGATTTTGCGGTACCTGTCGGCACACCAGTCATGGCGGCCGGTTCAGGAACCGTAAAATTTGAAGGCAAGGCGCGCGGCTATGGTAATTTCCTGATTCTGAAGCATGGCAATGGTTACTCCACGGCGTATGGCCACCTGTCACGTTTCGCGCGTGGGCTGCATGATGGCAGCCGCGTACACCAAGGGCAGATCGTTGCCTATAGTGGCAATACCGGACTCACCACTGGTCCTCATTTGCATTACGAAATTCGCGTGAATGGCAAACAGGTCAATCCGCTGCGCGTGAAGATCGCAACGGGCCGTATGCTCAAGGGCAAGGATTTGAAGCAGTTTATGGCTGCGCGGAAAACCATTGATACGCGCCTCGCTTCGATGCCAATGGAGCGCAAAGTGGCTGAAGGTGCTGGTGATTTGCGCACGGCTAAAGACTAGATATTCCGATTCACAAAAAGACGGTTTCCACCTTTGGCTCCGCTTTTAAGCGCGGTCTCGTCAAAGCCGTGATCTGAAAGCCATGCGCAAATGTTATCATTTGCGCCGATAGTCGCAGTTGTCTCTTCCATCATTTCGATCCACACACTGCGCGCACGCGATAGGGTTTCGTGCATACCCTCCAAAACGCGCATCTCGTGACCATCAACATCAATTTTGATGTGCGTGGGCGGGCGAACGGAAAAGCGCTTCACAACGTCATCGCCGCGAACTGCCGCCACCATAATTTTTCCTTGCGGTACAAAACTGCCTTTCGCATTCACCGGGGAGCCAAGGGCGTGAAGGCCCGCACCAGGTTCGGAGTCTATAAGATAAATGGGCAAAGCCCCGGTGGTGTCTGAAAGCGCCATGGCAAATGGCGTGACACGATCACTTACGCCGTTACGCATGATGGCATCGCTCAGTGCTGCGAAATTACCTGCTACGGGTTCAAATGCGGTGACACTGACATCACGTTCCAAAGCTGCGTACAATGAGTAAATGCCAATATTCGCACCAACATCCCAAACATGGTCGCTCGGCCCGACATATTCAGAAATCCAGTCAATGGTATCGCGCTCGCGACTCATCATGTTCCACGCGTGCTTGGCGACATTCGCACTCACGCATTGATAGTGAATCGGTCCGCGCGGACTCTTGATGGTGATAATGGGCGCAAGCCTGCTGGCCGCATGTGCTGCTATGCGTGCGCCATAATACTCGCCGAACACACGCGTTATTGTGCGTGCGGTTCGGGCGATGGCTGTGCCGATTGCTTTTGCGCCGGAGAAGCCGTGCTTCTTCTTTGACATGCGATACTCGCGCATTGTTTGCGGTGTAAACTGTTTTGGTCAGGTTTTAGTGTAATGCCTGACTCGGCGGCGCATCAGAGATTAATTCATCATCTGTTGCGGCAAATTCGACGCCATCAATCATCAATCCAGTTTTACCTGCGCCAACTTTCACAACCGAGCCGTCACCGATCTTTCCTTCGAGCAAAAGCTGCGCAAGCGGGTCTTGCAAACGGCGCTGGATGACACGCTTTAGCGGCCGCGCGCCATAGACGGGGTCATAACCGGCTTGCGCAAGCCATGCGTGCGCTTTTTCATCGAGCGTGATGTCAATCTTGCGATCGGCCAGCAATTTACGCAGGCGTTCCACCTGGATGTCCACGATCTTGTCCATGTTCTGCCGCGAGAGACGATGAAACAGAATAATTTCATCAAGACGGTTCAGGAATTCGGGGCGGAAATGCGCGCGTACCGCGCCCATGACATTGGCCCGCGCCTCTTTTGAATCTCCACCCTCGCTAACCGAAAGAAACTCCGTTCCCAAGTTCGAAGTCAGGATAATGACGGTATTGCGAAAATCGACCGTGCGGCCCTGACCATCTGTGAGCCGCCCGTCATCGAGCACCTGAAGCAGCACGTTGAAAACATCAGAGTGCGCCTTTTCCACCTCGTCAAACAGGATAACCTGATAGGGGCGCCGGCGCACAGCCTCGGTCAGCGTGCCGCCTTCTTCGTAACCAACATAGCCTGGTGGTGCGCCAATCAAACGCGCCACAGAATGCTTTTCCATGAATTCGCTCATGTCGATACGAACCATAGCAGTGTCGTCATCAAACAGAAACGCGGCAAGGGATTTTGTCAGTTCGGTTTTGCCAACACCGGTTGGCCCCAAAAACAAAAACGAACCGATCGGCCGGTTGGGATCTTGCAGCCCAGCGCGCGCGCGGCGCACGGCATTGGAAACGGCGCGCACGGCTTCATTCTGGCCCACCACGCGGTTTTCCAACGCGGCTTCCATCTGCAGCAGTTTTTCGCGTTCACCGGCAAGCATTTTATCGACCGGTATGCCGGTCCAGCGCGAAACAATTTGTGCAATATTTTCGGGCGTTACGGCTTCGTGGGCCTGAATGTCGGATTCCAAGCCTTCAATGTCGCTAAGTTGCTTTTCCACTTGCGGGATCACGCCATAGGCCAGTTCGCCTGCGCGCGCCAGATCGCCTTTGCGTTGCGCCATCTCAAGTTCGCTGCGCGCGGCATCCAGTTTTTCTTTCAGCGATTGCACATCCTGAACGGATTTCTTTTCTTCCTGCCATTTTGCAGTTTTTACGGCCGCATCTTCTTCCAGATCCGCCAGCTCGGTTTCCAGTGCTTCCAACCGGTCTTTTGACGCCTTGTCGGTTTCCTTGCGAAGGGCCTCGCGCTCGATCTTCAACTGGATAACCCGGCGGTCCAGCTCGTCCAGCTCTTCGGGCTTGGAATCAATCTGCATGCGCAAACGACTGGAGGCTTCGTCCATCAAATCGATGGCCTTGTCCGGCAGAAACCGGTCCGTGATGTAGCGGTTGGAAAGTTGAGCCGCAGCAACAATGGCGGAATCTGTGATCCGCACACCATGATGCACTTCATATTTTTCCTTCAAGCCGCGAAGGATCGAAATGGTATCTTCGACTGTCGGTTCGGAAACGAATACGGTTTGAAAACGCCGGGCCAGCGCCGCGTCTTTCTCCACATGTTTGCGATATTCGCTCAGCGTGGTAGCGCCCACACAATGCAGCTCGCCGCGCGCCAGAGCCGGTTTCAAAAGATTGGACGCATCCATGGCACCGTCGGCCGCACCTGCGCCGACAAGCGTGTGCATCTCATCAATGAACAGAATGATCTTGCCAGAAGCTGCTGTGATTTCGGAAAGCACGGCCTTCAATCGCTCTTCAAATTCACCGCGGAATTTTGCACCAGCGATCAGCGAGCCCATGTCGAGCGACATCAACATTTTATCGCGCAAGGATTCGGGCACATCGCCATTGACGATGCGCAATGCCAACCCCTCGATGATTGCGGTTTTGCCGACGCCGGGTTCACCGATAAGAACAGGGTTATTCTTGGTGCGCCGTGACAGCACCTGGATCGTGCGGCGAATTTCTTCGTCGCGGCCAATCACCGGGTCCAGCTTGCCACTGCGCGCAAGCTCGGTCAGATCACGTGCGTATTTTTTTAATGCATCATAGGCATTTTCGGCCGTCGCGGAATCGGCTGTGCGGCCCTGGCGCAAGTCCTTGATCGCGGCGTTGAGGCTCTGCGCGGTTACGCCCGCTGCTTTCAGAATGCGCTCGGATTCGGTTCCGGACGCCATCGCCAATGCAAGCAGCAATGTTTCGGCTGTGACAAAGCTGTCGCCCGCTTTCTTGGCGATTTCCTCTGCGCTGTCGAAGAGGCGCGCGGTTTCGGGTGCTAGATAGACTTGGCCTGCGCCGCTGCCTTCGACTTTTGGCAGTTTGGCGAGGGCTGTTTCGACGCCGCTACGCACTTCGGCGGGACGGCCACCGCCAGCGGTAATAAGGCGGGCGGCCAAGCCCTCCTCATCATCGATCAGGACCTTCAGAAGATGTTCAGGAGTAAAGACCTGATGATTGGTGCGAACCGCCAATCCTTGCGCAGATTGGATAAACCCGCGTGCACGTTCGGTGAATTTCTCGACGTTCATATAGACCTCTTAGCCACGCACCGTATGCCCCCCGTTGGCGGGCCGGAAGTGCGTTCCACAGATTTGACTGCGGCCCCGAATGGGCACCGCGACCAAGCTATATGTGTGGTCTAATTTGGCAGGAACAAGGCCTGTTGTTCCCGTGACGTTCTTTTTTTCCGCTAAGCTTCAGACGTTGTCGCCTTTACTCTCGTCATCGCTGTTATCAGCCAGACTAAAAGACGGCGCGCTTGAGGCATTTTTGTCTGAGGCGGCCGGTGCAACTTTGCCGCGGCCATTGCCTCTTCTGCCCCTGCTGCTTGCGGGCTTGTCGTCCGCCTGCGGATTTTTCGCCTTTGCCGGCTCTTTGCGGCCATTGGTGCCGCTGAGCTTGGCGGGGTTGTTTTGCGCGGTCTGATTGTCGGTAGTTGCTGCAGAATTGGCTTGCGGATTGGGCTGTGAAGCGGGTGGCTGCATATCGCTTGGCGACTTGACCGCGTTATCAGCTTGAACATTACCATGTGCTGGTGCCGGAGCGTTGTTTGAGGCCTGGTTTCCAGATGCCGGTGCCGGTGATGGCGCGGGTGCCGCGCTTTGTTGCACAGGCGCCGCTTGAGCCGGCTGGTTCTGCTGTTGCTGGGCCGCCTGTGCGGCTTGCGCAGACTGCGCAGCACTCATAATCCGGTAGTAATGCTCGGCATGCTGGAGATAATTTTCCGCCATGACCCGGTCGCCAGCCGCGCTCGCATCACGCGCAAGCTGCTGGTACTTTTCATAGACGTTAGACGCAGACCCACGAATTTTGATCTCTGGCCCCGCCGAATCAAATGTCCGGTTGGGGTTGTTGTAATTGTGGTTCTGGTTGTTTTGTGGCCTGCGGCCACGACCTCTGGAACGTTTCACGAAATCCCCTTTTTGGTGATCAAGCGTTCTGTGCGCAAATGCGCTCTGTTTCAAAATTCCAATTTTTGCCGCGCCTCAAGGCACGTCCGAAAATTGCAGCATCAATGCGCAACTCATCTTCAATGCGCAGAATTTGTCTTTCGCGTTGTGCAAGGTTTGGCGCCCATGCGCCTGCGCTACCCCCGCAGCGATCCGTTGATCCAGAACTTTCTGGCCCCCAGCGTAGTGAGGCCCTTGCGCGCCTCGCCTTTGGTGAACCTATCGGGTCATTTGCCGCTTTCCAACTGTTTTTTCGCTTTCGGTCTATTGGTGCCCCAAGACAAGACAGCGCTCGATTCCCGCCATATCTGGAGCTATATGGCGCGTTTTCAGCCCTGCCCCAGCCATGATCTGTTCTATTGCGACCGCCTGCCCCATGCCCATTTCGATGAATGCATACCCTTTTGGGGCCAGATGATTCGCGATGTGGGGTGCCAGTGCACCGTAACTGGCCAGCCCATCTGCCCCCCCAAAAAGAGCCAAGCCGGGTTCGTGGTCTTTCACGTCTGGCGCCAAAGTAGCCATACCGGCGTTATCAATATACGGCGGATTGGTGAATATCACGTCGAACTTTTCGGTCACATCGTGCGCCCAATCGCCAAGCGTAAAATGGCAGCGTCCGGCCACATTGTTCATCTGCGCGTTTTGCCGGGCCCAGTGCAACGCCTGTTCAGAAATATCGATGCCGACACCGGTGGCGTGGGGGAATGCGGACAGAAATGCGATCAGGATGCATCCGCTTCCCGTGCCCAGATCCAATGCGCGAAGCGGCGCATTGTGATCTGCATATTGGATAAGCGCCAATTCGATCATCAATTCGGTTTCGGGCCGTGGTATCAGCGCACCGGGACCCACCGCGAATGGCAGGCTCCAGAATTCCTTTGTGCCAACAATATAGGCCAGTGGTTCGTGGCCAAGCCGCCGGTTGAGCAACGCGGTGAAAGCCGCATGCACATTGGCATCAATCGCGCGCCCGCCCGTAATGAGTTCATCCGGCGATATTTTTAAAATGTGTGCCAACAGCAACCGTGCTTCCAGCCGCGCGGATTCAATGCCTGCTACGTTTAATTGAGCAGCGGCATCACGCAGAACATCAGCCGCGCTAGTCACAAATTCCCGTCCGCTTCAAAGGCCTCCAACCGGCTGGCCTGATCTTCAGCAACGAGCGCGTCGATGATTTCGTCCAATTCTTCACCGGAAAGAATACGATCAAGCTTGTACAAGGTCAGGTTGATGCGGTGGTCCGTAACGCGCCCTTGCGGGAAATTGTATGTGCGGATTCGTTCCGAACGATCGCCAGAGCCCACCAGACCTCTGCGTTCGGCAGCGCGTGCGCTGTCCTGCCGTTCGCGTTCGGCATCGAACAATCTGGCCTTCAGGATTTTCATCGCCTGGGCTTTGTTCTTGTGTTGTGATTTTTCGGTTTGCTGCGCGACCGCCAGCCCCGTGGGCAAATGGGTTATGCGAACCGCGCTTTCAGTTTTGTTGACGTGCTGGCCACCCGCACCGGATGCGCGATACACATCAATGCGTAAATCCTTGTCGTCGATCTGAATATCCACGTCTTCCGGTTCCGGCAAGACAGCCACAGTTGCCGCGGATGTGTGAATACGTCCCCCCGCTTCTGTAACCGGCACACGTTGCACGCGGTGACCACCGCTTTCGAATTTCAAATTTGCGAACGCACCGCGACCTTCAACTTCAAGAACCGCTTCACGGATGCCGCCCAGATCACTTTCGGTAAGTGACAGAACGCTCGCCTTCCAGCCGCGCAACTGCACATAATGTTGATACATTTTCAAAAGATCACCAGCGAACAATGCTGCCTCATCGCCACCGGTTCCGGCGCGGATTTCCATTATGGCTGAAGAGGAATCGGCGGCATCTTTTGGCAAAAGCTGGATACGCAAATCCTGCTCCAGCGTTTCAACCTTCTCACGCAGGTCACGTATTTCGGCTTCGGCAAGCTGGCGCATTTCGCTATCAGCCGCGGGGTCTTCGGCCATTGCCTGTGCTTCCGCCAATTCCTTCGTGGCTGCGCGATACGCCTCTACCGCTTCGATTACGGGTGCGAACTCCGCGTGTTCTTTGGACAGCTTCACAAAGGCAGAGCCGCCTGCGCCCGATGCAAGCTCGGCTTCGATCGCAGCAAAACGGTCCACCAGGCGTGAAAGCTTGGCGTCCGGAATCATGGCGTGTTCACCACGGCCGGTGAGAAACCAGCCATGAACAAGATCGCATTGAGCATCGCTATTGCGCCGGTTCTAACGCCGTTTCGCCATTGTGCTCGGCTTCGATTTCAGCGGCCTTCTTCTCGCACAAACCGACAACGTGATCGACGAGGTCTTCGTTATCCAGTTTATAGGAAGGCTTGCCGTTCAGATAAATCATGCCGTTGCCTTTGCCCGCGCCGCCGCCCGTAAAGCCCAGATCGGTTTCGCGCGCCTCACCTGGCCCGTTCACCACGCAGCCGATAATGGACAGCGTCATTGGCGTGCTGATGTGTTTCAGGCGTTCTTCCAGTGTTTTGACCGTAGCGATCACATTGAAACCCTGCCGTGCACAGGATGGGCAGGAAATAATATTCACGCCGCGATGACGCAGATTCAAAGATTTCAGCAAGTCGAAACCGACGCGAATTTCTTCCACCGGATCAGCCGACAGCGAAACGCGGATCGTATCGCCAATGCCGGACCACAACAGCATGCCCATGCCAACTGATGATTTTACAGATCCGGAAATCATGCCGCCCGCTTCGGTGATGCCCAGATGCAGCGGGTAGTCACAGGCTTCTGCCAATCCCTGATACGCGGCGACTGCCAAAAAGACATCGGATGCTTTCACGCTGATCTTGAACTCGCGAAAGTCGTTGTCCTCGAGAATGCGCGCATGATCGAGTGCGCTTTCCACCATCGCTTCGGGGCATGGCTCGCCGTAACGCTCCAGCAGATCTTTTTCGAGACTGCCTGCATTGACGCCAATGCGCATGGAACAGCCATGATCCTTTGCGGCCTTCACGACATCTTTCACGCGTTGCGCATTGCCGATATTACCGGGATTGATGCGCAAACATGCGGCGCCAGCTTCGGCAGCTTCGATCGCACGCTTGTAGTGAAAATGAATGTCGGCAACGATCGGCACATTGGAAGATTTTACGATCGTCTTTAGCGCTTTGGTTGCATCTTCATCGGGGCAGGAAACGCGCACGATATCGGCGCCCGCTTCTTCAAGGGCGCGGATTTGATCGATGGTGCCGCGAATGTCGGACGTGATTGTATTGGTCATGCTTTGCACGGAAATCGGTGCATCGCCGCCAACTTCGATTTTTCCGACTTTGATCTTGCGTGATTTGCGCCGGTGAATATCGCGATATGGTCTAATACTCATGTCATTTCCTGACAGCCTTATGAATTAAGCCGTCAGCCTGCCTGGCCTGTGTTGTAACGGTCCACGATGTCTTGCGGGTCAAGCGATAGCGCTTCGCTCATCTGCGAGGCACGGCCAGCATGGCCCATTCGCTGGCCGTCCAGTTCCAATTCTACCGCACCGCCATTTGGCGTAGTAAGGCCAAGGCCTACCAAATCTGGAACACGATAAGAATCGCCGGGTTGCAAGGTTCGGTTGATATAGACCGTACCATCTTTTCCTTCGACCAGTACTCTTGTCGCACTCAGCACATGCAGGATCACACGAGAATTACGGTTTTGCGTGCCGTAGACGCGCCCTTCCGGTAGCGGCGCCAAAGAACTTTGCGTATTTGACGCTTGTGTATTTTGCGAGGCCGGTGGCGTGATCGATGCGGATTGTGTGTTCGCCGGTGGAACGTCAGACGATGGCGCCGTTGTATTGGGTGTTTGTGCGGTTGTTGTGCTTTGCGGTGAAACCGCCGGTGTGTTGGCCGGATTGTTGGCCGGAATAGTAGATTGTGTAATTGGCGGTGTGGCGGCTGTTTGGGTTTGGGTTGGCGCTATCCGTTCTGGAACTGCCGCGACTGGTTGCTGCAAAAGTGAATCGCCAGCAACGACCAGACGATAACCGCCATAGATGACCAATACGAGCACAACAACAGCGATGATAATCCAGCCCTGCGGCAGGCGGCGCTCTTCTTCCACCTGATAGGCTGGCGTTTCGCTTTCTTCTTCGCGGCCCGCAATTTCACTTTTGAACCGTTCGACAAATTCGACCCGTTCAAGCCCAAGATAATCGGCATAGGATCGCACAAACCCTACCGCATAGGTCCGGCCCGGAAGGGCATCCAGTCTGTCTTCTTCCAATGCCTCAAGATGGTCTTTGCGGATCTTCAGGGATTTGGAAACGGTCGCCAGGTCATCGCCCCGGCGCAGGCGTGCGGCCCTCAAATCCTGGCCCACGGTTTCCAGAGGCGTATCAGCCTCACCCGATATCTCGCGCAGATGAATCCGGCGCTGGCTCAAGCTGCCGTCATCGTCGAGTGTCAGATGTGTGACCTTTGTCATCAGAAACTACGCATAGCCGTTCGAGCGTCGCGCATCCAGCGTTGTGAAGAGGACCAGGCCCCATTTGAGCCAATAATGCACCACCGGTGCGTACCGGTTATAGCCTATCAGCTCTGGCAATGTCAGATGGCTGCTCAGCCGCCACCGGTGGGGATTTTCTGCGTCAGGCCCTGTCTTTGAAGCTCATTTGTCTGGTCTTGCGATTGCTGGCGTATCGCATCCCATTCGGCTTGGGTGTGGCATATGCTCGGTCCCGGCAACCGCGTGCCTGTCGGTGCCCGGCCTTTGTGGCAGACAATACGATTGGGATCTTTATCTGCATTGGCGGGCGCGCTACTCGCGGCAAAAGCCAGTGTCCCTGATGCCATCAGAGCAGACACCGTCAAAGCGAGAAGTGTAGTTGTACGCATATTCACCCCTTTTTTAAAGCCAGCCGGAGAATGACAGAACAGAATTGCTTAAAGCAAGACGCGCCCGACTTAATGGTAAGGCGGGATTTGCAATTATTCCGGGCCAGAAATGGTTGTTCGGTGGCTAAAGATGCCAGGCGTGAGACGTTTGCCACAGGCGCGGCGCGGTGCCGCACCCGTCTTACTTCAAAACAATCCCGCGTTCCGCCGCAAATGCCGTCAGCCTCGTGCGCAAGGAATGGTCCGTCCGGCCGCAAAGCCGGTCAACAAACTGGGCGACTTCTTTGGTGTCCAGGCTACGGATCATCATTTTGATCGGACCGATATTGGCCGGGGCCATGGACAGCGAACGCACACCAAGCCCGATCAAAGCCATGGCTTCCAATGGCCGGCCGGCCATCTCACCACACAGAGAAACTTCGCCGCCGCTTGCTGCTGCGCTGCGCACAATCTGGCGGATCAGGGTGAGCATACCTGGGTTCAGCGGATCATAACGGCGTGAGACCCGCGGGTTGGTGCGGTCAACCGCAAAGACGAACTGGAAAAGGTCGTTTGAACCGATCGAAACAAAATCAGCGCTGCGTAAAAGCTGTGGCAACATGAACATCAAGGCGGGCACTTCCAGCATTGCGCCGACAAGGGTTTGCTTGGGTTGCGGCAGATGCAGTTGACGAACCCGTTCAAGCTCGCGGTCAATCAGCGCGCGGGCAGAGTTGAATTCGGCAACACTGCTGATCATTGGCAATAGCAATTTGAGTGTCGTTCCTTCGCAGGCGCGCAGCAGCGCACGAACCTGATAGCGCAGCAGTGCCGGTCTATCGAGTGCGATGCGTATTGCACGCCAGCCAAGCGCGGGGTTTTCCTCGCGTTCCCAACGGCCATAGGGCAGGATTTTGTCACCGCCGAGATCAAGCGTACGGAACACAACAGATTTGCCTTTCGCCGCTTCAATAATTTTCTTGTAGAACGCAACCTGATCCGAAAGGCGCGGCATGGTTTCGCCAATCATGAACTGCAATTCGGTACGGAACAGACCAATTCCATCCGCACCGGATTCATGTAGATGGGGCATGTCCAATAACAGGCCGGCGTTCATCATCAGCTCAATTTCAACGCCATCTTTGGTGATTGCCGGAAGGTCGCGCACGCTTGCCATTTGTACGCGCCGCTGTGCCCGCAATGTGCGCCGCGCCACAAACGCCGAAACGATTTCCGGCGGCGGGCGTAAATGCGTTTCGCCCGTTTCACCATCCACCACGATCTGGTCACCCGATCGCGCACTGTCGGTTACGCCTTTCACACTGCCCACCAATGGCAGGCCCATCGCGCGCGCCACGATGGAGACATGTGAGGTGCTGGCCGCATCTTCCAGCACAATGCCGGCCAGTTTATCGCCGGCATAATCAAGCAATTCGGCAGGGCCCATTGAGCGGGCGACAAGGATTGCATCGCGCAACAAATCGCGCGCGGGTTGTTCGATGCTGTTGCCGCCAAGATGACGCACCAGACGCCGCGCCAGATCCTCGAAATCATGCAGACGTTCACGCAAAAACGTGTCGCCCATGCGCGTGACCCGCAGACGCAACTCGTCCTGCACTTTTTCCACTGCCGCCTCGGCCGTCAGGCCGGAGCGCACAGCATCGCCCAACCGCCGCCGCCAACCCTGATCCTGTGCAAAAAGGCGATAGGCCTCGATGACTTCGCGGCTTTCACCAGTCAGATCGAGTTCGCTGGAATCCAGCATTTTATCGACCGCTTCGTGCAGCGTGCCGAGCGCCGCTTCCAGGCGCTTCATCTCCGCCTGCGGGTCATCCGCAATCATGCGGTCCACCTTTACGCGCGGCTCATGCAGCACGACATGACCAAACGCGACGCCTTCGGAAAGTCCTTCGCCACGAAAGGCACGTGGACGATCCGAACGCAGTTCCGGCTCGTCCAATTCGGCAACGTCAAACAAGCCGCCATGGGCCACCACTTCGGCCAGCACCATGGCCACGGTTTGCAGCGCCTCGACTTCCTCTTCGTCATATTGGCGTGCGGCGCGGTTTTGTACCGTCAAAACGCCATAGACCTGACCGCCGCGCACAATCGGCACGCCAAGAAATGAACGATAGGGATCTTCACCCGTCTCGGCCCGGTAGGCGAAACGGGCGTGCGACGGGGCGTTGGTGAGATTGACGGATTCGGCGCCTTCGGCGACCAGACCGACAAGGCCCTCCCCCTCGCGCAGCCTTGTGCGGTGAACGGCGTCCCGGTTCAGACCTTCGGTGGCGAACAGCTCCAGCGCGTTGCCAGCGCGCCGCAAATAGATCGAGCACACTTCTGCCACCATGTTCGCAGCGATCACCATGACCAGCTTGTCGAGCCGCGTTTGCGCACTCGTCTGCTCGGCCATGATCTCGCGCAAACGCCGCAGAAGCAGTCTGGGGCCGCCTGCCGCGCCGGTGGGCATGGTGCGCTCCTAATCCTTGGCGCGCATCACACTACATCCAGCTCATAGGCGGAATGCAGTGCGCGCACGGCAAGTTCGACATATTCTTCAGCGATCAACACACTGACTTTGATCTCGGATGTGGAGATGACCTGAATGTTGATGCCCTTCTCAGACAGGGTGCGGAACATGGCCTGCGCCACGCCGGGATGGGCGCGCATACCAATGCCGATGATCGAAATCTTGGCCACGTTCGAATCATGCGTGACGTCGCGATAATCGATGATGTCGCGCGCCTTTTCGATGGCATCGAGTGCACGGTTCAGTTCGCTACGCGTAACCGTGAATGTCAGGTCGGTTTTTCTGCCATCTGGCGATACGTTCTGGACGATCATATCGACATTCACACCGGCATCTGCCAGCGGACCAAAAATGGTGGCCGCAATGCCAGGCTGATCCTTGATGCGATGAAGCGTGATTTTCGCTTCGTCGCGGCTATAGGCGATACCTGAGACCGGTTTCTTTTCCACGATGTCTTCCTCGTCGCACAACAGGGTTCCCCCGGTTTCGGGGGTAAAGGTTGAAAGCACACGCACCGGCACACGGTACATCATGGCAATCTCGACCGAGCGCGTCTGCAACACTTTGGCGCCAAGAGATGCCATTTCCAGCATCTCCTCAAAGGCGATGCGTTCCAGCCGTCTGGCCTTGGGCACAATGCGCGGGTCGGTCGTGTAAACACCGTCCACATCTGTATATATGTCGCAGCGGTCCGCCTGTATGGCCGCCGCCACGGCAACCGCGCTGGTATCAGAACCGCCGCGCCCCAGCGTAGAAATGCGATTGTCGGCAGCGATGCCCTGAAATCCGGCGACAACCGCCACCTGCCCTTGCGCCAGCCGTTCGTTCAAAAGCTCGGATTCAATGCTTTCGATACGTGCCGAGCCGTGCATGGCGGATGTATGGACTGGAATCTGCCAGCCCATCCATGAACGCGCTGAAACGCCGATCGCTGAAAGCGCCACCGCCAACAGCCCCGCCGTAATTTGTTCACCGGCAGCGACCACCACGTCATATTCGCGGGCATCGTGCAGGGGTGAGAGTTCGCGCGTCCAGCCCACCAGCTTGTTGGTTTCGCCCGCCATGGCCGAAACCACGACAGCGACCTGGTTGCCCAGATCGACTTCGCGCTTCACCAGAGTCGCGACATGGCGAATCCGCTCCAGATCGGCCACCGACGTGCCGCCGAATTTCATGACAATTTTGGCCATTTGGCCCCGGTCCCGTCCTTAGGCAAAGCAATGTTGGTAAGATCGCGCTATTCATAGACGGCACACGCGATGCACGCAAAGCCGATGGGACACCATGACCGAAACATCATCAACCATACTGCCGCAGGCCTCCGTCGATCCGGAGGAGATCGCGAAATTTTCGGCCATGGCGGCTGAATGGTGGGATCCGGCGGGCAAGTTTGCCCCGCTACACAAATTCAACCCGGTGCGGCTCAGCTTCATCCGCGACACAGCGCTGGGGCATTTTGACCGTGATGCCAAATCGCTGATCCCGTTTGAAGGGCTGTCGCTGCTGGATATTGGGTGCGGTGGCGGTCTTCTGGCCGAACCTATGGCCCGCGCCGGATTTGCCGTGACGGGTGCCGATCCATCGGAAAAGAATATTGGCACGGCCCGCGCCCATGCCGCCGACACCGGAGTCCAAATCGACTATCGCGCTGATACGGCAGAAGCGATTGCCCAATCCGGCGCATGTTTTGATGTGGTTCTGAATATGGAAGTGGTCGAGCACGTCGCCGACCTGCCCGCCTATCTGAACACCTGTGCAAATCTGGTCGCGCCCGGCGGGCTGATGTTTGTCGCGACCATGAACAAGACTCTCAAATCGCTGGCGCTGGCCAAGATCGGTGCCGAATATATTTTGCGCTGGCTGCCGCCGGGTACCCATGACTGGAATAAATTCGTCGCGCCGCGCGCGCTTCGCAGCATGCTGGAAGCCAGCGGACTGGACGTGGTCCAGACGCAAGGCGTTACCTTTGATCCATTGAACTGGAATTGGCGCCTATCGACTGACACGGACGTGAATTACATGGTGGTGGCCACGAAGCCCTAATTCGTCTCGCTGGGGTCGGGCGGCAGCGGCGCGACGTCCACGCCTTCCTCGGCCAGTTCAATGGCTTCGTCCAAGGTGGCCTCGCCATAGATGTGGCGTTCGTCGGATTCGCCGTAGTGGATTTTACGCGCCTCTTCAGGAAAGCGCGGGCCGACGTACTCGGCATTGTCTTGCACATATTTGCGCAGGCCCGTCATGAACTGGGTCATCTTGCGCATGGCATCCGGCGCGGTGGGGGCCGGTGCGCCCTTGGCTTTGGTGCCCGAAATGGCGGGCGCCATGATGGCCTTGCTGACACTGCGAGATTCGCATAGCGGGCAGATCAGTTTGCCGTCGGCCGACTGGGTGTCGAAGGCGGCGCTGTCTTTGAACCAGGCCTCAAAGCCGTGGTCCCGATCACAGGTCAATGCATAAACAATCATGGGTGCGACCTCTCCGGGGTCCAACATACCAAATGCAGTAATTTAGAAGATGCGTATAAGCACCTGTTTTATCAATATTTGCGTTCTCAACTAGCGATTATGGCCCGCCAAAAGGCCGGTCATGCTGCAGATTGGGCACCCGCGCCCGCGCCTCAACGCTGGCTTGCGGGTCGATTTCGGCCACAATCACGCTAGGCTCTGTGCCCGCCTCGGCCAACACCTCGCCCCAGGGCGAAACGATCAGACTGTGGCCATAGGTCTTGCGGCCATTGGCATGAAGTCCGCCTTGCGCAGGCGCGACAACAAAGGCTCCGTTCTCAATTGCGCGGGCGCGGAGCAAAGTATGCCAATGCGCTTTGCCAGTGGTTTCCGTAAACGCCGATGGCACCGTAAACATAAAGGCGCCGGCCTTGGCCAAGGTTCGGTAAAGATGCGGGAAGCGCAGATCGTAACAGATCGTCAGCCCCATTTTGCCCCACGGGGTATTGGCAAGAACGGCCTCATCGCCGCCCTCGACGGTGTTCGATTCCCGGTATTTCTCGCCAGAGGGCAGTTCCACGTCGAAAAGGTGGATCTTGTCGTAAACCGCTACCACCAGCCCACGCGGACCAATGAGATAGGAGCGATTGGCCGTTTTGGTTTCGCTGACCTTGATCGCCAGCGAGCCGACCAAAAGCCACACATCCAGAATGCTCGCCAGACTGCAAAAGGCGGGCAGTGCAGGCTCTGCTTCTTCGGGGCGTGTGCGTTCCAGCTTGGCACCGCCATCGGGCGCCATCAGGGTTGTGTTCTCGGGTGTGGCAATGAATCGGGCGCCCTTGGAATGGGCCTCGCGCACCAATTCGGAGACGGTGCGGATATTCTCCTCCACATCATCGGTGGAGCGTAGCTGAACACAGGCGGCGCGGAACTTCTCCATCGGTTCAGCCACTCAACAACGCGTCGAGTTTGCCGCCCTGCTCCAGTGCCGCAAGCTCGTCCGACCCGCCAACATGGGTATCACCAATGAAGATTTGCGGGACCGTGCGGGCGCCGTTTGATCTGGCCTCCATCTCTTTGCGCGCAGCAGCATCCATAAAGACATCAATCTCGTTGAACGCGGCGCCCTTTTTCTTCAGCAGCGCTTTGGCGCGTGCGCAGTATGGACAGATCGGCGTGGTATAAATCGTAACAGGGGACATGACTCACCGGCTTTGTTGCGCCCTTGTTATATCGTGTTGCCACCCTCGCGGACAACGCGGGCTAATGTCAGCACAGAAACCTCCGCCGCACCGGCGCGTTTCAGCGCCCGCGCACACGCCCCGACCGTTGCTCCGGTTGTAAAGACGTCGTCCACAAGCAGGATATGACGCTTGGCTATGAAGGGTTTTTGTTCGTCTGGAACGCGGAACGCGCCCAGAACATTGCGCCGCCGTGCCTTGGCCGATGGCATGGCACCCTGACTTTGAGTTGGCCGCGCGCGAATCAGCACCGCCATCCCGGCTTTTGTGCCCGTCAGCCGTTCCAAAGTCTTGGCCAGTTCCGCAGACTGGTTGAACCGCCGCCACCACAATCGTCTGCGGTGCAGCGGCACCGGCACAATCAAATCCGCAGCCTCCAGCAATGGCCGGCCAGCGCGCGCCATCCAGTGCGCAAAGGCGGGTACGATTTCCAGCCTGTCTGCATGTTTCAGCGCAAGAATGGCGCCTTTGCTTGCCTCATCATAACGCATCACCGCGCGAGCGCGTGTAAAGTCGGGTGCTTTGGCGTGACATGGCCCGCACAAACTGCCCTCGCCCGGATCAATCTCGAACGGCACGCCACAGCACGCGCAGGACGGGCCATCCAGAAAGCTGACCCCGGCCCAGCATTGACCGCACAAATTATGTGCCTCTGATACCGGCGCGCGGCACATGACGCACATAGGCGGAAACAGGAAATCCAGAATACGCGGGCCAAAATCTTGCGCAGCGGCATCAAAGTGGCGGTGCGCCCGGCGCAACGGGGGCGGCTCAAGACGCTTCAGCAAAATTGTCCCCTCGAACCCCATCGGCATGCACGCTAGGTTAGCGGCGAAAACACAAACACGCGACGTTGAATGCCGAGCCCTCCCCAGATTTTTGATCGCAATGCCTACGCGGCCCGCCGTGCCCGTGCCGCCGCCAATGGGGGCACCGATTTTCTGACACAAGATGTTGCCGGCAATATTGCCGAACGGCTGTCAGCCGTCAGCCGCCGCTTCGACAATGCGCTGGCGCTTGGTGTTCGCCCGCACGATTTTAGCGCCCTTGAGCCCGCTGCAAGCCATTGGACCCGCACGGCTCTGAGTGCCGCCGAATTGGGTGGTGCGCCTGGTGTGGTGGCCGACGAAGAGATGTTGCCTTTCGCAGGCCCGCAATTTGATTTGATTGTTTCCGTGTTGTCTTTGCACGCCGTCAATGATCTGCCTGGCGTGCTGCTTCAGATCGCGCGCGCCTTGAAACCGGACGGCTTGTTTATCGCAGCCATGTTCGGCGGCGAGACGTTGCATGAACTGCGCCGCGCATTGGCTGTGGCGGAAAGCGAGATACGCGGCGGCATATCTCCGCGCGTTGCACCCTTTGCAGATGTGCGTGATTTGGGAAGCCTGTTACAGCGTGCCGGTTTCGCCCTGCCCGTAACAGATGTTGAGCGCACGATTGTGAACTATCGCAAATTTGAAACCCTGGTGAAGGATTTGCGCGGGCTTGGCGAAACCAATGTGATGAGCCAGCGCGAACATAAAACCTTGCCGCGTGACCTGTTCGCCTCGGCAATCGCCAACATGCAAAATGGTGATGGTCGTATGCCCGTCACATTCGAGATCGTTTATATGACTGGCTGGGCGCCGCATGAGAGCCAGCAAAAACCGCTTGCACCCGGTTCGGCGCGCAGCCGTCTGGCGGACGCGCTGGGAACGCGCGAACGCGCCACAGGTGACGCCACGCCCATACCGCGCAAAACGGATTAAAGTTTGGATACGGCCAGGTTGAATTTGGCCGCGACCGCGCTGCCCAGCAAACCCACTGCTGTGATAATGGCAACGGAAATACCTGCAGCAATCATTGCGTATTCAATGGCCGTGGCTCCGCGGCAATCCTTCAGGAAGGCCGTCAGATAAAATCGCGCAGCATGGGTATCAGCGGGATGTCGGCCGGAGGCATTGCAAATTCGTTCAACTTTTCGGGACGCACCCATCGGGTCATCTGACCTTCGCGGGGCACGACAAAACCTTCCCAGCGGCGGCACAGATAAAGCGGCATCAGAAGGTGAAAATCTTCGTAGGTATGCGAGGCAAAAATGAACGGCGCGAGGCACGGCTCGCGAATAATGATCGAAAGCTCTTCGTGCATCTCGCGGATGACTGTGTCTTCCGGGCGTTCGCCCGCTTCCACCTTGCCGCCTGGAAATTCCCATAGGCCCGCCATGCTCTTTGTGGCCGGGCGCTGTGCAATCAAAACGCGCCGGTCCGGATCAATCAGCACGCAAGCCGCAACCAACAGCAATTTTGTCTGCTCTTGTTCGACCGTCATGCAATCACCCACATTTTGCGCATGGTTTCCTTAAAAGGGCGTAACGAAACGATCAGGGTGAAGGTCATGTGCGTTAACTGCGATATGAGCCATTGATGCGGATATAGCCTTCGGTCAAATCACAGGTCCATGCCCGAAAGGCTCCGCGGCCCAGCCCTATATCAACGCTTATCATCACTTCCCGGCCCGCAACGGCGCGGGTTGCCTTGGCTTCATCATAGCCGGGCACCCGCATGCCCCGGTCCGCTACCATCTGATCACCGAACGAGATGCGTAGCTTGTCGCGGTTGGCCTCCTCGCCCGCTTTGCCCACGGCCATCACAACACGGCCCCAATTGGCATCGCCGCCAGCAATCGCAGTTTTGACGAGTGGAGAGTTTGCGATCGCCATGGCGATGGTGCGTGCCGCAGCATCGGTTTTTGCGCCGGTGACATCGATGCGGATCAGCTTCTGTGCGCCTTCGCCATCGCGCACGATTTGCAGCGCCAAGTTCAAAAGCAACCCGTGCAGTTTTTCACGAAACTCGCCCAGACGCCGGTCATTTGTTTTGGTGATCGCCGGGTGATGCGCACCTTTGCCGGTCGCAAACATCAGCACGGTATCGCTGGTGGATGTATCACTATCCACCGTGATCGCGTTGAATGTTGTCGGCGCTGCTTCCGAGAGAAGCGACTGCAACACGGCGGCTGGCAAATTGGCGTCGGTAAACACAAACGCCAGCATGGTCGCCATATCGGGTGCGATCATGCCCGAACCTTTGGCAATCCCGTTCAGGGTGACTTTGTAGCCATCAATCTCCGCTGTTGCGGTGGCGAGTTTGGGATAGGTGTCGGTTGTCATGATGGCTTCGGCGGCGCCGCGCCAGCCGCCCGCTGCACAGTTTTCTGCCAGGCCTGGCAAAATGGCGGTAATGCGCTCGCCTGCCATTTGCTCGCCAATCACGCCTGTGGAGGCCAAAAACACCTCGCCGGGACGGCAACCGGCAATGGCTGCAGCCGAATCGGCCACCGCGCGTGCCGTGGCGGCCCCAGCCTTGCCCGTGAAGGCATTGGCATTGCCGCTATTGACGACCAATGCCCCGGCTGAACCGCGGGGCAATTGGGCTTTGCACCAATCCACAGGTGCTGACGCGGTCTTGGACTTGGTAAACACGCCTGCGACCTGGGTGCCCGGCGCAAAAATACTCAACAAGACATCTGGGCGCCCGTGATAGCGGACCCCGGCCTCGCCAGTGGCCAGACGCACCCCCGCAAGCGGCGGAAGATTCGCAAAACTCTTGGGTGCCAGCGGTGAAACAGGATGCGTTTTCGCTGGTTTGGCCGCAGATTTCTTTGCTACTGCCTTGGTATTTATAACTTTTTTCTGGCTTTTCGCAGGTGATTTGCGGGATACAGCCTTGGTGGGTGGTGCTTTGGTAGTCTTACGCCTGATCGGCATGGCCATTCGCCTCTTGATTCCGGCTAGCATACCCGGTGGCGCGCCTTCGTGGAGGCCGCAATAAGCTGGAATCGCACGAATTGACAAGGAGGGAGACGGTTCTTATCTCTCCCCCGGCGCAACCGGCCGTTCCAGCAACGCCCGGGGCCTTGCTTATGTTCGTCGGGAAGCTTTGGGGGAAGCTTCAGCCCGGCGGGAGAAACCCGGCCACACAGGCCTTTTTCGGGACTGACCCGGCCCCAGAGGATTTTCATGCTCAGTTTCAGCGGCATCGCGAAACAGTTTTTCGGCTCCAACAATGAGCGCAAGCTCAAGGCAATGTGGAAGCGCGTCGCCGAGATCAATGCGCTGGAGGAGACCTTCAAGGCCAAATCCGACGAAGAATTGCGCGAAATGACCGCAATTTTCAAAAAGCGTCTGGCGGCCGGTGAAACGCTCGACGATATCCTGCCCGAAGCCTTTGCCACCGTTCGTGAGGCGGCGAAGCGTACGCTGAAACAGCGCCACTTCGATGTACAGCTTGTCGGCGGCATTGTTTTGCACGAAGGCCGTATCGCCGAAATGAAAACGGGCGAAGGCAAAACGCTGGTCGCTACCCTGCCCGTTTATCTGAATGCACTTTCTGGCGAAGGTGTCCACGTTGTGACCGTAAACGATTATCTGGCCAGCCGTGATGCTGGCTGGATGGGTCAGGTCTATCGCTTCCTTGGCCTTACCGTGGGCTGCATCGTGCATGGCCTGACCGATGAAGAGCGCAAAGAAGCCTATGACGCTGATGTCACATACGGCACCAACAATGAGTTCGGCTTCGATTATCTTCGCGACAACATGAAATACTCCATCGCAACGATGTCGCAACGCCCACATAGCTATGCCATCGTTGACGAAGTGGACTCCATTTTGGTGGACGAGGCACGCACACCGCTGATCATCTCTGGCCCAACAGATGATCAGACAGAAGTCTATCGCAGCGTGGATAAACTTATCCCGTCGCTAGTCGATGATGATTTTGAGCTAGATGAAAAGCAAAAGACTGTCACGCTGACCGAAGCCGGTAATGAGCACATGGTCGAATTGCTGCGGGCCAATGAGTTGCTTGAGACTGGCGACCTCTACGACATTGAAAACATTACCGTGGTTCATCACGTCAATCAGGCGCTGAAGGCCCACAAGCTGTTCTTGAAAGATCGCGATTACATCGTGAAGGACGGCAAGGTCATGATCATTGACGAGTTCACCGGCCGCATGATGGAAGGCCGGCGCTATTCTGAAGGACTGCATCAAGCGCTGGAAGCCAAGGAAGATGTTGTCATTCAGCCAGAGAATGTGACGCTCGCATCCATCACGTTCCAAAATTATTTCCGTCTGTACAAAAAACTCGCAGGCATGACCGGAACCGCACTGACCGAAGCGGCCGAGTTCCTCGATATTTATTCACTCGATGTGGTCGAAATACCGACCAATGTGCCGGTGCAACGAATTGACCATGATGATGAGGTCTATCGCACCGTTGACGAGAAATATGGCGCCATCGTCAAACTGGTTGAAGATTGCCACAAACGCGGCCAGCCGATTTTGGTCGGCACGACTTCGATCGAAAAGTCGGAACAACTTGCGGCGGTTTTGAAGAAGAACAAAGTCAAGCATCACGTTCTGAATGCGCGATACCACGAACATGAAGCATCCATCGTGGCACAAGCCGGTCAACCCGGCGCAGTCACAATTGCCACCAATATGGCTGGGCGCGGCACCGACATTCAATTGGGCGGCAACGCCGACATGCGCATCCAGAATGAACTGGGTGGCATTACTGATGAAGCTGAATTTGAACGGAAGGCCGAAGAAATTCGTGCCGAAGTTGCCGCGAACAAGGAGAAAGCTCTCGCTGCGGGCGGGCTCTATGTTGTTGGTACGGAGCGGCACGAAAGCCGCCGTATCGACAATCAGCTTCGTGGCCGTTCAGGCCGCCAAGGTGACCCCGGTGCATCCAAATTTTTCCTGAGCTTGCAAGATGATCTGATGCGGATCTTCGGCTCCGAACGCATGGATACGGTACTCAAACGTCTTGGCCTTGAAGAAGGTGAAGCCATTGCGCATCCATGGGTGAACAAGGGGCTCGAAAAAGCACAACAAAAAGTCGAAGCGCGCAATTTTGAGATACGCAAAAATATTCTGAAATATGACGACGTCTTGAACGATCAGCGCCGCGTGATCTTTGAGCAGCGGCGCGAGATCATGCAGGCTGATGATGTCAGCGATCAAATTTCGGATATGCGCCATGAAGTGGTCGAAGACCTTGTTACCCGCCATATTCCGGAAAAGGCTTATGCAGAACAATGGGATTCAGCCGGGCTCGCTGAAGAAGTAACGAAAATATTTGGCATTGAACTGCCTATTGTGGAGTGGGCGAAAGAAGAAGGTATCGCCGACGAAGAGGTGCATGAACGCCTGATAAAAGCCGTTGAGGTACGCGCGGCAGAACGCGCAGCCAATATGGGCCCCGAAGTCATGCGCTACATCGAAAAGGCAATTTTGCTACAGGTTCTGGATGCGGATTGGCGCGAACACATCGTTAATCTGGATCATTTGCGGCAATATGTTGGTCTGCGCGGGTATGGCCAGCTTGATCCGCTCAACGAATACAAAACAGAAGCCTTCGAGCTATTTGAAGCGCTGCTGGCAAAGTTGCGCACCGATGTCGTAACCCAGCTGATGCATGTCGAGGTGGATACATCGCAACCGCCTTCGATAGAAGATCGCGAATTGCCGGAAATGCATGCGCATCATATCAGCCCGCTAAGCGGCGAAGACGAGGCGGGCAATATTGATGACATTCCGTTTCAGCGGTTTGAGCGCCTGCGCAACGTGCCAAGCGATCCTAATGACCCAACGACATGGGGTAAGGTGCAGCGCAATGCACCCTGCCCTTGCGGGTCGGGGCGCAAATTCAAGCACTGCCACGGTGCGTTGGTCTGACCTGTGGGCGCAATCTCGCGCCCACAAGCAATCACTCAATACCGGCTAATGGGCTTGCTTTGCCATTTGTAAGGCACGCCGCCTTTCATCACGAAGGCGACGTGTTCCAGTGCCGTCACATCCTTTAACGGGTCGGCATCGACCGCAATAATGTCGGCATAGCGGCCGGCCTGCACACTGCCGATATCTTTTGAATCGCCAATCAGATCGGCAGCGGATGTTGTTGCCGCCTTGATGGCATCGGCTGGTGTCATGCCCGCTTTCACCATCAGAGCAAATTCCTGCGCGTTCAATCCATGCGCAACAAGCCCCTGATCGGTGCCAAAGGCGATCTTTACGCCAGCATTATACGCATCATGCAAATTCTTGCGCATGACGGGCACGACCTTTTTCGCCTTTGCGGCAGACGACGGGTTGAGTTGCTCAGGATGATGGATCGCAAGTTCAAGTGCGTATTGCGCTACCAGCATGGTTGGCACCAGATATGTGCCGTGCTGTTTCATCAATGCATAGGATTGCTCATCGGCAAAGCTGCCATGCTCAATGGAATCCACACCCAGCTTGACCGCCGTATCGATAGCCTTTTTGCCATGCGCATGGGCCGCAACTTTCATGCCCATATTGTGTGCGGTGCGTATGACTTCGGCAATTTCATCATCGGCCATCAATTGACGATTGGGATCATCACCGATGGAAAGTACGCCGCCGCTGGGCATGATTTTTATCAGGTCGACACCCTTCTGCTTCAGCGTGCGCACTATGCGGCGCGCATCTTCCGGGCTATTGACGATATTGTTTTTCCATGTCGCGTCATGCAGCTCCGCATCCATGCCGTTTGCGGAGTCGCTGTGTCCGCCTGTTGGTCCCAGTGGCGGCCCTGCCACCCACATGCGCGGTCCCGGCACATCGCCTTTCGCAATGGCTTTCTTCAGCGCGATCACGACATCAGCGTCTGCGCCAACATCGCGAACGCTGGTGAACCCTGCCAGCAATGTGCGCCAGGCATAGCGTGTGGATTTTACGGCCGAATCAAAGCGTGTTTCGGTAACCGCTTCGGCGATCGGATTGCCGCCATCGAATTGCCCCGTGATGTGGACATGGCAATCGATCAGGCCGGGCAGCACTGTCGCCTTGGACAGATCGATCACTTGTGCGCCCGTGGGGCTGACAAAACCGTCTTTCACTTCGGTAATGCGGTCATTGTGGATCAGGATGGAGACGTTTGTGCGCGGCGCATTCGATACACCGTCGATCAACCTTCCCGCATGAATCACTCTGTCCTTAGCCGCGGCGCCGCTTGCGCAAACCATCAACGCCGCAGCGCATGCCGCCACGGAGAATAACCATTTGTAATGCATCTCATGCCTCCCCTTAGCCGCGCACCGGAAGCTGCGGCGTGATTTTCAGGCAAATTATGCAGGTCCGGGCTGATGCGTAAACATGCCCCCCTTTTCTTTTACCCCATCAATGGCCCAAGCTTGGGCGAGCAATATTGGGAGAAATGTCATGTCGAACCCACGCCCTTTTAAGATTGACGTCGCGCAAACAACGCTTGATGCCATTCGTGATCGCGTGAAGGCCTATGAATGGCATGAGATGCCGCGTGGTGACGGGTTGGAAGATAGCTGGGCCTATGGCGCAAATCTGGATTACATGAAACGGCTCTGCGCCTATTGGGTAGATGGTTATGATTGGCGCATCTGGGAGAAGAAGCTGAACGCCTTTCCCCAATTTATCGCTGATGTGGACGGTCTGGACATTCATTTTTATCGTGAGGACGGTTCGGGTGACGCGCCAAAGCCGCTTATTCTCAGCCATGGCTGGCCGGGGTCAGTGTTTGAATTTTTGCATCTGATCGACGCGCTGGCGCACCCGGAAAAGCATAGAGGCGATGTGAAGGATGCTTTCACAGTCATCGTGCCGTCCCTGCCCGGTTATGGATTCTCCGGCAAACCAAAGCGCCCCATCGGGCCGCGCACGACCGCGCGCTATTTCGACAAATTGATGAGCGATGTTCTGCATCTGCCCGGCTACATTGCGCAGGGCGGTGATTGGGGTTCGGCAATCTCCGGCTGGATGGGCTATGACGGAAAAGGTTGCCGCGCCGTGCATCTGAACATGTTTGGCTGGCGTTCGCCCGGCGTCATGCCCGAAACTGAAGATGAGAATCGGTATGCGATGCAGGCGGCACAATTGTTCGAGTTGGAGGGCGCCTATTTCCGCGAACAGACAACAAAGCCGCAAACCTTATCTTACGCGATGATGGATTCACCGGTCGGTGCCTGCGCCTGGATTGTCGAAAAATTCCACGGCTGGTCGGATACACGCAAGGGCTTTGAGAACGTCTATTCGATGGATCAATTGCTGACCAATGTGATGATCTATCTGGTCACACGCAGCTTCAACACGGCAACATGGATGTATCGCGGCCTTGCGGAAGATTTGTCAGGAACGCCCGTACCCAATGGCGCACGCATTGAAAAGCCAGTAGGCATTGCGGCCTTCCCGGTGGATCTTATTCCGTTTCCGCCGCGCAGCATGGTGGAGCGTCATGTCAATGTGACGCATTGGAGTGATTTTTCGGAAGGTGGACATTTCGCAGCGCTGGAACGGCCCCATGATCTTCTGGGCGATATCCGCGCCTTTGCACGAACGCTCTAATTCGATCCGACTTTAGGCAACGAGGTTGCGGCCCATCGCCAGATATTTCTCGCGGCGCTGCTTGCGCAATTGATCGGGCGAAAGATGCTCCATCTCTTTCAGCGCGCGTTCGATTGTGTCACCGACCGCCTGTATCGCCTCTTCGGGATTGCGGTGCGCGCCGCCGGATGGTTCGGGCACAATCCCGTCGATCACTTTCAGATCGAATAGATCCTGCGCCGTAATGCGCATGGCGGCGGCCGCGTCCTGCGCCTTGTCGGAACTGCGCCACAGGATGGATGCGCACCCTTCCGGCGAGATCACGGCATAGATCGAGTGTTCCAGCATATAAACCTTGTTGGCGACCGCGATGCCCAGCGCGCCGCCGCTCATCCCCTCGCCAATGATCGTGGCGACGAATGGCACACCCAAATTCAGGCAAGCCTGTGTGGCGCGCGCGATGGCTTCGGCCTGACCGCGCTCTTCCGCGGCAACGCCGGGATAGGCACCTTGCGTATCGGCGAATGAAATCACCGGCAGATTGAATTTGTCCGCCATGTGGAACAGGCGCTGTGCCTTGCGATAGCCTTCTGGCATTGCCATGCCGAAATTGTGTTCCAGCCGGCTTTTCGTGTCGTTGCCCTTTTCCTGGCCGACAACGGCGACCGGGCGGCCATGAAAGCGGCCAAGACCGGCAATCACCGCCCTGTCCTCCCCGAACAGACGGTCACCGGCCAGCGGCGTAAAATCATCAATCAGATGCGACACGTAATCAGAAAAATGCGGCCGCCCAGGATGGCGTGACACCATCGCCTTTTGCCAGGGCGTCAGCTTGGCATAGGTGTCCTCAATGAGCTGAGTCGCCTTGGCCTGCAGGCGCGCAACATCATCCTCAATATCCATTGAGGAGTCCTGCTCCGCCAGTTGGCGTAGCTCGACAATCTTGCCTTCCAACTCGGCAATTGGCCGTTCAAATTCGAGATATGCGTGCATCGCCCCTCAGAAAGCGCGAAAAAAGCCAGCAAAACAAGGGCATGCTGGCACCAAATCGGGCCGGGAAAGTGGCAAGTGCGCTTGCCCATGTCAACAAATCCCGAATACGGTCATAAACCACCGTGTTGCCACGTCTTTTTGGTATCAGGAAAGGGCAAACCATGGCTATTCGCGCAATATTATCGCTTTTCGGTCTATTCCACCTGGTTAACGGACTGTGGATGCTATTGGCGCCGGATTTCTGGTTTTCGGCAATTCCCGGCGTCACGGCGACCGGACCTCTCAATTATCATTTTGTGGCCGATATCGGGTTGGCGTTCATCGCCAGCGGTGCGGGCTTTCTCGTCGGGGCACGTCATGGCCCAGCCGCGGGTGCATTCGCCATAGCTGGTGCCACATGGCCTGCTCTACACGCGCTCTTTCACCTTTCGCTTTGGTTGCGCCACGGTTTTCCGGACACACCGGCCCTCATGGCTTCGGAATATATTGGTGTGTTCGCGCTGAGCGCAGCCGGGCTCTGGGTCGCCCTTGTTCATGCCCGCAAGGAAGGAACCCTGTGATGATGGCGCGGTCAGGCCTTTGTTTTCTCGCGGATCATCTTCATCTGCTTGACGATGACATCGGCCTGCCGGATTGAGGCGGCGTCAATCAACACGCCTTTCAACGCGACCGCACCAAAGCCCGTTTCCTGTGCCTCTTTCATCGCGGCCAAAATGGCTTCGGCGCGCTCCACCTCTTTCGGTGGCGGTGTGAAAATTTCGTTGGCCAGCGCGACCTGACTGGGGTGGATGGCCCATTTGCCTTCACAGCCCAAAATCGCTGTGCGGTTGGCCTGTACACGAAAACCTTCGGCGTCTGAATAATCACCGAACGGCCCATCAATCGGCACCAGCCCGTGCGCACGCGCGGCCTGTGCCATGCGAAACAGCGGATAATGCCAAAGATCGTTCCAATGCCGGACCCGGTCTTTTTGCTCTTCGGCATCGGTGAGCATTACATAATCGGCATTACCGCCACCGATATTCGTGGTGCGCATGCCCTGACTGGCCGCATAATCTGCGGCACCGAAATGCAATGTCTCCAGTCGAGCAGATGAGGCCGCGATTTCGTCGATATTGCCCAGACCAGCCGCCGATTCGATAATGACTTCCAGGCCAATTTTTTTCTTGCGGTTTGCAAAGCTCGATGCCTGCGTAATCAGCATGTCGATGGCGTAAACGTCGCTGCCCTTGCCGACCTTTGGAATCATGATCGCGTCGAGCCGTTCGCCGCCCTTCTCCACCAGCGCAATGACATCGCGATAGCAAAAATTCGTGTCGAGCCCGTTGATGCGCACGGTGACAAGCTTGTCGCCCCATTTCACATCATTCAGTGCGGCGATGATGTTGGTCCGCGCGCTTTCCTTGTCAGATGGCGCAACCGCGTCTTCCAGATCGAGGCAAACCACGTCGGCGGCGCTGGCGGCCGCTTTCTCAAACAATTGCGGGCGTGAACCGGGCACAAACAGCTTGGACCGGTAAAGCCGCGGCGGTACGCGGCGCTCGACGGGCGTAAAACTCACCTGAGGCTCCTCAAACTAAATGACGAATACCAGCCACGGTGGCGCTTGGGCACGCCCCCGTCAACCGCGCCCATTGCCGCTTTTGGGGCCGCCCTTGCCGGGTGGTTTGCCCAAAGGGTGCGCACTTGTGACGGCCTGAGACAGCCGATCCTGCGCAACATGGGTATAGATCTGGGTTGTCGCAATATCGGCATGCCCCAGCATGGTTTGCACGCTGCGCAAATCGGCCCCGCCTTCAACCAGATGGGTTGCAAACGCATGGCGCAGCACATGGGGCGAGAGCTTGTCCGGATCAATACCAGCCTCAACCGCGAGCCCCTTCAACAATTGATGGCAGCGCCGCCGGGTGAGGTGCCCTTCCGCGCCGCGCGACGGGAACAAGAATTTGCTCGGTTCATTGCCACGCAAAAACGCAGGCCGTACATCCAGATAGGCAGCAATGGCATCACGCGCTGCCGGGTTAAGCGGTGCCAAACGCTCCTTCTGTCCCTTGCCGCGCACCAGAATAAAGCCATCGCGCGCGCGGGCAGCCGATAGTGGCAATGTCACCAATTCAGAAATGCGAAGGCCGCCCGCGTAAAGAATTTCGATGATACACAATAACCGCTTGCCTTCGGGATGTTTGGTGGCGCGCACATGCGCCGCATCAATCAGGGCAACAACATCTTCGCGCGAAAGAATCTTTGGCAAAGGGCGCTGGCGATGCGGCGCTTCTATCGCGCTGGTCGGATCATCGGTGCGCTTGCCTTCGTTGTAGAGAAACCCAAAAAATTGGCGCAGCGCCGAAAGTTTGCGCGCCTGTGACGATCCGGCAATGCCCGCCGTCGAAAGCGATGTCAGATATTTTTGCACGTCATCGCGGCCTGCATCGGCCAACTCACGCTTTTTCGTGGTCAGGTACCCGCAAAAATCCAGCAGGTCGCGGCGATAGGCGGCCAGTGTGTTTACGCTAGCGCCGCGTTCCGCGCTCATCATGTCCAGAAAAATTTCAAGCGTCCGCATATTGGCATTTGAAAATGCGGGAGTTTTTGCGGTCACGGCGCTTGCGCGCCAGCCTGCACGCGTGATGGCGCATAAAGCAGCATGGCGCTGAGAGCGAACTGATGCGCCGCGTGGCCAAGGCCCATGCCGCGAAGATCGCTTACAAAACCCACCATCACATCGGGTGCAACATCGCCCGGTCCTTTTGCGCCAATCGCATTCAAGATTTGCAAAAGGGCCTCGCCTTTGCGCGTGGGATCATTTTTTGCTGACGCAATCCCCCTCAAGACGACGGCAGCGGGTCTGCGCCCGGGCCATTGCAAATCAACAAGATCTTTGTTCGCCACATGCGCGCTCTGCGGTGCAAGGCCCAATGCCGCATATAGCCCGATGGCCAGCGCGGCATGGGCACGAAACGCAGGATCATCGCTGCGTACGGCATGATCGGTCAGCCAGCCAAAGCCATCCTGCGCTTGCAGATTGTTCGCTGGATTTGGCTGCGCAAGGCCGATCTCCATTTGCAGGAATGCAATCTGTGCGCGGTCATTGTCGTAATTGGAAGCGAATGCACCATACCAGCGGGCCGCAATATCGGTCTGTCCAGCACTGACAAAGGCGCGCGCAATCAAATCGGCTCCGTCGCGCATGGATTTATCTGGTGAGAGCGCGGATGCGGGCCCCACCAGCATCGCTGCCGCCGGTTCAAACAAGCTGCGCTGCATACCAATGCGCAATCCTTCAACGATCAGGACAGCTTTGCGCGCAGGATTCCTTTCAGCGGTTGCGGCCTGACGCAGCAACGCAATCGCCTTGAAAAATGGCCACGCCCGCGCGACCGAAGCCGCATTTTGCAATTCATCCGGTTTGAAAACCTGTGCATCGGCAAGTTGGATCAGTTCGCGCGGTGACGCCGCCCCGGTCCGCACAATTTTTTCTGCGGCACGGGCGCGATCTTGCGGGTCATTCTTTTCGCTGCGCATCGCCAATGCGTTGGCTGGCGTGCCCAGATTGGCCGCGATGTCCGCATCCACGCCAAGACCAGCCTGTCCCAGCAGAAAGATTTTCACAGCATTTGGACTATCGAGTGTGCCCGGGTCTTTGGATTTGTGATGGACGGCATCATCCAGAAGCGTATCGAAGGCATCGCTTTGAATACCGCGCGCCTGCATGACGGCGCGGGTCAAATCCAGCGCAGCGTCATCGCCAGCCGCAGCATAGCAATAGGCCCGCAGCTCCACCCAGAAAGGTTCGGCATTGTTCAGGCGGGTGGCCGTCAAATCGCTGCACGCATCGCGGGCATGCCCGGCATACAAAATGGCCTCGGCCTGTGTCCGCGCAAATTCTGGATCATTCTTCACGCTCAGATTGGCCGCAAGAATACCGGCATCGTTCAAAAACCCGGCTTCAAGCAGCTTTTGCAGACGCAAGGTTGAAAGCGCGTGTTCTGATTCGCCGATTGGGTATTCCGCCCGTGTCAGCAACAAGCGCCGGGAAAGTGCGCGCATCGCAGATACAGCCGTGGCCGCAGGCATACGCCCCATCAAATCGGCGATCAGCCCACGCGGCGAGCCCGACCAGATAGTGCTGCCCAGCCCGCCATTTGTGGCGTCCATCAGCCCGGCCGGGGGGCCTTCCACACTGCCCAGCGCGTTGACCTCAACCCCTGCTGCGCCCTGATGGCCCAGTACGCCCGTTCGCGCTGGCCGGTCTGCAATAATTGGTTTGGACGCTTGCGCTGGTTCCGAAGCGTTGTAACCCCTGCCATCGGGATGGGCCGGACCGGTATAATTGCCTGTTGCCGTCCCCGGCGGCACGCCCATTATGTCATTCGAGGGCGGCAACAGCGTGCCATTGGCCGTATTCGGGCTATCGGATTGGTTGCTTTGCGATGGTGTCACACCCAATTGGCGCGGCGCGCCGGTTGCAGTTTGGGCCAATGCCAATGTAGGCACTGTAACCAATACAGCTGCCAGCGCGGCAAAAACCTTATGGAAGCCGGTCATTCGGCACCACCTGCTCATAGGTCTGGTGCGGTGGTTTCAGCGTTCCTGCATAGAACGCGAGCGCTCCTGCGCCCAGAATCACCAGAACGAGAATTGCCAAACCGATGCGACCCGCCCAGCCCATAATTGCTCCCTATATTCAGGTTATGCCGCGAAGGGCTCAAATTCTGCTAGGCCTTTGTGGCGGAGATAATGCCCGGCATGCAAGTCCTGCTAGCCGGAACGGTTCTGGACGTGTAATCGGTGTAATATGAGTGGGTTAATACGCACAGTTGCGCTTGTCGGGATGATGGGCGCGGGAAAGAGTTCCATCGGCCGGCGCCTGGCAGGAAAGCTGGGCGTGCCGTTTTGTGATGCTGATGCTGAAATCGAGACGGCCGCGGGCTGTTCGATCAACGAAATCTTTGACCGTTATGGAGAGGATGCCTTCCGTGATGGTGAGCGCAAGGTCATTGCCCGCCTGCTGACCGATCCGCCGCATGTGCTGGCGACTGGCGGCGGCGCATTCATCGATGATGAGATTCGGACCAATATCAAGGAGCGTTGTTTTTCTGCCTGGATCAGCGTGCCGCTCGATATTCTTGTTACACGTGTATCGCGCCGTAACACCCGCCCGCTTTTACGCGATGGAGATCCGCGTGAAATTCTTGAACGCCTGATGGCCGAGCGTGAAATCATTTACGCGGAAGCCGATCTGAAAGTCCAAAGCGAAGACGGGCCGCACAACACCACGGTCGAAGAAATTTTGAATGCACTGAAAGAACGCGGGCTGTGGTCTGGCTCCGGAGCTAGCCCAGAGTCTGGCCAAAGATCCGGCCCAAGGTCTGACGATGAGTGAAACCATCGCGGTCGAACTGGCTGCGCGACGTTATGACATTCATGTGGGCGCGGGGTTGTTGCTGCACGCAGGTGCATTGCTTGCTCCACTTTCGCGCGGACCGTTTCCCATAGTCACCGATACCAATGTTGCCGCCGCACATCTTGAACCGCTTATTGCCAGTCTGCATGCCAAAGGCCTAGATGCGCGGCCCATCATCATCGAGCCCGGTGAAGGTTCCAAAAGTTTCGATGGGTTGGAGAATCTATGCGCAAACCTTTTGCGTATGGGTATAGATCGCAGCGGCATTGTCGTCGCGTTGGGCGGGGGCGTTGTGGGTGATCTCACCGGGTTCGCTGCAGCAATCCTGAAGCGCGGCATTGATTTTGTGCAAATCCCGACAACGCTTTTGGCGCAGGTCGATTCCTCCGTTGGCGGCAAGACTGCAATCAATGTCGCCGAGGGTAAAAACCTGATTGGTGTTTTTCATCAGCCACGCCTTGTCATTGCAGATATTGACGTATTGGGCAGCCTGCCCCGCCGTGAATTACTGGCCGGTTACGCCGAAGTTGTGAAATATGGCGCGCTTGGCGATATCGAATTTTTTTCGTGGCTGGAAAAGAATGCCGCAAATGCGTTGCACAATGACCGCGAAGCTTTGACCAAGATCGTTGCACATTCCTGCCAGATGAAGGCGGATATTGTCGCGCGCGATGAACGCGAAACCGGTGAACGCGCTTTGCTCAATCTCGGCCATACGTTCGGCCATGCGCTGGAAGCGGCCACCGGCTATTCACAGCGACTTTTGCATGGTGAAGGTGTGGCAATCGGCATGGGGCTTGCCATGCGACTTTCGGCAAAGCTGGGCTTTGCATCGGAAGATGATGCGGTTCGTCTGGAAACGCACCTGCGGACAGTGGGCCTTCCATCCACGATTGCAGACATCAGCGGGCCGCGCCCGGATGTGCAGACACTGATTGGGCATATGCAACACGACAAAAAAGTTAAAAGCGGTCAGATGACTTTTGTTCTGGCACGCGGTCTGGGGCAGGCATTCACCACATCTGATGTACCGCTGGATGCTGTGACAGCTGTGCTGGCGGCGTGATCGGAACGCCAAATGCAGCCCATTATATTTAGTCGAGAATTTAACAAGGAGAAGGGGCGCCCAGCCCCAGGATTGAGGTCATGAGCACCTATCTGATTGTGATGATCGCAGCAATTGCGGTTCTAATCGCAATGTCTGCGTTCTTTTCCGGTTCGGAAACCGCGCTAACCGCAGTTTCACGTGGCCGCATGCACCAATTGGAGAAAGACGGGTCGCGCGCTGCGCGCATTGTGAACTTGCTCGTATCTGACCGTGAAGGCCTTATCGGTGCTGTTTTGCTGGGCAACACCTTTATCAATATTCTGATCTCGTCGCTTGCGACGGCCGTATTTGCCGCAACATTCGGGCCCCAGGCCGTGGCTATTACCGCGTTCGTGGTCACGGCATTGATTCTGGTTTTTGCGGAGGTGTTGCCAAAGACACTTGCTATCGCAAGAACAGACCGCTTTGCACTGACCGTCGCGCGGCCGCTGCGCTTGTTCGTTGTTTTTTTGGCACCCATCGTGCGGATGGTTCAGTTCATCGTCTGGCGTTTTTTGCATATTTTTGGTGTCAAACAACTGGATACTGATCCACTGGTCCCGGCACGTGACGAAATTCGTGGCACGGTCAATTTGCATCATGCCGAAGGCACGGTGGAGCGTGAACACCGCGACATGATTGGCGGCATTCTGGATTTGCGTGATTTGAAAATCGGTGAAGTGATGGTTCACCGCAAAAATCTCGCTACAGCCGATGCGGATCTGCCGCCGGAAGAATTGTTTGATGCCATCATGGCTGCAAATCATACGCGCGTTCCACTATGGCGTGAGACACCTGATAATATTGTTGGCATAATCTCTACCAAGGACATTGCGCGCGAATTTGTTGGCCGCCGCGGTGCCCTGGAAGGTTTCGATGTCGGCTCGTTGATGACAGAACCATGGTTCGTCCCTGACACCACGTCGCTTGAAGAACAATTACATGCGTTTCGTGAGCATCGCAGTCATTTTGCTCTTGTGATTGATGAATATGGCTCGCTACAGGGCGTTGTCACGCTGGATGACATTCTGGATGAAATTATTGGCGGCATCCCGGACGAGCACGATGCAATGGCGCCGTCCGGCATCCGCCCGCAACCGGATGGGTCATTCAATATGGATGGCAGCATTCCGGTGCGCGATATTAACCGCGCGCTGGATTGGTCACTGCCAGACGATGAGGCTACAACGCTCGCCGGTCTTATCATCCACGAAGCGCGAACGATTCCAGAGGTTGGACAGCGCTTCGCATTTTATGGCTTCAAGTTTGAGATTTTGCGCCGCCAGCGCAACCAGATTACAGCCGTACGAATTACACCGCCGCCGCCTCATGTGGCGTGAGAGCGGTCAGCGAAAGCGCATGCACGCGTGTTTCCATTTCGTGCGACAATAGGCCATAGACTTGGCGCTGGCGTTCTACCCGTTTCATGCCATTAAACGCCGCTGCAACGATGCGAACGGAGAAATGGGTTTCACCTTCGGGGCGAGCACCAGCATGACCCGCGTGCCGTGCGCTGTCGTCCACGACTTCGAGCGTCTCAGGAGACAAGCCCGCGGTTAATTTTTCGCGTATGGTATCGGCAACACTCATGCGTCACTCATCGGACCGGAATGGCCGATCTGTCAAGCAATACGTTATCTTGTTTTTTTACGGTTCAATCGCATAATCCCATTATGGCAAAAGACGGCAAATCACGCTGGAAAAGCGATATACGCATCAAACCCGAGGGCGGCCGCCGCAAAGCCCCGTCGGTTGAGGTGCGCGCGTGCGCGCGCCCGGACTGCCCTAATGAGGGCACGCACAAGGTTCCCAAGAGCCGGGAAAGCCTTGGCGAACATCTGTGGCTTTGCCTGAAACATGCCCGTGCCCACAATGAATCCTGGGACTATTTCAACGGCATGACCGATGCCGACATCGTGAATTTCCGCGAGGAAGCACTGACCGGGCACCGCCCAACCTGGCCGATGGGCAAGCGCGGGTCACAATCGCGCCGCTACCGCACCAATGTTCACGAGTATGAAGATGATTACGGCGTATTCGACGATGCCAAGGAAGCGAACCAGCCAAGGCGGCCGCAACGTCAACGCACAAAACTGCAGATTCAGGCGCTTGAAACGATGAATCTCGACGTTAATGCCACCTTGATCGAGATCAAGGCGCGGTATAAGGAGCTTGTAAAGCGGTTCCATCCCGACGCCAATGGCGGCGACCGGGGCGCCGAGGAGCGCCTGAAACAGGTTATCAAGGCCTATGCCGTCCTGAAAGCGTCAGGGCAAACCTGAGTCGCCCCCGGACGCCCCGCACCACACTGGAAAAGGGGCGGTCCCGCACCGAAATTTGAATCCGGACGAGTTTTGCGATGACAACAGAGACCAATGGCCTCGATCCCGCGGCCACGCCTGACATCACGGTTGACGTGAGCGAGACCTTTGGCATTGCCGCCAAAATGAAAGTGCCTGCGTTCTCTAAAAAGAGCGAGCATGTTCCCGATTTCGACGAAGCCTATCGCTTTGACCGGGAAACCACGCTCGCGATCCTCGCAGGCTTTGCGCACAACCGCCGGGTGATGATCCAGGGATATCACGGCACCGGAAAATCCACGCATATCGAACAAGTGGCCGCACGGCTTAACTGGCCTTGCATCCGCATCAATCTGGACAGCCACATCAGCCGTATTGATCTGATCGGCAAAGACGCCATCGTCGTAAAGGACGGCCAGCAGGTCACCGAATTTCGCGAAGGTTTGCTGCCTTGGGCTTTGCAGCATCCCGTCGCCTTGGTATTCGACGAATATGATGCTGGCCGCCCCGATGTGATGTTTGTGATTCAGCGGGTGCTGGAAGTTCAAGGCAAGCTGACATTGCTCGATCAGAACAAGGTCATACGTCCGCATTCCGCCTTCCGTCTGTTCTCAACGACCAATACGATCGGACTTGGCGATACGTCCGGGCTTTATCATGGCACGCAACAGATCAATCAGGGCCAGATGGATCGCTGGTCGATTGTCGCGACTCTGAATTATCTCAGCCACGATGCAGAGTCGGAAATCGTGCTGGCCAAAGTGCCGAACTATGCCGATGAGAAGGGCCGCAAAACTATTGCATCCATGGTCCGTGTCGCAGACATGACCCGCAATGCCTTCATCAATGGTGATCTTTCCACCGTTATGAGCCCGCGCACGGTTATCACCTGGGCGGAGAACGCCGAAATTTTCAACGATATCGGCTTTGCCTTCCGGCTCAGCTTCCTGAACAAATGCGACGAGCTGGAGCGTGCCAGTGTGGCGGAGTTCTACCAGCGTTGTTTTGGTGAGGAACTGCCCGAATCTGCGGCGAAAGTTCTGGTTGCATGAAGCCGGACAATCCGGCCGAACCGTTCAAGCGCGCGGTAACCGCCGCGGTGCGCTCGCTTGCCGGTGAGCCGGACATGGAAGTCAATTTCAGTGCCGAACAGCCCGCGCTGAAAGGGTTGAAGGCGCGTCTGCCTCTGCCCTCACGCAATCTGCCGCCGCACGAAGTGGCGCTGGTGCGGGGCGCCGGTGATGCGTATGCGCTGCGCCGGGCCTATCACGAAGATAAAATCCACGACCAGTATCGTCCGCAATCAAATGATGCCGCGGAAATTTTTGAGGCCGCCGAACAGGCGCGTGTAGAGGCGATCGGTTCGCTGGCCATGAAGGGCGTTGCGGACAATCTGGCCGTAAACCTTGAGGCGCGTTGTGTGGCCAAGGGGCTGGGCCGCGCCCGTGATCGTTCCGAAGCGCCGCTGGCCGATGCACTCGGCCTGATTATGCGCGAAAAATTCACCGGTGAGCCGCCGCCAGACATTGCAAAAAACGCTGTCGATATGTGGCGCCCATGGATTGAAGAACGCGCTGGCAAAGACATTGAAAAACTGGGCCAGACGCTTCGCGATCAAACAGCGTTTGCCAAGCTGACGCGCACCATCCTCAAAGATTTGGAGATGGGCGACGACATCGCTGAGGAATCCGAAGGCGATGGCGAGAATGAGGGCGAGCCGGAACCCAATACCGAAGACGGCGGCGAAAGCGCGGAGGCGTCCGGCGAGGCAGAAATGACCGACGCCGAGATGAGCGAAGCCGAAGGCGCGGAAGGCGAAGAAATGTCGGCCGAAATGCAGGCCGAACAAAGTTCTGATCCGTCCGACGCACAGGAATCTGATGAAGGCTCCAAACCGTGGCGGCCCGAACAGCCCTTTTCCGATCAGGACAATTGGGGTTATCGCGTGTTCAGCACGCAGTTCGATGAAACCGTAAATGCCACAGAGCTTTGCGACGCAGAAGAGCTGGCGCGTCTGCGCAATTTTCTGGATCAGCAATTACAGGCGATGTCCGGCGTGGTGTCGCGGCTGGCCAACAAGCTGCAACGGCTTTTGATGGCCCAACAAAATCGCAGTTGGGACTTTGATCTCGAGGAAGGCATCCTCGATACCGCGCGGCTGCCGCGCATCATCATTGATCCGATGTATCCGTTATCCTTCAAACAAGAGAAGGATATGACTTTCCGCGATACGATCGTCACGCTGTTGCTCGATAATTCAGGTTCCATGCGCGGGCGCCCCATCATGGTCGCCGCCATGTGTGCCGATATTCTGGCACGCACCTTGGAACGCTGCGCGGTGAAAACCGAAATTCTTGGCTTCACAACGCGTGCATGGAAGGGCGGTCAATCCCGCGAGAAATGGATTGCAGAGGGCAAACAACCCCACCCTGGCCGCCTGAACGATCTGCGGCACATTGTTTACAAGGCAGCGGATGAGCCGTGGCGGCGGGCGCGGCGCAATCTCGGTTTGATGATGCGCGAGGGCTTGCTGAAAGAGAATATCGACGGCGAGGCGCTGATGTGGGCGCACAACCGTCTGGTCGGCCGGCCCGAACAGCGCCGCATACTGATGGTAATTTCCGATGGTGCGCCGGTGGATGATTCCACATTGTCAGTCAACGCGGGCAACTATCTTGAAAAGCATTTGCGCAAAGTGATCGAGGAAATCGAAGAACGCTCCGCGGTTGAACTCACGGCCATTGGTATTGGCCATGATGTCACGCGCTACTATCGCAAGGCCGTCACCATCGTTGATGCCGAACAGCTTGGCGGCGCGATGACGGACCAACTCACATCGCTCTTTGCCGAAGAGCGCGAGCATGGCCGCTCTATGGGGGGCACGCGCTTGTCCCGCTTGCGCCACGAACGCCCGCGCCAAGCCAGATGATAAGCCGCGCCCTCGTCTGCATCGCCGGGTTCGCGCTTGCGTTCGCGAGTACGCAGACAGCCAGCGCACGCCCCACTGCCGCAATTTCAGTCTCTTACAAAGCGATTCCGCTTTCTTCGGCCAATTTGCAGCAGAACCGGGTCGGTAAGTTGGTCTATCGCGGTGGTCTTCAACTGTCATCGCCTGATCCGCGTTTTGGCGGCTGGTCCGGTTTGGTCATCAGCAAAGACGGCAAACGAATGCTCTCTCAATCTGATGAAGCGCACTGGCTGCGCGCTGATCTGCGCTATGACCACCATGGCAATCTGACCGGCATTGCCAATGCCGAACTGGCAGATATGAAGGCGCTTGATGGACACGTGATGCGCGGCAAGGAAGGCGACGCCGAAGGGCTCACCGCAGTTTCGCCCGCCGGGCCCGATGGCCCAGTTCTGGTCAGCTTCGAGCGCAAGGCGCGCGTCTGGCGTTACGATCTTTCCAAAAATCTGGACGCGGTTCCGACCAAGGTGCCAATGCCAGAAGACATCAAAACCTTGAAATCCAATTCGGGACTTGAGGGGATTGCGATGTTAACGCCGCACGCATTCCTAGCCGTCGCAGAAGACAGCAACAACGCGCAAGGTGATCGCAAAGCGTGGCTTGCTCCGTCTGGAGTTCCCGCAAAAGGCATTGATTACGGTGTGTTAGGTGTCATTCCTCATGCACCATATGAGATATCAGATGCAGCCTTTGGCCCGGATCGCCGCTACCTCTATCTGCTGGAACGGCATTATTTCGGGCCGCTCCGCGGTGTTGTAATCGCTGTCAGGCAGATAGACGCGGGCACCATAAAGGCAGGCGCACGTCTTCAGGGGCAAGAACTGGCCGCTTTCACGATGCATGAGAATATCGACAACATGGAAGGGCTTGCGCTGCATCGCGGGCCACATGGCGAGACGCTCCTCACCATGATTTCCGACGACAATTACAATCCGATACAGCGTACGCTGTTGCTGATGTTTGAGGTAACGGACAAGGCTCAGTAGCCGTTGAAGCCCGGCAAGGGCGGCACGACCGACCGCAGCAGCCAATATGGTATCAACATCGCGAACGCGGCCACCGCCATCACCCCCATATCGCCGATCATGCGGTCCGGCCAATCGGCCACCGCCGTGCCAAGATAGGCTGCGGGAAAGGCGATCAGGCAAAACACGATACCCGCCACCAGCGACGATATCAGGGGTGCCGTCCACCAGCGCGGACCGCGCATCCGGTCGAAAACCAGCACAGACAATAGATGCGCCAGAAACAGCGCACAGCCAAAACCTGCAACATCACGCAAATCTGGCGGGGATGCGGAAAGCAATTGTGCCAATTCGCCCTTTATGAACGGCAGGGCGGCAAAACCGATACCCCACGCCAGGAACACCTGAGCCATGGCATAGCCCGGCCCATAGCGCCGATTGGCCAGCTGAATGGCGAAAAAGGTGAGCGGCAACAGAAGCTCACCCAGACCTATCCATGGCAGATAATGGGACACAAATTGCGGTGCCGGTGTATCAGCGTAGAGAAAGCTGGCCGCACCAATCGTTAGCAAAAGCACGACGCATGTCAGCAGCCGGAAAAAAGCCGCTATGGCTTCGGATACCCGCCCGCCGATGTTTTCCTGATTTGGTTTTGCGATATGGGCGCGCCCAATACGATCTACCGGCCGGGACACACCAATAGAGCCCGACTCAGCCACGCCACCCGAAAATTGCGGCGTACCAACCCGCGGATTGGCACGAATTCCAGCTTCAAATCCCGACACGACACCCCGCCCGTGCCCGCCACCATACACGTGACTTGGCACATTTTGATACACTATCGGGTTTGCGGTGCAGAATCCATGCCCAGATTCGGGTATGGATGCGCTTGGGGTGGCTTAGGCAGCCTTCGCGGTTTTCTTGGCGATCATGCGCTTAACTTTAAGCGCGCGGTCCGAAAGGACGGCATCCTTGGCTTTGAGCAAGAAAGCATCGAGGCCACCACAACGGTCCACCGAACGCAGAGCGTTCATGGAAATCTTCAGGCGCACATTCTGGCCCAGCGCTTCGCTGGCAAGGCCAACTTCCTGAAGGTTCGGGCGAAACACCCGTTTTGTCTTGTTGTTTGCGTGGCTGACGTTGTTGCCCGTGAGCACGCCTTTACCTGTCAATTCGCAACGGCGCGACATGGTCTTGCCTCTCGATTCACTGAAAAGAGCCGGTCTAATAGGGGGATAGTCTGCGCCCGTCAAGCGTTGCGACCAATCAGGCGTCGCGAAACACACGGATCAATGCCCGCGCGGCGGCATGGGGCAAGGCCCTGGCCTCAATCACATCCGCCTCCAGCTTTTCGGCCTTTTCGGACGAGGCCGGATCCGCGGCGATTTCATCAGCCAGCACAGCCTGCACCTCGGCCCAGAACCAGCGGCGCAGCTGCTCTTCGCGAAGCTGGGTCAAATGTCCTTTTTCGACTAGGGCTTTATGGATTTTTTCCATGGCTGCCCAGGTCTCGGCGATATGGGTGCCTTCCAGTGCCGAAACCTTCATCACCTCGGCACTGAGTCCGGGATATTTAGGCCGCATCAGGCGCATGGCGCCGCGATAATCCGACGCCGCGCGCGATGCCGCCGCCGCCAGATCGCCATCGGCCTTGGTCACAATCAGAAGATCGGCCAGTTCCATCACGCCACGTTTGATGCCTTGCAGATCATCGCCGCCGCCGGGACTGGCCAGCAGCACGAATAGATCGACCATATCGGCAATCGTGGTTTCGGATTGGCCGACGCCAACCGTTTCCACCAGCACCACATCAAACCCTGCCGCTTCAGCCAGCAACATCACTTCGCGCGTGCGCCGGGCCACCCCGCCAAGCGTTACCCCCGCTGGCGACGGACGGATAAACGCCCTCGGGTCGCGCGCCAGTTTTTCCATGCGGGTCTTGTCGCCCAATATGGAGCCGCCAGAGCGGCGCGAAGACGGATCAATCGCCAACACCGCAACCTTCAGCCCCTGCCCTGTCAGATGCAGGCCAAACGCTTCGATGAAGGTGGACTTGCCCGCGCCGGGCGCGCCGGAAATGCCGATGCGTTTTGCGCGGCCCGCCCGCGGCAAAATTTTGGTCAGAAGGGCTTCTGTCTTTTCGCGGTCCGCCGCGCGGGTGGATTCCACCAATGTGATGGCACGGGCAAGGCTGCGCCGGTCGCCGCTCTCAATGGCGTGGGCAAGCTCTGTGCTGGTCATGGATCGCGTCATAATTGGACCATCTTGGCCGGGCTTCCTATATCTGTTTTCCCGTTAGACTCTTTGCACAGGAACCAAGCATGCCGGATTCGTACATGAAAATCCGCATCGGACGCATTTTGACCGCGACATTTGGTTTGTGCGTCATGCTGGCCGGGCCAGTTTCGGCCGCCGCCACACCCGGCAGCACGCTCAAAATCGCTTACACGATCAGTTTCTGGGGTATCCCGTTTGGCCATACCGATTTTGACACCACATTTCAGGATCGCGTCTATCAAACACGTTCCAGCTTTGAAACCAGCGGGCTGGTCAGTGTGTTCTGGCGTTCCAAGATTGATGCCGCATCGAACGGTTATTACACCGCGAACAAGATCACGCCGCATGTCTATGATTCCTATGCCCGGCGCAGCGCCGAGAAAAAGCAGCGTGTGAAGCTGACCTTTGAAAACGGCACGCCGGTCCTTCTTGCCACCCCCAAATATTCGACGACCAAATATCCCGTCACCGAAAAACAGAAGCGCGAAGGCTTGGACCCTATGAGCGCCATCGCCGCGGTGGTGACCGGCGTTACCGCAGACGCCAAAAATCCATGTGGCACAGTCGCGCCCGTGTTCGATGGGCGGCGGCGTTACAATGTGGAGTTCACCTATATCCGCGACGTGCCTCAAAAGCTGGACAACGGTCTGTACGCAGGCACTGCCCATCTTTGCCAGATTCATTATCGCCAGATTGCAGGTTTCAAACAAAAGATTCTGGATGAAGGAAAGAAAATACCGCCGATCTATGGCCTGTTCGCAGAGGTGCCTGCACAGAACGCGCCCAATGGCCATTACATCGTCGCGCTGCGGGTTTGGACCAAAACTGATTGGGGAACTGTCAGCGCGGATTTGAACGCGTTGAAGGTCAATGGCGTAATGGGTTAAGACGTGCCGCTCTGTTATTTTGCCGTTGCACGTTTTTCTTCAATCGCGGCACGCGCAATATGCATTTGCGGTTCAAACCACCAGATACTGATCCAGTGCATGACGACATAGGCTACAATACCGGCAATGCCCCAATGCGGATTGCGATAGGAAAGATAGAAGCAGCAAAATGCCGCCCAGATGACGGCACCGGCATGCGCAAGCAGTATCTGGTTTACAAGTTTGGGATCGACTTCCGCCGGGATCAAGGTTTTGCGTGATAGCGCAAGATCAAGTGTGTAGATCGCTACCAGAACCATGATGTTGCCTGCGTAAAGTGCAGGACCAATTGGCAGGTTCGGATAGGCACCAACCGCGGCCGTCGTCAGCGGCAACGCGCAAACCAGCATCAACGAAGCGACGGTGCGTACCGTATGCCCAAGATTGGTGTGGGTATATAGCGCCGACATCTGATGGACATATATCCACGCCGATGCAGCCATCACAAAGCTGAGCACAAAGCTCAACGCCTTTGGTGCGAAGTCCGGCCAGAATGCAGCCAATTGATCCGCGCTTAAGCCATCGGGGATGTTCAGGTTCAGTATCAAAAGTGTCAGAGCAACAGAATAAACGCCATCAACAAGCGCATCGAGGCGGGAATGCTCAAGCTTCGGCGTTGGCCTGCCCCGCCTCTTTAAGTGCTTCAACATTATTCCGCTGCGTGATGAAGGCGGCGTTTGGAAATCAGTGCCAGCACATTTTTGGCAGCCTCGACGATATTGGTGCCCGGTCCAAAGATCGCAGCGACACCAATTTTCTTCAGAAACGCATAATCCTGTGACGGGATCACACCGCCGCAAACGACAAGAATATCCTCCGCGCCTTGCGCCTTCAGAGCGTCGATCAATTGGGGCACCAATGTTTTGTGTCCTGCGGCCTGGCTGGAAATGCCCACCACATGTACGTCCGCTTCGATCGCATTTTTGGCGACTTCTTCCGGCGTTTGAAACAGAGCACCGATATCCACATCAAAGCCCAGATCGGCAAACGCCGTAGCGATGACTTTTGCGCCGCGGTCGTGCCCGTCCTGCCCCATCTTGGCGACCAGCATGCGCGGACGGCGCCCCTCTTCCTTGGCAAAATTATTGACCTCGTCGCGAATGGCAGCAAATTCATTGTCGCCTTCATAGGCCTGACCATAGACGCCGGAGATGGAGCGGATTTCGGCGCGGTGACGGCCAAACACAGCTTCCATCGCATCGGAAATTTCGCCAACGGTCGCGCGGGCGCGTGCTGCATCCACGGCCAAGGCCAGCAAATTCGCATTGCCTTTTGCACCTTTCGTCAGTGCATCCAATGCGGCTTTGCATTTGGCTTCGTCGCGTTCTTCGCGCAGCTTTTTCAGTTGTGCGATTTGCGAGTCGCGCACTTGGGCGTTGTCGATGTCGCGCACATCCATGGGCGATTCATCTGAAGACTGGTATTTGTTGACGCCGACGATGACATCTTCGCCGCGATCGATGCGGGCCTGGCGGCGCGCGGCGGCTTCTTCGATACGCAGTTTCGGAATCCCGGCTTCGACCGCCTTGGTCATGCCGCCGACCTCTTCCAACTCGTCGATCATCTCCTTTGCGG
>JBDZUY010000008.1:67774-89875 GCA_040255365.1 Hyphomicrobiales bacterium
GTCAGCGAGACGCCAGACGTTTGGCAATGCGTGCGCAAGGTCAGGCTGTTTGTCTTTTTTGCGCCGAAGCCTTGCATGATCTGCGCCCATAGCAGGCGCGCAGCGCGCAGCTTTGCCACCTCCATGAAAAAATTCATGCCGATGCCAAAGAAAAACGAAAGGCGCGGCGCAAACGCATCCACGTCCAACCCCTTGGCCAGCGCGGCGCGTACATATTCCACGCCATCAGCCAATGTGTAAGCCAACTCTTGTGCCGCCGTCGCACCGGCTTCGTGCATGTGATAGCCGCTGATCGAGATTGAATTGAACTTCGGCATGTTTTGCGCCGTGTATTCGATAATATCGGCAACAATGCGCATGCTGGGTTCGGGCGGATAGATATAAGTATTACGCACCATGAACTCTTTCAGAATGTCGTTCTGAATGGTGCCGGACAGTTTGTCCGCCGAAACGCCCTGCTCCTCCGCCGCAACAATGTAATTCGCCATGATGGGAATGACCGCGCCATTCATCGTCATGGACACGCTCATCTTGTCGAGCGGGATACCGTCGAACAAAATTTTCATGTCTTCAACGGAATCGATGGCGACGCCCGCTTTGCCGACATCGCCGGAGACGCGCGGATGATCGCTGTCATAACCGCGATGTGTCGCCAGATCGAATGCGACGGACAGGCCCATTTGCCCCGCCGCCAGATTGCGACGATAAAATTCGTTGGATTCATGTGCGGTCGAAAACCCGGCATATTGGCGGATGGTCCAGGGCCGCCCTGCATACATCGTGGCCTTCACACCGCGCATATAGGGCGCCGCACCCGGCAGGGAATTAACAGCCTCCATGCCTTCAAGGTCGGCTGCCGTGTAAAGCGGCTTCATGTCAAAGCCTTCCGGTGTCGCCCAGACCAGCTCGTCCAGCTTGCGGTCCTTCAATTCCTTGGAAGCGAGCTTGGCCCAATCTTCCGGATAATCGGCTTTGGCGGTTTTTGGGGTGGGAGTTTTCGTGCCCATAGGGTGCCTCGTTATGCGATGTCTGAATGTTCTGAATGTGGTGTCTGATCAGATGCACTATTGCAGGTGCGAAAACGCCGGGAAAGCCCGGATTTTCGGCGTGAGGCTGGAATTCCGAGGCGGAACCTATTCCTCCTTATACGGAATATCCGTGTGCGTAACATCAATCACACCATGAGTCCGCGCATCCACAAGATATTGCGGTACAGTCATATTGACTTTCCAGTGAAGGTATGAGAACGAAGGGTGATATTGATTCGGTTAGTGATTCGGCCCTTGTTCGTTCCGTCCTCGTTCCGAAATTAACGCGCTACACACAGCCACCCTCCCCACCTGGAAATTACGGTTTCTACAGTTGATTTTTTCTGCGCTCAGGATCATGTGACCCGCGCGCAAACTGAATTCACGTCCGCTTCCTACTCCAATCAGGAGCAATCCCGTCGTGCCTAACGACAATTCCAGTCGATTGTGCGGGCCGCTTGAAGCGGGCAAGGCGTAGCCAGTATCGGCTCACCCTGTCTGCCCCAAGTGGCAGGCACAATATTGCAGGTGAGCCATGAACGATCACACCACCCCAGAGGGGTTCGCGCCGTTGGCGCTGGCCAGCCAATATCAAAACGGCCATGTCGCAGACATTGTCGAAGCGCTAAACGCACTCACGCCTGAGCAGGCAACCGCAATCATTGCTGCGCTGCCTCAACCGCGTGCGTTTGAAATCATGGACCAGCCAGATCTGGACCATGTCGCGGACATCATCGTGACCTTGCCCGTGCACAAGGCGGCTGAACTTCTTGCTGGCATGTCGGCAGATCGTGCAGCCGCTGCCATGCGTGACTGTAACGAAGATGATCGTGCCCGGTTGTTCGCCAGCCTGGATGCCGAAACCAAGGCGGCGCTGCACCGCCTTCTTGCCTATCCAGAAACATCTGCTGGCGGGATTATGACGACGGAGTTCGTCAGTGTGCCTGCAACCTGGACGGTCAGCGAAACGCTTGCTTTTTTGCGCGCGGTCGAACGCACACGCGAAACAATCTATGCGATCTATGTTCTTGAACCCGATTCACAGGTGCTGTTACGAGCGGTTACACTGCGCCGCCTTCTGCGCGCTGACCCCGAAGCAAAAATTGGTGACGCCGCTCACCAGGACGAACCGGTGACCGTCACCGCCCTGACCGACCGCGAAGACGTGGCGCGCATAATTCAGAAATACGATTTGCTGGCAGTGCCGGTGGTTGATTCGGCCAGACATATTTTGGGTATCGTCACGGTCGATGACATCATCGACACCATGTTTGCTGTCACCACAGAGGACATGCAGAAATATGGCGGCGTCGAAGCGTTGGACAATCCCTATATGTCCATCGGCTTTTTCGGGATGCTGAGAAAACGCGCAGGATGGCTCTCCATACTTTTTATGGGCGAGATGCTGACCGCCAGTGCCATGCAACATTTCGCACACGAACTGGACAAAGCCATTGTTCTGACCCTGTTTATTCCGCTCATCATGAGTTCAGGCGGTAATTCGGGATCGCAAGCGACCTCACTTCTGATACGGGCATTGGCTTTGAATGAAGTTCACCTGAAAGATTGGTGGCGCGTCGTATTGCGCGAAATGCCAACTGGTCTTGCATTGGGCACAATTCTGGGTGCGATCGGAATTTTGCGGATTTCTGTTTGGCAAACAGCCGGTATCTTCGACTACGGCCCGCATTGGGAATTGGTCGCAATCACTGTTGGCTGTGCACTGATTGCGATTGTCATGTTCGGATCAGTGTCTGGTGCCATGTTGCCATTTATCTTGAAGCGATTGGGCTTTGACCCGGCAAGCGCTTCTGCGCCTTTTGTCGCGACCCTCGTGGACGTCAGCGGCCTTGTGATCTATTTCACCGTGGCAGCCATGATATTGCGTGGCACCTTGCTGTAGTTGGCCAAAGGACTTGCTAGGTCACAACAAACCGACAATGTTCAGATCATGACAATGCACAACAAGACCATTCAACGGCCGGTATTCCGCAATGACGCGCGTGTTGCCGCGGTTCTGGGCCCCACCAATACTGGCAAGACCCATTTTGCGATTGAGCGCATGCTGGCGCATCGCTCTGGCATGATTGGCCTGCCGCTGCGGCTGCTGGCGCGCGAAGTTTATGACAAGATCGTGCGCCTGAAGGGTGAACGTGTCTGCGCGCTGATTACCGGCGAACAGAAAATCGTGCCGCCAAATGCCGCCTATTTTGTCTGCACCGTAGAAGCTATGCCGCTGGACCTGAATGTCGCATTTCTGGCGGTGGACGAGATACAGCTCTGCGCCGATCCGGCCCGTGGTCACGTTTTCACTGACCGCCTGCTACATGCGCGCGGCGAGGAAGAAACACTGTTCATGGGCGCAGAGACAATGCGCGGCATTATTCAGCGGTTTGTGCCCGGCGCCGAATTCATCACGCGCCCGCGATTCTCTGACCTGGCTTACACGGGAACCAAAAAACTGACGCGGCTGCCCCGGCGTTCTGCCATTGTCGGTTTCTCCGCCGAAGATGTGTATGGCATTGCCGATCTTGTGCGCCGCCAACGCGGCGGTGCTGCCGTGGTGCTGGGCGCGCTGTCTCCGCGCACGCGCAATGCACAGGTTGAACTCTATCAAAGCGGCGATGTTGATTTCCTGGTGGCGACCGATGCCATTGGCATGGGTCTGAACATGGATGTCGATCATGTCGCCTTTGCGGCCTGTGAAAAATTTGACGGCGTGGGTGTGCGCCCGCTAAGGCCGGACGAGATTGGACAGATCGCAGGCCGCGCGGGCCGCCACATGAACGATGGCACGTTTGGCGTAACAGGTGACGCCGAACCGTTTGAAGACGAGATCGCGTTGCGCGTGGAAACGCACCGGTATGACCCCACGCGCGTCGTGCAATGGCGCAATAGCGCGCTGCAATATCATTCACTGCCGGCGCTGCTGAAAAGCCTGGATGAGCCGCCGCCGCATCGCGGGCTGGCAAAGGCGCGCCCTTCGTCTGACGTCATCTCGCTGCGAACGCTTGCCGCAAATGATGACATCGCCAATATCGCGCACGCCCCTGCTGCGGTGCGCCGCTTGTGGGATGCGTGCCAGATCCCGGATTTTCGCAAACTCACATCCGATGAACACACCAAGCTGGTCGATCAGATATATCGCTACCTGATGAGCGATGCGGGCGTATTGCCAGAGGACTGGTTTGCGCGTCAGATCGCGCGTCTGGATAATATCGAAGGCGATGTTGCCACGTTATCAGGGCGGCTCGCGCAAATCCGTACTTGGACCTATGCCGCGAACCGTTCGGGCTGGTTGAAAGATTCCGGCCATTGGCAGGAACAAACACGCGCCGTCGAAGACCGGCTGTCCGATGCGCTGCACGAAGAATTGACGCAGCGTTTTATCGACCGGCGCACCTCCATCCTGATGCGGGGCTTGCGTGACGATGAAATCCTCAATGTGACATTCGACGACGCGGGCACAGTTGGCATTGGCGGCGAAACACTCGGCAAGCTGGAGGGTTTGCGTTTCACGCCCGACCCGCGTGCCGAAGGCATTCATGGCCGCACCTTGCGCGCGGCGGCGTTAAAGGGATTGGAAGCTGAACTCTCGTCGCGTGTTACGCGCCTTGGCAATGCTGACGACAAAGAAATCACGCTCAGTGAACATGGCCGGTTGTGGTGGGACGGTGCGATTATTGGGCAACTTGTTGCTGGGTCACAAGCCTTGAGCCCGCGTGTAAGCATTGCCGCGGATGAGAATCTGCGCGCAGAATTGCACCAGTGCGCCCAACAAAAACTCGATGATTGGCTGGCGCGTCGCGTCGCTTCGCGGTTGGAACCATTGATTGCGTTGCGCAATGCTGCCGATGCCAAACCGGGCAGCGCACACGCATTGCCAGCGGATGCGCGCGGCCTTGCCCATCAATTGTGTGAAAATTTCGGCACATTGCACCGCAAGGATGCGGCGATGCCCGAAGATGAGCGCGCCGCGATGCGTAGTCTGCGCCCCTTCGGTGTGATGTTTGCGCGGCGCACGATCTATTTGCCAAAACTGCTGCGTCCGGAAGCGGCACAATTTCTTGGCCTGCTTTGGGCGGTGCACGAAAAATGCGAAAGGATTCCACCCCCGCCAGCACCGGGCCTGACGTCGTTTGATCGGGATGATAGCCAGCCTGATGGCTTTCTCCATGCCGCAGGCTTTCATGCTGTTGGTCCGCGTGCGATCCGTGTGGATATGCTTGATCGCCTGGAACGCGAACTGGAAGAGACAGCGAAGACCGGAACCACGGCGCAGGCCGCCCTGCCCTTGCTCGTCTCACTTTTGGGTTGCGACCGTTCGACGCTTGAAACGATTCTGGAAACGCTTGGTTGGACACAAATTAAAGTGGCCAATCCGGCCGGAGAAACGTATGTCTGGCGCAAGGCCGCGCGTGCAGCGGGGCCAAGCCGTGGTAAAAAGGCAAAGGTCATACCGGCCGACAAAGCGCGCGCCCCGCAAATACGGCCGGACTCGCCCTTCGCCGGGTTGGCCCAATTGCTTGGTGGCAAATGATGGCCGGATAAATCATGCCAAATGACAGCGTAAATGGGCTTGCCCGTATCGATAAATGGCTATGGCATGCTCGTTTTTACAGAACACGGGCGCTGGCCCAGCACGCAGCCGCAAAGGGCATAATCCGGCTCAATGGTAACAGGGTTCGTAAAGCCAGCGTTACCGTACGCCCCGGCGATATCATCACCCTGCCCCGCGGCGGTCAGGTGGTGGCGGTGCAAGTCGAAATGCTGGCGGTTCGGCGCGGCCCAGCCTGCGATGCACAGAACCTTTACCATGTCCTCACCGAAACTGTACTTGATCACAGCGCGGCTGGGCCTTAAGTGAGCAATCTGCGTGTGTGGACAGAAGGCTGTCTCACGCCCTGTTGGAGTGAAGAATGACCTACGTCGTGATCGAAGCCTGCATCAAGTGCAAATACATGGACTGCATCGAAGTCTGTCCGGTGGACTGCTTCTATGAAGGCGAGAACATGCTCGTCATTGATCCTGAGGTCTGCATCGATTGCGGCGTATGCGAGCCTGAATGCCCGGTAGAGGCCATCAAGGCCGACACAGAACCGGGGCTGGAAAAATGGCTGACCCTGAATGCGGAATATTCCACCGTCTGGCCCAACATCACTCAAAAAGGCGAACCTCCCGCAGATGCGAAGGAATGGGACACAGTCGAGGGCAAGTTCGACAAATATTTCAGCGACAAGCCCGGCGCGGGTTCTTAAAAGTTAACGCAGCGGTTTCGGCCCTATAATGGGCTGCGCATTCATGGTTGCAGCCTAGAGGCCTGATACGGCTGATAAATTCTCAGAAAATTTTCAATAAATTCCACCATTTCAAACGGTTGGCGGAATTGCGGTTCCCTTTTGCCAAAAACTGTGCTACATATACGACACTAGGCACCCGCAAGAAGGACGCTTGATTGCATTAACCCTCTTGCCGCCTGCGTGATCCCGAGATTGTGCACTCGATAGGCCCCTGATCGTAGGTGCGGCAAGGCTTCGGTTTGGTCTTTGGATGCCTGTGCCAATGGGTTTTGGGGATTTTTTGTTGCGCCGCAACATATAAGCGGTGTGCCAGCAAGATTGGCGCGCATCCTCGCGCCGGACGGAGATGGAATGGATATGACGACGAGCACCGTTACACCCACGAAGAAAAAGGTTCCTGCAAATTCCAACAAGCGTTTGGATTTCAAGAGCAACGATCATGTCGTGTACCCCACGCATGGCGTTGGCAGAATCACGCATGTTGAGGAGCAGGAAGTTGCCGGTACAAAGCTGGAATTGTTCGTCATAACATTCGACAAAGACAAGATGACATTGCGCGTTCCCGTCGCGAAGGCAAAATCGGTTGGTATGCGCAAGCTCTCGTCACCTGATGTTGTGGCAACCGCGCTCAACACGCTGAAGGGCCGCGCCCGTATCAAACGCACCATGTGGTCGCGCCGTGCACAGGAATACGAAGCAAAGATCAATTCTGGCGACCTCGTCTCCATTGCCGAAGTCGTGCGCGATCTGCACCGCGCCAGCGGCCAGCCGGAACAATCCTATTCCGAGCGGCAGCTTTACGAAGCCGCATTGGCACGTATGGCGCGTGAAGTTGCGGCCGTGGAACGGATCGACGAGACAGATGCGGTCAAGCGCGTTGAAGGCGTTCTGTTGAAGAAAGCCGCCTGACGCATTCACATATTGAGTTTGGAAAAGGCCCGGTACCGTCCGGGCCTTTTTCTTATTGAATTGTCGTGCTGCGCAAGGATGCTTCGGGTGCATCCTTTATGATCTCGATATCATCCGGCACGGCAATTTCGATCTCTGGTCCATTATAGGATTGCACCATGCCGCGCACGCGCACCATCTGGCCCTTATAGTCGCGCGGGTTAACATGGGCTGCCCGGAATGCAGCCATATCCTCTGCTGTGATTGTGGCGGTAAAATCGGTTCGCCAATCGGCACCAAAATTCAAATAGGCCCGCCCGCCTTTGACCACCGCATCAACGACTTTACCTTCCACAATCTGAAACGTGCCGGTATAGGCGCCAACAGTTTGCGGCCCGCGAACGGCATAAGCATCAAGCGCCCAGATGCCGTAATGGTTTATGCGTGCGCGCTGCTCGGCGGCATAAAGTTCCTTGGCACATTCGGGCCGGTCTGGCGCAATGTCCACACGCGCCAGGCCACGCTCCAGCATCGCAATCTGCAGCCAGGGCTCGCGCGCATCCCCAGTAATGAACACCTGCGCGCGAAGGCGGCCATAGCGATCCTGTTTTGGACGGTGCACCGAAAGGGTCACGCGCCGACCATGCGTCAGCTCATTCAGCATGGCCACCGCCTGCCCGGCCAGAAATTTTGGCGCCTTGTCCGCTTTGCCTTCCGGCAGCCTCAGCCCTTCCAGCTTCACCGCACGCCCGTCTTCAATGACCAGCACGCCGTTTTGCTCGGCACGCAACACATGAACATTCGAGACTTCAGCCGGTCCTGCACAGGATGGCCTGGCCGCCGCAAACACCGGCGAAGCGCCAGCCACCGTCAGGACGATCGCGGCCAAAGTTGAAACACGTATTCGCTGTGTCACCAGAAAGCCCTCAATTCATCACATCAAGTTTGACGGTGAATGGCGCTGTTTGCACCCCAGAACCCGCATTTTCGTTAAGGTGGCCTCTGTAAGCGATTGGGGTTGCAGGCTTTGGCCCACTCGGCTACCCCAAAAGCCGGAATTCCCTCCCATTGCCCCACAAACCGGACAGAAAGACGCAATGCTGAATATCGAGAAACTGATCCCGCATCTGCAAACAATCGCCATAGATAGCGGCCTCAATCTGGTCAGCGCCATCCTCATACTCATCATTGGCTGGATCGTGGCTGGCTGGGCGGCACGCTGGACACGCGCAGGGCTCAATCGCGTGCCGCAATTCGATGAAACGTTGAAGCCACTTCTGGTTTCAGCGGTGCGCTATCTTATCGTTGCAATTACCATTATCGCGGTACTGCAACGGTTCGGTGTTCAGACCGCGAGCCTGATTGCGGTAATGGGTGCAGCTGGCCTTGCCGTTGGTCTGGCGATGCAGGGAACGCTCTCCAATGTTGCGGCGGGCGTCATGCTGCTGATCCTGCGGCCTTTCCGGATTGGCGATTATATTGATGTCAGCGGCACCGGCGGTACGGTGCGCGAAATCGGCCTGTTCACCACAACGCTTGCAACGGCCGATCTTGTATATGTTTCCATGCCCAATGCGTCGATCTTCAATTCCGTCATCGTCAATTATTCACGTGAGCCTGTGCGTCGTATTAACTTCACGGTCGGCATCGATTACGAAGATGACATCGACAAAGCGCAACAGATCGCGCTGGATATTTTAAACAATGACGAGAAAATCCTGAAAGATCCCGCGCCGATGGTGCCGGTCGCCAATCTGGGCGAATCGTCTGTCGATCTTTATATCCGTTGCTGGGTGCGCAACTCAGATTACTGGGATCGCATGTTCTATCTTCAAAAGGCGGTGAAGCAGGCATTCGATGCGGCCGGCATATCGATCCCCTTCCCACAGCGCGTGGTCACGATGCGTCAGGCAAATGGCGCTTCTGACGCTGAAAAAGAGGCTGCCGCCAAAGCGGGCGGCGGTGCCGACTGAGCGCGTAACGGGCGCTATCACGCAATTGTATGAGCCCCTGCCTTCGAATAGCCACAATTGGACGCCGAACTATCCCTGTATTTCCGTGGAGGCGCGCAATGGGGCCGGGATATTACAGCTTGAAGGCAGGCGTTGTCCTGTTGGCTCTGGCAACGGCGAGCGTCAATAGCGGGCTTGAAACCACACGCATTGCCAACCAGATCATGGAAGTGCACCACGGTGCCTATGTGATGGTTGAAGCCATTTCCTGCCAGGCTCTCGATCTTTTTGCGGAAGGTATGGTGCAGATCAAACTGCTCTTTCACTAACACTTAGAGCATGATTGTCGCGCAATCTAACGGAAAACCGGCTTCCACTTTTCCGGTTTGCGCTCTAGGCACTTGCCTTCAGGCTGACGCCTTTTGGCGGCGGCATGTTATCCGGCACAAAGAAATCGGGCATCAGATCTTTTGTGGGATCGACCCTGTATTGATCGAAATCGGTCACGCCGTTCTCGGCCAGGAAAGTATCATCGATCAAAAAATTGCCCGTAAAATCTTTCGCCTTCTTGTTGAAGATCATATACGCCGCATCGGCCAGAATTTCTGGTGTGCGGCAGTGCTTCATGCCCTCATCGCCAGCCAAGGCATTGCGAATGGCGGCGGTCGCGACACCGGTGCGCGGCCATAGCGCGTTAAAGGCAATGCCGTCATCCGCGAATTCGGCGCTCATGCCCAGCACACACATACTCATGCCGAATTTCGCCATGGTGTACGCGGTATGCCCGGCAAACCATTTTGGGCTCATGTCCAGCGGCGGGGACAGCATCAGCACATGCGGGTTGGCACTCTTCTTCAGATGCGGAATGCAGGTTTGGCTGACAAGATAGGTGCCGCGCGCATTGACCTGATTCATCAAATCATAGCGCTTCATATCGGTTTGCAATGTGCCGGTTAGCTGAATGGCGCTAGCATTGTTTACGCAAATGTCCAGGCCGCCAAATTTTGCCACTGTCTGTTCGACCGCATCCAGAACCTGATCTTCATGTCGGATATCGCAAACAATGGGCAGCGCCGTTCCACCTGCTTTTTCAATTTCCTCTGCCGCCGTGTAAATCGTGCCGGGAAGTTTGGGATGCGGTTCTGCCGTTTTCGCGGCGATAGCAATTTTGGCGCCATCTTTCGCAGCGCGCAATGCAATAGCGAGTCCAATACCGCGACTGGCACCCGAAATGAAAAGCGATTTGTTGGCCAAAGACATGTTCATTTTCTCCGTTCGCGATTTGGTATCACAAATTCGATCAGCGCCGCTGCCAAAGCAATTTGCTATGCCAGGCTTTAGCCGTGGGCGGCGGCCCGGCAAGCAACTCGGCAATCCATCCAAAACCTTCCACATGCCGGCAGGCAATGGCGATGGCACCGGTCAAGGGCACAGCCAGGAAAAGCCCGCTTATACCCCAAAGCAGGCCCCAGAATGTCAGCGAAATGATAATGGCAAAGGGGCTGAGGTTCAGTGTGCGGCCAAGCATGACCGTCTGTAAAACATTGGTCAAAAGGAAATGCACGATACTGAGAACCACCAGTATAATTACGGCTGGTGCAAAGGTTTCAAACTGCGCCAGCGCCATCAATGCAGGTAGTGCGACACCAAGCGCGCCCACGGTCGGAATATAGGTCAGAAAGAACATCACCAGCGCCCAGAACCCGGCGAAATCAACATGCATCGCTGCAAGCAGGGCATAGGTCACGATCGCCATGATCGCGCTTAAAAATGTGCAGACACCAAGATAGGACTGAATCTGATCGCCGATGGCGCGCACAACTTTTTCGCCGCGCGCTTCAGTATCATTGGGTTGGAGCCGCGCGATTTTCGTGGGCAGATGGCGCTGTTCCGCCAGCAAAAAACCGACATAAATCACCACAACGATAAGTTCGAGAAACATGCTGCCGATGGACGCCGCCATTTGCCCTAAAAGACGGGCAACCCGGTCATCCTTCAGAAATGTCACGACATCGAATGTTGGAACCATTTCGTGGAATGGTAACCGTGTCACCCAGATGCGCTGGAGCTTGGCCGCATAGTCCGGCGCTTGCGCGGCAACCGCAGCAGCTTCATTCGCCAGAACAACAGCGACAAAATAAAGCGCGGCAATAATCAGCGCAAAGGCCGCTGACCAAGCCAGCCAGGCATGCATTTGATAGCGTCGAAAAAAATCAACCAGCGCATTCAGAACCGCCCAGAGCAACAATGCAAACATCAGCGGCACAAGCAACGGTCGGCCATAAACAAGCAGCGCCAATAAAATCGCGCCGCTCAAAAGCCAATTGACCACGCTTCTATCGTCAACTTTCATACAGTTTCCCGTGCGCGATATGCACGCGCAGTCTAGACGGTTTCATACCAATCTACACCGTCGGCGTCGGTGGTGCGGGCAATTTGCCCGCGCGCCCGCAAACAATTCAGATGCGCCAGGCTCTCGCCAGCGGCCATGCCAAAATTGCCACTGGTAATACGTGCCCGGAACAGGGCCGGAAACGTATCGACCGCCCGCTTTGGCTCGGCACACAAGGCCAACAGCTTTTCAAGCCCCTCCTCATGTCCATCAATCAATTCTTGCAGGCGCACCCGGACTTTGCGGAACGGTGTGTTGTGGGACGGAAAAACCAAAATGTCTTCGGGCAAAAGCGTCTTGAACTTGACACAGGAATCCAGCCAGTCCTGCAAGGGATTGGCCTCTGGCTCAGTGGGGAACAGGCTGACATTGGACGAGATGCGCGGCAAAATCTGGTCACCCGAAATAAACAGGTTTTCATGTCGGCACCATAGGCATGCGTGTTCAGGCGCATGCCCGCGGCCAACCACGATTTCCCATTTGCGTCCGCCAATCTCGATGATCTCGCCCTCTTCTATGCGGCGATAGGAATTGGGCAGGCGGTACACGCCTTTGCCGAAGCCGCCAAAGCGAGTCTTGTAATTTTCGAGTGCTTCGTCCGGAAAACCTGCGGCTTTGTAAAACGTCACACCTTCGGCTGGGGCCTCCTGCCCGGTATCGGCGCAAAGATTTCGGCACATCAGATAATCGGTGCGTGTCATCCAAAGCGAAACATTGAAACGGCGCACCAGCCACCCCGCCAGCCCCACATGATCGGGATGAAGATGGGTTACGATGACCCGCTTGATGGGCCGACCCATCATGGGCCCGGCGAATAATGTCTTCCAGGCTTCGGCCGTAACTTCATCGCGAATACCAGTATCAACAATGGTCCAGCCATCGCCATCTTCCAGCAGCCACAGATTAATGTGATTGAGCTGCATCGGCAGGCGCATGCGAATCCAATGCACGCCAGGCGCGACCTCTATGGTCTCACCGAGCTCCGGTCTGGTATCAAAAGGGTATTCAAGCGTCTGGCCGGGCCGGGCTGGCACGTCTGTCTCTGACAAAATGGCTATCTTTCAATATCGATCACTTCGACTATGGAAACTGCGTCGAAGTTCCGTCAAGCTAAGAGTTCGGCGAACCTTGGAATATGCCCTTGCCTGCGGATAAAATAGCGCCCCTGAGGCATCAAACGTGGGATACCCTCCCAATTCACGGCATACAGCCCTTCTAACACAAAGATTGAGCGGCACATGACGACCAACACAAAGCCTGCCAGATATGATGGCGTTCTGATATCACTTCATTGGATTATCGCCGCTGCGGTGATCGCCAACGTCGCGATCGGCCTGATCATGGGCGACATTCCAAGGGGCACGGCCCTGCGGATAACCGCATACGTAACACATATGTCGATCGGGATGAGCATTCTTATCCTGAGCGTGGTTCTTGTTATCTGGCGCCTCACACACAAAACCCCATCCCTGCCGGACACAATGCAGCCACAGCTAAAGCTGCTTGCGCGTGCTACACAGTTCATCCTTTACGCCGCCATCCTAATTCTTCCGCTTTTAGGGTGGGCGATGGTGTCTGCGAACGGAAAATCTGGACCGCCCTATTTCGGGCTGTTTACCTGGCCGGCTCTGCCTTTCTTTTCAGGCATGACCAAAGAAGGACAGCACGCGGCGCACGAATTTTTTGAAACCGGCCATGTCTATCTCGCCTGGACCGCAATCGTGCTGGTCAGCTTGCATATATTGGGCGCTCTCTATCATCAGTTTATCGCGCGCGATGGCGTTCTCCAGCGCATCTTGCCAGGCGGGCGTTGAACGAAAGGGCACGCTTTGGCCCATACCATTATGGCTAATCACACCAATCTGCGTGAAGCGGACGCGGGTGCTATTGCCGAGGCCGCGAACGCACTGCGTCAGGGCAATCTGGTCGCGTTCCCGACTGAGACGGTTTACGGCCTTGGTGCGGACGCAACCAATGATCATGCCGTTGCCTCCATTTTTTCTGCGAAAGGCCGCCCACGGTTCAATCCGCTTATCGTTCATCTAACGGATATTGATGATGCGATGCGCTATGTCGTGATGCCAGAACTCGCGCGCGCACTCGCGGCACGATTCTGGCCCGGCGCGTTGACTTTGGTATTGCCGCGCAAGCCCGATACCGCACTATCCTTGCTGGTCAGTGCGGGGCTCGACAGTGTGGCTGTGCGGGTGCCGAGCCACCCGGTCGCACACGCTTTGCTTCGTGCGACTGCCCGCCCTATCGCCGCACCAAGTGCAAACCCGTCTGGCAAAATCAGCCCGACGCGGGCCGCGCACGTCGCCGAAAACATGGCAAACAAAGTCGCCATGATCCTTGATGGCGGGCCAACGCATTTGGGGCTGGAATCCACGATCATCGGATTTGAGAATGGCAACGCCGTGTTATTGCGGCCCGGCGCGGTATCGCGCGAAGCTATCGAGGCTGTGATCGGGCCATTGAAAGCGCGGCAACAATCAAACGTCAGTTCGCCCGGGCAACTTGCAAGTCATTACGCGCCGAGAGCCAATCTGATATTGAACGCACAGGCACCCGTTCAGGCGGATGCCTTGCTCGCTTTTGGGCCACCATTGCTGGGTGCAACCCTCGTGCGCAATTTGAGTGAACACGGCGATCTTACCGAAGCCGCGGCAAATCTTTTTGCGATGCTGCGCGAACTTGATGCAACCGGTGCGCAAATCATCGCGGTCATGCCCATCCCCGAAACCGGCCTTGGCGAAGCGATCAATGACCGCTTGCGCCGCGCCGCAGCCCCGCGTGAATAAGTCCATGAGCATGAACGCAGACATTCTGGCAAAGCTGAAGGCTGCCGTTGGCAGCAAAGGCTGGAGTGACGACGCCAATGAAATCGCGTCGCATCTTGAAGAATGGCGCGGCAAATATCATGGCCGCTCAGACCTGCTGCTGAAGCCCGCAAATACCGATGACGTTTCCGCCGTTCTAAAAATTTGCAATGAATCTCACGTCGCTATCGTTCCCCAAGGTGGCAACACCGGTCTGGTTGGCGGGCAAATTCCGTTCAATGGTGAGGTACTACTCTCGTTGAAACGCATGAACCGTGTTCGCGAAGTGCACAAAGATAATATGAGCTTGATCGCCGAAGCCGGCGCCATTCTTGCCGATGTGCAAAGGGCGGCACAGGACAAGGGTCTTTATTTCCCGCTCAGCATTGCCTCAGAAGGCAGTTGCACGATTGGCGGCAATCTTTCCACCAATGCCGGCGGCGTCAATGTGCTGCGTTACGGCAATACGCGCGACCTGACTTTGGGCATTGAAGTGGTTCTGGCCGACGGGCGCGTTCTGAACATGCTGCGCACCCTGCGCAAAGACAATACCGGCTATGATCTCAAACAGCTCTTTATCGGTGCGGAGGGTACGCTGGGGATAATTACCGCTGGTGCGTTCAAACTTTTTCCAGCACCAACCATGCATGCCACCGCCATGCTGGCATTTGACAATGTACAAGATGCTGTCAATGCCTTTACCCGTTTGCAAGCTGACATGGGCGGGCAATTAACGTCCTTTGAACTCATTCCACGCATAGCAATGGAACTGGTGCTGGCGCATATACCGGGTGTCCGCGACCCATTTGATCATCCACATCATTGGTATGCGCTTGCTGAAATTAGCATGTCTGGGCGGATTAATCCGCAACAGCCTTTTGAAGATGCGATTGGTGCATTGCTGGCCGGTATCGCTGAAGACGCCATCATCGCGCAAAGTGAAGCCCAGCGGCAAAACATGTGGCACTTGCGCGAAAACATTTCAGAAGCGCAGAAAAAGGAAGGCGCCTCGATCAAACACGACGTCTCGGTGCCCGTCCATGCCATTCCAGCGCTGATAAACGAGGGATGCGCAGCAGTGGCGGCGCTGATCCCCGGCGTTCGTCCCGTGCCATTCGGGCATATGGGGGATGGTAACATCCATTTCAATTTTTCAGTGCCGAAAAATGGGGACGCCACCACCTATCTTGCACGGTGGGAAGAAATGTCCCGGATCGTGCATGATCTTGTGAACAAGCATGGCGGCTCGATCAGTGCGGAACACGGACTCGGCGTTTTGAAGCACAACGAAATCGCGCGCTACAAGAGCGAGAGCGAACTTGACGCGATGCGAATGTTGAAGCGCACACTCGACCCCAACAACATACTCAACCCTGGCAAGGTCTTGCCTACCAAAAACTAGGCTGCCTTTTGCAAGGTGGATTGTGTTTGGGGTGCAGCAATCGTACCGGCTTCGTTCAACAGCACCTTATTGGACTTTGCACTAACCACCGCAGTGATGACCGTTGCAATGTAAGGCAGGCTTTGAATCGACAACATGGTGATCCACAATGTCGAGGCAGGATCATTGAACCCGCGCGTCGTCGCCATGGATGCGATTGCCAATATGCATAGCCCCAACAATGTTGTTTCCTGCCATGCAAGCCGCAAGACCTGGGTAAGCCGCGCCTGATCCTGACATTTTGGCGTGCGCAGAAACGGCTTCCCAGACGTGAACAGCCCCGATATGACCGCCTTGCCTACCGTGTGCGTCAGCGCCAGTCCTGCGGTCGATGCGATAAGCGCGCCGAATACGCCGGACCCAACTTTTTTCGGATAAAGCAGCAATGTCTTCAATGTCTTGGCGGCGAACAATGCGAGCGCCGCTGCGGACAGTGTAGCCATAGGAACATCAAACGCTGTCGGCGCAATGGCCATCAACAAGGTCCAGAACAATGCAAACAGTGTCACGATCAAGCCGAGGCCATCGGAAATCCACGGCAGCCAGCCAGAAAGAAATTGATAGCGTTGCGCGCGGGACAATTTGGTGCGGCCAAGAAACACCGCGCCCTTGTGGCGCTTCAAAATTTGCATGGCGCCATAAACCCAACGATGGCGCTGGCTCATAAATGCGCTCAAAGTGTCCGGTGTCAGGCCGCGGCCCATGCTTTGCGGAATATAAGCGGCGCTATAACCCGCCTCAAACAGTTTCAGGCCTAGTTCTGTGTCTTCGGTAATGCACCATTCGGACCAGCCGCCAACTTCTTCCAATGCATCCTTGCGCACGATTGTCATCGTGCCGTGCTGAATGATCGCGTCGTGTTCGTTGCGTTCCACCATGCCGATATGGAAGAAGCCGCGATATTCTTCAAAGCACATGGATTTGAAAGCGCTTGCGCGGCGGTCGCGATAATCCTGCGGTCCTTGCACAACCGCGACTTGCGGCGTTGCAAAAAACGGCAATGCGCGGCGCAGCCAGAACGGCTCGACCTGATAATCACTGTCGATTACGGCAATGTATTTGGCGGCCGGATCAGTGCGCCGCAGCGCTTCATTCAGGGCGCCCGCTTTGTAGCCCTTGATGTTATCAAAATGAAAAAACCGGAAACGTTCGCCCAAGCTCGCACAATGCGCGGCCACAGGTTCCCAAACCGCCGGATCTTTTGTGTTGTTGTCCAACACGATCACTTCATAATTGTCGTAATCCAGCCGGGCCAGCGCATTCAGGGTGTTGATCACCATGTCTGGTGGTTCGTTGTAACAGGGCACATGAATGGAAACGCGTGGCGCATTCTCGGCAATGGCCGCGCGTAATTTGCGCCGCTCAACACGCCAAAGGCTGGAGGCCAGCTCCACGCCCTCGGTGAGAATGACGGTGCCCGCCAAAAAGACCAAAGGCACCATCGCAATGAACATCACGATGTCGCTGGCCTCGATATATTCCAGCGTGCTGGCATCTATCAGTGCCAACACGCCCGTTGCCACCAGCGCCACAAGCCCGCCCATGACAAGATACCCAGGCTGACGAACGCGCGGCATACGCCCCAGGATCAGCAAGCCGAACAACAAAATGAACAGCGCGGCCCCAACGGCATAGCCGCGCCATTCGGGGAACGATCGCAACATGCCAGTAAACTGGAACTTTGGCGTGCCGCTTGCGTCGAACAACCCCCAATAGGCACCAACCGCGCCTTCATTGTTGCCCTTCCACGGTCCGTCATAAGCCTCAAGAAGGTAATAATCATAACCCTTTTCCATCGCGAGCTGCACAAAGCTGCGAATGAAATAGGCTTCGTTGGCAAGCGATGCTTCAGAGTTCTTTCGCGTGCGCCCTTCGCTCGGCCATCCCGCTTCGCCAATAACTATTGGCTTGTCAGGAAATTCTTCGCGCACATGATTATAGGCGCGCTGCAAAAACCCCATCGAATCCCGTACGGAAATCCCTTCCCAATAGGGAAGCAGATGCACGGATATAAGATCGACATACTGTCCTTCTTCGGGATTCAGCAGCCAGGTTGACCAGGGTTCTGCGGTTGTAACTTTAATCCGGTTGGGCAGCGCCGCACGCACTTCACGGATATAACCGTTGAGTCGTTCCACGCTGACATCGCCGCGCAAAATCACTTCGTTGCCGACAAATATGCGGTCAACCACGCGCCGGTTTGCCAGTGCTGTCTTTATGCCCAGCGCAATCTGCTTATCATTCTCTTCAAGGTCAGGCCCGATCCAGATACCAAGCGACACCGTCATGCCATAGCGGCGTGCAATTTCCGGCACACGGTCCATCCCGCCAGCAACCGTATAGGTTCGGATGTGCGCTGTTAGTTCTGATAGTTGCTTCAGATCGCGATCAATGCGTTCCGGCGTGATGTGTTTGAGCTGGGAGTCGGAATAGATATGGCTTGGCGTATAGGCGACACCGCGCACCAACCCGTCCCAATCCGGCGCGATGACGGCGTAGTCACGGCTGGCCCAGAAAAGAATACTGGCGCTAATGACAAGGCACAGCGCCAGGGCAATACGCAAAGCCCCGCCCGAAGGACGCCACCGCAACCCAAGCAGCTTCACAATCCAAGCTCCCGCTCAGCCGCAGCACCACACGCCACGGAAAATTCGCGCAACACAATTTGTATGCCAGTCATTATGTGTGCGAGTACCGGCTTGCGCCGGTACTGCCTCATAAAACCGCTTTAACTTTGCTCATTTGTCGTCGTCGTGTTTTTCCGGCGGAGCGGGAATCATTTTGAGCAATGTCAGATCGAAAACCAGTGTCTGGTTCGGCGGAATTGCGCCACCTGCGCCGCGCGCGCCATACGCCAGATCGGACGGGATCACGATGTGCCACGTATCGCCCTCACGCATCAGCTGCAACGCTTCAGTCCAGCCCGGAATCAACTGGTTGACCTGAAAGGTTGCGGGCAAGCCCGGCTCTGTCTGGTCGAAAACCTTGCCGTTGATCAGCGAGCCCTTGTAATTGACGGTCACGGAGTCCGTCGCTTTGGGGCGCTGACCAAAACCATTGTGCACGATTTTGTATTGCAGACCGTCAGCCGTCGTGATGACGCCAGGCTTCTCGGCGTTAGCCTTCAAAAAAGCAGCATTGGCTTGCGGGCTAAGCGACGGATCTGCCGCCTGCGCACCACTTGCGAATATGGCCATACTGGCGGCCACCAAAATTGCACCCAAACGGATCATCGTTTCAAAACTCCAATGTTGCTTCTCATGGACACGCTTGCCTGTCCCACGAATTTTCGCGGGTTGGCGACGTGCCGTACAATCACATGCCACACAACCGCGGCATAATGCGGTGCGCACCTAGCGCCAAGTCATGGCAAATCTGGGGCAGGCCCTCTTTTGCGGCTGTCCAATTGCCCCCAGATTAAACCCCATTTTCCAACGCGATATAGCAATACTCTCTAACACGTTGAATTCAAGGGTTTTTCTTGAGCGCCGGGGCGGTTTTTCTAGCGGACTGGTGTCATGCTGTCTATTTTTCCCCGCGCTTCCTCACACTATGGCACCCGCTCTGGCAGGATGGCCCCATGACCGATTCCGCCCCCAATCGCCGCCCTATCGTGGGCGTTGCCGCCGCCATCTGGAATGACCACCGGGAAATTCTCCTGATCCGGCGGGGCAAGGAGCCACGCAAGGGCGAGTGGAGCCTGCCCGGCGGAAAGGTGGAGTTTGGCGAGACCCTGCAGGACGCGGTTCATCGCGAAGTCCTTGAGGAGACAGGCCTCACGATCGAGATCATTGCCCTCGCCGAGGCGCTGGAGACGATTCTGGACGACGAGACCGGGGCGCCAAATGCCCATTATGTGTTGATCGATTATTCCGCGCGGGTCATTTCGGGCACGGCCAAGGCGGCGACTGACGCAGCGGACGCGCGGTGGTTCACGATGGCGCAAGTCGCACAAACACCGATGTGGGATGAGATGCGCCGGGTCATCGCGTTGAGCGAAGCGCAGGTCTGGGGACAAGGATAGTCGCGGCCACCCGGTTCCCACCTGCCCGCCCCGTGTTCTAGTCTCCGGCAGAAAGCAATTGCGTCAGCAAAATCATCAGGAGCAAGACATGTACAAACCCTTCGACCTCACCGGAAAAGTTGCGCTTGTCACGGGCGGTAATGGCGGTATTGGCCTTGGCATGGCCAAAGCGATGGCCGCATCAGGCGCCGATATCGTGATCTGGGGCACCAACGAAAAGAAAAACACGGCAGCGGCCGAAAAACTCAAAGCCTATGGCAAGCGTGTGTCCGCGCGGCGCGTCGATGTCTCCGACGAACAGGCCGTGATCGATGGCATGGCGGCGGCCATCAAAGAGATGGGCCGCGTTGATGTTTGCGTGGCCAATGCGGGCATTGGCGGCGGCTCCCCGCTACAGGAAATGACCACCGAATTGTTCCGGCGTGTGCACGCGGTCAATACCGATGGTGTGATGTTCACCTTCCGCGAAGCCACAAAGCACATGATCGAACGCGCCAAAAACGGCGACGCGAACGGTTCGCTTATTGTGGTGGCCAGCACGGCGGGCATCGAGGGTGCGGCCCGCAACTCTGCCTATGGCTCATCAAAGGGCGCCGTCATGTCCATGGCGCGGGCGCTGGCGGTGGAACTGGCGCGTTATGGCATTCGCGCAAATTCGATTGCGCCGGGCTGGATCGCAACCGACATGACACAAGGCGCGCAAGACAATCCCGTCTTTGCAGAAAAAGTCATTCCGCGCGTGCCGGCACGGCGTTGGGGCACGCCAGAAGATTTTGGCGGGATCGCGGTTTACCTCGCCAGTGATGCGTCCAGCTATCACACAGGCGAAACCTTCATCATTGATGGCGGCTACACGAAATTCTGATTGCTCCGTGCACAGAATAACCTGTGAGGCAGATACGAAAAATGGGACGCCCGCGTTTTCGGACATCCCATGATCTGGGCCCATTTTAAGCGCAAAAAAACAGACTGGCAAGAGCACAAAATGCGTAATAGATGAGGTCCCCTTGGCCACATCAGGGGATCTCATCATGCCAGCCTGCGGACTAGATTTTGGAACGTCCAACTCAGCATTGGGCGTCATAAAAGACGGGCGGCCCACGCTCGCCCCGCTGGAGGGCGGCGAGACGCTTTTGCCCTCCGCCATCTTTTTCGATTTTGAGCGCAAAGGCGTGCCGGTTTTCGGAGCGGCCGCCATTACCGCCTATATCGGCGAGCACGAAGGGCGGCTGATGCGGGCGCTAAAAACCATTCTGGGCTCGTCCCTGATTGACGAGGCAACGGCGATTGGCAGCCGCCGGGTCAAGCTGGTGGATGTCGTTGAATATTTCATCCGTCACATGAAACAGCGCGGTGAAGCTTTTGCCGGGCATGAATTAACGCAGGTCGTGCATGGCCGCCCGGTGCGCTTTGTCGATAATGATGACGAAGCCGATACCCGCGCGCAGAACGTGCTGGAAAACATTGCACGGCGCGCTGGTTTCCGCGATGTGCATTTTGTGTTCGAGCCGCTGGCCGCCGCCTATCATTACGAGGAGACGGTAACAGGTGAAGAACTGGTGCTGATTGCCGATATTGGCGGCGGCACGTCGGACTTTACCGTAATCCGCATCGGGCCTGACCGGCGTGAACGTGCCGACAGACAAGATGACATTCTGGCCAATAGCGGCGTGCGCATCGGCGGCACAGATTTCGACACATCGCTGAACCTGAATGCGGTGATGCCGCTTCTCGGCATGGGCACACAATTGACCGAAAAAGATTTACCCATGCCCAAATCCACCTATTTCGATTTGGCAACTTGGGCGACGATCAACTTCACTTACAATTACCAGACCGAACGCGAGGTCACAGAGCTTTGGAAAATGGCAGTTGAGCCGGACAAGGTGGGCCGCCTGCGCAAAACCATTCGCAACCATCTGGGCCATCGCATCGCCTTTGCGGTGGAAGACGCAAAAATCGCGCTGAGCGAACAGCAAGCGGCGGACATACCCCTGCACTTCCTTGAACCGGAATTGCACGCGCTCGCAACGCAAATTGGGTTTGAACACGCTATCGCCGATAAAAGCCGCAAGCTGAGCCAAGTTTCGGCGCAATGCGTGCGTGATGCAGGGTTGAAACCTGAGGATATTCAGACCGTGTTTCTGACCGGCGGTTCCAGCCGTGTGCCTGCGGTGCGCAAGGCCATTGCCAAGGCCGCACCGAACGCGCGCGTCACATCCGGCTCCGACATGCTTTCCGTAGCGTCCGGCCTGAC
>JBDZUY010000061.1:0-4138 GCA_040255365.1 Hyphomicrobiales bacterium
AAATATCGGGCAGCATGAGGGCAAGTGTAACCCAATGCGGCATTACGCAAAGCCACCCTGCAAAAACCGCAGTGGCGGGGGCCTGTATGCTGGTGCACATTGCATAGCGTATTCTTTGCCGTCATGGCCGGGCGTGTCCCGGCCATCCATGAACATCAGCCTTGCCAAATTCTGCGCGGATATTGTTCATGGATTCCCGGCACAGGGCCGGGAATGACGATGTGAATAGATGAGTTAAGCCGAGGAAACCCAAGCGTTGCGACGTTTAAGTGCGCCCTTCCCCATTCTGTTCTTTGCCGGTGCCGCGCATGGCATGAACCATGTGCTGTTGACCTTGTACCTCACGCTTGTGCTGGTGCTGACGAATGTGTGGCACATCGCCTACACCGATCTGATCGCGCTGTGGGTCATTGGCGCGACATTGGTGGGCGCGGGCGCGCCGCTGGCCGGCTGGTTGTCCGACCGCTGGGGCGAGACGAAAGTTCTGGTGCTGTGTTTCCTTGGTCTTGGCACCGGCGCGGTGTTGTGCGGGCTGTCGCAAAACACCTGGCAGTTGGAGGCCAGTCTGGCGCTGCTTGGTCTGTCGGGTTCGATCTATCACCCCGTCGGCATTTCCTGGGTGGTGAAACACGCCCATGCACGCGGCCGCGCCATCGCGCTGACCGGAATCTGCGGCAGCTTTGGCGTTGCGCTGGGGCCGGTGACGGCGGGCGCGCTCGCCACGTTCTGGAGCTGGCGCGCCGGTTTTATCCTGCCCGGCATCCTCACACTGGGACTTGGCTTTGCGCTTTTGTGGTTTCACGTCACGCGCCGCATTGTGGATCGCGGCGATGATGCAGTGCCCAGTACAACTCCGCCAACGCGCGGCGACATGACCCGCGCCTTTGGCGTGCTGGCCATCACGATGACGGCGATGTTCATTGCCAATGCCGCGTTCATCACCGCGCTGCCCAAGCTGGTGCAAACGGCATCGGTGTTTTCGCATTCCGGATTTTTGGCCATCGGCGTCGCGGTCGGCCTGATCCAATTGACCGGCTCGTCCGCGCAATTCGTGGGCGGCAGGCTGGCCGACAGCCGCTGGGCGCGGCACGCCTATCTTCTCACCTTTGCCGCGCTGGCATTGGTGCTGATGCTGACCGCGATGGCATCGGGTTGGGCGCTATTGGCGGCGGCGGTTCTTGTCATCCTTGTGTTCGAATGCATGGCCCCGCTGGAAACAATGCTGGTGGCGCATTATTCGCCGAGCGCACGGCGCGGGCTGGTGTTCGGTGTGCGCTATGCGCTGGCCACCGTGGGCAATCCCGTCGGCGTCTGGTTGATCGCGCGTTATTACAGCCCGCAGGCAGGGTTCACGTACATGCTGATCGTGCTGGCGGTGATTGCACTGATCGCACTCAGCGCCGGTCTGTTCCTGCCGCATCGGCGCATAGCCGTGGCCCCGGCGGAATAAGATGACACAGGCAAGCGAACACATTGCATCATGCGCGTGCGGCAAGGTGCGGTTCAAAGCGGTTGGAAAACCGATTGCCAGCGGCGCCTGTTATTGCGCCGATTGTCAGGCCGGTGGCCGCATGATGGAGGACGCGGGCGCGCGCCATGATTTTCGCGATGCGTGGGGCGGCACCGAATATCTGACCTATGGCGACACGCGCATCACATGCCTGGACGGCGCATCGCTGGTGCAAGGGTTCAAAATTCGCGAGGACGCGCCCACCACCCGCTTTGTCACGACATGCTGCAATTCGGCGATCTATCTGAAATATGGTTCCGGCTGGTGGACATCGCTCTATCGGGTGCGCTTTGGCGAGGCTGCGCCGCCGCTGGAAATGCGCAACAATGTCCGCAACGCGCAAAACCGCAGCACGCTTCCGCGCGATGTGCCGACCTATAACCGCTTCCCGCTGAAACTGTTCTGGCGGTTGCTGCGAGCAAGGTTCGGGGCTTGATACGCCTAATGCAGCTTCAAAAATCGTACTGACTTATATCAGTGCCACCCATAGCGAACCAGCACTGCTCGACTAACCAAAAATATAAAGAAGAACCTTATTGACTTGCACCCGCTCTTAAGTCTTACCCGTCGAGCTAGCTGGGCTTACGTTTGCAGCCCCCTTTAAAATTGCAACGGTTTCGACTTGTATCCGGCTACCGTCTCGAAATATTTTTATAGCGTCCGGAACCTCTACTCGCGTATTGATTCCTTCATTACCCAATGCCGACGCGATTAAGTTCAGTTTGTTCAATGTAAATAGCGGTTGCCTGCCATCGGCTAAAAGAGTCGCAATCATTTCAGAAATATTGCTTGGAACAGATTGGCGAACCAAAACGATCCGAGATGTCATATTCGGATATAATTTTGGCACATCCCCCCTTTCCAAAAGGATTGGCTGCGGAAGGTCTATAGCGGCTGCAAAATTCTCGACAAGTGTTTTCTCGAAGCACACACAACCGCCAGCTAAGCGGACAGAAATTGGATAGCCAGAGGCATTAAACAAATGGAAGGCGAGTTCGAAATACAATTCTTTCGTTAGCATCTCCATGCTGACGGTTACAGACCCCACATGCAGTCCACTAGCCTGCCAATTTGAGTATTGCGATACTGGAAATAGAAATTTTGGCCTTACACCCTTTTCTTCAGCGAGTTTTAAAAGATCCGCTCTACTTACGCGTGAATTCCAAAGAGAACCGCCGTAGTCAGCGAGAGGGTTGTCACTCGAATCTAACTTCTGGCGCAGCGTCGATGTTATCAAACTCTCGGCTGCAATAATCTCAGGATACTTCGACTGATCGATGAGGTAGGAACCGCTCGGCAACCGGCCAACCCAAAGAGTGGCAGCCTCTGACACCTTGAACCAATCCGACAATAACCAGCTACGAAACTTGTCACTCTCATCATTGTCTGGCGTTGAGTCTACATTACCAGAATCATCTGATGTAATCGGGCGTTGCCGAATGCGTTGACGCCAATCTCCCAATAGAATCCCAAGTGCAATTCCGCCACCCCAGTGAACCCAAGCACTGTCGAGCAAACTTCTTGCGAGGGTTGTAATGTAGTTGAGTTGGGCAGATGGATGGTCAAACCATTTCTGCTCCTTAGCCAGCGCAGTAATCCATAAAATCACCACAGCGATTAATATCGAACTAGCAATTTTACTGACTTGCTTTCCCAGCGTTTCCCAGATCAGAGACCAGCTAAACCTCATGCTTTTTCCATTGCGTAGTTGTATTGAGAATTATGACTTAAAACTATTCGACCAGAAAAAGACAAAGCAGATCACATCTTTTACTATTAGATTTAATTCCTATCTCCATAATGGGTGTGGAGGCGGCGGCCAAAACCGCTGCCGCACCCCCTCCCCCTGCAAAACGGGGCAAAACGCGAAAACAACGATCAAGGGAGGGTGGTTTATCGAATCGGCACCGCAACATCTGGAAGGTGCCGCCGCCCCTGCCCCCAGCGCCGCTTAACCGTGTCCCGGCTGCATCGATTGGGCGAAAAACGCGGCCAAACCGCCCGGAATCGCCATAAAACCCTTTAAGCATGGGCTTTGGTCATTGACTGGCCGCATTTCATACATATGTTGCAGTGCATCAGGAACCGGCCGCCAATTTGGGCAGGCCGCAAGGGCGCGTTGCATGCGCCCGATTTAGGAGCGTATGACCAACAACGTAACGAGCACCGGCGCGCAAGCCGGTATGGATGATGTCGTAACCGAACACTCTTCCGAACAATCTTCCGAACAAACCGCCGCCACCGAAGCTGAGATCGGTTTTAACGATCTTGGCCTTTCGCCCAATGTTTTGCGGGCGGTTGAAGCCAGCGGCTACACCAAACCCACCCCCATTCAGGCACAGGCCATTCCCCACGCGCTTCAGCGCAAGGATTTGATCGGCATTGCGCAAACCGGCACGGGCAAAACCGCGTCGTTCACTTTGCCGATGATCGACATGCTGGGCCGTGGCCGCGCCAAGGCGCGCATGCCGCGCTCGCTCATTCTGGAGCCGACGCGCGAACTGGCCGCACAGGTCGCCGAGAATTTTGAGAATTATGGCCAGTTCAGCAAACTTTCGATGGCGCTTCTGATTGGCGGCACCTCGTTCGGCGATCAGGATCGCAAGCTGGACCGCGGCGTCGATGTTT
>JBDZUY010000009.1:0-15809 GCA_040255365.1 Hyphomicrobiales bacterium
CGCCATGATCGCCGTGAATATCGCCGCGACCGGCGTGGTCACTAAGCCGTAAGCGATGAGTGTTTGAACAAGCCCCGGTGCAAATCTGTATCGGGGCTTTTTCTGTGGCGTGCGACAGGCCAAATCAGAAATGACAGCGGTTTCAGCGGTTTCGCGCCAGGCCGCTTTCGTGTGCGCTGCGGCCGGTTTGACGGCCCCTTTGGCTCTGATAGCGTACGCGCGATTTTCAAAAGGCTGCTTTCGCCGATGCGCCAACCCGTTTCCGGCAATTTGCCGAATGATCTGGACTCATTCTGGCTGCCCTTCACGCCGAACCGCCATTTCAAAACGGCGCCGCGTATGCTGGTGCGCGCCGAAGGCATGTATTTTTATGACGAGACAGGCCGCGCACTTCTGGATGGGTGCGCCGGGCTGTGGTGTGTGAATGCCGGACATGGCCGCAAAGCCATTGCCGATGCGATTGCCAAATCTGCGCATGAACTGGATTTCGCACCGACATTTCAATTCGCCCATCCTGCCGCCTTCACATTGGCCCAGCGCATTGCCGCGCTGGCACCCGATGGCATGGATCATGTGTTCTTCGTCAATTCGGGATCGGAAGCCGCCGACACCGCGCTGAAAATCGCGCGCGCCTATTTCCAAAAGATCGGACAGGGCGGGCGCTATCGCCTGATCGGCCGCGAAAAGGGTTATCACGGTGCCACGCTTGGCGGCATTTCGGTCGGGGGCATTGGCGGCAATCGCAAATCTTTCGGCCCGCTTTTGCCGGGCACCGATGATCATTTGCCGTTGCCCTATGACCGCGCGACGATGGCGTTCACAAAGGGTGAACCCGAAACTGGCGCAGACTATGCCGATGCGCTCGAAGGGCTGGTGCAATTGCATGGCGCTGAAACCATTGCCGCGGTGATTGTGGAACCGATGGTGGGATCGGCCGGTGTTTATGCGGCGCCGAAAAATTATCTGAAACGCCTGCGCAAAATTTGTGATACCCACGGCATTTTGCTGATTTTTGATGAAGTCATCACCGGCTTTGGGCGGCTGGGCCATGGGTTTGCCGCCGGGCGTTACGGCGTGACGCCGGACATCATCACCTTTGCCAAGGGCGTGACCAATGGTGCGGTGCCATTGGGCGGCGCGATTGTTGGCAAACATATTTATGACGCGTTTGTGAATGGCGATGGACCCGATCACGCTATCGAATTGTTTCACGGCCATACCTATTCGGGCCATCCGCTGGCCTGTGCCGCCGCGCTGGCTACGCTGGATATTTATCGCGATGACGGGTTGTTCGAGCGCGCGCAAAAGATGGAGCCGGTATTCGCTGACGCGATGCACAGTTTGAAGGGTGCGCCGTTCGTTATCGACATTCGCAATGTTGGCCTTGCTGCCGGTATTGAACTGCAGGCCGATCCGGCAGCGCTCGGCCGCCGCGGCTATGCCGCGATGCGCGATGCGTATGCCAGCGAAAATCTGGTTATCCGCATCAGCGGCGACATGCTGGAACTTTCACCGCCTCTTATCGTGTCAGAAGCTGATATTGGCCGCATTGTAGATGGCATACGCGCGGTTCTTTCGCGGCTGACATAATACGCTGACGCAATACGATGTATGGGGGCGCAATGAATGTGGGTATGGGAGCCGTAGCGATTGCTGCAATGTTTCTGTTTGTGGCGCCGGCGCAGGCCGCATCAGATGGCAAACGCATACAACCCGATTTTCCAGAAGGTTCGCAAACGCAAAGCTGTGTCGGACTGAACAGCAAGCCCACAGCCGGTACAATGCTGAATCTGAACGATTGCAGATTGCCACGAGACAATTTTTTTGCCGTGGCGCATGACGGGACCATTACGATAGCCGCTCATCCCGAATTGTGTATCGCTACTGCTGGTCCGGTCACAAAGGATGGCGTTGGGCTGGAACTCGTACGCTGTGCCGCCAATACACCGAAATGGATATGGGCTGGCAAGGCCGGGCGCTCTGGCACTATTCGCTCTGAGCCGGGGGTGTGCTGGGCTTATATGCCGATGACAGAAAATGAACATGCATTCCCGTTTGTATTGTCTGCCATGCGGTGCAGCACAGGCGGCATGTTGTTTTCGGTGCATTAGATTCGCGTGGATATGGCGACACCTGCTGATCCGCGCACCCGTGGTAATGTCGGGACAGGATCGGTTGTTTTGCGCGGGGTCTTGCGCAATTTGACGTCGCGCTTACACAGCGCTGTGAAATTATCGCTGTATTGTTGATTGTTTGACCGGCGCACCGGACGGGCGTCTTTCTTTCGCAAGGCAAATGGAGTAATTCGCGGGCGCGGCTCAGCCATTGGAAGGCAATCATGCGCATCGGTGTTCCCAAGGAAATCAAGAACCATGAATACCGTGTCGGTATGACTCCCGCCGCGGTGCGCGAGCTGACGGCGCGCGGCCATGAGGTGTTTGTGGAAACGCTGGCGGGTGATGCCATTGGTCTGCATGATGAAAATTACACCCGCGTTGGCGCAAAGATTTTGCCGAACGCGGACGAGGTGTTTGCCACCGCAGACATGATTGTGAAGGTGAAGGAACCGCAGCCGGTGGAGATCAAACGCCTGCGCCCCGGTCAGACCCTGTTCACCTATCTGCACCTTGCGCCCGACCCGGCACAGACCAAGGCGCTGATGGAATCCGGTGCCATTTGCATCGCCTATGAAACCGTCACCGATGCGCGCGGCGGCTTGCCGCTTTTGGCGCCGATGAGCGAAGTGGCCGGGCGCATGTCGATACAGGCTGGTGCGCATTGTCTGGAAATCGCGCAAGGCGGACGCGGCGCATTGCTGGGCGGTGTACCGGGCGTGCAGGCTGCCAAAGTTGTGGTGCTGGGCGGCGGCGTGGTGGGCAGCAATGCCGCGCGCATGGCCATGGGCCTGGAAGCGCATGTCACTGTCATCGATATTTCGCTGCACACGCTTTACAATCTTGATCTGCGCTTTGGTGCGTCACTCAACACGATCTATTCGACGATTGATGCCATCGAAGAGCATGTCACCAATGCCGATCTGGTGATTGGCGGTGTGTTGCTGCCCGGTGCCGCCGCGCCAAAACTGATTACGAAAAAGATGGTCAGCCAGATGAAAAAGGGCTCGGTCATCGTTGATGTCGCCATCGATCAGGGCGGCTGTGCAGAAACTTCGCACGCCACCACCCATGCCGACCCCACCTATATGGTGGATGATGTCGTGCATTATTGCGTGGCGAACATGCCGGGCGCGGTGGCGCGCACATCCACATTCGCGCTGAACAACGCAACCTTGCCGTTCACGATTGCGCTGGCGGAGCTCGGCCCCGAAGCGGCGATGAAACAGAACCCGCATCTGCGCGCCGGTCTGAATGTTTACAAAAACACCCTGACCTATGCCGCAGTGGGCGAGGCACAGAAGCTGCCGTTCAAAACGGCAGACGCGGTACTGGGGCTGTAAGCGACGTTCCTGTTTTACCTTGGCATGTAGCCCAGCGGCGATTCCGTTGACGTAGCGTCCGCTTTTCCTGTTGTTGGTTACGGGCCTCTACATGTTCGCGTTGGCTTGTGTTACCAAGCGGCGTGGCGAGAGGAGAGACGTCCATGAGGCTTGAAGGCGGCTGTTATTGCAGGGCTATCCGATATGTGGCGGAAGGTGAGCCGGTCTTGAAGGCGCAATGCCATTGCCGCGCCTGCCAGCATTTTTCCGGCGGTGCGCCCAATCTTTTCATGCTGATGCCCGCGGAAGGATTCACCTACACGCAAGGCACGCCGAAAACCTATACGCGCCCCGACAAAATCAACGCCGTGACGCGCGAATTTTGTGCGCAGTGCGGTACCCATTTGACTACGCGGCGGCCGGGTCTGCCGCCTTTGGTGTTGAAGATCGGTACGCTGGATGATCCGTCCGTTTATGGCGGCGCAAACATGGCGATCTTCACGGCCGAAGGGCAATCCTTTCATCTCATTGCCGATGGTGTTCCGGCATTCGAGGGGCTTCCGCCGGGCGCCTGAACTTTTCGCGGGAATTATCTGGAGGATTTGTTTTGAAGCCAATTGGTTCCAAGACATCGAAGGCAGAACCGGTGCCGTCTCAACTGATTGACGCAAAGATCAAAGGGCTGGGCGATTGGCGCGGTGAAATGCTGGGCCAGTTGCGCGCGCTGATCCACGCCGCCGATCCGGCTGTGACCGAAACCGTGAAATGGCGAAAGCCGACGAATCCGAATGGCGTGCCGGTGTGGGAACATGACGGCATTATCTGCACGGGCGAAACATACAAAGACAAGGTGAAGCTGACCTTCGCCAGGGGCGCGTCGCTGAAAGACCCAGCAAAACTTTTCAACGCCAGCCTGGACGGCAATATGCGCCGCGCCATCGACATGCGCGAAGGCGAGACGATCAACGAGACGGCGTTCAAAACGCTCATTCGCGCTGCCGTCGCCTTGAACAAAGCCAAAGTCAAAAATTAGCCGTTCAACCTTTCGGCAAGGGCGTGTTGAGGTAGCGATAGATACCGTGCACATCGGCGTCCGTCAGATACCGAAACCGGGTGTGAATCATTTTCGTCATGGTTTTGGTGCCGTGGCCGATCTGGCCTTCGCCCGTGCGGAAGAAATGCGCGAACGCCGCCGGTGTATAATGTTGGATCGAAAAACGCAGATCCGGCGAGGCTTCTGCGGTATTGCCGGACAGATCGGCGCCGTGACACTGCGCGCATTGCGAATGGGCGATGTATTGCCCGCGCAAGAACGGCGCGGCTGGCGTCTGCTCCGGCCCACGGGCGTGCCGGTCCACATTTGCCGCCGCGCGCGGCAACCATCCCAGCATCAGCATTGCCCGGCCGCCCAACTTCCAGCGTGTCTTTTCCGTGGCGTCGGGCTTTTCGGGCAGGCTGCGCAGATAGGCAATCATGGCGGCAAGATCGCTGTCCGAAAACGCAACGAAAAGGTCTGACGGCATGTCGATAATGCTGGTGCCATCCGGCTTGACGCCATAGCGGATCGCCGCCGCAATCTGCTCATCGGATTGGTGGCGCAGCACGCGGGTCAGATTGGGGGCGACCAGCCGGGTACCGAAGATGCCGCGAAAGGTGACGCCGCCCGTCAGGTCCGCGCCGTGACAGGCAGAACAGCCGCTGACATGAACAAGCCGCGCGCCATTGCCCACTTCGCCGGGATCGGGCACCAGCGTGAGTGCCGGAACCGGCGCGGTGTAGTGCGTTTCGAGCATCCGGGTGGAGGCCGCATCAATCCACCAGATGGCCCCGGCAACCAGCACCGCAGCGGCCAGCAAGGTGATGCCGTGTTTGCGCAAATCCTGCACGGCTTATCCTTTTGTGCTGTTCGTATGGGCTATAGCGCGCCGCCGGCGGCGATGGCAGTGAACACGATGTCACGCGACGATCACCGCACGCCAATGTTATCATGCGCGCCCAGCACAAAGGCAAACCTAGCCGCCATAGGTTGGCTGGTTGTTGAGTTCTTCTGTGCGCTTTTTTGTCAGGCTGGCTTTGCAGCCAAAGATGATGAGCGGCTGCATGCTTCCGCCTTCGACGCCGTGGCCCTCAAAAATGCACTCGCTATCACGATAGGCCAGCCAGGCGCGCTGCGCGTTGCGCAACAGGCTTTGCGCATTTTCATCGTCTTTCAATTGCGCCATCAATTTTTTGTAGGCGATGTTCAATGCCTTGTCGGCTTTTTCGTAACTTTGCGCGGCGCAGATGTTCATGTCGTTCTGTGTCATCGCATTGTTGCAATCCAGCGCCAGTGCAGGTGTAGAAGCGGCAAAGAGAAACAGCGCAGGCAACGCCGCCATCAAAATGTGTTTCATTATTTTGCGTCCTTGTCCGCTGGCGCTGGCGTGGTGAGATAGGCATAGATCGCCGAAATTTCAGCCGGTGTGAAATGGCGAAAGCGCGTTTTGATCTGGTGCGTCATCGGGCCGGTGTCGTGGCCCTTGATCGCTTCGCCAGTGGTGAAGAAATGGGTGAATTGCGCGGGACTGTAATGCGTGATGGCCTCGCGCAAATCGGGCGAATGAAACTCTCTGCCGCCTTGCAAATTCGGGCCGTGGCAGGCGCTGCAATAGGTTTGCGTCAGATAATGCGCCAGCGCGCGCGGCTGGCTGGGCGTCATCACCGGGCCGCGATTTTGCGGCTTCACGAGCTTTGGCGCGACCGGCGTTAGCCCGATGGTCAGCCATGTGCGCCCGCCAAAACCCCATTTTGTTTTTGCGGTAACGCCGGGCTTTTCGGGCAGGCTGCGCAAATACAGGATCAAGGCCGCCATGTCGCTGTCGGACAGGCGCATGAACGCCGCCGATGGCATGCCGATAATCGCGGTACCATCCGGTTTGATGCCGTAACGGATGATGGTGGCAAGCTGCTGTGCATCAAGACGCTTTGACAGGGTGGTCAGGTTTGGCGCGACCAGTACCGTGCCGAATGTACCGCGATAGGCGATGCGGCCGCTCAGATCATCGCCATGACAGCTTGCACAACCGCCAAGTTTGGCGATTTGCGCGCCGGTTTGCACATCGGCAGAGATGGGCACATGCAGCGCATCGCCCGGCTGTTTATATTGCGTGGTCAGGATGCGGGTGGAAACCGCCTCGATCCGCCACACCGCCAAAGCGGCCAGCGCCACGACAAGCGCCGCCGCAATGGCGAATTTGTTTTTGCGGTTCACGTTTAAATCGTTGCCCCGCCATCACAGACAATGGTTTGCCCGGTGGTGAACGATCCCGCCTTGGAGGCGAGGTACACCGCCGCCCCTGCAATCTCGTCCGGCTCGCCAATGCGGCGCAAGGGGGCGCCCGCGGTAGAGCGTTTCAAGGTGTCGGGATTTTCCCACAGCGCGCGCGCAAAATCGGTTTTGATCAAACCCGGTGCAATGCAGTTTGCGCGAATGTTGTGCGGGCCATATTCCACCGCGATGTTGCGGGCCAGCTGCATATCCGCTGCCTTGGAAATGCAATAGGCGCCGATCACGGGCGAACCGCGCAAGCCGCCAATCGACGAGACGATGATGATAGAGCCGTCTTTGCGTTCCACCATTTCGGGCAGCACAAGCTGCGCCAGCCAATGGTTGGAGCGGATATTCGCGCCCATCACCTTGTCGAATGCTTCGTCGGGAATATCCATTTGCGGCCCGTAATAGGGATTGAGCGCCGCGTTGCAGACCAGCACATCAATCTTGCCCCATTTTTCGCGCGTCTTGGCGACAAGCTGCTGAAGCTGGTCTTTGTAATTGATGTTGCAGGGAATGGGGACCGCGACCTCTGCGCCGCGCGCCTTGTTGATGTCGCCCGCCACTTTTTCACAGGCGTCGGCCTTGCGGCTGGAAACGACGACTTTCGCGCCATGTTCGGCCAGGCGGTGCACAATGGCTTCGCCGATGCCCTTGGTTGAGCCGGTGACCAGCGCCACCTTGCCCGTCAGATCAAACAGATTCATGAAATTTCCTCCCATATGCACAATAGCAATCGGCCCATTCTTAATCGGCTGCGGGGGTGGCGACAAATGCACAGGTAGCCTAAATTGTGCGCCGAACGGGCGGGGGCCGTAAAACGGGCCGTTACCGGTCTAATGGAGAGTGAAAATGAAAAAAATTCTTGCCCTGACGGCTGCGGCGCTGCTGTTGGCCGGTTGCCAAACCCAGAACGCCTATACCGGCGAATCGCAATATTCCGATGCGACAAAGGGGGCCGTTATCGGCGGCGCGGCGGGGGCCGCGATCGGCGCACTGACCCATACCCGCGGCCATCAGGCCGGCAAAAACGCGCTGATTGGCGGGGCCATTGGCGCGCTCGCGGGCGGGCTGGTCGGCAATTACATGGACAGGCAGGAAGCTGATCTGCGCAATCGTCTGCGCGCCAGCGGCGTGTCCGTCAGCCGCGTCGGCGATGACATTGTGCTGAATATGCGCAACGACATTTTGTTCGATGTGGATTCCGCGCAAGTGTCCAACCGCGCTTACAACACTATTAATGCGGTGGCCGATGTGCTGCGCCATTACGACAAGACGCTGATCAATGTGAACGGCTATACCGATACGACCGGCTCGGATCAGCACAATCTGGATCTGTCACAGCGGCGCGCCGAACATGTGGCCGATATTCTGGTCGATGGTGGGGTCAATCCGCGCCGCATCTCGCCGCGCGGCTTTGGCGAGACGCATCTGAAAATCCGCACGGGTGACAATGTGAACGAACCGCGCAACCGGCGCGTGGAAATTCGCATCGTGCCGAATACGGCGAATAGTTAGGACGGAAGCTACATCTTCATGCGTCATGGCCGCCCTTGTGGCGGCCATCCATGAACACCAATGGTTCCAGACTGGACAGGTTTGCGTCTATGGATTCCCGGCACAAGGCCGGGGATGACGAAAGTGCGGGTACTGCGTCAACCGCCCCGCGTAAGGGAGGTGGGTTCTGATCATTTAATCCGCCAGCGCCTGATCGATGGCCTGCACGATTTCGGCCGCGCCCGGTTCGGTGCGTGAGCCGAAGGTGCCGGCAATGCTGCCGTCCTTGGCGAACAGATATTTGTGGAAATTCCATTTCGGTGCGGCGCCTTCGCCCAATGCACCCGCCACCCATTTGTAAAGCGGGTGCGCGTCGGCGCCCAGCACATGTTCTTTTGCGGTCAGCGGAAAATCCACGGCAAAGCGTGTTTCGCAGAATGTCTTGATCTCGTCCTCGGTGCCCGGTTCCTGCGCGCCAAAATCATTGCAGGGCACGCCCAATATAATGAGCCCGGCATCGCGCTTTTGCTTCCACAAATCTTCCAGCCCGGCATATTGCGGCGTCAGCCCGCACTGGCTGGCGACATTGACGACCAATAGCGGCTTGCCGCGAAATTCGCTCAGCGGCAGATCCGCGCCGTCGATGGTGCGGAACGAAAAATCATGGGCGGATTTGGTCATGGGCAGCTCCTGGGGTGGCGCGTGCAACCTAACACGGCTCAGCGCACATAACGGCCCAGAAGGTCCACAAGTTCCGAAAATTTCTGCCTCTGGTCCTCGGCGTCGCCGCTTTTGATGGCGCCAGCCACGCACGTGGCCGCGTGCTGCTTCAAAATGGCGTCTTCGACCTTGCGTAAAGCGGCTTTTACGGCCTGCATCTGGTCCAGAATTTCGATGCAATAGCGGCCGTCTTCGACCATGCGGGCGATACCGCGGACCTGGCCCTCCACGCGGGCCAGCCGGGTCAGCAATTTGGGATCGTGTTTTATCATACCGTGGGGGAGTATAGGCGAGGTTGGGGCCTTTGCGAAGCCTGCCTTGGTTAAAGGCCGGTTAGGTTAACCGATTGGAAACAGGGCGCTGTCATGCTGGCGGCTGAACCAAAGCCAATGCGAGGGGGCAAAGGCACCGCCATGATAAATGCCCTTCTGTTTCTGATTTATGCGATCGCCGCCGGTATTGTTGCGGTGGGGCTGGCCATTTGGGGCCTGTCTTTGCCCGTTTGCGGGCTGGTCGGCATCATTGTGTTTGTGGAATTGACGCAAGTACACGGCGTCATCGTGCGCCGCCGCCACGCCCGCGCCAACAAACGCGAAATCTCCAAGCTGAAACAGGCCAACAAGGAAATCGCGCTGGCGCTGAAAGATACCCATAGCCGCATTGATGATGTGAAAGCGGCGGTGGAAGCCAAGGCCACGGCGCAAAGCCGCAAGATCGTCGCCGAATTGCAGGTGCTGGAAAGCCTGATGCGCGATTTCGCAGCCAAGATCACCGAGACGGCGAAAAATGTTCCCGCCGAAGATAGCGGCCTGATCGAGCACCGCGCACAGGATACCGCGCGTTCCTATCTGGAAACGCTGGGCGAAACCGATCTTCTGGAAACCATCCGCGCATCACTCGAAGAAAACCGGGTCGATCTGTATCTGCAGCCCATCGTCTCGCTGCCGCAGCGCAAGCTGCGGTACTATGAGGCACTGTCGCGCCTGCGCGCCGAAGACGGCACCATCATCATGCCCGCGCAATATATCAAGATCGCGGCACCCGCCGGATTGATGAGCGTGGTCGATAATCTTTTGCTGTTCCGCTGTGTGCAGATTGTGCGCCGCCTGATTCAAAAGAGCCGCGACATCGGCGTGTTCTGCAACATCTCGGCCGACACATTGGCGGATGAAGAATTCTTTCCGCAATTTCTGGAATACATGCATCACAACCGCGATCTGGCGCATCAGATTGTGTTTGAGTTCAGTCAGGATGCGGTGACCCATGCCGGGCCGAAGGGCGAGGAGAATTTGTCCTATCTCGCCAGTCTGGGTTTTGCGCTGTCGATGGATCATGTCGAAACCCTGGGCGTCGATTTTGCACGGCTCAAACGGCTGGGCTTTCACCACATCAAGGTGCGCGCCGAAACGCTGGTCAATGGCATGAGCGGCGCCAACGCCGCTGTTGCTGCCGAAGATTTCAAGGCGCTGCTGCTGCGCCACGGGCTGAATTTGATTGTCGAGCGGGTGGAAGGCGAAAAGACCGTGGTGCAATTGCTCGATTATGCGGTGGATTTTGCGCAAGGCTATCTGTTCGGCGAACCGCGCGCGGTGCGTGACGATTCGATCCGCGAAACCGTGGATGCCATGCCGCCCGCCGCCATTATTCCCTTCAAGCGGGCGGGTTAAGCCAGTCAACAATCCATGCGTTGCGCCGCATTGACCGGCGCGCGCGCCCGTGCGACCGCTATGGCCATGGCCGAATTTCCCAAATTGATCGCCGGTCTGGGCGAAATCGCGCAGGACCATGATGCGCTGATCTGTGATGTGTGGGGCGTGCTGCACAATGGTGCCGATGCGCGCCCGCCCGCAGTGGATGCGTTGCGCAAATTTCGCCAAACGCGCGGGCCGGTGGTGCTGTTGTCCAATGCGCCGCGCCCTGTCTCGGTGCTGGAAGAACAATTTGCGCGCTTCGGCGTGCCCAATGATTGTTATGACGCGATCATCACATCCGGCGTGGCGGCGCGCGAAGGGCTGGCCGCGCGGATGAAAGAGGGCGCGCGTCTGGCGCTCTATCATCTGGGGCCAGAGCGTGATCGCGGTGTGTTTGAAGGGCTGGCGATTGATTGCGTCGAACCGGATCAGGCGTGCGTTGTGCTGTGCACCGGATTGTTCGATGACGAAACCGAAGGCCCGGACGATTATGCCGATACGCTGAAAGCGTTACACGCGCACGGGCTGGAATTGTTGTGCGCCAATCCCGATCATGTGGTGCAGCGTGGCGGCAAACTGATTTATTGCGCCGGTGCGATTGCCGACGTCTATGAAAAAATTGGCGGCAAGGTGATCTATTACGGCAAGCCGCATCGTCCGGTTTACGATATGAGCCTGGCACGCGCCGCCGCGCTGGCGGGGCATGACATTGTCCGCCCGCTGGCGATTGGCGACGGGCTGGGCACCGATATTCGCGGCGCCAACCGGGCCGGGCTGGACAGCCTGTTTATTGCGGACGGGATTCACGGCGAGGACGTTACGGAAATGAGTGTGCCGGTCTTGCGCGCCCTTTTTGGCAAGGCTGGAGTAACAGCGCAGGCGGCAATGCGCGCGCTTGTCTGGTAGCGTGCGAACCCGATATGACAGATGCCTTCGCGGCGCAGGAGCCTTTCAATGGCCTATTATATTGACGATCTGAAGCCCGGCATGAGCGAGAGCTTTACCAAGACGGTAAGCGAACGCGATGTGCAGCTTTTTGGCGAGATCAGCGGCGACGTGAACCCGATGCATTTTGACGAAGACTTTGCGGCCAAAACCCCGTTCAAGGGCCGCATCGCGCATGGTGTTCTCAGCTCCAGCTATATTTCCACCGTTCTGGGCATGAAAATGCCGGGGCCGGGCACGATCTTCATGCAGCTTCTGACGCGGTTCAAAGCGCCGGTGCGGATCGGCGACAGCGTCACCGCGATTTGCACGGTGCGCGAAACCATTCCCGAAAAACGGCGTGTCACGTTTGATTGCGTGTGCAAGGTTGGCGATACAATCGTTGTTGAAGGCGAGGCGCTGGTGATGGCGCCGTCCCGTCCCAAAGGCTGATCCGGGCACCGATGCGCATTTTCCGCTACCATGATGACATTCCCTCTGCGTTTCGCGGCGCGGTGGTGGCGCTTGGCAATTTCGATGGCGTGCATCGCGGCCATCAGGCGCTGATTGGCCATGCACGCAAACTGGCCGAGGAACGCGGTGCGCCGCTTGGCGTGGTGGCGTTCGAGCCGCATCCGCAGGAATTTTTTCGCCCCAGCAAAGAGAGCTTTCGCCTGACGCCGTTTCGCACCAAGGCGCGGCTGATTGCGCAAACCGGTGCGGATGTGATGTTCGCGCTGAATTTCGATGCGCAGATGGCGGCCATGCCGGCACAGGATTTTGTGCTGGATGTGCTGGTCAAGGGGCTTGGCGTCGGCTGCGTCGTGGTGGGCGCGGATTTTCAGTTCGGCAAGGGCCGGGCCGGTGATGTCACCTTGCTGTCCTATATGGGCGAGATGGAAGGGTTCGGCGTGGAGGTGTTTGCCCCGGTTGGGGCCAATGGCGATGACAAGATTTCCTCCACCCAGATTCGCGCGGCGCTGAAAGCGGGCAAGCCGGAAATTGCCGCCAAATTGCTGGGCCATTTCTGGACGGTGGAAGCGCGCGTCGAACATGGCGCAAAGCGTGGGCGCACCATCGGCACACCAACGGCCAATATGAGCATCACCGAAAATCTTGCCCCGGCTTACGGCGTTTATGCGGCGCGCGTCACGATTTTGGAGGAGGACACGCCGGTCATGCCCGACCCTCCGCTGGAGGTTTATGACGCGGTGGCCAATTTTGGCATTCGTCCGATGTTCGAGATAGAGGTGCCGTTGCTGGAAGCCTGGCTGTTTGATTTCAGCGGCGATCTTTACGGCAAATATCTGTCGGTGGAGCTGGTTGCCTATCTCAGGCCAGAGGCCAATTTCGACTCTCTGGACGCGCTGAAAGCCCAGATCGCAAAGGATGCCGAGGCGGCGCGCGGCGCACTGGCACGGGCGGGCACCAAGCCATAGACGGTGCGCGCCTGCGCTGATAGAAGATTTCCCGCTGATTTGCGGGTCTGACCGATGAAATTTTGCTTGGGAAATGGGGATTTTCCACGAATTCGCCGCCCGGCTCCGCTGGGCTTGGCGTGAATCGTCTAAGCATCGCGGAGGCCGGGATTGCCCGACCCATCCATCCCCAACCCAAAGATTTTTGAGAAGATGCCGAACAATTCCGCCACCCCGACCGATGGGCCCGACTACCGCCCAACCCTGTTTTTGCCAAAAACCGATTTTCCGATGAAGGCGGGCTTGCCCGCAGCCGAGCCAAACTGGCTGAAGCGGTGGGAGGCGATGGACCTTTATGGCCGCATCCGGGCCAGTGCCAAAGGGCGCGATCTGTTCGTGCTGCATGACGGGCCGATCTATGCCAATGGCGATATTCATTCGGGCACCGGGCTGAACCACATTCTGAAAGATTTTGTGGTGCGCTCACAGACCATGCTGGGCAAGGACGCGCCCTATGTTCCGGGCTGGGATTGCCACGGGCTTCCGATTGAATGGAAGGTCGAGGAGAAATACCGCGCCGAAGGCCGCGAGAAGGACAGCGTGCCGACCGATCAATTGCGCAGCGATTGCCGCGCCTTTGCGGCGGGCTGGCTGGATATTCAGCGCGAACAGATCAAGCGGCTGGGTTGCAATGGTTCGTGGGACAAGCCCTACACGACGATGGATTTTCGCGCCGAGGCGGTGATTGCCGGCGAGCTGCACAAATTTGTCGAGAACAAGCTGCTCTATCGCGGTTTTCGCCCGGTGATGTGGTCGCCGGTGGAAAAGACTGCGCTAGCCGAGGCCGAGGTTGAGTATCACGAGAAACAATCGCCCGCGATTTATGTGAAGTTTGCGCTGAGCGACGGCGCACACAAGGGCGCGAGTGTTGTCATCTGGACGACAACGCCGTGGACCATTCCGGCCAATCGCGCCATCGCCTATTCCACATCGTTTCCGTATGCGCTTTTTGAAGTGACAGACGTGCAGGATGGTGCGTTTGCGAATGTTGGCGAAAAATTGCTGCTCGCCGACGAGTTGGCCGACATTGTCGCCAAGCACGCAAAAATTTCCTTGAAGCGTTTGGAACAGGTGGACCCGGCGGGTCTGCGCGCGTCGCATCCGTTGCGCGGGCAGGGTTATGATTTTGATGTGCGCTTGCTGCCCGGCGATCATGTCACCGCTGAAGCGGGCACAGGCTTTGTGCACACCGCGCCCGGTCATGGCGATGATGATTACGGTCTGTATGTTGCCGACAAATCTGCGTTTGGTGACATTCCCGATCCGTTCAACATGATCCGCGAAGATGGTTCCTATGCCGATCATGTGCCGCTGTTTGCGGGCAAGCGCATTCTGACGGACGCGGGCAAGGACGGCGATGCCAATGGCGCGGTTATCAAGGCGCTGATCGATGCGAACGCATTGCTCGCAAAAAGCACGTTGCGCCATTCCTATCCGCATAGCTGGCGTTCCAAGGCGCCGGTCATTTTCCGCGCCACGCCGCAATGGTTTGTCGGCATGGACAAGCCGATTGCGAAGTTTGCGAACAAAACCTTGCGCGAATTGGCGGTGGCGGCGATTGCCGACACCAAATGGTATCCCGATCAGGGGCGCAACCGCATCGGGTCTATGGTGGAAAGCCGCCCCGATTGGGTGGTGTCACGCCAACGCGCCTGGGGTGTGCCGATTGCGATCTTTGTGCACAAAGAAAGCGGCGAAATCCTCAACGATCCGGCGGTCAATGCGCGCATCACAGACGCGTTTGTAAAAGACGGCGCGGATGCGTGGTTCAACCAGCCTGCATCGTATTTTCTGGGCAGCGGCTATAGCGCGGACGATTACGAACAGGTCAAAGACATCCTGGATGTCTGGTTTGACTCTGGTTCAACCCATGTGTTCACGGTGCAGAACCCGATTGAACCAAGCTGGCCACAGGCTGACCGCGCCGATCTTTATCTGGAAGGCTCGGATCAGCATCGCGGCTGGTTCCAATCATCTTTGCTTGAAAGCTGTGGCACCACGGGGCACGCGCCCTACAAGGCGGTGTTGACGCATGGTTTTGTGCTGGATGACAAGGGCCACAAAATGTCCAAATCGTTGGGCAATACGTTGGCACCGCAAGTCATTGCCGAAAAGAATGGCGCCGATATTTTGCGCCTGTGGGCGGCAAGTTCTGACTTCACCGAAGATTTGCGCATCGGTCAGGACATCATCAAGGCGAATGTCGATGCCTATCGCCGCCTGCGCAACACGATCCGTTTCATGCTGGCCAATCTTGACGGCTTTGACGAGGCCGAACGCGTCGCGCCCGCCGACATGCCAGAGCTGGAACGCTATATGCTGGCCAAACTGGCGGAGTTGGATGGCATTGTGCGTGCGGCCTATGCCGAGTTCGATTTCAACAAAGTGTTCTCCACCGTGTTCGGCTTTTGCACCAATGAATTGTCGGCGCTGTATTTCGACATTCGCAAAGACGCACTGTATTGCGATGCGGCGTCCAGCCTGCGCCGCCGCGCGGTGCGCACCGTTACGGACGAAATTTTCCGCCGCGTGGTAATCTGGTTCGCGCCCATCCTGTGCTTCACAATGGAGGAAGCCTGGCTGCTGCGTTTTCCCGGCGAAAACGAAAGCGTGCATTTGCAGACCTTCCCCGAAACGCCAAAGGGCTGGGCGGACGGCGCGCTGGTGCAAAAATGGGCGCGCATCCGCACCCTTCGCCGCGTTGTCACCGGGGCGCTGGAAGTTGCGCGGCGTGACAAGGTGATCGGTGCCAG
>JBDZUY010000009.1:15909-37005 GCA_040255365.1 Hyphomicrobiales bacterium
GCGTTGTCACCGGGGCGCTGGAAGTTGCGCGGCGTGACAAGGTGATCGGTGCCAGCCTGGAGGCGCGGCCGGTGCTCTATGTCAGCGATGAAAAAGACGCGGCGCTGTTTGATGGGCTCGATCTTGGTGAGATCGTCATCACATCGGGTGCGAAAGTTTCCACTGGAAAACCGTCGGATGATGCGTTTCACCTGCCGGAAGTGGCGGGCGTGGCCGTCACCTTTCATCATGCCGAGGGCGATAAATGCGCCCGTTGCTGGATGGTGCTGCCCGAAGTTGGCAGCGTGACTACGCACACAGATTTGTGTGTGCGCTGCGCCGATGCGGTGGATGCCCTTAAGGGAGCGGACGCATGACGGCGCGCGATTGGGGGCTGGCCGGGGCCGCGATTTCGCTTTTTCTGGATCAGGGCTCCAAGCTTTTGATGCTCTATGTGTTCGGCTTCAAAGCCATGCAACCGGGCGATTCGATTGATATCTTGCCATTTTTTAATCTTGTGATGGTGTGGAACCCCGGCGTCAGCTATGGCCTGTTCCCGGCGCAAGGGTGGTGGGGCACGGCCCTGTTAGCCCTGTTTTCGCTGGCTGCGGTGGCCGGTTTGGGCATCTGGCTGTGGAATTCGCATCGCCGCAGCCTGGCCATCGGGCTGGGCATGGTGATCGGCGGCGCGCTGGGAAATCTGATAGATAGGCTGATCTACGGAAAAGTGGCTGACTTTTTTCACTTTTACGCAGGCACTTACGATTGGTATGTGTTCAATATCGCCGATTGTGCAATTAGCGTGGGCGTCATGATATTGTTGTATGACGCCTTGCTCCGGCCCGAAGCACGGGCCGGACAAACCGACGGGTAACCGGGAGCAAGCGATGGAAGTGAATAACCGCATGCGTGTTGCGATGCGAATACTGGCGTTAGGCGTGCTGGCTTTGAGCTTGAGCGCGTGTCAGAGCGTGCGCAATGCCGTCGGGCTGGTGAAATCACCGCCGGATGAATTTGCCATTGCCACCAAGGCGCCGCTGATCATTCCGCCGGATTTCAATCTGCATCCGCCGCGCCCCGGTGCCGCGCCAACGAACCAGATTTCACCGACCGCCGCCGCACAGGCCGCGTTGTTCGGTGCCAGCAAGGAACAAATTGCCAGTTCCATTCCGGGCAATTTCAGCGAGGGTGAACGCTTGCTGCTGGCCAATGCCGGGGCCGCCTATGCGGACCCTTCGATCCGCCAGAAGATCGCGGCCGACAACAAATCGCTGGAGAGCGCGGATGACAGCCTCACCAACACGCTGTTGTTCGGTGCGCTGGACAGCCCCAATACCGGCACACCCGTCAATGCCAATGCCGAAAAGCAGCGCATAGACGACGCCAAGATCAACGGAAAATCGGGCAAAACTGCGAATACACCAAAATCTGATGCTAGCGGTGATGCAACGATTCAAAAGGACAGCGGCTGGTTCGATGGTATTTTCTAAGCTGCGCTCCGGCGCGGCATTAACTGCGGCGTGTCTGACCGCTGCGGTGCTTTTTTGCGCGCCTGCGCGTGCCGCTGCTCCGGCGGTCTTTCAGTTTGCTTTGCAGAACGGCATGCAGGTCGTGGTGATCCCCGATCATCGCGCCCCCGTCGTTACGCAAATGCTGTGGTTCAAGGTTGGTGCGGTGGATGATCCGCCGGGTATTTCCGGTCTTGCCCATTTCTTTGAACATATGATGTTCCGCGGCACAAAATCGGTGCCGGGCGATCAGTTTTCCAAAATCGTGGCGCGCAATGGCGGGCAGGACAATGCCTTTACCACGCATGATTACACCGCCTTTTACGAACAGATTGCCAAAGACCGCCTGCCCATCGTGATGGGGCTGGAGGCGGACCGGATGGTCAATCTGGATTTGTCCGACAAGAATGTGCGCACCGAACGCAATGTCGTTCTGGAAGAACGGCGCATGCGCGTGGACAATGATCCGCGCTCATTGATGCAGGAACAGATGGCCGCCGCGCTTTATCTGTCCCATCCTTATGGGCGCCCGGTAATTGGCTGGGCCGATGAGATCAAGCGGATCGGGCGTGTCGAAGCGCGCGATTTTTATCTGCATCATTACGCCCCGAACAATGCGATTTTGATTGTCGCTGGCGATGTCACGCCCGCCGAAGTGCGCGCCGATGCCGAAGCCCAATACGGCAAGGTGCCGGCCCGCGATGTGACACCGCGCTGGGATTTTGCACAGCCGCCGCGCATTACCGAAACGCGCCTGACCTTGCGCCGCGCCGATGTGAAAGTGCCGATGTTCATTCGTACCTATCGCGTGGCCAGTTACACCGAGGCCAAACCGGGCGGGGCCGAAGCGTTGGATGCGCTGGCCCAAATTCTGGGCGGCGATGCGACATCCACGCTGTATCGCAAGCTGGTGGTCGAGAAGCATTTGGCGACCTATGCCGGTGCTTCGTACAATGGCGCCACGCGCGATGCTGGCAGCTTTACGGTTTATGCTGTGCCGCGGCCGGGCGTCAGCATGGCGGTTCTGGAAAAGGCGATTGACGCAATTCTGACAACAGCAAAACAGAACCCGCCGCAAAAAGCCGATCTGGCACGCGCAAAAACGCAATTGGTCGCGGACGCCACCTATCAACGCGATGATCAGTTTTCGCTGGCCAATGTGTATGGCCAAGCGCTGGCCATCGGTCTGACGGCGGATGATGTTGCCGAATGGCCCGATCGTATCCGCGCTGTTACCGGCGCGGGGGTCATGGATGCGGCGCAGAAAAACCTCGATATCACCGAAGCGGTAACGGGATATTTGTTGCCAAAACCGGGAGCGCCAAAATGAATGTTCGCCGGGTTTTGTTTGGCCTTGCCGCCGCATCGCTGTTTCTGGCGCCCGTGTTTGCGCCCAGTCTGGCACAGGCCGCTGACGTAAAGGTGCTGGATATCGGCAAGGGCCAGCAGGTCTGGTTTTCCGAAGATCATACCTTGCCAATGATTGCGATCACCGCGTCGATCCCTGCGGGGTCGGCCTATGATCCGGCGGGTAAAGAAGGACTGGCCACATTCGCCGCCGCGCTTTTGGATGAGGGCGCGGGCAAGATGGATGCCCATGCGTTTCAGACCGCGATGAGCGACCACGCCATCCGTCTTTCCGCCTCGCCGGATCATGACAGCCTTGTGATCTCGATGGTGACGTTGAGCGAAAACGCGAACGAGGCGTTTCGCCTGTTGGGGCTGGCGCTGTCCAAACCGCGTTTCGACGAAAGCGCGATCAACCGTGTGCGTCAGCAAATTCTGGCCAGTCTGAAACAAAGCGCAAGCGAGCCAAACTCTGTGGCGGGCCGCGCCTTCACAAGACTGTTTTTCCGCAATCATCCCTATGGCCATTCCGTCAGTGGCAATCTGGATTCGGTTGTCACGATCAATCGCGCCGATTTGCGTGCGTTCGCCAAAACCCATTGGGTGAAGGCCGGTTTACAAGTTGCCATTTCCGGTGATGTGGATGCCGCCACAGCAAAGAAACTTTTGCGCGAAGCTTTTGGCAAATTGCCTAACACCAAACCGCCAAGCATCGCGGATATGAAAAATCCCGGTGCACCGGGCATTCACCGCGTGGCGTTGCCGGTGCCGCAATCCACCATCATTTTTGGCCTGCCGGGAATCAAGCACAGCGATCCCGATTTTCTGATTTCCTATGTTGCCAACAATATTCTGGGCGGCGGCGGGTTTTCCTCGCGCCTGATGAACGAGGTGCGCGAAAAGCGCGGGCTGACCTATGGCATATCCACCGGCGTGGTGCCGTATGCCCATGGCGGGGTTATTATCGGTCAGGTGGCCACCAAAAACGCCAGCGTTCGCGAAACCATCAAGGTGGTACGCGAGACGATGAAAAAATTTGCGGAGGACGGGCCGACAGCCAAGGAATTGGCCGACGCCAAAACCTATCTCACCGGCTCGTTCCCGCTGGCGTTTGATTCCAACACCGGCATAACGGCCCAGCTCAACACGTTTCAGCGCGGCGGGCTTTCGGTGGGGTACATTGAAAAACGCAATGCGCTGATCAACGCGGTGAGCTTGAGCGATGTGCGCCGGGTGGCCGCGCGTCTGTTCAATCCAGCCAAGCTGACCATCGTGGTCGCCGGACCGCTGGGCGCTGCCAAGCCAGCATCACAGCCAGCGTCAAAGCCAGCATCGCAACCAGCATCGCCGGGGTCCGGCACCGAACCCGCGGCCAAAGCCGCGGCGCAATAACGCGGGCGGGAAAACTGGCCCAATCTGGCCACATCTTCTTGCAAGCCTGTTGTTAATGTCCGGGTGCACAGGTGCCCCCGGCCTCTGCTAGGTTATGGCCCATGACACAGGAATCGCTTCCCTTTTCCATCTTCCTCGATCTGGCGCTGGACGGTGCCGGTTCGCCCGCAACCCAAAGCTATCAAGCGGCGCTGGCCAAGGCCGATGCCGCGCTGGACTGGCTGAAAAAATCTGCGGCCGACAAATCGCTCGAATTGCTGGGCATCCCCGCGCGCACCGATGATCTGGCTGCGGCGCGCAAGGTGGCCGCCAAACTTGCCACCGACACAACCGACATTGTGGTGTTCGGCATTGGCGGCTCCAGCCTGGGCGGCGAAGCGCTGACCGATCTTTTGCCGTTTGGCAGCGCGCACCGCCCGCGTGTGCATTTTTGTGCCAACCCGGATCCGTTCACATTGGGCGATGTGCTGGGCCATGTCGATTTGAAGACGACGCGCTTTGTCGCGATCTCCAAATCTGGCGGCACGGCAGAAACGCTGTTGCAGACCTTGGCCGCGGCGGACGCGATTGAAAAAGCGGGCGGCGGCAAATGGCTGAAAGACCATTTTGCCATCATCACCGAACCGCATGACAGCGCGCTTCGCAAATTTGCGCAAAGCATTGGCGCGCCGGTTCTGGATCATCCCACCGGTGTTGGCGGGCGCTATTCGGTGCTGACCATGGTGGGCGTGTTGCCCGCTTTGCTGATGGGGCTGGATGTCGATGCGCTGCGTGTGGGCGCACAGCAAACGCTGGATGCCGCGCTGGCCGCAAAATCGGCAAAAGATTGCGCTCCCGCCACCGGCGCGGCTTTGCATCATGCGTTGGCGACCGACGGCAAATTGCACGAAACGATTTTGTGGTGTTACGCCGACCGGCTGAAAACATTTGGCCCGTGGTGGCGTCAGCTTTGGGCCGAAAGTCTGGGCAAGGATGGCAAGGGTTCAACCCCCGTCGCCGCATTGGGGCCCGTGGATCAGCACAGCCAGCTACAGCTTTATCTGGGCGGCCCGGCGGACAAGCTCTACACGCTTGTTTCCACAGGCACGGACGGCGAAGGCCCCGCCGCACCAGCCGCGCGCGCGAAAGAATTGGGGCTGGATTATCTGGCCGGGCGGCACGCGGGCGATCTGGTCGCGGCTGAAGTGCGCGCGACGGCTGAAACCCTGCACAAAAACGGGCGCCCCGTGCGGCGCATGCATGTGCCCAAAGTGGATGAACGCAGCATGGGCGCGTTGATGATGCATTTCATGCTGGAAACCATGTTGATGGGCAAATTGATGGGCGTTGATCCGTTCAACCAGCCCGCCGTCGAAGAAGGCAAAATTCTCGCGCGCAAATATCTGGAAGAATCCGGAAAATGAAAATTCGCCGTCTGAGCGAAGGCACGGTCAACCGCATCGCTGCGGGCGAAGTGGTGGAGCGGCCAGCCAGTGCGGTGAAAGAGCTGGTGGAAAACGCGTTGGATGCGGGCGCGCGCCGCATTGCCGTGACCGTTTCCAATGGCGGCGCCGATCTTATTCTGGTCGAAGATGATGGCGAGGGCATGGGCGCCGATGATTTGCGTCTTGCCGTGGAACGTCACGCGACATCCAAGCTGCCGCAAGCAGGTGGTGCGGATGACCTCTCCCATATTGTCACGATGGGTTTTCGCGGCGAGGCATTGCCCTCCATCGGCGCGGTGGCGCGGCTTTCCATTGCCAGCCGCACAAAAGATGGCGATGCCCATGAAATCAGCGTTGATGGCGGCCATCTGGCCGGGCCGAAACCGGCGGGCTTTTTAAGCAGCGGTCAATCGGGCACGCGGGTCGATGTGCGCGAATTGTTTTATGCGACGCCCGCGCGATTGAAATTCATGAAGTCGGTGCGCAGCGAAGACATGGCGACAACCGACATCATCAAGCGGTTGGCGATGGCGCGGCCCGATGTGGCGTTTTCGCTGACGCATGATGGGCGCAAGAGTCTGGAGCTTGAAGCGGAGTCTGATCTTTACGAAGGAAAGCTGAAACGTCTGGCGCGCATCATGGGCCGCGAGTTTGGGGAGAACGCCGCCCCCGTGGACATTGCGCGCGAGGGGCTGAGCATCAAGGGGTTTGCGGGTCTTCCGACCTATAACCGCGCCAATGCGCAGATGCAGTTTTTGTTCGTCAATGGCCGGCCCGTGCGCGACAAATTGTTGATAGGTGCTGTTCGCGGTGCCTATGCCGATTTTCTGGCGCGTGATCGCCATCCCGCGCTGGCGCTGTTTCTGGAATGTGATCCGGCCTTTGTCGATGTGAATGTGCATCCGGCCAAAACCGAAGTGCGCTTTCGCGATGCGGGGTTGGTGCGCGGGCTGATCGTCTCGTCGCTCAAACATGCGCTGGCTGATGCGGGGCACCGCGCCTCCACCACGGTGGCGGGGGCCGCGCTGTCGGCGTTGCGCCCACAGGGCAGCGGTGCAGGTGGTGCGCCATTTTATACCCAAGCCAATTATGCCAGCCCGGCAATGCACGATGCGGCGCGCGGGTTTCATGCGCCGCTTTTCGGTGGCGGGAGCGGCAATGCCGCGCCCGTCTATTCGGCGCGGATCGAAGACGCGCCGGATGCGCCGCAACCGCAGGAGGATTTGCCGCTGGGTTTGGCGCGCGCGCAATTGCACGAAACCTATGTCATCGCGCAAACCGCGGACGGCATTGTGATCGTCGATCAGCATGCCGCGCATGAACGGCTTGTCTATGAGCGCATGAAACGCGCGCTGGCCGAAAGTGGCGGCGTGGTGCGCCAGCCCTTGCTGATCCCCGAAGTGGTGGAGCTTGACCCGACCGAAGTTACGCGCGTTGCCGCCCGCGCCGATGAATTGGCCGAGCTTGGTCTGGTGGTGGAGGCGTTCGGCCCCGATGCGATCATGGTACGCGAAATTCCCGCCATGCTGGGCAAAGCGAATGTCAAAGGCATGATCCGCGATCTGGCGGACGACATTGCCGAAACCGGCAACGCGCTGTCGTTGAAAGAACGGCTGGAGGAAGTCTCCGGCACGCTTGCCTGTCATATGTCTGTGCGCGCGGGGCGGCGGTTGAACGGCGAGGAAATGAACGCGCTGCTCCGCGAGATGGAAGCCACACCGCACAGCGGCCAATGCAATCATGGCCGCCCGACCTATGTAGAACTGAAACTCAGCGATATTGAGAAACTGTTCGGGCGGCGGTGAACTGCATTCTATTCCGTCATGACCGCCCTTGCGGCGGTCATCCATCCGGCGCACGTCCGTGCGGCGAGAATACATTATTTTTTTGATGGATGGCCGGGTCAGGCCCGGCCATGACGAGCGGGGATGATTGGGGTGATTGGGGTGATTTTGCATACACTGAATAAGTGCTAATCTGTCCGCGCCGGGCATTGGTCCCGGCAAAAGGGAAAGACCCATCCCATGTGTGGAGTTGAACGGACCCGTTAGGTCACCGGCCCTTGTCAGGCTGTTCCGGCATGCGGTGCCCGCGCGCGCGGCCCGCCACCAAGCCGCCAAGCCGTTCACGCATATCCTGCACATCCTCTCCATACATCGGGACATCCCATGGCGTATTTTCGCAATTCCGCGATCAATTTTCTGAATCTGCATTACGGCATCTTCTCTTTCGCGATGACGGGCGCGGGCGCGTTCATCTGTGTTTATCTGTTCAAGGCGGGCGTGCCATTGCCTTACGTGATGGCGACGATGGGCGGCATCTTGCTGGTTCGCTTTGTCATTCGCCCCGCCATTGTGCCGCTGGCCGTGCGCTTCGGTCTGCAAAAATTGGTGATCGCGGGCACGTTTCTGATTGCGCTGCAATTTCCCATTATCGCGGCGGTGCATGGTGTTGGCTTCGCGCTTTATGCGCTGATTGTGGTCGCTGCGATTGGTGACACGGTGTACTGGTCCAGCTATCACGCGTTCTTTGCGGCACTGGGCGACAAGGAAGATCGCGGCCAACAGATTGGCGCGCGTGAGGCGCTGGCCGCGATTGCCGGCATTGTCTCGCCGCTGCTAACCGGCTGGTTGCTGGTGACGTATGGCGCGCTGGCCGCGTTCGGGATGACCTCCGTGGTGATGGCGACTGCGTTTTTGCCATTGCTCAAAACACCCAACATTACAATCGCGCCGCATGTGCCTGGCGCATGGAAGGCATCGCTGCCGGGCGTGTTGTTGTTCATGGGTGATGGCTGGATTGCCGGGGTTTATGTTTTTTTGTGGCAGATCGCGCTGTTCATCAGTCTGGGGCAAAATTTTCTGGGTTATGGCGGGGCGATGGCCGCCGCCGCATTGGCCGGTGCAGTCGGCGGGCTGTTGCTGGGCCGTCATATTGATGCAGGCCATGGCGTGCGCGCGGTGTGGATTGCACTTGGCGGCATGGTGCTGGTTGTCGTGTTGCGCGCCGCCTCCATCAGTCACCCTGCGTTCGCGGTTGCGGCCAATGCGCTGGGCGCGCTTGAGATGTGTCTTTATGTGCCCGCATTGATGGCGGCGGTTTACAATCAGGCCAAACATTCGCCCTGCACCTTGCGCTTTCACGTCGCCACCGAAGGCGGGTGGGACATTGGCGGGGCATCGGCGTGTTTTTTCGCCGCCTTGCTGACCGGGTTTGCCGTGCCGATGTGGATTTGTCTGTTGCTGCCGCTAGGCGGCGTCGCCGCGCTGTTCGTGATGCTGCGCCGTTATTATACGGCAAGCACGCTTGCGATAAATTCGTCGATTAACGTGCCGGTAGCCGATCCCGCTGCGATGCGCGCATCTGCGCTGGATATAAGCGTCACGCCACAAAGCGCGGATTAGGTGGCTACCAGCACGATGATTTTGGTTTCGCCATATTCACGTTCATCAAGCAGGGTAAAACCATCCGGCGGCGTAACATCATCATCCGTTGCCAGTTCGGCAACGATCAACGCGTTGTCCGTCAACCAGCCACCATCCTGCAAAGCACCCAGCGCAGGTGCCAACAGGGCTTTGCGATAGGGCGGATCGAGAAAAGCCAGGCTGAACGGCCCACCCGCGCCCGCGCCGATGGGGCCGAGCTTTGTGGCATCGCGCCGCCAGATTTTCGTGATGCCGGTCAGCGCAAAATTTTCGACATTCTCACGGATCAGCGCGCGGCTTTGCGCCGCCTCCTCCACAAACAGGCAATAGGATGCGCCGCGCGACAGCGCCTCGATCCCCAGTGCGCCGGTGCCCGCGAACAGGTCGATCACTTTTGCACCGCCCAGCGCAAAGCCGATGCCGAAATCATTGTGCGCCAGAATGTTGAACATCGCCTGGCGCACCTTGTCGGACGTCGGGCGCACGCGCAGATCGGCGGGCGTGGCCAGCGCGCGCCCGCGCAAAATGCCGGAGGTTACGCGCATGACAAAACTTTTCCCTCCCCCCATGTGGGGAGGGATGAACGGGTTGCGTCAGCAAACCGGAAAGGGTGGGGGGCGGTGTCAGCAATTGCCCCCCACCCGGATCGCTTCGCTCTCCGACCTCCCCACAGTGTGGGAGGTGAAAAAGGGGTTGTGTGCGTCATAAATCTTTCCGCATGAAAAAGCGCGCGTGCTGGCCATTGTTCCAGGGCAGTTCGGCAAACTGGCTGTAACCCAGTTTTTCGTAGAACGGTTTGGCCTGAAAGCTCATCGTGTAGAGCCAGCTTTCGGTGGCGCCATGTTTGCGCGCCTCGTCCTCCAGCATCAGCATGGCTTTGCGGCCCATGCCGGTGCCGCGCACCACATCATCGTTCCACACCACTTCGACATACATCGAATCCGCGGCGATCCGGCCGACCACGCCGCCATGCAGGGCGCCGTGCTCGTCACGAATGACCACCGTCAATGATTTGGATTTCATGTCGGGCACGGCCTTGCGGTTGAAGGTTTTGATGCCTTCGATCAGCCCGCGAAAAGCCTCGCCCGTTTCATCCTCTTCCAGTGCAACAATCATCATGGGCGTGTCTTCACGGCTCTTCGGATGCCTGTACCAAAAGTTTGCCGGTGTTGCCGCCGGTGAACAAAAGATCGAGCGCGGACAGCGCGTTTTCCATGCCCTTTACGATATGCGTGTCGTATTTCACTTTGCCGCTGGCAACCCAGGGGGCCATCTCTGTCATAAATTCGGCTAGGCGCGGGAAAAAGTCGATGACGATGAAGCCCTCGACCCGCGCGCGTTTCATCAACACCATCGCAAAATTATATGGGCCGGGCACCGGCCCCTTGGCATTGTAGGTGGAGATCATGCCGCACAACACGATGCGCGCTTTCAGGTTGATATTCTCCAGAACGGCGTCGAGAATTTTGCCGCCAACATTTTCAAAATCCACATCAATACCGTTCGGGCATTCGCGTTTCAGCGCGGCGGACAGATCTTTTTCTGTTTTGTAATTGATGCAGGCGTCAAAGCCGAAATCTTCGACAACGTGTTTGCATTTTTCGTCCGATCCCGCGATGCCGACCACGCGGCACCCCTTGATCTTGGCGATCTGGCCAACAATGGAGCCGACGGCCCCGGCGGCGGCGGACACCACCACCGTCTCGCCCGCTTTGGGCTGACCAATGTCGAGCAGGCCGAAATAGGCGGTCGCGCCGGTCATGCCCAAAACGCTCATATAGGCGGGCAGGGGCGCAGGCCCGCGCGGCATTTTCTGGCCGCCTGTCTCGATGGAATATTCCTGCCAACCGGCAATGCCGGACACAATGTCGCCCTTGGCAAAACCGGGGTTCTTGCTGTCCTCCACCACCGACAGGGTGCCGCCGCGCATCACATCGCCAATCTCGACGGGCGGCATGTATTGTTCCTGATCGCTCATCCAGATGCGGTTTGTCGGATCGAGCGAGAGATAGAGCGTACGCGCCAGAAATTGCCCGTCTTTCAGGGCGGGAATGGGCGTTGCGACATATTCCAGATCGCCCTTTTTGATGTCGCCTTCGGGGCGTTTGCGCAAAATCCACTGGTGGTTGGTGGCGGCCATGATTTGTCTCTCCTCGATAATGGGTTGGCCGGAGCCTAGCGGCCACCTCACAACATGGCGAGAGGGATAGGGTCACGCTGGCATACATGCGGGGGCCGCGCTATAGCGGCTGCATGCGGATATTCTTTCTAGCCCTTGCGGCATTGCTTTGGGCCGGGCTGGCGCCTGCGGCGGCGCAAATCGACCGGGCACCCAAAGTGCAGACGCGGCTGATCGCCGAGCGTGATGTTGCGCCCGGCGGCACGGTCACGGTCGCGCTGGAAGAAGACATTCGCGAAGGCTGGCACACCTATTGGAAGAACCCCGGCGATGCCGGTGCGCCCACCGCGATAGAATGGCAATTGCCGCCGGGCTGGAGCGCCGGACCGATCCAATGGCCGTACCCGGTGCGTCTGCCGGTCGGCCCGCTGATGGATTATGGCTACAAGAACAAGGTCTGGCTGCTTAGCGATGTGACCGCGCCCGCCAATGCCACGCCCGGCGTCTATATTCTCAAAGCACAGGCGAGCTGGCTGGTCTGCGAAGAAATCTGCATTCCCGAAGACGGCGCGGTTGCGGTGTCCGTTACGGTTACGGCGAACCCCGCACCGGCCTATGCGACCATTGCCGAACAATTTGCCGCCGCGCGCGCAAAATTGCCCACGCCATCGCCGTGGAAGGTGACATTCGCGACCGGCGAACATCTGGATCTGTTTATCGCCGCGCCGCAAATGGCAAAGGCCAAACCAAAAGATGTCAGCTTTTTTCCGCTCAAGGGCGGCACCATTGTCGGGCCGGCGCCACAAGAATTTGCCGCTGCCGAAGGCGGGCTGGTGCTGCGGCTGAAAGCGGGCAGCAAGGCAAAAAACGCAAAGACGATTGATGGCGTGATCGTTGTCACCTCGCGCGATGGCTCGGTGCAGGCGCTGGATGTTTCGGCCGTGCCGGGCATGGTGCCAGCCACAAAATTCGGCGCCAGTCATGCGGCGCTCAGCATCTGGCTGGCGCTGTTGTTTGCCGCGCTGGGCGGGTTGATCTTGAATTTGATGCCCTGCGTGCTGCCGGTGCTGGCGATGAAGGCGCTGGCCATTGCCGGGTCCGCGCATGGGCAGCGCAGCGCGGCGCGGCGCGATGGATTGGCCTATGGCTTTGGTGTGCTGCTGAGTTTTCTGGCGTTGGGTTTGGCGCTGGTGCTTTTGCGCGCGGGCGGGGAGGCGATCGGCTGGGGCTTTCAATTACAGGAACCGGTGGCGGTTGCCGGTTTCGCGCTTTTGATATTTGCCGTCGGCCTCAACCTTTCCGGCGTGTTTGAACTGCCCGGCCTGTCGGCGGGCGATGCGCTGACGCGACGCGGCGGGGCGGCTGGTTCATTTTTCACCGGCATATTGGCGGTTGGGGTGGCAGCGCCCTGCACCGCGCCGTTCATGGCGGCGGCGCTGGGCTTTGCCCTGACGCAAAGCATGGGTGTTTCGCTGGCTGTGTTTGCCGCTTTGGCGGTGGGATTTGCATTGCCATTTGTTCTGATTGGTTTTTGGCCCGGACTGCTGCGCGCTGTGCCCAAACCCGGCGTGTGGATGCTGCGCTTCAAACAGGTTCTGGCGTTCCCGATGTATGGGGCAGCGGCGTGGCTGGTCTGGGTTTTGGCGATACAGGCCGGGGTTAATGCGGTGGTTGCGGTTCTGGCGGCGATGATCGCGTTGTCGTTCGGTGTGTGGGTGTGGAGCGCAAGCCGGGGTGCAAGTGCGGGCTGGCGCATGGCGGGCGCAATTTTGGCGCTGATGGGGCTGGCGGCGATGGTTGCGGGCGTTGCTTTTATCGGCGCATCAAAACCCGCCGCGCAAACAGATCATGTTTCGGCTGCGGGTCTGCCGTCTGAGGCGTATAGCGCCGGGCGGCTCGCGGATTTGCGTTTGCAGAACCGCGCTGTGTTTGTCGATGCAACGGCGGCGTGGTGCATCACCTGTCTGGTCAATGAAAAAGTGGCGTTCGAAAACCGCGCCGTGCGCGCCGCGTTCAAGGCAAACAATGTCGCCTATCTGGTGGCCGACTGGACCAACCGCAATCCGGCGGTGACGCAATTGCTGGAAGCGCATGGCCGCTCCGGTGTGCCGCTGTATCTGTATTTCGCGCCGGGGGCGGCAGAGGCCAAGGTGCTGCCGCAAATCCTGACGCCGGATGGCGTGCTGGACGCGATCAATTCGCGCTAGTTCTCAACCGACCGCGTGGCTGCCGCCGATATATTCGCCCGTGCCCTTGGTGAACACCGTATCGGTTTTCAGGACATCGCCGGGTTTGTAGGTATCGCCCTTGGCAAGGCGGGCATAAAGCGCGGCAAAATCCTTGTAGGTCTGCTCGAACAATTGATCGAATGAATCGATCACGAAATAGGTTTCCTGAAAATCGTCGATCCGGTAATCGGTGCGCATCACCCGTTCCAGATCAAAGCCGATGCGGTTGGGCGACGGGCTTTCCACCGCGTAGATGGATTCGGCGCGGCTGGAGACGATGCCAGAGCCATAGATGCGCAAACCCTGCGCCTGCTGGATCAGGCCAAATTCAACCGTGTACCAATAGAGCCTTGAGAGGTTTTTCAGCGCGCCAAATTCCTTCAGCGCGCGCTGGCCGCCCTTGCCATAGGCTTCCATGTAATCGGCAAAGACCGGGTGGGCCAGCATTGGCACATGGCCGAACACGTCGTGAAACACGTCCGGCTCTTGCAGATAATCCAGCTCGCTGGGCTTGCGGATAAACTGCCCCGCCGGGAAACGCCGGTTGGCCAGATGATCGAAAAAGATTTCGTCCGGCACCAGTGACGGCACCGCGACCACGCGCCAGCCGGTAATCTTTTCCAGATCGTCAGAGAGCCGTTCAAAATCGGGTATCTGATCGGCGACCAGTTTGCAATTTTTCAGGCCGTCCAGAAATTCATCTGCCGCGCGGCCCGGCAAGACCTGGCTTTGGCGCTCCCACAAGGTTTTCCACACGTCATGCTCGGCCGCGCCATAGCGCTGCCAATGCTGGTCGATGGTGAAATCGTCGCGGATTTCGGGGTGCTTGGCCCGCAAGGTTTCGAGCGATGGCATGAAACGCCCTTTATGTGTTGATTTGCTATGCAATTAGAAGGCTTTGACCAGTCATTTGTAAAGGAAATGACGCAGCGTCGCTTTCTTGCGGCGCTGGTGGGCTGGCATGCTCATGTGTTGCGGCGGACGTGCGCAATATGCAACCCCATTGCGGGTTTGCCAGAGTATGTTGCGCGCTGTTGCGTTTGGCAGCCGGCGAGTCGTTGGGCGCATCTGCACTGGTGCCTTGGCTGGGGCATGGAGAAATTGGGGCATGGCGTCCCCGTTGCGGTTGTTGGCGTTGCCGTGGACCGCTGTTGTGGAGAGAAGATTATGGGTGTGTTTGAATCTCGCGATTTTAAAGGTCACGAACAGGTCAGTTTTTTCGACGATTCTGCCAGCGGCCTGAAGGCCATTATCGCGGTTCATTCCACGGCACTTGGTCCGGCGTGCGGTGGCACGCGGATGTATCCGTATGAAAACAGCGAGGATGCGCTGACCGATGTGCTGCGCCTGTCGCGCGGCATGAGCTACAAAAATGCGATTGCCAATGTGCCACTGGGCGGCGGCAAAGCCGTGATTATCGGTGACCCCGCGTCTGATAAATCCTCGGCGCGGCTGCACGCTTATGGCCACGCGGTAAACAGTTTTGGCGGGCGCTACATCACGGCGATGGATGTGGGCATCGGCCCCAAAGACATGCCCGTGATTGCCGAGGCCACAGATTATGCGGCCGGTTACGACCAGCCGGGCAAGACCGGCGGCGACAGCGGCCCGCTGACCGCGCTGGGCGTGTTCGTTGGTTTGAAATCTGCCGTCAGCTACCGGCTTGGCACCGATAGCGTGAAGGGCCTGACCGTGGCCATTCAGGGCTTGGGCAAAGTGGGCATGGGCCTTGCGCGTCAGTTGCACGACGAGGGTGCCAAATTGATTGTCGCTGACATCAATGCCAATTCCGTCAAACGGGCGGTGGACGAGTTTGGCGCACAGACAGCCAGTGTTGACGACATCGCGACGGCTGCATGTGATGTGTTTTCGCCCAACGCGCTGGGCGCGATTTTGAACGACCAAACCGTTCCCGCCATGAAGGCGCGCGTGATCGCCGGCGCCGCCAACAATCAATTGGCGCGCGATGCACATGGCCAGCAATTAAAAGGCATGGGCGTGCTCTATGCGCCCGATTACGTCATCAATGGCGGCGGCATCATTCGCGTGGCCGGGCAAATCTTTGGCTGGTCCGATGGGGAAATCGAAACCCGCGTGCGCGCTATTGCCGATACGCTGACACAGATTTTCCGCCGCGCCGATACCGAAGGGCGCACCACCAACCTTATTGCCGACCGCATTGCCGAAGAACGCATGGCGGCGGGTGTGAAATCTGACAACAAGGCGAAAGCTGCGGAATAATCAGGCCTTCGCTTTTTTCTTCGCTTTTGTTTTGGCTTTGGAAGCCGGTCTTGCCGCTTTGCGCTTGGCCGGCTTTTTCTTTTTCGCAGGTTCTTTTATCGGTGGCCGCTTTTTGCCGGGTGCCTTTTTGGCAGGTGCTTTTTTCTTTGCGCTCTTATTGCGCGATGGCGCACCGATTGCTCCGCCGCTGTAAGAGGGCGGATCGCTGGCGGGGAAGGATTGGCGCGAGCTTGTGCCGACTTCGCTATGTTTTTCCGCAGGCTTGGCTTTCTTCGGCTTGCGTTTGGCAGCTTTGATTTTGGGTAGAACCATCGTCATTTCCTTTTGGGGGCGCTTTGGCGAGCCAACCGTCATGCTGGAATAGGCGGGAGGATCACTGGCGGGAAACGTTGCGAGCAAATAATCGTCGATCATTGCGCAATCTTCGGTGTCTTTGCTGTTGATTTTTTCTGTCTTTGTTATTTTGGGCGGGTCCATGCCGTGATCCTCCAATGGACAAACAGTTTAAGCCAACCAAACGGCTTTCCCGAATGCGCACCCGCGCGCGGACATCACTGTCACATGCACAATGCGGCAAGTTTTTGTTGGTCGGCCGAAAATGCCGGTGGATTGGGAAAATGGTGGGCAAAAACTGGTGCCGGAGGAGAGAATCGAACTCTCGACCTACCCCTTACCAAGGCGGGGTAATCGGCGGAATTCTTTCAATCCGCGCACAGGCTTATGATCAGTGCACCGGTTCGGTGCACGGCTTCATTTCCTGCCCGTCGACCACCGCCCTGAACAGCCGACCTGTCGCGAGATCGGTGTCTCCGAATTGAGGCAGTTGCCCGCAGAAGCCAGACTGCGCCCTGCGGGTTTTGATCGGCCGATCGCTGTGCTGGAGTGGCAGAGCGGTCAGGGCGCGGTTATCCATTGCGGCCACGACTGCGAGGGGAGTTGAACACGGCGCAAGCGCCACTTTTTTCGGCGTATCAGGCGCGTCACTGACAGGTCCGCGCAGCTTCGACATCCGAGTACTGTTCAAGCGCCTTGATGGCATTCTCCACGGCGTTGCCTTTCTCCTGCGCCGGCTTCACGCAGCCGTCGTCGATTCCGTCCTGCAAATCCCCGGCGACCGTCTTCATCTTGGTCGCGAGCGGACACACCGCGTTCTTGAACTCAGGTGTCGTCAGCGGCTGTCTCGCGGCGTTGGCTGCGTCCACGCGTGCCTTGATCTGATTGGCAAGATCGCGGGCTGTCCGAATGTCATTATTCGCCCCTGCGGAAACTAATGACTACCGGATTACCGGTCGGCCCAGTCACTTCGTAAACCCCCCTCGGGAACCGGGCAGCGAAACTAATACTAGTCTGACACTTCGACGACATTGTAACAGTGAAGCTGACTGGTACAAAATTCCCTATTGGTACCGGCATTTCAAAGCTGTACGCATCGTAAGCCATTTCCTTGATCTCGTAATCGTATTCACCCCGCTCCGCTCCTTCCTCAGAGCCAAAGCGGTCAACAACATGAGCATAGCGTTCCGTATGAACATCCAAATAGGTGCGCTCATTTCTGCAGCGGACAACCATACCGTCGATGACGTCCGTGACGTTCCCAACATAGAGAGTTTCATTGGTCTTAGGGCGCTTGTATGTGCGCCATTGGATCTTTGCCGAGACTTGTGCTTGGCAACTTCTAACAAATTGAAAGAGCGAGATCTTGCCACGAACCGTCTTCTTTGAGCCATGACCGCCTGAAGCCCCCATTATTTTCACCGCGAAGGAAGCCTGTTCCTCTTCTGCCTTGGCAGAGCAGAGATCAAACTCCCAATCGTCAGGCACCTCCACATCAAACACCGGCACCCCCAGTTTTTGGGTTGTGAGACCATCCGACGCAACGAAGCCCTGAAAGAGAACGCAGAACTTGGTGATCAGACCTCCGTTTAGGATCATACCGTCATCATTCGAGAAGAAGTTGCGGGTTATGTCCTCACCATCGTTTAGCTGCCCAGCCAGCTGCCGCAGCATGTGTGAGACGTATTCTGGATTTTTTTCGAAGAGCTGTCCGACGATAGCGGGGCGCGGATCGTCAAGAATGAGAGGCGCAATGGCGGGTAGACCGCTGCCGGTGGGATCCAGAGCTTGAGACAGGTCTGGCCTAATAGGGATTGGGCTTAAGTCCGGTGCAGGCTGAGTCGATCTTGGTTCCAGCTTGAGTTGCATGGACTTACCCGGCTTTAGTGGAGAGGCTTTCGCTCTGTGATGGCCATTTCGGCCTCGAATGCCGTCGGCGATTTATACCCCAATGCGGAGTGTCGCCGACGAGGATTGTAGAAGCCGTCGATGTATCGGCCAAGAGCCAATTCGGCGACAGCGCGGGTCTGGAAGCAGGTCGCGCGTTACCGCGTGTTGGCTGCACTGCTCGGTGGCCAGACGACACCAAGCGATCTTGCTCGGCATTGTGCGAGCAATCTGCTGTCGGCAGCTAGGACTGCACGGATTTTGCACGGATTTGTACGCCGTTTGGTTCCGCTTGACATCTTTTCATTCCGCATGGGTTCTGGAGGCGTTCCGGAAACATCGTTGATTTCATTGGAGAAACTGGTGCCGGAGGAGAGAATCGAACTCTCGACCTACCCCTTACCAAGGGGTTGCGCTACCACTACGCTACTCCGGCATCGGCGGGCCCTGGGCCCGGTGGTCCCCGCCCACGAAGCGGCCGGGGCCGGTGCTATAACCCAAGCTATCCCTCAGGGAAAGGGTGTGATGACAACCGCCTCTGACGCACGCAAAGACCGGCTGGCCGCGGCCTTGCGCGAGAACCTGAAACGCCGCAAACAGCGCGCCCGCGCCCTGGTGGGGCAATCCCAACCGGCCACCACAGACACCGGGGATGGCGCGGGCGGCGATCATTCTGACTCGCTGGCTGGCAATACTGGCCCCAAAGACGCCGAAAAGCCGCTTTAGCCTTGCCAGACGGCGTGGCTATCACGTCTTGGCTGCACGGGTTAAAACGGCCCGCAAGCGCCCCCGATGGGGGCCATTCAGGCGCACATCAGGACCTGCGTCACATGAGGGATTATGGACCAGATCAGAATTGAAGGCGGGGCAAGGCTGAAGGGCGAAATTGCGATCAGCGGGGCCAAAAATGCGGCGCTGAAGCTGATGGCGGCCTCGCTGCTGACCGATCAGTGCATGGTTTTGCGCAATGTGCCACGTCTGGCCGATGTGCGCGCCATGGCCGAGCTGTTGCGCCAGTTCGGCGTGGGCGAGGTGCGCAGCGATGATGGCTCTCTCCATCTGGATGCGGCCAATATCACCTCCACCATCGCGCCTTACGACATTGTGCGCAAAATGCGCGCCAGCTTTCAGGTGCTGGGTCCGCTTCTGGCGCGCTTTGGCGAGGCCAAGGTGTCGCTGCCCGGCGGTTGTGCCATCGGCGCGCGGCCCGTGGATTTTCACATCAAGGGTTTTGAGGCGATGGGTGCCAAAATCGATCTGGTCGATGGCTATGTCATCGCCAGCGCGAAGGGCGGGTTGAAAGGCACGACATTTGAATTTCCCTTTGCTTCGGTTGGCGCCACGGAAAATCTGATGACCGGGGCGGTGCTGGCCAAGGGCCGCACGATTTTGAAGAACGCGGCGCGCGAGCCCGAAACACAGGATCTGGGCCAATGCCTGATCGCGATGGGTGCGCAGATTTCTGGCCTGGGCACGGACGAGATCGTAATCGACGGCGTGGAAAAACTGTCCGGCACGGAATATTCGGTGATGGCCGACCGGATCGAGACGGGAACCTATGCCATCGCCACCGCGATTGCGGGCGGCGAGGTGGAGCTGGTCGGTGCGCGCGCCGAATCCAATGGCGCGCTGTTCGATCTGTTGCGCGGAATTGGCACGGACGTAACTGAGACCAATCGCGGCATCGCGGTGCATCGCAACGGGGTGCGCCCACGCGCCGTGGATGTGACGACCGATGTGTTCCCCGCCTTTCCCACAGATCTTCAGGCGCAGTTCATGGCGTTGATGGCAACGGCGCAAGGTGTATCCCGCATTACCGAAACGGTTTTTGAAAACCGCTTCATGCATGTGCCCGAGCTTTCGCGCATGGGCGCGGATATTGTGGTGGATGGCGAAGTGGCATTGGTCACGGGCGTGCCGCGATTGAAAGGTGCGCCGGTGATGGCGACCGATTTGCGCGCCTCGGTCAGTCTGGTGCTGGCGGGCCTTGCCGCGGAAGGCGAGACAATCGTAAACCGCGTCTATCATCTGGATCGCGGCTTTGAACGGCTGGAGGAAAAACTCTCCGGCGTTGGTGCGCGCATAGAACGGATTCATTGAATGACAGCGACAAACCTGATTTTGGCAGCAGAAGACGAAGAAGATTTGCAGGTGATCTCCGCGCGTCTGCAAGACGCAGTGGCGAAGGTGCAAGATCTGGTCTGGTTGCCGCGTGCGGGGCGCTTTGCCGCACTGTTCAACCGCTTCAAATGGGAAGAGGCGGAACGCAAGAACGGCAAGGGCGATAATGTTCGCGTGCGCGCCGGGCTGTATTTTGATCGCGTGCGCAGCGTGAAATCCGCCAAGATTACGCGCGCGAATCCCGATGCGGTGGTTGCGCTTTTGGCCATTCGTTTTACGGCGGCAGGCGACGATGATCCGGCCGGTGTGGTGGAGTTGATTTTCGCGGGCGGCGGCACCATCCGCATGGATGTTGAATGTATTGATGCCGGGCTGAGCGATGTCAGCGGCGAATGGGCCGCGCTTCGCCGCCCGCTGCACGATACGGATTTGTGAGATGGCGCGACGTCTGGATGCGCGCGAAGCCGGGTTCCTCGGTGAATTTGCAACGCTGATTTCGGCGCAGCGCGATGCCCCGCAACAGGTGGGTGACGCGGCGCGCGCGATCATTGCCGATGTGCGTGCACGCGGCGATGTGGCGTTGATAGAATTGGCGGCCAAATTTGATCGCGTGACGCTGACGCCGGAAACGCTTTTGGTAACGCCGGAAGAAATGGATGATGCGTTTGCGCGCTGCACGGATGCGCAAATTGCTGCGCTGAAAATCGCAAAGGCGCGGATCGAGGCGTATCACCGCCGCCAGATACCGCAGGATGAGCATTTTACCGACGATGCTGGCGCGACGCTGGGCTGGCGCTGGACCACGCTGGATTCGGTTGGGCTTTATGTGCCCGGCGGCACGGCCAGCTATCCCAGCTCGGTGTTGATGAATGCGGTGCCTGCGAAAGTGGCCGGTGTTGCGCGCGTTGTGATGGTGACGCCAGCGACCGGCGGCGCGATCAACCCGCTGACCCTGGCGGCGGCAAAAATTGCAGGCATCACAGAAATCTATCGCGTTGGCGGGGCGCAAGCGGTCGCCGCTTTGGCCTATGGCACCGAGACGGTGCCCGCGGTGGACAAGATTACCGGCCCCGGCAATGCCTATGTCGCCGC
>JBDZUY010000009.1:37105-38821 GCA_040255365.1 Hyphomicrobiales bacterium
AGACGGTGCCCGCGGTGGACAAGATTACCGGCCCCGGCAATGCCTATGTCGCCGCCGCGAAACGCGAAGTGTTCGGGCAGGTGGGGATCGATTCCATTGCGGGGCCATCGGAAATTCTGGTGGTCGCGGATTCGCAAAACAATCCGGACTGGATTGCCGCCGATCTTTTAAGCCAGGCCGAACATGATGAATCTTCGCAAAGCATTCTGATTACCGATGATACGAAGTTTGCGGATGCGGTGGACGCGGCGGTAGAGCGTGCGCTCGCACTTTTGCCGCGTGAAAAAATCGCCCGTGCAAGCTGGGACAAACACGGCGCGATCATTATTGTCGAAACGCTGGATGATGCGGCCGCTTTGGCCAATCGCATTGCGCCGGAACATCTGGAATTGGCGCTTGCCGATGCGCAAGACCGGTTGTCCGCGTTCAAACATGCGGGTGCGATATTTCTGGGCCGCAACACGCCCGAAGCGATGGGCGATTATATTGCCGGGCCCAATCATGTGTTGCCCACGGCGCGCACCGCGCGGTTTTCCTCCGGCCTGTCGGTGCTCGATTTCATGAAGCGCACAACGCTGCTGTCCTGCACGGCGCAAACGATTGCGAGCATTGGGCCCGATGCGATCACGCTGGCCGAGGCGGAGGGGTTGGACGCACATGCCCGCTCGATTGCAGCCCGGCTTAATGTTGCGCCCGGCGGCAAGGATTGAACGGTATGGCGGACAAAGATCCCTTTCGTCTGTGTGTCATTGATCTGGATGAACGCTCGGTCATACGGCGCACGCGCGAGATCGAACAGGAACGCGAAATCGCGATCTATGATCTTTTGGAAGACAATCATTTCAAGCCGGAAGGCTCCAATGGCGGGCCTTACAAATTGTCGCTTGGTGTCGAGGAAAACCGGCTGATCTTTTCCATCGCGCTGGAAGATGACAGCGAGCATGGCAAGGTGATGCTGTCGCTGACGCCGTTTCGCCGTGTCATCAAGGATTATTTTTTGATGTGCGATGGCTATTTCAAAGCCATTCGCACCGCGCCGCCGTCGCAGATTGAAACGCTGGATATGAGCCGCCGCGCTGTTCACAACGAAGGCTCCGAACTTCTGGCCGAACGGTTGAAAGGCAAGATCGAAGTGGATTTTGATACCGCGCGGCGATTGTTCACCCTGATCTGTGTGTTGCACCTGAAGGGTTGACGCGATGCGGGGCCCCAATGGTGAAGAGCTGCCCGGTGCGGTGTTGTTTGCCTGCACCATGAATGCGGTGCGCAGCCCGATGGCCGCCGCGATCATGAGTCATCTCTATGGCAAATTTGTTTTCATCGAATCCGCGGGCGCGCGCATTGGCGTGCTGGACCCGATGGCGGTGGAGGTGATGGACGAGATCGGCATCGAAATCGCCAAGCACAAACCCAAATCATTTGAGACGATGGAAGACACCTCGTTTGATCTGGTCATCACGCTTTCGCCAGAGGCCCAGCATCAGGCGATGGAGCTGACGCGCACCTCGGCGGTGGATATTGAATATTGGCCGACTATCGATCCCACCGCCTTTGAAGGATCGCGCGAGCAGCGTCTGGACGCCTATCGCGCCGTGCGCGACGAGCTTATGCGCCGGATTCAGGCCCGTTTTGCCGTTGATCGGGCCGGGGATGCCTGATTCTGCCCCATTTGGCTTGCTTTTCCGCCGCTCAGGTGCATTCTCCCGGTCGATTTTA
>JBDZUY010000009.1:38921-41914 GCA_040255365.1 Hyphomicrobiales bacterium
TGCCCCATTTGGCTTGCTTTTCCGCCGCTCAGGTGCATTCTCCCGGTCGATTTTACGCCATGCGGTCAGGCATGGGGGCACCCGCCCCCGTTGCGGCCTGTGTGACATCATTAAAGACAGGAACGGCCAGAGGACGAATGGCAAAAGAAGAATTATTGGAATTTCCGGGCACGGTCGCAGAATTGCTGCCCAATGCAACGTTCCGGGTGGCACTCGAGAACGGCCACGAGATCATCGCGCATACCGCCGGTAAAATGCGCAAGAACCGTATTCGCGTGCTGACGGGCGACAAGGTGCTCGTGGAGATGACACCTTATGACCTCACCAAAGGGCGCATCACCTATCGCTTCAAATAAAGCGGGGCTGCGCGCCAGCGCGGTCAGGCCGGTTCTTGTATTGGCCAGTGAAAGCCCACGGCGCAAAGCGCTTTTGGCGCAGGCCGGTATCGAGCCGGATGCGGTGCGCGCGCCTGCCATCGATGAAACACCACAAAAGGGTGAAGCCCCGCGTCTTTACGCCATGCGCATGGCCGCGGCGAAGGCCGACGCGATTGCCGCCAATTGGGATTGGGCGGCAAGCCCGGCGCTGATTCTGGCCGCCGATACGGTGGTGGCGTGTGGCTTGCGCATTCTGCCCAAGGCAGAGGATGACGACGAGGTGCGCCGCTGTCTGACGCTGTTATCCGGGCGGCGGCATCGGGTAATGACGGCGATCTGTCTTGTTGCATCGCAAAATCGCAAAATCTCGCGGCTCGTTACCACGGCGGTGGCGTTCAAACGGCTCAGCGCGGACGAAGTTGAATCCTATGTCAGCTCCCGCGAAGGCATTGGCAAAGCGGGTGGTTACGCCATTCAGGGCCGCGCCGAAACATTCGTGCGTATGATAAACGGCTCTTATTCCAATGTGGTGGGCCTGCCGCTGCGCGAAACAATCGGCCTTGTAAAGGGGTGCGGTTATCCCGTTTCGTGATAGGCTCGCGGCGCTGCTATTGTCTTTTGTGATGCATGAACAAAGAAGTGCTGATTAACGCAGGCGCGGGCGAAATCCGTGTGGCCATCGTTGAAGATGGCCGCCTGCAAGAGCTGTTTCTGGAACGCACCATCGGTCTGGAAGATGGCAGTCCACGCCGCCCCTCTGCCGGGCGCAGCGGGCATAGCCTGATTGGCAACATCGTACTGGGACGGGTGCAGCGTGTGCTGCCCGGCATGCAGGCCGCCTTTGTCGATGTCGGGCTGGAGCGTGCCGGTTTTCTGGGTGCGCGTGAGGCGCGCTGCCTCGCCGATCTTCCCGGCTATGATGAAGACCGCGCCCCCAAGATCAGCGATTGCGTGCATGAAGGCGAAACTATCATCGTGCAGGTGGTCAAAGACCCAATCGGCGAAAAAGGTGCGCGGCTTTCTGCCAATGTCACGATTCCGGGGCGCTTGCTGGTGATGGTGCCCAACCAGCCGGGCATTGCATTGTCGCGCCGCATCGAGGACGAAGGTGAACGCGCGCGCCTGATCGCGATGGGCGAACAGATGCTGGTTGAAGCAGGCGGCAAATTGGTGCCGGGTGCGGGTTACATTTTGCGCAGCACATCGGCCACTGCGTCGCTTGCCGATCTGAAAGAAGATGCCGAGCGGCTGGCCGAAGCGTGGCGGCCCGTTATGGCCAAACGCCAAGCGGCGGTTGCACCATCCACGCTCTACCATGATCTGGATCCGGTCGAACGCACAATGCGCGACGAAGTGGATAGCGAAACCACGCGTGTCGTTATCGATGATGCGCAATTGGCCGATGTGGCGCGCGCCTATTGTCGCCGCGCCATGCCCGAAGCCGAAGACAAGGTGGAGGTTTTTTCCGGCCCCGGCATGTTGTTTGAGGCGTATGATCTGGAAGACGAAATCGAGCGGCTGGTGCGCCCGCGTGTACCGCTGCCATCGGGCGGCTGGGTCACGATTGAGGGCACCGAGGCGCTGACCGCGATTGATGTGAATTCGGGCAGCTATACCGCCTCTACCGGGCTCGAAGAAACCAGCCTGGCGGTGAACCGCGAAGCCGCCGAAGAGATTGGCCGGCAATTGCGCCTGCGTGGTATTGGCGGTTTGATCGTGATTGATTTCATCCATCTGAACGAACCGAACAACATCCAGATCATTCTCGACACGCTGGCACACAGCCTGATGCGCGATCGCACACCAACACAGATTTCCCCGATGAGCGAGTTTGGTCTGGTGGAAATTACGCGCAAGCGTTTGCGCGATCCGCTGGTCAAACAGATGACCGAATGTTGCCGCCCCTGCGATGGGCAGGGCCGCACCCGCACGCGCGACAGTGTGGCGATGGAGGTGATGCGCCGCATCGAAAGCGCGGCGGCGGCAGCTCCCGGCAAGCCAATCAAAGTGCGTGCCGCGCCAGAGATCGTGCATTGGCTATGCGCGCATGGTGATGATGTGCGCGCGGCCTTGGCGCGGCGCGGTGCTGCCAGGGTCAGCTTTGAGGCGCGGGAGGAATTTACCCGTGAGGGATTCGATGTCGAAACAGCAGCCTAAAATTGGTGCCGTCACATGCCCGGTCTGCGGCAAGCCACCGGACGAGCCGACGCGGCCCTTCTGTTCCAAACGCTGCGCCGATGTGGATTTGTCGCGCTGGCTGAAGGGCAGCTACGCCATCCCCGCCGTGGAACCGCCCGACGAACTGGATAATGTAGAGGGGGAGGGCGAGATCATACCCGGTTTGGGCCAGGACTCCGGCGATAACGGCCCGGTTCATTAAAGCAGCGCGCGGTTGGGTGATGGCGCTGGACAGCGCCGCCCGCCTCGCCTAAAAAGCCCATCCTTTCCGGGCATTGCCGATTTTGGCCCGGAAACATGACCCAAGCGTCAGGCCCAATATCAGGCCCGGTTTGCCCAGGTAGCTCAGTCGGTAGAGCAGCGGATTGAAAATCCGCGTGTCGGTGGTTCGATTCCGCCCCTGGGCACCATTCCTTGTAGGTTTGGCACGGGCAGCCA
>JBDZUY010000009.1:42014-69223 GCA_040255365.1 Hyphomicrobiales bacterium
GTGGTTCGATTCCGCCCCTGGGCACCATTCCTTGTAGGTTTGGCACGGGCAGCCATCAGATATGGATGCGAATTCCCAGCAGTTTTTGTTACCGCGCTGTTGCTGGCTGCAAACAGACATCGTTGATGTTAAGCGCTGGCTGATTTTTTGTGTCTCTTTGCACGTCAAAACACTGCGATAGCGTGACCACTTCCTGAGAAATGAGGAATGGACGACCCGGTCACAAGTGTTTCGCTTTTCGTGTTTCGCTTTTCGGCTTTTTTGGCTCGTTTCGTATGCAGCGCCGATAATGTGCAAAAGGCGCGTCGTCATGCGATAGTTCGGCAAAGGCTATTGCTACGGTAATAACAAATGGAGGCTGGCTGTGAACGATGATCTATTGGGTATCAGTGCGACGCTGACGACTGAATCGGGACCGGCCCATTATATAAGCCTTGCAAAACTTGCTGACAGGACTGGTGCGGATATTGCGCGCCTTCCGCACACGGTCAAAATCCTGCTGGAGAATATTGCGCGGAAAAAAGGAAGCAGGGATGTTTCGCGAGCCGATGTCGAAGCGCTCGCGAATTGGCCGCATGGTGCGGACGGGTCCATCGCGTTCATGCCGGCGCGGGTGTTGATGCAAGATTTTACCGGCGTTCCGGCCGTGGTTGACCTCGCAGCCATGCGAAGCGGTCTGGCGCGGTCCGGCGGCGACCCGAATCAGGTCAATCCGTTTGTTCCTGTCGATCTTGTTATCGACCATTCGGTCCAGGTTGATCGTTACGGCAGCGATGATGCCTATGCGGCAAACCTCAAATGGGAATACCGGCGCAATCAGGAACGCTATGCGTTGCTGAACTGGGCGCAACAAGCGTTTGACGGTTTTCGCGTGGTGCCGCCGGGAATGGGCATTTGCCATCAGGTCAATCTGGAACATCTGAGCAGCGTGGTCGTTGCGCGGGACGGATGGGTCTTTCCCGACACCTTGGTCGGAACCGATTCACACACGCCAATGGTCAACGGTCTTGGCGTATTGGGCTGGGGCGTTGGCGGCGTTGAAGCCGAAGCGGCGATGCTCGGCTTGCCCATGTTCCTGCCAAAGCCCATCGTTGTTGGCGTCAGGGCGCATGGGAAATTGCCGCCCGGCACGACCGCCACGGACCTCGTTCTGACCCTGGCGCAAATGCTCCGCGCGCACGGCGTGGTCGGCAAGTTCGTCGAATTTTTTGGTTCCGGATTGAGCAGCCTGAGTATTGCAGACCGCGCCACATTGTCGAACATGTCGCCTGAGTTCGGCGCCACGGCGACACTTTTCCCGGTTGATGCGAACACTTTGAAATACCTGCAACTGACCGGACGCGGCGCCAATAACGATCTGGTCGAGCGCTATACACGCGAACAGGGGTTATTCAGGACCGACGAAGACCCGGAACCGCTGTTCAATGAGGTACTTGATCTTGATCTTGGCAAGGTCGTGCCGAGTGTCGCCGGACCGAAGCGGCCACAGGATCGCGTTGACCTTGCTGATGTAAGACAGTCTTTTGCTTCTGCTGCCAGCGATGCCGCTGATGTCAATGTCGCGGACATACAGCGGCTCGTCGCCGAAAGCTGTGCGTCACCGGGCGAGTTCCTCAGTTCGCCGCCAGAGCAATTGAAAGAGCCTTACGCAGCAGCCTCCGTGACGCACGGTTCGGTCGTGATCGCTGCCATCACGAGTTGCACAAACACGTCGAACCCGTCGGTCATGATTGCGGCGGGTCTGTTGGCCCGCAAAGCGGTCGAGGCCGGGTTGCAATCCCAGCCCTGGGTGAAAACCTCGCTGGCGCCGGGTTCGCGCGTTGTGACCCGTTATCTGGATAAGGCAGGCCTCACACCATACCTTGAGAAGCTTGGATTCAATCTTGTGGGTTACGGATGCACAACATGCATCGGCAATTCTGGGCCCTTACCCGGAGAAGTCGCGGATGTCGTCACCAGCAAGGATCTGTCCGTTGTGGCCGTGTTGTCGGGCAATCGCAATTACGAAGGCCGGATTCATTCCCAGGTGAAAGCAAGTTATCTCGCATCGCCGCCACTGGTTGTTGCGTATGCGCTGGTTGGCACCGTGCTGCGCGATCTGAGCGTCGATCCGCTCGGGGCCGGCAAGAATGGCAAGCCGGTTTATCTGAAGGATATTTGGCCGACCGCCCAAGAGATCGAGGAACTGGTCGGTACATCGGTGGCATCGGAACAATTTGACCTTGAATATGGCCGTATCTTCGATGGTGATGACAAGTGGAAGAGCATGCCCGCGCCCAAGGGTGATTTGTTCGAATGGGTCGATGACTCGACATATGTGCGCGAGCCGCCTTTCTTCATCGATTTTGCGAACACGCCTGAAGCACCAGCGAACATCGAAGGTGCACGTGCTCTTGCTGTTCTTGGCGATTCAGTCACGACCGATCATATCTCGCCTGCCGGTGCCATCACCGCCGGATCGACCGCGGGCAAATATCTGCTCGACCTGGGCGTGCCTGTTGCAGAGTTCAATAGTTATGGATCGCGGCGTGGCAATCACGAAGTCATGATGCGTGGCACGTTCGGCAATATTCGTTTGCGCAATGCCATGGTGCCGGGCACTGAAGGCCCATGGACCGCGCATATTCCCAGCGGCGACAAGATGAGCATCTATGATGCAGCGATGCGATACCAGCAAGAAGGCACGCCATTGGTGGTCATCGCAGGGCGCGAATACGGATCGGGGAGTTCACGCGACTGGGCCGCGAAGGGCGCTGCGTTGCTCGGCATCAAGGCGGTTATCGCCCAGACGTACGAACGCATCCACCGCAGCAATCTGGTGTGCATGGGCGTGTTGCCATTGCAGTTCAAAGACGGCGAATCCGCCCAGTCCCTGGGGCTGACCGGCACCGAGGCCTTCACCATCAGCGGAATAGGTGACGGCATCACGCTGGGCCAGAACGCAACGGTTACGGTAACGCGGCAAGATGGATCTGAAGCAACGTTCGATACAATCGTGAGAATCGACGCCCCGGCTGAAATTGAATATTTCCGTCATGGCGGGATTCTGCAGATGGTCCAGCGGCAATTGCTGCCCAATTGACCAACACCCAAAGCGCGGGACGGCGCTAGCTGCGTAGCGCCGTCAGTGCCGAACCCTTGTGAAAGGCAATGTGATCGGTCTTGTCGCTTTTGATCTCGTATTGCGGCTCATCCTTGCTTGCGTGGTGCGTATAGCCATTCACATCAAAATCGCGGGTGTGTACGCGGGTGATCGTGCCGCGAACCCGGCCTGCTTCCGAGTTCCAGCTGACATGATCGCCAGTTTTGTAATGCTTGGTCATGATTGTCCGGTTCGTGCTTGTGTGACGTGCATTCTCATTAAAACGCCAATGCGTTCACAATTTTATGCGCCGGAATATGGCGAAAATGCGTATGCACATTTAGATGCGCGCCGTATTTCTGTCATCAGGGCGCGGCATGGTGCCGTGTCAGCGCGCAGGCTATAATCAAGCGTTATTGCGCAAATCAGGTCGTGTATTTTCAAAAGGAACCGTCACGAGAAATTATTTTACCATTGGACATTCGACCCGGCCGCTTGATGCGTTCACCGATCTTCTGCGTGAATCGCGCATCGACCGCGTCGTTGATGTCCGGTCCATGCCCCGCTCGCGCAGCAACCCGCAATTCAATCTTGAAACCCTGCCGGGCGAATTGGCACGCGGGCAGATCGGCTATGAACACATCACCGAGCTTGGAGGTTTGCGCGGCAAACGGCGCCGCGAAGAATCTTCGCTAAATGCCTATTGGCGGGTTCGCGGCTTTCGCAATTATGCGGATTACGCGCTGACGCCACCTTTTGCTGCCGGGCTGGAACGGCTGCGCGAATTGGGCCAGCGAGATCGCTGCGCGATCATGTGCGCAGAGGCTGTATGGTGGCGTTGCCACCGGCGCATCATCACCGACTATCTTCTCGCGGCCGGGGATGACGTGATGCACATTCTCGGCGCCGGACATGTTGACAAGGCCAGCCTGACGCCCGGTGCTGTGGTGCGCGCGGACAAAAGCATCATCTATCCAGCAACAGACCCTGTGACGGAACAATAGCGCGCCTTAGTGGCCCGAGTGATCCGTCTTGCCCATGCCCTCAAGCGTGTTCAACGCTAGCGTGGAATGGGCATAGGCACCGCCGGCGCGCATCTCTGCGGCAACCCAGATGGCTTCCATGATTTCCTGTGGTGTTGCACCTGCCTTGGCCGCGCCTTTGGTATGACCGTGAATGCAATAGGGGCACTGCGTGACATGGGCGACGGCAACCGCGATCAGCTGTTTGGTTTTGCTTGATAAGGCACCTTCCTGAAAAACGGCCTTGCTGAATGCGCGAAAGGCGGCCTCTGCATCGGGTGCGAGGGCGTGGCGTTTGTCGGCAAGTTCTTTTGTGGCTTTGGGATAGAGCGTTTCATCCGTCATTTTGAGGACTCCTGTAATGGTTGTTGCGATTTCTGTGCGTTTGGTGCGGCGTCTTTAAAGACGATAGCAGAGCGGCTGATGACCCGCCCAGAGGCATCAATGCTCACACGGGCGCTACGCTTGCCATAAAAGAAATTGAGCCGGTACTGGCCGCGGTGGTCGTCAATACCTGTTTCGCAGCGCGTCGTAATGTGGCCGTCACGCATCAAAGGCTGAACAGCATCTGGGGTGATATCCAGCAAATGGGCAATCAGCGCCGCATCAATGGTAAAATTGTTATTTTCAATAGCAATGTTCATGACGCTTGCCTTTCGTGGCCGCACATTCATAAAAGTCCAAAGATGATGGCCGTGACAAAGAGGAACGCGGCGCCGGTCACGCTCAGTGAAAACGCGCGTGTCATGCGCATACGGAGCTGCGTGGCGTGAGACGGGTATGACATGTGCATCATCTGCCGCTCCTCATTGCGCGTTTTCGGAAGCCGTAACGTGCGGCGGCACGCGCCAATTCAGTTTTGGCGTAACCCGGTGCAAAAGCACATCAAAGCGGCGTGCCTCACCGGGGTGCGATTGCCGCAAAAGAACATAGGCCTGTGCCGCAAAGCGGCAAGCCGCTTCTGTCTGGCCAGCATCGGCCAGCGCATAAAGGCTTTTCAGAAACACATCCGAAAGCGGGGTGAGCGGCCCAGTATCTGTATCTTGCGCCATCAATAATCCCCATCGCGAATACCGAAATGCGCCTTGGCGTCGTCACTCATCAAGGCTGGCGACCAGCGCGGCTCATGCGTCAGTGTGATTTCGGCCATGCTGATACCATCGGTGCCTTCGGCTGATTCACGCGCGCCTTCTTTCAGATAATTGGTCGCGGGGCAGCCGGGGGTTGTGGTTGTCATTGTAACCGAGGCTATGCCGTCTTCGCTGACGCTGACATCATAGATCAAACCCAGATCAACAATGTTGTAGCCCAGTTCGGGATCAATCACCTGGCGCAGGGCGGCGCGGATATTTGTGACACGCGCATCGCTGTCTTGCGGCGCAGATGACGCGGTGCTTTCAGCCGTGCCGGACAGGATGGGCGCGCCGGAAATAAAATGCTCCATGATCGCACCCAGAAGCGCGGGCTTGAGATGTTGCCATTCGCCGCCGCTTTTGGTGATGGTGATGTAGTCCGACCCGAATGACAGCGCCGCCACGCCCTCCACAGCAAACAATTTTGCCGCGAGGGGGGAGTTTGCGGCCGCCTGTTTGTCGCCTATCTCCAGCGTGCCCTTACTCAAAACTTGCTGGCCCGGCAGAAATTTTAACCTGTTGGGATCGGTCGTGGATTCGGTTTGGATAAACATCTTTCATTCTCCGCAAATCATCATTGCGAACGGGCGGGGTCAGTGCGTTGCGGGTTTGGCTCCGCCGACACGTATCAAAATCTTGTATGTCGTGCCGTCGGGCTCGAACGCGCCGTGCCATGTGTGCCCGCGGCTTTGCAGCTCTGGAAACAAGAACATGGGCTTGCGGCACAGCAGCGCTGAAAGCACTTCGCCAGGCTTCATTTTTTCGACGGCGCCAAGAACGCGGACCATGGGCTCGGGCGGATCAAGATCGCGATTGTCCATGTGTTGCGCGGGCTCTGGCCAATCTGTTGTGTCGGCGTTTTCCGTATCGGGCGCCGCTTTGGCGTTCTGTGCGGGTTGCTGTCCGGTCTTGGCGGGTTGGAACAGAATTTCCCAATCGCCGCCGCCAATTTCCTTTTCCGCGTGGCTGTAGCCTTTTTTGCCGAGCACCTGGAAAAGGGGAACCGGCTTGAACGTCGCGTAAAGCCGCAGGCCCTGATCGGGCGCCAGCGACGAAACCGCTTTCATGATTTCTGCGAACGGTTCGCCGCCGTTACGCAGGATGGGGCGCACATCAAGATCGATATAGTTCTGTGTCATGGGTCATACTCCTTGGGCATTATCGTTTGGCCGGAACGGAAAAAAGCAGATGCGGACGGCGCACAATGTCGGGCAACCGGGTCTGCAACGGGACATCGCGCAACAGCCGCGCACGGACGAGCTGTGCGGCAATGGCGATAGTGGCAATCAGCGTGGCACCAACCGCAGCGCGGAAGGCGAGAGGTTGCGATACCAGCAGCGCAATCGTCGCGGCCAAGACGGCCACAAAAAACAGCGCGAACCATTTGCGCGCGTGCTTCTCGATAACAAGATCCTGTACGCGCGGTGTTGCGCTTTTGCCCAGAACCGGACCGTAGGACTCAAGCCAGGTCAGAAAGGCAACAATCTTGTAAAGCTTGGCCAGGCCAAGGCCGCTGAGCCAGCCAAAGACGATCAGAAAAACAAGCGCACCGACATGTTCGGACAGGATGCCAAGCGCGATCAACACGATGCCCAGCAATACCGACAGGCCAAGCATGACAAACGCGGCCACCGCCATTTGACTGTTTAGTTCGATGATGCGCCGTTTGCGTGCACGATACAGATGCGCAATGTCGGCGCCATACAGCGCCAGCGCGCCGAGGCCCAGAACACCGCCAAACACAAGCGCGGGAAGGATGTGTTGGCCATAAAGCAGAAGTGCCAAACCGCCCAATATGATGACGCCAAGCGCGGCGGTGCCGAGCCATAATGCGGCGCGGGGGCGCGTGCCATCAAGTTCGGGCGCGAGCATGAACATCGCCAGCAGGCGATAGCTGACACCCATAGCCGCAAAGGTCAGCCAGCCGCCAATCCCGGCCACCGCATGCAACGGCAAGCCAGCTGCGGTGACGCGCAGCAGGATTTCGGATTCAATTGGCAGGGTGAGAACAAAACTGAATATGAATCCAAAGAAAACTGTTGCCGCGAGAGACAACAGTGCAATCGCAACAAACCGTGCGGGCAGGGGCAGCGGCCTTGCGGGCCATAGGGTGCACGCCAGGTTCCAAAGGACGATGACAAAGCCTGCTACAAGCAATAGCGCGGCAAAGGGAAGAAGCGGCGGGCGCATGTCAATCGTGCCGGCGATCTGCAGAAAGCCCAGAAGCAATGCGGTCAAACCCGCCAGCAGAAAAATCAGGGCAGGTAGCGGCAGCATGTTGCTGTAAAGCGGGCGGGCGACCAGCACAGGCACAAACTGAAAAAGTGCGCCACACAATAAAAGGCTGAGCCAGCCAATCACAATGACGTGCACGAGAATCAGTGTTTGTGGATCGCTGACGGAATTAGAAGGAAAGCCATATCCGGCAACCATGAGCGTTTCGCCAAACATCAGCGCGCAAAGCGCCGCAGCGAAATACGTCATGGACCAACGCGAAAGCGTAACGCCGAACATGGCTGTTCCTTTGGCAAACATTGCCGGATGTACCGGCTTTTTTGTGTGTACGGCTTATGCGGCCTTGGCCAGCTTGCCGATCTTCACGCGCCACACTTGCGGACCTTGCTCGACATAATCCCACGAGAACTGACCGGGATGTTCGGCTTCAAGCTGGTAATAGAGCGGCTTGGGATCATGATCATTGATCAGGATGAACGCGCCACCGGGCGTCAGTTTGCCCACAAGTTCGAATATTTTTGCATGCCGCTGCGCGGGTATGAGGGTACGGACATCGATGTTGTCGATGTTGTTTTTGGTTTGTGTCATTGCCGAATTCCTTGGCTTGTATGGTTTTCTGCCTGCGGCGTGACGGGTTGGCGTCACGGCGTATGGCAATGTTTGCCCGTAAAGATATATTGTCAATATATCTTTTATGATTTAGCCTTGGGTGCGCGCAATTGTGCCGCTTGCGGCTAATGCCGGACGGTGCGGTTTCGCCAATGTTGCGTGGTGTTAGCGAAGAAGGAGGCCGGGCCTGTCATGCAAAAAGAACACGGCGAAAATCCCGGACACGGGCATATTGATTGGCGCAACCGGCGCCTTGACCAACTCGAAAGAATCCACGCCGGAGCCAATGCCGGGTTGTGCGGTGACGGCGGCATGATCATTGCCGTAGCGGAAGTGTTGGAACGAAATTGGCTGGGGCAAAGGAGAAAAAGACCATGACACAACCCCTGGTAAAGCCACTGCACATGTTTTCGAATGGCGTCAAGCAGGCGATTGGTCCTGCTGACTCGGATACGCGCGTCTGGTATGAATCCCTTATTCGGGCAGATTATGAACGCTCCCATCCCGGCGATACGCTCGACGGTTTGAAGCAGCGCGCGAGCGTTTTGAAAGAGGATAAGGGTTTGTTGCGCGACTGGATGGCTCTGGCTGCTGTCCGCGCGAAACAGGATGAAACGCGGGCCACGCCTGCAAAATATCGTCCATTGGCGGCGTAACAGCCGTGAATCTGAAATCAGAATTTGGTCAGTCTATCGGGCCAGTAGAAGGGCCGATGGCTTTGAGCATTGTTGTGACAGAATTTTGTAAATTGACAGATATGGAAATTGACGAGGTGTGTTTTGACGAGTGTTGACGAAAAACTGGAACCCATTCTTGCCGAAGTGTTGCGGCGCAATGCCGGTGAGGCAGAGTTTCACCAGGCCGTTACAGAGGTGTTGGAGAGTTTGGGCCGCGTGATCGCCAAGCGTCCGGAATTTGCCGACAACGCGTTGATCGAGCGGATTTGCGAACCCGAACGCCAGATTATTTTTCGCGTTCCATGGGTGGATGACAATGACGATGTCCAGATTGCGCGCGGCTTTCGTGTGCAATTCAATTCTGCGCTTGGCCCCTACAAGGGCGGATTGCGGTTTCACCCGTCGGTCAATCTGGGGATCATAAAATTTCTGGGTTTCGAGCAGACATTCAAAAACGCGTTGACGGGTTTGCCGATCGGCGGCGGAAAAGGCGGGTCTGATTTCAATCCGCGCGGGCGCTCCGACATGGAGATTATGCGCTTTTGCCAATCCTTTATGACCGAACTTTACCGCCACATCGGGGAATACACCGATGTGCCAGCCGGTGATATCGGCGTTGGCGCGCGCGAAGTCGGCTATTTGTTTGGGCAGTATAAGCGCCTGACAAACCGCTATGAGGCCGGTGTGCTGACAGGCAAAGGCTTGTCCTATGGTGGTTCGCGCGCGCGAAAGGAAGCAACCGGATATGGCGCAACATATTTTGTGCAGCGGATGCTCAGGACCCGGCAAACCGATTTCGAGGGCAAACGCGTGGTTGTTTCCGGCGCGGGCAATGTCGCCATTTACACGATGGAGAAAGTTCACGAATTCGGGGGCAAAACCATCGCCTGTTCGGATTCAGGCGGGTTTGTTGTCGATGAAGACGGTATCGATCTTGATTTGTTGAAAGACATCAAGGAAACGCGCCGCGGGCGCATCACGGAATATGCAAAACTGAAAGGCAATGGTGCACGCTATGTCGAGGCGGGCTCGATCTGGACTGTGCCTTGCGATGTTGCCATGCCGTCAGCCACGCAAAACGAAGTAACCGGCAAAGATGCGCGCACCCTGATCAAAAATGGTGTCATTGCCGTGGGCGAGGGCGCAAACATGCCCTCAACGCCGGAAGCTGTGCATGCATTCCAGGATGCGGGCATTCTGTTTGCGCCGGGCAAGGCGGCCAATGCGGGCGGTGTCGCCACATCCGCGCTGGAGATGCAGCAAAATGCGTCGCGCGATAGCTGGACCTTTGAAAAAACCGAGGAACGATTGGCGGCGATCATGGGAAACATTCATGATCTTTGCGCTAACACGGCCGAGGAATATGGCTCGCCTGGCGATTACGTGCTGGGGGCCAACATCGCCGGTTTTGTTTGCGTTGCCGAAGCAATGCAGGCGCTGGGTGTGGTTTAGGAAAATTGCATGGCGAAGAACGCAGTCAGCGTTGCGTATAAGATATATTTACAAGCCATCATATATTCAGTACACGTTTGATGTTGTGTTCGCCGCATTGCGGCGCAGTCATTGCCAGGTAGAAGCCTATGCGTCTGACAACATTTTCTGATTACGCTTTGCGTGTGTTGATGTATGCGGGCACGGTCAATGATCGCCTGATCACGATCGAAGAGACATCGAAACTTTATAATGTCTCACGGGCGCACCTGATGAAGGTCGTCAATATTCTAACGAAAACGGGCTATCTAAAAGGTGTGCGCGGACGCTCGGGTGGCTTTACGCTGGCCAAACGGCCAGAAGACATAAATCTTGGCGCCGTCATGCGGGCAACCGAGCCGGACTTTGATCTGGTGGAATGTTTTGCCACGGGCAGCAAATGCACCATCACGCGTAGCTGCCGTCTTCCGAATGTTTTAAACGAAGCACTGACATCTTTTGTGACGACGCTGGATCGTTATACCTTGGCGGACATCATGCTGACAGAGCGTGATTTTACCGTGAAACGCCCGCCCGCAAAAAAGACGCGGGGCCCAGATTTTGCGCGTGTAAAAGCGCATAGCTGAACCGGCCGCCATAATAGAAGTGGTATTGTGGATTGTCACCGTTCTGGCGTTATCGTCTCAAATATTGTTTGAGACAGAACAATGCCAAAACGGTGCAATCGGAATAATTTTACGTCAGTTGGAAATTATACAGAACTTTGAATTTTCAATACGAAAACCCAGACGCATTTCCGTTTAGTGCAACTCGGCCAGTTTGACATCCTTGTGGCCTAACGCCTGCGCAACATCATACATCGCCTGATTGAGGATCTTGTGGGTGTTTTCATCGGCTTTGTGGTCAAGTTTGGTGTCAATGTCGGCCATCACCTGCACGTGAATTGTGTGTGAGAGGGCTTTGTCGAACAGATAGCCGGACCACCATGTTCCGTCTTCGACCGTGCCTGCGTTCACCAGTGTCGTGGCCAGCTTGGCACCCTTCAAATCTTTCGGTGCGTCGGGTAGTTTGACACCGGCTTCGGTGGCGCGCTTGAGCCCGTCTTCAACCGCGAATGTCATGCCATTGAGGAAATTGGTCACGGCTTTTTCGCCATATTGTTTGTTCAATTTGGCGACCTCAGCATTGACCGTCTTTTGTCCCAGCATCGATACAAGCGCAGTGGAAAATTGAAAATGCGTCGCGCCGCCACCGGCTTTGACCAATGCCGCGGTGACCGTCAATGCGGGGGCACCGCTGTAAACAGGGCCACCGAACCAGTTTTGTGGTGCAGCTTCGGTATCCGCCGCAAGGGCTGCGCCACTGCCCAGAATTAATCCCAAACCCGCGGCCATCGCCAAAATCGCTTTCTTCGCTTTCATTGTATTCACCTTTCTTGGTTTCTATCTGCCGGCCACCGTTTCGGTGTGCTGTGTCGCCGCTTAGGCTCCAAAAAAGAAAACGGGGAAGTCTTCGCCGGGATACTGCGCATCAAGCAGCCATCATGCCGCTTGCTACAGCTGCTCATCATTGCGCCGGGGGGCTGGTTGGTTCAGTTCGCTCGGTGTCAGATTTTGCCGACTGTCGAAAGCGGTGGAATACATATAGGCCTTAAAAGGACTATTTGCGATATATTTTTTAGAGCACGAAAAGGTAGACGTTATGTGTGTTATTCCGATCTCGGAACAACAATTGAGCTCTTCTCCCAGGTTGCGGCGTTTGGGCAGTTTGCCTCAGCATGACAGCCTTGACACGACTCAACATAAGATGCATTGAAAATACATCTTAACGGGGCCATCATATCTGTTGGCAGAGCTGCCGCTAGCGGCATGGCGAAAGCCAATCATCAGTTTGATCTGCGCTGGCCGTTTATGAATTGATATTGAGCTTAGGGTGCAGGCCATGCCAGCGATCTCCCGCACAGCAGACGAGACATCAACACCAGCGCACGAAGACGCAGAGCTGGCGAAACTGTTTTCCGCTTACATAATTTCAGCCACTGCATGGCTGTTGTTTGCAACGTTTGTCGCGCTCATTCTGGCCTACAAATTTGGCGCGCCAGATTTTGGTTCCGGCGCGTGGCTGACCTTTGGCCGCCTGCGCCCCATTCACACGAACGGTACGTTCTACGGCTTTGCCAGCATCGCGCTGGTGGGTGTCGCCTATTATGTCGTCGTGCGCAGCAGCCGCACGACGCTTTACAGTACAAAGCTCGCTTGGGCTGGTCTGTGGTTGTTCAATATCGCTGGTGTTCTTGGCACCATTGCGCTGGATCTCGGCTATAATTCCGGCAATCTGGAATACCGCGAATGGCCATGGCCGATCCGGTTGATCTTTGCCGCCGCGCTTGTTGTGACTGCAGTCAATATGGTGGCCACCGTCGCGCGGCGCAGCACCGACGACATATACCTGTCCAATTGGTACATTCTGGGCGGCGTATTGTGGACCATCATCATCGCAATTGTCGCCATCCTTCCGTGGTACCAATACGGCCTTGGTCAGGTTGCGGTATCGGGTTTCTATATGCACAACGCTGTTGGCATGTGGTTCACGCCGCTGGCACTGGGCATTTTCTATTATGCGCTGCCAAAACTGCTAAACCGGCCAATCTATTCGTATGCGTTGGGCGTGTTGGCGTTTTGGACCAATCTGCTTTTTTATCCGATCATCGGTTCCCATCATTTTTTGTTCAGCCCGCTGCCCTGGTGGTTGCAGACAATCGCGATTGTGTTTTCGGTGGCAATGCTGGTACCGGTGTTTGGCGGAACGGCAAACTTTTTGCTCACCATGCGCGGGCGGTTTGGCACGGTGGCGCGCTCCTATCCGCTGGCCTTCATTTTGATTGGCGTCATCGGCTATTTCGTTGGTTCGACGCAAGGCACGCTGGAGGCTTTTCGCTCGCTGCAGGAAGTCTGGCATTTGACCAGCTTCACCGTGGGCCATTCGCATCTGACAATGTACGGCTTTGTGACCTTCGCGATATGGGGCGGCATCTATGCGCTGTTACCCGCAGCGACGGGGAAATATGCCAGCCGCGCCGGACTTAGTCTTCACTTCTGGCTGGCTGTGGTCGGCAGCTTTATCTACGTCATCGCGATGTCTATCGGCGGCACGATTCAGGGTCTGACCTGGATACAGGGCAAGCCGTTTATCGACTCGGTTGTGGCGATAGAGCCGTATTACATCTGGCGCGGTATCGGCGGTGTCTTGATGTTCCTCAGCCATGTCGTGTTTGCGTGGAATGTGTGGCGCATGACCTATGGACAGGGCGATGAAGCGGTGCAAACGCCCACACAAACGCTTTCGGGGGAGGCCACGTCATGAAAAAACTGCTTCTCATCGCGGGCGGTTCAACGGCCGTATATTTTGTGCTGGCAATGCTGATGGGGGTTATTCCCGGCTATGAATTGTCAAAGACGGCGCCGGGCCCCAACGTCAAACCGCTGACGGCGATCGAGGCGGAAGGCCGCGACGTCTATGTGGCCAATGGCTGTAGCTATTGCCACACACAGCAAGTGCGCCCGCTTCCGCAGGACAAGGTTTTTGGCCGCCCGTCCACCGCCGGTGATTTTGCCTATCAAACGCCTGAGCTTTTGGGTTCAGAGCGTACGGGTCCCGACCTGACCAATGTCGGCAACCGGCGCGGCAGCGATGTGTGGCAATACATTCATCTTTACAATCCGCGCGCCGTGGTGCCGCAATCGATCATGCCGTCGTTCAACTGGATGTTCCATGTCGTGGACAAGGCCCCCGAAGGGGTGGCCGCGGTGCCGCTGCCCAAAGCCTATGCACCGGCAAAAGGCGTTGTAATACCATCGCATGAGGCACAGGTGCTGGTCGCCTATCTGATGTCTTTGAAACAGGCACCATTGCCCAGCGATAACAACACGGCACAAACGGCGAGTGCCGCACCGCCCGCACCGCAAACCGCCAGCACCGCGACGCAAGGCGCCGCAACACCGGCTGCGGCGGGTGTGGATATCGCGCGCGGCAAACAGCTTTACGACGACAATTGTTCGGCCTGTCACCAAGCGGATGGTTCGGGACTGGCGGGCGCATTCCCGCCGCTTAAGGGCAATGGCGTGGTCAATGACGCGGATCCCACCGAACATATTCATGTGGTTCTGTTTGGGCTGGAAGGCAAAGCCATTGATGGCATCCATTACGATAGCCCGATGCCAGCCTGGGACGAGCAATTCACCGATCAGGAAATTGCCGACATCATTGATTACGAGCGCAGCGCGTGGGGCAACCACGGAAAACAGATTACGGCCGCCGATGTTACGGCGGTTCGCGCCAAGGGCAAAGCGGGCAAAGGCAAATAGGAAATGCGATCATGTACCATCATATGATTGGTCCATTTTGGGGGAATGTCATCGTTATCGCGATTGGCAGCGTCATCACCATTGCCTGTTTTGCGGCGATGTTCTGGATGCTGATCCGCCCCGGTGAACGCAATCCTGAGCACCCAAAGCACAAAATTTTGCGCGATGACCGGTGAGAAATTCCATGACCCGCAGACACTTACGAACAAGGACGCCATCATGACAACGCCGCGCGTTCGTATCTATCTGGATGATATTCCCGAAGCGATTGTCGATGAGCCGCTGCCCGCCAACGCAAAGCTGAACACGCTGGATCTTACGGACGGCCCACACCGCTTGATTGTGCGCGCCCGCGATCAAACGGGCCGCGAAGGGTATGAAGAAATTCATTTCAACGTTCACAATGGCCCCGGCATCGTTGTGTCGGGTTTGCGGCCGAACTCGACCCATAGCGGCGATATTCATCTGACCGTGGATGCGTTCAGCGCGGATGATCCGTTTGACCCGCGCCGGGCCGAAGCGCGCTCCTCCATTCCGATATGGGTGTGGGTGTTGTCGCTGTTCATTGTCGCGTGGACCGTGTGGTACGGCGCGACCATGTGGGATGTGCCGGCCCAGTTCGCGAACACGCCGACCTATGCGACGCAGCCCGTTGCCCCTGCCAACAGCGCCGCCCCGGATCACTAGCAACACTCTGTTCTGGAATGGAGGCAGGGATCGCTGATCGGCGGTTCGCCGCCAACGCATGGGCATGAAGCAAAACATCGAGAAAGAAAGGATACATCCATGTTCAAATATCTCGCCACTACCGCGCTCGCCGTCGTTCTGGTTTGCGGAACGTCGTTTTCAGCTTTGGCAGCCGATCACGAGGTGAAGATGCTCAACAAGGGCGCAAACGGAAAGATCATGCAGTTCGAACCGGCGTTTCTGAAGATTGCCCCCGGTGACAGCGTGACGTTTGTGTCGGTCGATAAGGGGCATAGTTCGGACAGCATCAAGGGCATGATCCCCGATGGTGCAACGCCGTGGAAAGGCAAGATCAGCCAGACCATCAAGGTCACATTCACAAAAGAAGGTGTGTACGGCTACAGATGCCTGCCGCATTATGTTCTGGGTATGGTCGGTTTGATACAGGTTGGCGATCATCCTTCCAACCTTGATGCGGCCGCGAAGGTAAAACTTCCCGGTGCCGCACAAAAGGCGATGCAAGCGCTGCTCAAAAAGGTGAAGTGAAGAATAGCGCTCACCATCGGCCGCGCTGTTGGTTCTGAAAATTCATATCCATTCGGGAACCAATGGCATTTTCCTGCATCCAATATCCGACACACAACAAGAAAAATCGGAATATTGCATGCTGGAAAATACGGCGATCCTTGCTCCCTCCATAGAAGATGAAGACATGGCGCATGTGCCCGTGCGGCGCGCGCGTCCAACAGAAGCACAGGCGCATGCCGCCATTCGCACCTTGCTGGCCTGGGCCGGTGATGATCCCGCGCGTGCTGGTTTGCGCGATACCCCGGCGCGGGTTGCACGCGCCTATCGCGAATGGTTTTGCGGTTATGCGCAGGATCCGGTTGAAATTCTGGCCCGCACATTCGACGAAGTGGCCGGTTATCACGAGCCAGTGATCCTGCGCGATATTCCGATTGAATCGCATTGCGAGCATCATATGGCCGCCATTCGCGGCGTGGCGCACATCGCCTATATCCCCAATGGGCGTGTGGTCGGCATTTCCAAACTGGCGCGGCTTGCCGATGCCTATGCCAAACGTTTGCAGATACAGGAGCGTCTGACCGCGGAAATCGGCACGGCGCTGCAACAGGTGCTAAAGCCAAAGGGCGTCGCGGTTGCGATCAATGCCACCCATGATTGCATGACCACGCGCGGCGTTCGCAAACATGGCGGCTCGTTGGTAACCTATCATTTCTCCGGCGCCTATGAAGAGCCAGAGATGCGGGAGCGTTTCCTTCGTTTAATCGGCTGAAAATGATTTTCCGCAAAACCCGGGAACCTTTTGCCCGCACGCGCTTCTAATGGTCAGGAGAGTGTTCGATGGTTGCGCAATTAGCTCAAGATTACGAGGCAATGACGGATTTGCAGCTTGCCGCTTGCGTGGCACGCAATGATCCATCTGCCTTGCGGTTGATGACACAGCGTAACAATCAGCGCCTGTTCCGCGCCGCCTGGAGCGTTTTGCGCAATCGCTCAGAGGCCGAAGACGCGGTTCAGGAAGCCTATGTCCGTGCCTTTACAAATATTTCGGGCTTCAAGGGGCTGTCATCACTTTCAACCTGGCTAACACGCATCGTTATCAATGAAGCGTTGGGACGAAAGCGGGCGTCCAAACGCCGGTCGCTTGCCCTCGATGCCAATTCGGTTCTTGTCATGAATGAATATCGCGAAAAACTGATGGGTTCGCCCGAACTGCGCCAAACGCCAGAGGCGGCAGTGATGCGCAAGCAATTGGCAAAATTGCTGGAAGCGGCGATTACGCGGCTGCCGGAAACATTCCGCACCGTGTTCGTTTTGCGCGAAATTGAAAACCTCAGCGCCGAAGAAACAGCCGAAATTCTCGAGATCAAGCCAGAGACCGTCAAGACGCGGCTTTTTCGTGCCCGCCGCCGTTTACAAAAAATGCTGGACCCGGAATTGCGCGATGCGCTGGGTGAAACCTTTCCGTTTGCGGGCGCCGATTGCGACGCAATGACCGCGCGGGTCTTACAACGCCTTGGCCATTCCGCCGAGGTGAATAGTGGAGCAGTAAAATGATTGAAACGATTGGTTTGAAATCGCGGCGCAGTATCCTTGCCGGAACCGCGACAACCTTGTCCGCGGCTGGCGCGCTTGCCCTGCTTGGCAAGCCGGCCTTTGCCGCAGGTGCGGCAACGAAGGGCGCAAATACCGCGCAAGACGTTTCGCTGTTAAATGCGGCGCTTGGTCTGGAAGACGAAGGCATTGCGGCCTATCAGATTGGCGCGCAAAGCAAACTTCTGACGCCTGATGTTTTGAAGGTCGCCGTTGCCTTTCAGGATCATCACAAACAGCACCGCGAAGATCTGATTGCCGCGATTACGCGCCTGGGCGGTAAGCCGGTAGAGCCGAAAAAGTTGGGCGAATACGCAACAAGCCTGAATGCCGCTTCGCTCAAGGATCAGACCGGTGTGCTTCGTCTTGCGCTCAAGCTGGAACGCGGCGCGACCAATGCGTATCTCGGCATCATCTCGTCGTTGGGCGGTTCCGATCTTTATGTGCTGGCCGCCAGAACCGCGTCTGACGAAGCCTTCCACGCTGCCATTCTTGGCAATGTGCTGGGCGAGCCGATCCCCCAGAAAGCGCCGATGTTCGGTTGATGTGAAGACGTGAATGCCAACAGGGATCACACAGACGTGTGAACGAAAATGCAGATTCAAAAAATACTATCGATCGCTCTCGTTCCCCTGGCGGCATTTGTCATAGATGCAAGCTCTGTTGCGCAGTCGGCCTGCCCGAGCAGTGCTGCGCTGACGCCGCCCCCCGAAAGCCCCTCCAGGGGGGCGGCGCTCTATGACGCAAAATGTGGTGGCTGCCATTCGCTGGATGCCAACCGTGTCGGGCCCAAACATCGCGGTGTGTTCGGTCGCAAGGCTGGCGCCGTTCCCGATTATCATTATTCCGTGGCGCTGAAGAAATCGAACATTGTGTGGACCGCACAAGCGCTGGATTGCTGGCTACAAAATCCCACCGCCATGGTTCCCGGCACAAAAATGGGATTTCGCTTATCCAATGCGCAAGAGCGGGCGGATATTATCTCTTACCTGAAAACGCAAACTGCAAAGCCTTAAGATGTCACGCAGGTGGCAGCGCGGCGAATCTGCTCAACCCTTATGCTTCGTCAGATAGTGCTGCAGCACCATGGCATTGTTGTGCTCGGTATCTTTCGCTGCATACACCAATGTGACCGTCCCTTTTTTGGCAATCGCCTTTAATTCGGACAGGGCCGGATTATCCACCAGCTCTTTGCGAAAGCGTTTGTCGAATTCAACCCAGCGTTCGGGTTTGTGGCCAAACCATTTGCGCAGCTCCGTGCTCGGCGCAATATCGCGCAGCCAGAAATCCAGGGCCGCTTTTTCCTTGGTGATGCCGCGCGGCCAGATGCGGTCCACCAGCACACGTTGACCGTCTGCTTTTTCAGCCGGATCATAAATGCGCTTTGTCTTGATGGTCGTCATAGTCTTCGTCCATGTAATCAGCTTTTTTAGACGGGCGTGCAATGTTGCAGGCCGCTGAAAGCAACACAGTCTATACCCGTTAGGCTTTTGGGAAAACGATTACCGCCGCCAAGCGCTTATGACGCACTACAAGAGGCACCGCCCAGAACGCAAAATTGCGCACAATAGGGGTGGTTCAGCGCCACGGGCCGGTTCGCCTCACCAAGGGTGCGGCCCATGTGAAATTGCGCATCATAGGGCAGCAAGGTGCACGAAACGACGGATGGCGCGTCGTCGCCCTTGCGCCTCACCACCATGCGCGATGTGGCGCACATGATGTCATCCGGCTTTTTGTTCAATATGCCCCAGCAATGCTCGGTGATTTCGGCCACGTCATGGCTCGCATCCATATCAGGGAACAAAACCATACGCTGCTTGTCTTGCGCATCAATCCGGATGTCCCGATCGGCAAACAGGGTGGCGTAACCGGCGCGAAACTCTTCCTCGCTTTGTGCATCGGGCATACGTGCGGCAACGCTGATGTTGAATCCATGATCGGATAACCATTTCAGCCCATCCATCGCTGGTTCCCAGGAACGGTTGCCGCGCACCGCTTCGTGCAGGGCTTTGGTGAAATGATCCAGTGATACGCGCACGGTCAGCTGTGCGGGATATCGGCGCCGTAAATCCAGCAAGGCGTCGCGTTTGTGGCGCATGGGCGCCATCGCATTGGTCAACACAAGCACGCGATACCCGGCGTGCAGCGCATCGCCCAGCATGCCGATGAAATCCGGATTCATAAACGGTTCGCCGCCGGTAAAGCCAATTTCGCTGATGGTTTTGTGATCGCGCTTTGCCTCGGCCAGAAAGGCGCGCGCATCCTCACGCGTCAGATAGGCCAGCCGGTCGTTGCGCGGGCTGGATTCAATGTAGCAGCCCTTGCAGGCAAGATTGCAAAGCGTTCCGGTGTTGAACCACAAGGTACGAAAGCCGATGGGCGAGACAATGGCGCGCACCTCACCCTTTGCGGTGAAACCGGGATCGGAGAATTTTTTGATCGCCGCCCCGTCATCCGCACGGTTTGCGTCTATCTGTTCGCAATCAGCAACATCACCCATCATTACGCCCTTGCCCCATTGGTTATGGCGGCTTCAACCGTGCGAATGGGAATGGAGGCAGTCAAGGTGCGGTGCACCGGACATCTATCGGCGATCTCCAGAAGTCTTGTATGTTCTTCCGGCGAAAGCTCTCCGGTAAACTGGATTGTACGGTCGATCACCTCGTTTGGCACCGGCGCGCCTTCGCATGCCGCCTCGACATCCTCGAAATGGCCGCGGCTATGCGTCAGCGCAACAGAAACACCTTTTAACGGAATTTTTTTGCGGTCGGCATACATCCGCACCGTCATCGTGGTGCAGGAACCCAAGGCCGCCAACAGCAATTGGTATGGCGATGGGCCGCTGTCCATCCCACCCATAGCACGTGGTTCATCGGCAAAAAGATGATGGGGTCCAAGTGCAAGGCTCTGTTGAAAACGCCCTGCGCCGGTTTCCGCAACCAGAACCGCTTCGCCGCTGGCCGCATCGCGGCTTTCGGCCCCGACATGGCGCATGGCCCACACCGCCAGCATGTCAGCTGCAAATGTCGCATCGGCGCGCCGCTTCAAAAGATGGTCGGCACCATCCAGCGAGATGAAACTTTTGGGGTGTTTGGCATGACCAAAAATGAAGGATGCATTTTCAATACCCACCGTTTGATCGGTTGGGGCATGCATCACCAGCAAGGCTTTGCGCAAATTGCCAATCAGCGGCGCCAGGTTTTGTTCGCTGATATCATCGAGAAATTGCTTCTTGATGGTGAAGGGGCGGCCCGCCAATGACACATTCACCGCGCCTTTTTCGGCAATCTCATCGACGTGTCCGGAGAACAGATTCGTGATGTGTGACGGATCGCATGGCGCGCCGATGGTAGCCACCGCTTTGGCTTCGGCAATGCGCGAGGCGGCCGCCAGAACGGCCGCACCGCCAAGACTGTGACCAATCAACAGGGTGGGCGCGTTTTCGGTTGTGCGCAAAAAATCCGCCGCCGCCACCAGATCATCAATATTGGAACTGAAATTGGTGTTGGCGAATTCGCCATCGCTGCTGCCCAGCCCGGTAAAATCAAACCGCAAAACCGCAAAGCCGCGCCCCGTAAGCGTTTCGGCAATGATGCGTGCGGATGGAATGTCCTTGCCACAGGTGAAGCAATGCGCAAAAAGCGCATAGGCCTTTGGCGTGCCAGCCGGACGGTTGAGAAGCGCAGAAAGCTGCTTTCCATCCGCGCTTTCAAATGTGATGTGCTGGGCGGCCATGTTGTTCTCCGAATTGCTTGCGTTTCCCTGTCAGACTTATACACCGCGCCGGGCGGGGGCATAACGCCGCCTATTTACGCCCGGATTGCGCCATTGGATCGGTATTTCCATGATACGGGCAGGGCGGCGATGCGTGCGAAGATGTGTTTGAGAATCGCAATCTGGAGGTGACCTCGGCAAGATCACTCAACCTTGAGCAACGCCTGGCCGAACTTCGCACTCGCCTGGGCGTGGATTAACAAATGCTTTACCCTCGAAACCATTACGATTTAGTCAGATTTAGTGCGTAGACATCTTGCATGGGCACGCCGCCCTTGCAGGAGATGACATGCAAACCCGTGTCCTAAAAGTTTCGCCGCCGCTGCTTTTGACGGCCTTCGCTGCGGTTCTGATTTTCGCCGGAACGGCACAGGCCCAGACCGATGCAACCACTATCGCAACCAGCGACGGCATCGAGGAAGTGGTCGTCACCGCCAGCCGCCGGCCCGAACCGCTCAGCGATGTTCCCGCCAGCGTTCAGGCGTTCACGCAAGCGACCATGGATGCGAAAGGCGTGCGCACGATCGACGATCTGGCATTGCTGACGCCGGGTCTGGATTTTGTACGCTCCAGCCAGTTCACGGGCAGCACCACAAACATTTCCATTCGCGGCATTGCCTCCACCATCGGCGCGGGGACGACCGGTATCTATATTGATGATGTGCCAGTGCAGGCGCGCGCGGTTGGCTTTTCCAGTACCAATGCATACCCGCGCGTGTTTGATCTGGCGCGCGTGGAAGTGTTGCGCGGCCCGCAAGGCACCTTGTTCGGCGCGGGCAGCGAAGGCGGCGCGGTGCGTTTCATCACGCCGCAGCCCAGCCTTTCGGATTATTCGGTTTATGGCCGTTCCGAAATTGCGTTCACCGATGGCGGCGCGCCAACCTATGAAGGCGGCGTTGCAGGCGGTGGGCCGCTGGTTGATGGCAAGCTGGGCTTTCGCGCCAGTGCATGGTTCCGCCGCGATGGCGGTTGGATAGACCGCGCCAATTTCGCCACCGGGGCTGTGATCGACAAGAATGCGAATTCGCAGGAAACAACCGTGTTGAAAGCGGCGGTCACCTGGGCGCCAACATCGGCGCTGCACATCACGCCCGCGATCTACTACCAGAACGTCTCGATTGCCGACACGGGCGCGTATTGGGAACGGCTTTCCAATCCCTCCAAGGGCATATTCAAAACCGGCAATGTGCAGGCACAGCCGGGCCGCGATCATTTTGTGCTGCCGTCTCTTGGTGTGACCTATGATTTCGGCGACGCGTCACTGATCTCCACGACGGCATATTTTGATCGCACATCGCGCGAACATCGCGATTACACCAATTTCGATGCGGAGAAGGTTTGGCCCGGTCATCCCTTCCCGGTGTTTCCGGGCCAGGTCGCCACCGGCTATGTCAGCGATACACAGCGCAATTTCACACACGAAATGCGCGTGCAGTCGAACGACCCAGACGCAAGGCTGACCTGGGTGGTTGGCGGGTTCTTCGGCCAGAACAAGCAGGTCGCGACACAGCGCAATCAGGATTCATTTTATGAGCCGTTGCTCATGGCCGTCTATCGCATCAATCTGGCGAAGTTGGGCCAGGCTTATTTGCCGGGCAAATTCATTTTCGACAGCACAACAACATCCAAGACCACGCAAATCGCGGGCTTCGGGCAGGCCGATTACAAGATCACAGAGAACCTGACCGCGACAGCCGGTGTGCGCGTGTCGCATCTGACGATCAAGCATGCGCAAGATGCGATTGGTCCGTGGGCCACCCCCGCCATTCACAGCGCGGGCAAGACAGAAGAAACGCCCGTCACGCCAAAATTCGGCCTGTCATACAAATTCAGCGATCATGATCTTGTTTATGCGTCGGTGTCGAAGGGCTTTCGCCCCGGCGGTGCGCAAACGATTGTACCAACCGGGCTTTGCGGTGCCGATCTGGCCGCGCTCGGTCTTGCGTCATCGCCAGCCGATTATGGTGCCGACCATGTCTGGTCGTATGAAGCCGGTTCCAAGAACGCATTGTTCGGCGGGCGTGTGCGCACAGCGGCCAGCGCCTATTGGGTGAAATGGAACAATGTTCAGCGCTTTGTCACCCTGCCGCGATGCGGCGCCGGGTTCATCATCAATGCCGGGTCGGTCACCAGCAAAGGGTTTGATCTGGCGATCCATGGCGACGTGACAGAAAATCTCAGCCTTGGCATCACGCTTGGCTATACCGATGCCAGCTATGACCAGACCGTCACCAGCGGAACCGCTGTGGTTCTGGCGCAGAAGGGTGATTCCGCATTGCTCGGCCCGGACTTCACCATGGCGGTGGCGGGACAGTACCGTTTCATTGTGCTGGGCCGCGATGGTTTTGTGCGCGCCGATTACACATTTGCGGGTGCGGAGCATGCGCTGAACCCGGCGGTGTTCGGCACCAATCTGGTGAACACCCCGGCGCCGCAAACGCACAAATTGAATTTGCGTGCGGGCGTGCAACTGGAACAGTTTGATGTGTCGGTGTTCGCCAACAATGTGACCAATGCGCATCCCGGCCTTTACCGGCATCAATTATTCCCCGGTTCACCGCTGATAACCAACACCAGTTTCAGGCCGCGCACGATCGGGATAAATGCAATTTTCCGTTACTGATTATCGCTATTAACGCTGACAGCAAAAAATAGCGCGCTGACAAGGCCGGTGTTACGCAATCTTGCCGCAATGTCTGGTTAGCTTTCCATTCGACATTACCCCCGCTCTTGCGGATGATTCTTATGGGAGACGATCATGGGCCTTGAAGCACTGCTTATTTTTCTGCTGATCGGCGCGTTGGCCGGCTGGCTCGCGGGCGTTATCACTGGCGGCGGCGGGTTTGGGCTGCTCGGCGATATTGTGGTCGGCGTCATTGGTGCGTTCATTGGCGGCTGGTTGTTCGGCCTGATGGGTATTGTCGCGGGCGGCATTATCGGTGCAATTGTGGCGGCCACATTGGGCGCTATTGTGCTGATCTTTCTGCTGCGCCTTGTGCGCCGCGCGTAAGCCTATTCCAGAACGCCGTTCAGAAAATCAATCACGCTGGCCTTGAACAAGCCGTGCGAAATGGCAGAGAAATGATCACATCCCGGCAGCGTGATCGCGCGCGCGCCGGGAATGGTGTGTGCCAGTACGTCGGCTGATCCTGCCAGTTCATCACGCGCACCGGCAACAACAAGCGTGGGCACAGCTATGGTGCCAAGCGCATCGCGCGCAAATTCATGGCGGCCGCCGCGCGCAAATGCCGCCAGCGCCAGCCGGTCTTCACCTTGTTCATCGGCAAATGCGCGGAAGCTGCGCAAAATCGGTTCGCTAATCGTGTCCGGGTTGTCCGCTTCCATTGCGGCGGCAATCGGATTTTCCGCGGGCAACGCATCAAACAGGGTTGCGCCAATGCCGCCAACAACCAGCTTTTTGACGCGTGTGGGATTTTTCAGTGTGGCGGCCAGCGCCAGCCGCGCCCCCATTGAATAACCGACAAGATCGGCGGTGTCCGCGCCGATGGCATCCATCAGCGCAAAAATATCGCCCACCAGGGCATCGCTGGTATAGACATTCGCATCGTGCGGCTTGGCGCTTTCGCCGTGGCCACGCATGTCCAGCGCCGCCACGCGCATTTGCGCGCGCTCGAACGCGCCATACCAACCCAGCCTGCGCCAATTTTCGTTGCGATTGGACGAAAAGCCGTGAATCAGTATGACGGGGCGGCCCCATTCGCGCGGGCCCAGCTCATCATAAGCCAGGTCAAATCCGTCATGGGTAAATTGTGCCATTGGTGCAACCCGTTGTATGAAAATCACCTGCCAGTATGCTGCTTGGAACAAAACGCGCAACGCCTGTTTGGCGGGCGGTGAAACTTCCCTTACCATTTGAGAAACAGGTGGGGGACAGCATGAAATTTCACGCGATTTTGACGGCACTCATGTTGGCCAGCGTTGCGGCAAGTTTGCCCGCTGCGGCGCAAAATACCGGGCCCGCGCCAGCGCCCGCGACCGCCGCACCAGCCGCACCGGCACCGCACATTGCCACCGCGCAACCGGCACAGCTATCGCAGCCTCTGCCATTGGATGCGCACGCACTGACCCGTGCCGATGTCAGCGCATGGCTCGACGGGTTTGTGCCCTATGCGTTGAAGCGCGGCGATGTGGCCGGCGCCGAAGTCGTCATTGTCAAAGACGGGCAGGTACTGTTTGAAAAAGGTTATGGCTTTTCGGATGTGAAGAACCAAACGCCGGTGGACCCGAAAACCACATTGTTCCGGCCCGGGTCGATTTCAAAATTGTTCACCTGGACCGCGGTGATGCAACTGGTCGAGCAGGGCAAGATCAATCTGGATACCGATATCAATACCTATCTGGATTTCAAAATTCCGCCTGCGTTCGGCAAGCCCATCACGATGCGCAATCTGATGACGCATACGCCGGGCTTTGAAGAGACGATCAAAAATCTCATTTCCAACGATCCCAAACACATGACCAGTCTTGGCGCGGCGCTAAAAGCATGGGTGCCCGAACGTATGTTCCCGCCGGGGCAGGTGTCTGCCTATTCCAATTATGGTGCCGCGCTTGCGGGGTACATTGTGCAGCGTGTGTCTGGCGAAAAATTTGAGGATTACATACAGCATCACATATTCACGCCGCTGCGCATGAACAATTCCACCTTTGTGCAACCGTTGCCCAAAGCGATGCAGGGCAATATGTCAAAAGGGTACATGACGGCGTCGGGCGATGCGAAGCCGTATGAATTGGTCCCCATGAGCCCGGCCGGAGCGCTGGCCGCAACGGGCGATGACATGGCCCGCTTCATGCTGGCGCATTTGAACAATGGCAGCTATGACGGCGCACAAATTCTGAAACCCGAAACCGCCAAACTGATGCACAGCCGCATCTATCAACCCGGTGAAGCGCCGCTGGCGATGGGGCTTGGCTTCTATCACGAAGACCGCAACGGCCATGATATTGTTGGTCACGGCGGCGACACGGTTCTGTTTCACAGCGATTTGCATCTGATTCTGGATCAGGGTGTCGGGTTTTATGTGACGCAGAACAGCGCGGGTGGAACGAAGGGTATTTTCCGCCGCACCCTGTTTGAAGAATTCATGGATCGTTATTTCCCGGCGCCTGCACCAAAGGCGGCACCGACGTTGAGCACGGCAAAGGCACATGGCGCCCTGGTAGCGGGGAAATATGAGGGCAGCCGCCGCTCGGATTCCAATTTCTTTCGTATCGCAAATCTGTTCGGCCAGATGAGCGTCAGCGTCAATGATGATGGCACGATCAGTGTTGCGCAGTTTACCAATCTGGCTGGCACGCCAAAGAAATTCCGCGAAATTGCGCCGTTCCATTGGCGTCAGGTGAACGGGCGCGAAACATTGGTGGCCGAAATGCACGAGGGCAAGGTTTGGCGGCTCTATTACAGCGAAATCCCGATGATCCTGGTGCTAAAACCGGCGGCGTTCTGGCATTCGGCGGCGTGGAACCTGCCGCTTTTCATCGCCATGTTCGCGATGCTGGCGCTGACGGTTTTGTTCTGGCCGCTGAAGGCGATTTTGCGCTGGCGCTATGGTGCGTCGTTTGCGCTTGTGGGCCGCGAAGCGTGGATGTACCGGCTGGCGCGGCTGGCGGCCTTGCTGGATGTGATTTTTCTGGGCGGCTTCATCGCCTTCATGGCCTATGGCGGCGACCATCTCGAATTGATGGTGACTGCGAACGACTGGATGCTGCGCAGCCTGCAGGCGATTGGCGTGCTGGGCGCGCTCGGCACCGTGTTCGCGATTTATAATTTTGTGTATGCGGTCAAATCACCCACGCGGCCATGGTGGACGAAGGTGAGTGATCTTCTGCTGATGCTGGCCTGCATTGCTGTGGTGTATTTCATCTTCAACCTGAATCTGATTACGCCATCGCTGAATTATTGATGTGAGCCACTAAACCCGTGCTTTGACAGACCCATGCTTCGACAGGCTCAGCATGAGGGATTGGCTTATGGCCCTCACCCTGAGCTGGTCGAAGGGGGAGAGCGGTAATGCTCAGCGCCCTTTGAAAACAGGTTCGCGCTTTTCGAGGAAACTTTT
>JBDZUY010000009.1:69323-85897 GCA_040255365.1 Hyphomicrobiales bacterium
GCGGTAATGCTCAGCGCCCTTTGAAAACAGGTTCGCGCTTTTCGAGGAAACTTTTCACGCCTTCGCGATGATCCTCGGTCTGGAACAGGCGATAGATCGTGTCGATGGCCCAGCCGCCAATCTCGCGCGGTTCGCCATAGGTTGCGCGGCGCAAACCCTCTTTCATAAAGCGCAAGGCCAGCGGCGCGTTGGCGGCGATGCGTGCGGCCATCGCCATGACGGTTGGCATCAATAAATCATGCGCCACGACATCGGATACCAGGCCGATGCGTTTGGCCTCGCTTGCATCAATCACATCGCCGGTGAACAACAGCTCGGCGGCTTTCGACGGGCCAACAATGGCGGGCAATCGCCATAACCCGCCCAGATCGGCAATCAATCCGCGCTTGATAAACAGCTCTGCAAATTTTGCATGCTCTGATGCGATGCGAATATCGGCAAACAGCGAAAGCTCCATGCCCCAACCCACGGCCGCGCCATTGACCGCCGCAATCACCGGCTTGTCACAATCCAGTACCGCCATCGCCGCTGGTGTGGGCGGGCGGCGCACAATGGCTTGTGTTTCGGCGGGCGCCTCGCGCGCTTCGCCGGTCATCATCTCTTTCACATCCTCGCCCGAGCAAAAGGCAGGGTCTGTGCCTGTGACAACGACACAACGCACATCGCCATCGCTTGCGGCGGCACGAAACGCGGCCTCCAGCTCGGCATAGGCGCGCGGGTTCAGTGCGTTGCGCCGGTCCGGCCGGTTGATTGTGATCGTCGCGATGTGGCTCTGCACCGCGTAAAGTACGCATTGAAACGCGGCGGGTGTGAGGGTGTTGGTCTGGGGCATGAGGCCTCCTTGCGGCGTGAATGGCGGGCAGGGGATTGTCGCGGGACGGGCGGCCCACCGCAAATTCCAAAAAAATATAATGAAATCAATTGCTTGAAATGGGGAAAATAAAGCGCCATGCGTGATTGGCCTTCTTTAATATCCACCCCATATAAGGGGTCGGGGTTTGCGGCTGCCCCGCGCCGGGCGTGGCCGCGTATATTTTTGAGGGTTTGCCTGCATGGTTGGGTTTCTGCACTGGATCGGTTCCATCTTCACGGGCGTGATGAACGCGATTGTGAAAGTCGTGGTTTTCGTTGTTCTGCTGGTGGTGGTTCTGGTGGTCGTGGGCATGGCGCGCGGCGACGGGCTGCCATCCAACATGGTGCTGAACCTTGATCTGCAGGGCCGGTTGCCGGATTCCACCATGGCGCCCACCATCACATTGGCCGAGCAACCGCTGAGCATGATGGATGTTGTGTTGGCGCTGGATCAGGCCGGACGCGATCACCGCGTCAAGGGCGTGATGATGCGGCTGGGCAATGCCGATCTTTCCATTGCACAGGCCGAGGAATTGAGCGCCGCACTCAAACGTTTTCGCAGCAAGGGCAAATATGTCACCGCCTATGCGCAAGGGTTCAATGCCTCCGGTCTTGGCGATTATCTTGCCGCTTCCAGCGCCGATGAAATCTGGATGATGCCGAAAAGCGTGTTCAGTGCGGCGGGTGAGGGGGCCAGTGCGATGTTCCTGCGCGGCTTCTTTGAGAAGTTTGATGCGACGCCGCAAATCGTAAAGCGCAGCGATTATAAAAGCGCGGCCGACATGTATATGGAAAAAGGCTATACGCCCGCCAATCGTGAACAGACCGAGGCGTTGCTGCATTCCTGGTATGATACCGCCACGGCAGCGGCGGCCAAAGCGCGCAAGATTACGCCCGCGGCCATGACCGCCAGTTTCGAGGCCAGCCCGCAATTTGCCGGTGATGTGAAGAAAGCCGGCTTGATCGACAGGCTTGGTTATGATGATGACGCAGAAAAAGCGGCCCTGAAACGCGCGGGCGATGATGCCGAGAAAGTCTCGTTCCGCCGCTATGCGCGCGCCACCGGCGATGCATCGGAGTTTGGTCCGGGTGCGCATATCGCGCTTATCCCGGCAGCGGGTGAAATTGTAGACGGTTCGGGCGGCGGCGGTCTGTTCGGTGACAAAACCATTATCGCCGGTGACGATTACGCCAAGGCGCTGCGCGATGCCACGAAAGACAAGGACATCAAGGCAATCTTGCTGCGCGTGGATTCGCCTGGCGGGTCGGTTACCGCATCGGCACAAATTCTGGATGCTGTGAAAAAAGCACAGGCCGCAGGCAAACCCGTAGTGGTTTCCATGGGTTCGGTTGCCGCCTCTGGTGGGTATTACATCTCGGCGTCGGCCGACCGGATTGTCGCCGAACCGGGCACCATTACCGGCTCTATCGGCGTGCTGACGGGCAAGGTGGCGATTGGAAAATCGCTCGGCTTGCTCGGCGTTTCCGCCGATCAGATCGGAGTTGGCAAAAATGCGCTGTTCGATTCCGCAATCCAACCCTTTACGGACGATCAATTGGCATCACTGAACAAGCAGGCCGATACCATCTATGCCGATTTTGTTGGCAAGGTTGCCAAGGGGCGCAAACTGCCGCTTTCACAAGTGCAAACCATTGCAAAGGGGCGCGTGTGGAGCGGGGCAGATGCAAAGACGCATGGCCTTGTTGATGAGCTGGGTGGTTTCTGGACAGCCGTTGCCGCCACCAAATCGCTTGCCGGTATCAAGCCGGATGCGCATGTGGTGTTTAAGCGCTATCCGCGCGAGAAGAACTTTTTTGAGGCCTTTAACGAGACGTTTGGCAGTTCGTCCGCCAGCTTGAAAGCGGTACAGGGCCTGGTGGCGGTGATGAATATGCCGGGCGTGCGCACCTTACTGAAGGCCGCCGCTGAATTGCCACGCGGTGCCGTTGAATTGCGCGCTACCAATCTTCCGGGGCAGTAAAGGCGCTTTAACGGCTTTGTTGCGGGCTTATTGCGGGTCGCTGCGCACTTGCTATAAGGGGGTGTTCGCATTGTACTGCCAATGACAGAGATATTATGAGCGCACCAACGCCAGCCCAGAAAAAGCCCGAAACCCTTCAGCTGGAACGGATCGACGATTACCTGTCGGCCAAGCAACCGTGGGAAGCCAAGGCTCTGGCATTGAGCTTTGCCGAGAAGAACCCCGCGAATGCGGATGGCTGGATATTGCTGGGCCGGGCGCATCTGGATTTGTTGCAATTTGCCAGCGCATTGGAAGCGGCACAAAAGGCCGTTGCTTTGGCGCCGCAGCATCCCATTGCACGCACCGTGCTAATGGATGCGTTGCTGCGATGCGGGCAGATTGAGAAGGCCCTGAACGAAGCCAGCTCTTTGGAAGCCGAAAGAAAATTTGATCCCGTCATACTTTTGAAGGTTGGGCAATTCTATTCTCAGACAAACCGGCACGAAGATGCGGCCCGTGTTTTTCAGCGTGTCTGCGTTCTGCGGCCAGCCGATCCCGGTGTGCATTATCATTTGGCCAGTGCCTATGTTGCGCTTGGCAATATGGAAAAAGTGGAAGCCATCTTCGATGATGTGTTGCGTAAACGGCCGCACGAATTCGAGGCTTATTACAACCGCACAAATTTGCGTAAACAAACGCCGGAGCGAAACCACGTTGCGGAAATGGAACGTGTTCTGAATGACATGCTGGTGTCTGACTCCGGTGGGCCTTTGCTATGCTATTCGCTGGCCAAAGAGCTTGAGGATCTGGGCGAATGGAAGCGCTCTTTCACGTATCTGCGCCGCGGGGCCGATATGCGGAAGCGCCAGAGTGGTTATCGCGTCGAACCGGATCTCGAATTTCTAGAACGCTACCAAAAGCAATTTGATGAATCGTTTTTCGCGCAAGCGCGGCCCGGCTATGAAGCGGAAAGCCCGTTCTTCGTCCTGGGCATGCCGCGCAGCGGAACAACACTGGTTGACCGGATCATCTCGTCGCACAGCAAGGTTGGCAGTGTTGGCGAGTCGCGGGAATTTACCAACACAGTGGTTCGCCAAACAGACGAGGGCGGAGAAGTTACGGTAATCGCCTTGGTGCGAGCGAAAGAATTTGATTATGAAAAAATCGGGCGCGAATACTGCGACAGCATCAATGGGTGGCTGCCCGGTTATGCGCATTTGCTGGACAAGACACCAAGCAATTTCAGTTTTATCGGTACAATTCTGACGGCCCTGCCAAATGCCAAGATTATTCACCTGCGCCGCCACCCGGTCGATTCGTGCTATGCCATGTACAAGACACTTTTCCGCTCCGGGTTTGATTTTTCCTATGATTTGAAAGACGTGGGCCGCTTCTATCTGGGCTATCTCAAATTGATGGAACACTGGCGCCGCGTTTTGCCGGGCCGCTTTCATGATGTCTATTACGAAGACATTGTGAACAATCAGGAAGAAGAGACCCGCAAGATGATCGCGTTTTGCGGGCTGGATTGGGAAGATGCCTGTCTGTCGTTTGAGAAAAACAGCAGCCCGTCGCTGACCGCCAGCGCGGCACAGGTGCGCCAGCCGATCTACAAATCCTCCGTCGCCTTGTGGCGCCGTTACGAAGAAGAATTGGCGCCGCTTATTCGCACCTTGCGCGACGGCGGCATCGAGATTGATTGATAGTTTGGCGTTGCGTGTTCCGGCGCAGGTCTAATCCTTCGGATATTGAAACGCTTTGACCCATGGTTCCAGAACCGGCATCACGGGTTGCATCTGTTTGGCGTAACGCCGCCATTGTCCCACAGCTTCGGAATAGAGGCCGCGGCGCACCTGTGGCGCGCTGATGGATGCAATGTCTCGTTTCGCGGCATTCTTCGCGAAATCGTGCATCGCATCGTTTTGTTCAATACCGCAGAATGCGCACACCGCTTTGATCTGGACGTCAAAATCTTCAATCATCGCTTCGTATTTGTGTTCGTGAAACGCCAGCGGCAATTTTTTGCGGCTGGCGGCGCCAACGCGCATCATCGCATCGTAAAGGTTCGCGGCACCATCAAGCGTCAGAAGGCCATAGGTGATTGCGGCGGTTTCAAAATGCCGGCGATAGGCGCTGAGCACGACATCGCGCGGATCGCGGTGCGCGAATATGATCTTTGCATCGGGAAACAGGCGCGCAATCAGCGGCAGCTTCGCGGTGTTAAAGGGCTGTTTGTCGAGCAGGATTTTTCCCGCCACATCCAGATTGCGTTCACCAATGGCGCGCCAATAATGCTCGCGCGCCTCGCTCAGATCAGCGCCGGTTGCTTCGCGCAGGCGTGAAACTGCCTGCTGATTTTCCAGCCAGGTTTGTGCCGTGTCGCCAAAGAGATCCAGCTCTTCGAGGTCCACCAGATCGGGATGGCAGGCCAGCACCTGCTCCAGCAGGGTGGTGCCGGACCGCGGAAATCCCAACAGGAAAATATGCGTTTTGGGGCCGGTGGGGTTGTCCGTTGCGATGGGCCGATCCCATTCCGGCAAAGCCTCCAGCGCACTGGCCAGAAGGTTCAACTCATCCGGGCCCCTGCCTGTTACGGATTCCAGATGCGCGTGCATGCTGCGCAAAATTTCGTTTTCGCGGGCGTAGGCGGCAAAGGCATCATCGATGCGGTCTTGCGCATCCAGTGCATCACCCAACACACCATTGGCAATGGCCTGCACCCTGGGCGGCAAAGCGGTGTTCGCGTCAAGAAGGCCGCGCATCTGGCTTTCGGCGGCGGCTGGCGCATCTTGCCCCAGTTCGGCCATGGCCAGCGCCAGAATGGCCGTGTGCTGGGTTGGCGCCAGTGCCAGCGCCTTTTGCGCATATGTGCGCGCCGCTGCAAAATCATCCAGCCGCACCGAGGCCGAAGCAAGGCCCGCAAGCGCCTGCACATGGCGCGGCTCGGCCGCGATGGTGCGTTCATAAGCTTGGCGCGCGCCGCGATAATCGCCTGCGGCTTCTAAAATCCAACCGCGCAAATAATGGGTAAAGAACGCATCGGGATCCACGTCCAAAGATGCATCGGCCATTTTCAGTGCGGCAGCATGCTGGCCCATGGCCGAGAGGCACGCGGCGATGCCGTTGAGGATCGATGTGTCTTGCGGCGTTAGTGTGCGGGCATGGTGAAACCCGCGCAGCGCGTCCTGGTAGCGGCCATGATCGTGGTGCCACAACGCCTGAACTTTCAAAAGGAAGGGGTGCTCGGCCCCGGCGTCGGTTGCGGCGCGGGCAATGTCATTGGCGGCGTCCACATTGCCGGCCTGTATGGCGGCCGTCGCATTTTGAACAGCATGCTCGACTTCGGTGGTGCTGATCGGTTGCGAGAATTTTGCTTCGGCCATGGGGCATACTTCCTGATCTGTAATGTCAAAAGTGAAACTGGTTGTTCTTAGCGAACACGGCAACAGCGCGCCAACAGCAAATGATTTTGACGTAAAAATATTGCGTGAATGGCAACAGGCGATATCAAAAAAAGCGGCGGCCTTTTGGGCCGCCGCTTCAGTTTTATGCGTGAGACGCTGAATTAAAGCTTCAGCGTGCCACCGATATAGAGGTAACGGCCAAGCGGGTCATACACGCCCGGGAACGTATTGCCGTTCAACGGACCTGTCGGACCAGAGGTCGTGCCACCGCTCGCCAGGATTGGCGGGTCTTTGTCGAAGACGTTGTTCACGCCAGCCCGCAACGAGACACCTTGCGACACTGTCCATGAACCGGCCAGGTCGAAGTAGTCATACGAGCCGATGGCGCCACCGGCACCAGCGTTTGCAACCGGCGTGCCTGTTCCCAGGAACGGGTTGGCGTTATTGCCGTCAAAGGTCACGGCGCTCATATGACGCCATGCGACGGACAGATTGAAGTCCCACGGGGACGACCACGTAACGCGCATTTTGTGGCGCCATTCCGGGGTCGGGACACCGCAGGTCGTGCCGTAGAGACCAACACAGTCATAGTCCTTGAAGACTTTGCCGCTGGCATCTTTGGCTGTTGCACCGGTATAGGGCTGGGCCGTGGCAGAATCCACATAGGTGCCCAGGAAGCTGACCGACAATGCGCCCGTCTCACCCATGCCCCAATTGTCCAGCGCCGTGGTGTAATTGGCTTCGAAATCGATACCCTTCGTCGCCAGATAACCCGTGTTGGTGTTGGTATTGATGACATAGCCGGTGTTGGTGGCAATGGTTCCAGCGCCATCACGTTTGATCAGCGGGCACAGGGCCAGATTGGTCCCTGCGACGCACTGTTGCAAAGCAATGGTTGCTGGCACAACGCCGATCGAATTGTTCACTTTGATGTCAAAGTAGTCGATCGTTGCTGTGAAGCCTTCGAGGAAGGTCGGTGTCAAGACGACGCCGAACGACTTGGTGTCGGAGGTTTCCGGCCTCAGGGTCGTGTTACCACCGGTCAGGATTTTACACTGCGAAGCAGGGCACTGGACGATGTGACCATATTGCGCAGCCGTCACGCCGGTGTTGGCGCATTGTGCAGCCGTTGCGGTAGGCGCTGCGCCGCCGCAAGGATCTTCAAAGCTGCCCAACAGTGCCGATTGCGGCGAGAACAGTTCCAAAACGTTCGGTGCACGCACCGCACGCTGGAAACTGCCGCGGACGCGGATGTCGTCGATGGGCTGCCATTCCGCACCATATTTGTACGACGTGGCTCTACCCGACGAACTGTAGGACGAGTAGCGATACCCGGCATTCAGCGACAGATCCTGGAAGAAGGGCTGGTTCTGAACGAGCGGAACCTGAACTTCACCGAAGCCTTCAACAACGCTGAAGCCCGAACGCGGCTGGCCCGGATTGGCACCACCGGCACCCATCAGGTCGAAGCCCTTGTCGGCATCACTGGTCTGCAGTTCGAGATATTCAGACCGGTATTCCGAACCCAGTGCGATACCCACGCCCTGGCTCGCCCACGGAGATTTGATGCCATACTGGCCCAGATCGCCGGTGACCGAACCCGTCAGAATGCGTTCTTCTGTCGAACCCGATTGCTGACCATTGGCATAGATGTAGTCCAACATCGCCGGCGTGAAGCCGCCAATGCCGTGGAACAGATCCAGCGGTACGCAACCGGAATTACCGGACGCGCAAACTGCACCGCCAGCTCCATCGGATACGGCATTCAGGGCATCCTGTGTGCGCGAGGCAGACAGGTCATGCAAGTAAAGTTCGTTGTAGAGCGAGGTGCTGAACTGACCCGAAACGTCATAGGCCCAGCCATCACCCAGATCACCCTTGGCACCAAGGACGATACGATACGTCGTATGACGGAAGTCCGTAACACGCGGACCACCTTCGATATTACGATGCGTGAAGAAGCCCTTCACAGTTTTTTGACCCGGACCGCTACAGAGTTTGGTCTGGAAGTCCGTGCCGGCTGCCAGCGGGTTGTCGCAGTTGACCGTGAACTGGCCAGACGGCGATGCCGCTGCACCGAAGAACAGAGCGGAAGGCGCAGCCTGCCACTTTGTATGGTCGTCGGTGAACATGAAGTTGGCATAGACATCCAGCATCGGATCGACCTGGTAATGTCCAAATGCACCAGCCGTGTAACGCGTATCGGGGCGCTGCGTGCTGTTGACCGGGCCATAGTTGTAATACTGGTAGCCTTGGCTCGTGAACGGCTCCATGGCGCCGCCCGGCTTCATGAAGTAGTAACCGCCGGCAGGACCGGTAGCACCCGGACCTGTGGTCGGCACGAACAACGAGTAGTTGGCCGAACCGCCGCAAGACAGGCTGTCGTCAATGCCGTCGCCATTCGTGTCGCCGGAGTTCAGCGCGCAAGCAGAATAGTCACGCTTGCCGGCCAGAACGCCTTGAACATTACGATAGCCGAAATAGGCGGTGATGTTGCCTTTTCCGTCGGCCGAGTTGACGCCCATGATCAGGGTCGAGTCGACTGTGCCACCGTCAAGAACGCTTTTCGGTGCCTGGGCATAACCAGCTGCGCCGACATAGCCACGCGCGCGGCTGTTATTGTTGGTATGCGAATTGACGCTGTAGGTGCCGTCAATTTCGATACCTTCAAAGTCTTTGCGCATGATGAAGTTCACGACGCCAGCCAAGGCATCCGAACCGTAAACGGCGGATGCACCACCCGTCAGCACTTCGACATGGTCGATCATCGCTGCCGGGATCTGGTTAAGGTCAGCAACCGGAACAACCGGATCGCCCGGCCCAAGACGCTTGCCATCGATCAAGACCAGGGTGCGCTGTGCGCCCAGGCCGCGAAGGTCAACCGTTGCAGTGCCCGTCGAGGCGTTGCCCGTGAAGCTTGTCTGGCCCGCAAACACGGACGGCAAATTGTTGACAAGCGAGCCAACGTCCGTCGTGCCTTCGAACTTGATTTCCTGCTGGCCAATCGCCGTCACCGGCGAAGAGGCATACAGGCCCTGTTGAGGAATACGCGAACCCGTGACAACCACGGTTTCGACGGCACCGTCTTGTGCCATCGCAGGCGCAGACAGGCCGATCGCTGCGGCGGATACTGCTCCGAGGAGCAGAGCCGAGCGTAGGCTAGTTTTTTGATTGGTCTGGTACACTTGAACCCCCTTGGTTCTGTCGTAACGACGATTTCTACTGCCACCAACGGACGGATAATCTGCCTGCTGGCAGTAGCATCCGCACAGGGTTTCGGAATCGGCCCCCTTACGGAATTGCCCGTTTGGATCGGAAAGTAAGAGACGGGCCCTATCGCGGTCAAAAGGATTTGACGTTAAGGGGACGTTCCCAAGGCGCATGTGGCTTTTATACATCTGTTTTGTGACGGTTCGTCACGATCTTGCCCGCACTGCCAAAGGACTGACCGAATCTTCCGCATTTTTTGCGTCACAGTTAGCCAGCCGAGGTGATGCGGATACGCATCAGGTTGTGAAATGCGTGGTTTTTTTCGGCCCGGTTGCGGATTCGAGTCGGAATCGGCGCGTGACGCGCCATGATGCGTGGCGGCTCTGCCGTACACGCCAAAATTGGAGGCACCCATCATGCCCACGGGGCTGTTCACGCATCCCGCCTGCCTCGGCCACGCCCCGCCAGCAGGCCATCCAGAGCGGCCGGAGCGACTGGAATATGTGCTAAAATCCTTGAAGAATGAGGAATTTCAGATGCTTGTTTGGGCCGAGGCACCACTGGCTCCGCTAGCGGCCCTGAGCGCCGCCCATGCGCCTGCGCTGGTCGAGGCCATTCTGGGTCCGCTGGCCACCAAGGCTGAACGGGACGGTTTTGCCCAGATCGACCCCGATACAATCATGTCCGCCGGATCCGCCGCCGCGGCGCGCCGGGCCGCTGGCGCCGCCATCGCTGCGGTGGACGCGATCATGGCGGGTACAATCACCAATGCATTCTGTGCGGTACGTCCGCCGGGCCATCATGCAGAACATGCGCGCGCGATGGGATTTTGTTTGTTCAACAATGTCGCGGTTGCCGCGAAACATGCACAAAACACCCATGGCATAAGGCGAATCGCGATTGTCGATTTTGATGTGCATCACGGAAACGGTACGCAAGACATCTTCGATGATGATGCCAATGTATTTTACGCATCGACTCATCAAGCGCCATTTTATCCCGGCACGGGGGCCGCAAGCGAAACCGGATGCGGCAACATCTTGAATGTGCCGTTGGCCGGTGGCTGCACGTCGCAAACCTTCCGCGCCGCCTATGCCGATTCGGTTCTGCCCGCGCTGGTGGCATTCGCGCCGGAGATGGTGTTCATCTCTGCCGGATTTGATGGCCATGCTGCCGACCCGCTGGCCGATTTTCGCCTGACCGCCGAGGATTTTGTCTGGGTTACGGACGAGATTTGCCGGGTGGCGGCGCGTTTCGCGAAGGGACGCGTTGTGTCCGTTCTGGAAGGCGGTTATGACCTCGGCGCGCTGGCCGCTTGCGTGGCCGTGCATGTGGCTGCGCTGATGAATGCAGCGCAGATGGTTCAAGAATGAATGAGGCGCAAAGCATGGCCGCCACAGCGAAAAAAGATCTGGCCCCGGTTGATAAGCTCAGCTTTGAAGCGGCGCTGAAAGAGCTGGAAGAGATTGTCACCCGGCTGGAGCAGGGCGATGTCGATCTGGAAGATTCCATTGCGCTTTACGAGCGCGGGCAGGCGCTGAAGGCACATTGCGAAACCCGGCTGAAGGCTGCCGAAGGCCGCCTGGAAAAGATCGTCGCCGGGTCCAAGGGGCCTGAGGGCGTTGTCCCGGCTGATCCCGAGTAAGCCCAGTCTGATGGAAAAGGCGTTTCGCCGGCTATGACCACGGATCCACATGCTGCCACCTCGCTGGTGGAGCCTGCGCTCAGCGAAGCTGCGGGCCTGATCGTGCGCACGCTGGAAACGCTGCTGCCGCGCGCCGAAGGACCCGAAGCCCCAATGATCGCGGCCATGCGCAAGGTGGCGCTGGAAAAAGCAGATCGCTTGCGCGGCTTTCTGGTGCTGCAAAGCGGGCGCCTGTTCGGCGTGGACCGCCGGGCGCTGGCGCGTGTCGCGGCTGCGGTGGAATGCCTGCATGCCAGCGCCCTGATCCGCGATGATCTGAAGGCATTGGGCGGCGGCGGGCGGGGGGCGGCCCTGCAGGATGAATTTGGCGATGCCGCGCCGATTTTGGCGGGCGATGCGTTGATGGTTTTTGCCTTTGGCTTGCTGGCTGCGCCCGATGCACATGGCGATCCGTTCGTGCGTTGCGAACTGGTTGCGCGGCTTTCCGAAGTGGCCGGACATGGCGGGCTTTTGGGCGGTCAGATGATGAATGTGGTGCTGGCCGATGCGCCGCCCGTTCTGCATGAGGTAACACGCCTGCAACGTATGAAAACAGCGGGCCTTGTCGCCTATTGCTGCGAAGCGGGCGCCATTCTGGGCAAGACTTCGCATTCCACGCGCGCTGCGCTTGCCGCATTCGGGCAGGAATTGGGCGCGACATTACAAATCACCGAGGATTTGCAGACATACGCCGCTGATGCTGGCGCATCGACTCCGGACGCGACAAATTCCGTAGTACAAAACGCAAAACGCGGTAAATTGGGGCTGGTCGCCGCGATGGGTGCGGAGCGGGCGCACGCACAAGGCCGGGCCATGGCAGGACAAGCAGCACGTCACCTTGATTTGTTTGATGAAAAAGCTGACCTTTTGCGGGCTGTTTGTGCTTTCGCGGTTGCGCGTCCCGTTTAAATTCAATCCGCTGCTGCGGGCCAATCTAACGTCGTACACATAATTGGATATTTCATGGACTTGCCGGCCAAAACATCGCTTCTCGACAAAGTACCTGAACCCACCGCCTTGCGCGCGCTGCCGAAAAGTTCGCTGCGCCAGGTTGCCGATGAACTGCGTCAGGAAGTGATCGACGCTGTGTCGGTCACTGGTGGTCATCTGGGCGCGGGCCTTGGTGTGGTCGAACTCAGCGTTGCGCTGCATTACGTGTTCAACACACCGGACGACAAAGTGATCTGGGATGTTGGCCATCAGGCCTATCCGCACAAAATTCTCACCGGGCGGCGTGATCGTATTCGCACCTTGCGTCAGGGCGGAGGATTGTCCGGTTTCACCAAACGTGCCGAAAGCGAATATGACCCGTTCGGTGCAGCGCATTCGTCCACGTCGATTTCAGCCGGTTTGGGTTTTGCCGTCGCGCGCGATCTGAAAGGCGGCAACAACAATGTCGTCGCGGTGATTGGCGATGGCGCGATGAGCGCAGGCATGGCCTATGAGGCGATGAACAATGCCGGCGCGATGGATGCACGGCTGATCGTAATTTTGAACGACAACGACATGTCGATTGCGCCGCCGGTTGGCGCGATGAGCGCCTATCTGGCGCGTCTGGTTTCCAGCCGCCCGTATCACAAGATGCGCAATCTCGGCAAAAAGATTGCCGATCTTTTGCCGCGCCCAATGAAAATTGGTGCACAGCGCGTCGAAGAATATGCGCGCGGCATGGTGACGGGCGGAACACTGTTTGAAGAATTGGGTTTCTATTATGTCGGCCCGATTGATGGTCACAATCTGGATCATCTGATTCCGGTTCTGGAAAATGTACGCGATATGGAAAACGGCCCGGTGCTGGTTCATATCGTGACGCAAAAGGGCAAGGGCTATGCGCCCGCCGAAGCATCCGCCGACAAATATCACGGCGTTTCCAAATTCAATGTGCTGACCGGCGAGCAGAAAAAATCCAACGCCAAGGCGCCGTCCTATCAAAAAGTGTTTGGTGAAAGCTTGAGCGTTCATGCCGACACAGATCCGCGCATTGTTGCAATCACCGCGGCGATGCCGGGCGGCACGGGGCTGGACATTTTTGGCAAGAACCATCCGACGCGCTGTTTCGATGTCGGCATTGCCGAACAGCATGGCGTGACATTCGCCGCCGGGCTTGCGGCCGACGGTTTGCGTCCCTTCGCAGCGATTTATTCCACCTTCCTGCAACGCGGTTACGATCAGGTGGTGCATGATGTTGCGATTCAATCGCTGCCCGTGCGCTTTGCGATGGACCGCGCCGGTCTGGTCGGTGCTGACGGGCCAACCCATGCCGGTTCGTTCGACATTACCTATCTGGCGACATTGCCGGGCTTTGTCGTGATGGCACCATCCGACGAAGTGGAATTGATGCATATGGTGGCGACCGCCGTCGAAATCGATGACCGCCCGTCCGCCTTGCGTTATCCGCGCGGCGAGGGCGTGGGCCTGGAACGGCCCGCCATCGGCACAGCGCTGGAAATCGGCAAGGGCCGCATCATCACCGAAGGTACCTCTATCGCAATTCTGAATTTTGGCGCGCGCATGCAGGAATGTTTGCTGGCGGGCGAGAAGCTGTCGGCGCATGGGCTTTCCACAACGATTGCCGATGCACGGTTTGCCAAACCGTTGGATCACGATCTGATTTCGCGGCTCGCGCGCGAGCACGAAGTGCTGATCACAATCGAAGAAGGCTCCATTGGCGGATTTGCATCGCATGTCATGCAATATCTGGCGTTGGAAGGCTTGCTGGATCGCGGCCTGAAAATTCGCCCGATGACATTGCCCGACCGCTTCATCGATCAGGATACGCCTGAAAAAATGTATGAAGCCGCGGGGCTGGATGCCAAGGCCATTGTGAATGTGGCGTTGAACGCGCTTGGCCGTGAAAAAGAAACCGTGGCTGGCCGCATCGCATGATTGCACAAAATAATGGCCAGGATGCCGGTGCGCCTGCGCACGGCGGCGCGCCCGCGCGCGCCGATGTGTTTCTTGTCGAACAGGGCTATGCGCAAAGCCGCAGCGAAGCGCAGGCCGCGATTCGCGGCGGGCTTGTCTCCGCCAATGGCCTGCGCATCATCAAGCCTGCGCAGCCGCTGAAACCCGATGCGAAAATCGCTTATGTCAAACCGCATCCTTATGTTTCGCGCGGCGGGTTAAAGCTGGCTGCGGCGCTGAAACATTTTGAACTGTCTGCAAAAGACTTGATCGGGCTCGATCTGGGTGCCTCCACCGGCGGCTTTAGCCAGGTGCTGCTGGAAGACGGCGCGGCGCATGTCTATGCGGTGGATGTTGGTCACGGCCAATTGCATGGCAGCTTGCTGCGCGATGCGCGCATCACATCGCGTGAAGGCGTGAATGCGCGCGAATTGTCATCCGTTCATGTGCCGGATGCGCCGCAATGCATCGTTGCTGATCTCAGTTTCATCGGTTTGAAACTCGCGCTGCCGCCCGCATTAGGGATGGCGGCATCGGGGGCGTGGCTGATCGCGCTGGTGAAACCGCAATTCGAGGTTGGCCGCTTTGCCATCGGCAAGGGCGGCATTGTGCGTGATGCGCAGGCTTGCGAAGCAGCCTTGACCGATATTGCGCAATGGCTGGGCGCGCAAAATGGCTGGTCCGTTTTGGGCACAATGGAAAGCCCTGTTCTGGGCGGTGATGGCAATCGCGAATTTCTGATCGCCGCGCGCAAGGCATGAGTGCGTCCGCGTCCCAACCCATTGCGCCCATCTGCCGCCATTTCGGTACCTGTGGTGGCTGCACGGCGCAGGATGTGCCGCCGCACATTCATGCTGCCGACAAACAGGCACAAATTGCACGCGCGCTGGCACGTCACGGTTTTGCTGATCCCGTTATCAATGCGGTGATTGGTGTGCCGCCGAAAACGCGCCGCCGCGCCACACTGAAAGCGGCGAAACAGGACGGCGTTATGCTCATCGGGTTTCATGAGGCGCGCACACACAACATCGCCGACATGCATGAATGTCATGTGCTGACACCGCAAATATTTGCGCTTGTGGGTGCGCTGCGCGAACGGCTCGGTGCGCTGCTGCGTGATGGCGATGGCTGCGAAATATCAGTGACGCAAGCCGATAACGGCTTTGACGTTGCGCTGGACTGGCCGCGCAAGATCACGCCCGCCTTGACGACCGAGTTCGCCAAAATGTCGGCAAAGCTGAACATTGCGCGCCTGACTGCGCGCGCCGAACCGGTGGTGACAATGCGCCAGCCAAAAGTGAAACTGGGGCCCGCACAAATTGCCTTGCCGCTGGCCGCGTTTCTTCAGCCGACGCGTGAGGGCGAAGCAATGTTGCAAGAGCTGGTGTGCGCGGCCGCGGGCAAATCCAAATCCATCATTGATCTGTTTTCGGGTTGCGGCACCTTTGCGCTGGTTCTGGCGGCCCGTGCGCGCGTGCATGCGGTGGAACAGAGCGCAGCCATGCTGGAGGCGCTGGCGCTTGGCGTGCGCAATACCCAAGGGTTAAAGCCGGTCACAACGGAAAAGCGCGATCTTGCCAAGGTTCCGGTTTCGCTGCCCGAATTGAAGCGGTTTGATTGCGCCGTGCTGGACCCGCCGCGCGCCGGTGCCGCGCCGCAATGCGCAATTTTGGCAAGCTCCGCACTGAAGCGCCTCATTTATGCCTCATGCAGCCCGGAAAGTTTTGCCCGTGATGCACGCATCCTTTGTGACGGTGGATTTAACCTTGGCGCGATTACGCCGGTGGACCAATTTTTGTGGTCATCGCATACTGAACTGGTGGCCGTATTTACAAAGCGGCGTATGCCATCATGAGGGGGATACATGATCGGATTACTGGCTGGCGCACTCGCATGGGGTGTCGTTACTCTGGCATCGCCGGTATTTGGCAATTCGGGCTATTCGGATTGGGCGGTAGTGGTTGTCGCGGGCGACAACCATGCGCATGACGGTACCATTACCGAAGGGTTCGACAATGCACGCCGCGATGTCAGCGCAGACTTTGTGAAGCTTGGGTTTGACAAAGACAATATCCGCGAATTTTCTGCCCAGTCACAAAACTATGATGAAGCGGGGCTGATGTCTTCCAGCATTCGTGCAATCTCCAACGCATTGTGGAATTTGTCGGAACAAACCTCTGGCGGTTGTCTTTTGTATTTCAGCACACATGGATCGGAAGACGGGCTGGTCATTGGCGGGCAAACACTGAGCCCGCGCGAACTTGGGATCATGGTGGACAATAGCTGCGCCAACCGGCCCACGGTGGTGATTTTGTCGGCCTGTTTTTCTGGCGTGTTTTTGCCGGCCCTCAAAGGGCCGAACCGTTTTGTGCTGACGGCGGCGCGCAGCGATCGCGCCTCGTTCGGCTGTTCACAGGATTACAAATATCCGTTCTTTGATGATTGCGTTTTACAGGTGATACCGGGTGCAAACGGCTTTCGCGACATGGCGGACAAGACGCGCGCCTGCGTGGCGGCGCGTGAAAAGGCAGAAGATGTTTCGCCGCCATCGCGCCC
>JBDZUY010000044.1:0-21822 GCA_040255365.1 Hyphomicrobiales bacterium
AGCAGACAGGCGTTTTCTTCGGCGCGGAACAGATCGACCAGCGCGCCGGTATCCAGCCGGTCCACATGTTGCGCATACAGTGTCAGCCCGGCATCGGCCATGGGTTCGTCAATGCGCTGTGCAACGCCGCGCAGCGCGCGCACCGCGGTAAACAGGCCCAGCGCGCCGCCGCCCGACGCCAAAAACAATTCGCGATAGGCCGCAGCCAGCGCATTTGGATCGCGCCGGTTCACATCGCGCACCACAAAGATGCGCGCCTGTTCGGCATAATCAAACGGCGAGCCAAACGATGCACGCCGCGGCGGTTCGGGCAGATGGGCAGCACCCGTGCGCACTTCGGCCGATTGCCATTCATCGGCATCGGGGGCTGCATCACGCAAGGTGGCCGAGGTAATCAGCGCGCCATGCGCGGGCGCCAGAATTTCCGCTGTCAGCGGAATCGTCGGGTCGATCCAGTGACGCCACAGTCCGACGTCGCGGTCGCGCCCGTCTTCGCGCATGATGGCGAACCAATCGACAAATTCTTCGCGCCGCTCGCCGCTTTCCAGCGCATCCAGCATCGCAATCCATGCCGGCAGAATGATTTTCGCGCGCCGTTCCACACCGCGTGCTGCCGCATCAATGCGCGCGCGGGCGTAGGGTTCCAGCTCCTGCGATTTGGCATCGAGCTGACGGCGCAAAGATTGCGACAGGCGCAGCAAGGGCGCGGCCAAGCGGCCCAAACCCACGCGCAAATGCCGCGCGGCGTCCAGCATCTCCTCGCCCGCCGGTTCCGTATCGGCCTCCAGCGAATAAAACGCATCCCTGTCGTTTGAGCGCGCGCGCACATGTTGATAGGCGGCGGCGAGAAACACTTCGCCCGGCCCGCGCGCGGCAGCCCCGGTAATGCGCTGGGTCCAACCCTCCCCCGCCAGCGCGCTGGCCGCAGACAGCGCCTGCTCCAATGCGTTTTGGGCGGCGGGATCGTCGGTGGTCAGATCTTTCAGCCGTTCATCAAGCCCGCGCATGCGTGTGCGCGCCCGCCCCTCTGGCCCGCGGATCCAGCGGCGCAGATCGGTCATTTCAAGGCCCGACAAAAACGCGGCAAAACCGCTATCAGCCGCATCGAACAGATGATGGCCTTCGTCAAATACATAGCGCACGCGCCGTTCGGCGGGCGCATCGGTTGTTTCATCAACCGCCAGCCAGTCCTGTGCGGCCTGTGCAATCACAAGCGCATGATTGGCAATCACGATGGGGGCATGGCGCGCACGGCGCACGGCGCGTTCGATAAAACAGGTACGGTAATGCGGGCACGCCGCATAAATACATTCGCCGCGCCGGTCGGTGATATCGCGCAAGGGTAACGAGGCGGCCAAAAAGGCCGGGAATCCCGCACCCGAAATATCGCCATCGCGCGTGGCCGCGACCCAGCGCGCAATCAGGCCCAGCGCAATGGCACGTTGGCCCGGTGCCAGCGCCGTGCGTTTGGCCGCTTCTTCAAAATTCAGAAGGCAGAGATAATTTTCGCGCCCCTTGCGCACCACCGCTTTTTCTTCACGCTCGGCAGGGTCGGGATAAAGCCGCGCAATTTCCTGAACGATCTGACGTTGCAGATTGCGCGTGTAGGTGGAGAGCCAAAGACCCGGCCCGTTCTTTTCTGCCCAAAGGCTGGCGGGTGCCAGATAGCCCAGCGTTTTGCCGATGCCGGTGCCCGCTTCGATCAGCGCAATCTTTGGCGCACCGGCGCGGGTGCGCGGGCTGAACGCGTAAGATGCGGCCTCGGTATAGGCCATCTGTTCGGCGCGCACTTCGCCGCCCAACCCGACAAGCTGTGTCAGGCGCATGCGCGCTTCATTTTCTTCCACCGGATAGGAACCGGGCATACCGGGCAGCGCCTGATCTTCCCATTGGGTGAGCCCGCGCCAGGTTTCCATGCCCGCCATCGGCGCCAGTTTCTTTTCCGGTTGACCAAGACGCTCCAGAATGAGCGCGCTCCACGGCCAGCCCGCTTTGCCCATCGTTGCGGCGAGATTTTGGGCCTGTATGCGCGCATCGCCGCTTAGCGCGGCCAATTCATCCAGCAGCGTTTGCACAATCTCGAACAAACGATGCGCCGAATCCTCTGCTGTTTTGGGAACGCTCAACCCAAGCGCGCGCGCCAGCCCCAGCGCACTGGGCACAAACGCCACGGCAGGCCGCACAAAGACAAACAATTCAAGCACATCGTAAAGCGGCTTTGCCGGCACGATTTGCAGCCGCCCAGCCACAAACGCGCCATGCGCGACAATGACATTGCCGCCGCCAAAAACCTGGCGTGCTTCGCCTTGCGCCAGGGTGCGCACATCGCCATCGGCTGCGGCGATCACCGCACCACGCGAGGACGGCACAAGCGTTATCAGAGAATCCAGTGACATCGGGGCCGATCATGCAGCCCTTTGACCGGAAGGAAACAGCGAAATGCCGTTTATCCCGGATCAGGCAGCCAGATCGGGATAAAGGTTTGCGAGCGCTTGGGCCACCCGCATGTGTTCGCTGACGATGGCATCGGCGGTTTTGCGCAAATCTTCGGGCGCGGCCTCTTCGCGCACGCATTGGGTAAAGCTGCGCGCCGCATTGGTCAGCGCAGCCAGCCCCAGCCCGCCCGCGGCACCGGCAATATCTTGTGCAATGCGTCCGGCGTCAGACCATTTTTCTGCTTCACTGGCGGCGGCCAGCGCGGCGCACAAATCTTCCGCCGTCTTCATGTAGGATTGCAAAATCTCGATCAATGTTGTCAGGCCAAGCGATTTTTCCAGCGCAGAGAATGCCTGTGCATCAATCGCAGCGTTGCGATTATGATCGGTTTCGGCATTCTTAGACGAGGTGCCAGATTCTGCGCCCCGGCCCAACAGATCGCGGATTGCGCAATAGAGCCCGCCCGCCGTCGCTGGCCAGCGCAGCACCGCACTCGCCGCCGCAGGCGCCCGCACCCCCGGCCGCAGCAAAGCCAGCAAGGGCGCATGCACCCGCAAGACACCGGCCAGATTGTCCGCCTCTGCGGCATCGGCCAGAACACCATCAAAGGATTCGCGGCTGATCAGTGCCGCCGCATCCGATGCATTGGCCGCAAAGGTCAACTGATTGCCAAACGGTTCAAGCAGGTTGGTCAATTGCGTGGCAACGTTTTCGTCCACACAGGCGATAAGCAAAGTCAGGCCCCAGGGCGGGGCCGCATCGGACGCAATGGGCTCTGCTTCGTCCGTTTGTATATGTGCATTGCGAATGGCGGGAACCGTGAACCAGAAGGTTGCACCTGCGCCGGGTTCGCTTTCGTAACCGATTTGACCGCCCAGCGCTTCGACTGTGCGCTTGGAAACGGCAAGGCCAAGCCCTGCGCCCTCATTGTGCCGCGCATAGGACGAATCGCCGGGGTGAAACGGTTCGAAAATATGACCCGCCATTTCTGGCGGCAGGCCATGGCCGGTGTCACAAACCTCAAAGCGCAAAATCGGATCGCCGCGTTCATTGGTCTGTTGCAGAACCCGAAGTTCCACCATGCCGCGATCAGTGAATTTCACCGCATTGTCTGCCAGCTTCAGAAGTACGCGGCGCACACGACGTGGATCGGCCGCGACACGGGGCAAATTCGTATCGGCCGTTACGCCGAGCCGTATTTGTTTTTCCCAGGCCCGCGGCTGTAGCAGGCGCGCGACGGTGCGTACCGCCTGCGCCGCATCGCAATCTTCTTCGGAATAGGCTTCTTCGTCGCCTTCGTGATTGGATAGTGCAATCACATCATCCAGCAATGTCTTCAGGCCGCGGCCCGCTTCCAGCAGAACTTTGACATGGCCGTTTTGCACACGGTCCAGCTCGCTGCGTTCCAGCAATTGCGCCATGCCCAAAAGCGCATTGAGCGGCGTGCGGATTTCATGGCTGATATTGGCGATGAACGCTGATTTTGCCCGCGCGCTGGTTTCCGCTGCATCGCGTGCCGTCTCGGCCACTTTCTTTTCCTGTGACAGGCTGAGGACAAGGTCTGCATTTTCGAGACGAAGGCGGATGGCATCGTCGATCATGCCGGAGATGCCGCTGCAATAGCTGTAAAGCACACCGCCGAAAAACAGCACCAGCACACAGGACAAAGTGGCGTAGGGGCTTTGTTCCAGAAACAGCATGACCGCGAGAGGCCCGAGCGACATCACCGCATGCGCCAGATAGGCGGGGCGGTGTGCGCAGCGCGCAATATATTCGGCCGATGTCATGCCCAAAAACGCAACGGTCAAGAACGCCTGCGCCGAAAAATCGTCCGGCACGAACCAGATGACCGCACCCACGCCCCAGGCCGCGCCGGCAAAACCGGAATAAAATGTGTAACGCTGCGCCCAATACAACGGATCGCTTTTCGGATCGCGTTTGGCATATTTCGCGGTGAGTTCACCCGTGGCAATCGCCACCGCGATTTGCAGCAGCACCGGAAGCGTGGCAAGCCAAAGTGGTGTCGCGTGTTTGTAGAGCACACCGGCCAGGCACATGGCGCTGAACGGCAAAAACAGATGATGGCGCCCCAGCCGGTAGAGCATATCAATGCGCCCTGCGGTAAGCGCAGCCGCACTCGCACCGCTGGAAACAGCGGCATCGACATCACGCCGGGATGGCTCTATCTGGTCCGACATTGACGGGCTCCCTGTTGGAAGCCTAGCTTTCGCCCCCTTTCAAAACGCTTAAGGTCAAGTCTTTCAATGAGTTCCGCCGATCCCACCGCCCTTAGAAAAGCCGCCCTTGCGGCCCGTGCCTGGCCCTTTGAGGAAGCCCGCAAAGTGGTTGCACGGGTGGAGCGGCGCGCCAAGAAAGGCAATCCAATCAAGGAGGTACTGTTCGAAACGGGTTATGGCCCCTCCGGTCTTCCCCACATTGGCACCTTTGGCGAAGTGGCCCGCACCACCTGGGTGCGCCGCGCCTTCGAGCTGATGAGCGATGTGCCAACCCGGCTGATTGCCGTGTCCGACGACATGGATGGCCTGCGCAAAGTGCCGGACAATGTGCCCAACAAGGAGATGATGGCGGAAAATCTGGGCAAGCCGCTGACCGATATTCCCGACCCCTTCGGCACCCATGAAAGCTATGGCCGCAACATGAATGCGCGGCTGCGCGCCTTTCTCGACCGGTTCGGCTTTGAATATGATTTTCGCAGCGCAACCGACATGTACAAGGCCGGGCTGTTCGACGAAGCCCTGCTGCAAGTGCTGGCCAATTACGACAAGGTGATGGCGGTGATGCTGCCGACGCTTGGCGAGGAACGTCAGAAAACCTATTCGCCGTTTCTTCCCATCAGCCCCCATTCGGGCAAGGTGTTGCTGGCGCGTGTTGTCAGTCACAATGTGGAAGCTGGCACGATCACTTATATCGAAGAAGACGGCAGCGAAGAAACGGTGCCGGTGACGGGCGGTCGTTGCAAGCTGCAATGGAAGCCGGATTTCGGTATGCGCTGGGCTGCGCTGGGCATCGATTTTGAAATGTATGGCAAGGATCATCTGCCGTCGCAGCCGCTCTACGACAAAATCTGCCGGATTGCAGGCGCAGAACCGCCCGAACATTTTGTGTTTGAATTGTTCCTCGACGAGAACGGCCAGAAGATTTCCAAATCCAAAGGCAATGGGCTGACCATTGATGAATGGCTGACCTATGGGCCGGAGGAAAGCATCGCCCTGTTCATGTTTCAAAAGCCGAAAGCCGCAAAGAAACTGTATTTCGATCAAATACCGAAAGCAGTGGATGAATATCTTCAGCTTCTGGAGGCCTATCACAAGCTGAACGACGACGCGGCAAGACTAGAAAGTCCGATCTGGCATATTCACAATGGCAATCCGCCGGATCAACGCTACCCGGTTTCGTTTGCATTGCTGCTCAATCTTGTGTCCGCATCAAACGCGCAAGACCGCGATGTGTTGTGGGGTTTCATTCGCGCTTATGCGCCGGATGCGAACGCAAAAGACAATCCCGGCCTTGACCGGCTGGTTGATTATGCCGTGCGCTATTACGACGATTTCGTAAAGCCACAGAAACAATATCGCGCGCCATCGGATAAAGAGCGCGCGGCGCTGGAACAACTCGCCACCACCCTGGAAGCGATGGGCGACGAACGCGATGGCCAGATTGTGCAAACCGCGGTGTACGAGATCGGCAAGAACCACAATTTTGATCCGCTGCGCGACTGGTTCAAGGCGCTTTACGAAGTGTTGTTCGGCCAAAGCGCGGGCCCGCGGTTCGGCTCGTTCGCGGCCCTGTTTGGATGTGCGCAAACGGCGGCGCTTATCCGCCGCGCGCTGGCCGGTGATTTTGCAAAAGATTAAGATAACAAGACTCGTCATTTTGGCGGTTCTGGCAGCGTTTTTCGCCGCATCGCAAGCTGCTGCCGCAACAGCAACACCTGCTGATTTATACGTTGCGGGCCAATACCAGGCGGCAATTGACGCGGGCAGCGCACAAGACAATGCGCAAGGTTATGCCATCGCGGCGCGCGCGGCCCTTGCCATTGCGATGCTGCACGAAACGTCATGTCTGGAATGTTTGCAGCGCGCCGAAAGCCTGGCGCGCGCATCCATTGCCAAAGATCCCAAACGCGCTGATGCGCGTGTCTATCTTGCCGCCGCGCTGGGGTATCAGGGCCGCATCATCGGCATGATCCAGACCAGATTCAAAGGCTATCCGTCTGAAGCCAAATCCAATCTGGATGCCGCGCTGGCCGCCGAGCCAAACGATGCGCGTGCGCTGGCAGCGCTGGGCGGTTGGAACATTGCGATTGTCACGGGCGGCGGCGCAATGCTGGCGAACATGCTGTATGGCGCAACCCTGGAAAAAGGGCTCGCCGATTTCAATGCGGCGTTCAAGCGGGCACCGGCGGATATCGTGCTGCGCTACCAATATGCGCTCAGCCTTTCGGCCTATGACCGCAAGAAATATCGCAAGAACATCCTTGATGCGCTGACATATGCGACGAATGGGAATGCGGCGTCAGCCTATGAGCAAGCGATGCAAAAGCGCGCCGCGATCTTACTGGCACTGTTGAAAAGCGGCGATACGGAAAAATACGATACCATGGTCAAACGCTTTCAGGGTTATCCCTGATCGTTACTGGCTTGACCACAAAATGCGATGCATGAACACGATGTCGGCCATCGCAAACACGCGGTCATCATAGGCCGGGTTGAACGATTTCAGTTCCACCTTTTGCGTGGTCACGCGCCCCACCATTTTGGCCAGCACCTCGCCATCCACGGTTTTGACCACCACCCGATCACCGCGGCGCACGTTGGCGCCTGGTGACACCACAATGCGGTCGCCGTCGCGATAGACCGGCTGCATGGAATCGCCCGCAATCTCCAGCGCATAGGCATGTTCATCGGTGACATCGGGAAACGGAATGTCATCCCAGCCGCCACCGACAGGAAAACCGGCATCATCGAAATAGCCATCATTGCCGGCCTGCGCCAAACCGATCAGCGGGACCGAGACAATGGCGCTGCGTGCCGCGCGACCCTTGCGCGAGGCCTGTGCCGCGAAGGCGGCAAAATCTTCGCCCGTTGCGGCCAGCACTTTGGCCACGCTTTCGGTAGAGGGCCAGCGCGGTTTGCCATCTGCCGCCTTGCGTTTGGATTTGTTGAAGGTGGTGGGATCGAGCCCCGCACGCTTGGCCAAGCCAGAGGCCGAAAGCCCGTGGCGCTTGGCCAGCATGTCGAGCGCAGTCCAGAGCTGGTGATGGGTCAGCATAGGTCTATCCTGTGATGATATTCCATATTTAGGATATATATCCTAGTGTGATTGTTTTGCCTCTGCAAGTCCGCGCATGCGCCGCGCGCAAAGGCTAGAGTTCGCCCGGCAGAATCAGGGCGCAGACGATGGCGGGGCTAATGGGCATGGTGATGAATATGGGGGCCGCGCTGTTGCGCCGCCTGCCGCCCGAAACCGCCCATCGCGCCACGATCCACCTGTTGAACGCCGCCGCCCCGCTGTTGCCACGTGCCGCGGCGGCGCCGTCCAATCTGGTGCAAACCTTGTGGGGCAAGCGCTTTGCCAACCCCGTCGGCCTGGCCGCGGGCTTTGACAAGGATGGCGAGGTTCCGGACGCAATGCTGAAGCTGGGTTTTGGTTTTGTCGAATGTGGCACCGTGACGCCACGCCCGCAGGCGGGCAATCCGCGCCCGCGCCTGTTCCGTCTGGCCGAAGACCGCGCCGTCATCAATCGCATGGGATTCAACAATGCGGGCATGACGGTGATGGAAGCGCGGCTGGGCGCGCGCAAACGAAATGGGATTGTCGGCATCAATATCGGCGCGAACAAAGACACCGCCGACCGCGCCAATGATTATCGCGATGCGTTTGCGCGTCTTGCGCCCTATGCCGATTACATCACGGTGAATGTATCGTCGCCTAACACGCCAGACTTGCGTGGTTTGCAAAACCCAGACGAGTTAAAACGTCTGCTCGATATTCTGACCAATGCGCGCACAAAACGCGGCCATGATTTGCCGCTGCTTTTGAAAATCGCGCCAGACATTGACGCGGCCGCCATTGGCGGCATTGCAGAGGTCGCGTTGGAGGCGGGCATCGAAGGCATCATCGCCACCAACACCACGATTGCGCGGCCCGCCAGTTTGCAAAGCCCGTTCGCGCGTGAAAGCGGCGGGTTGTCCGGTGCGCCACTTTTGGCCCCATCCACCGGGGTTTTGCGGGCCTTGCGCGCTCATGTGGGCGCAAGGATGATTCTGGTCGGCGCGGGCGGCGTGGCCAGCGGCGCCGATGCCTATGCCAAAATCCGCGCCGGTGCGAATCTGGTGCAGCTTTACACCGCACTGGCATGGCGCGGGCCCGCCCTTGTGACACAAATCACACGCGAGCTTTCGCAATTGATCGCGCGCGACGGTTACAAAAACATTGCCGATGCCGTGGGCACGGATGCGCGTTAAGCAAAACAAACCACACGCGCCCTGCCTCCCCGGGCATTGGCCGTAAAACCAAACCGCCACCACGCATAAAAGAAGATTGCACACGCCCACACCGCAAATATCGCGTGCTGCGGCGATGCGCTATGCTATTCTTGCGATGCAATCATTGATGGCCGGGGCGCGTTTCATGCAAGACGATGTGGGAAAACTCATATTGCGATTGACGATCGGTGTGCTGATTTTGATGCACGGCGTGAACAAATTGCTGGGCGGCATATCCGGTATCGAATCCATGGTCGCCGCGTACAATTTGCCAGCCATCCTCGCCTATGGCGTTTATTTTGGTGAACTGCTGGGACCGGTTCTGATTATCGCGGGATTGTTCACGCGCATTGGCGCGATTCTGATTGTCATCAATATGGTTGTCGCAGTGTCATTGGCGCATATGGGTGATCTGTTGATCATCTCGCAAAATGGCGGCTACAGGCTGGAATTGCAGGCGCTCTTTTTGTTTGGCGCGCTGGCTGTGTTCTTTCTGGGTGCGGGGCGGTTCAGCCTTGGCGGTGCAGGCCGCTGGAGCTAGCGCGAAGCACGGCTCAGGCGAGGAGAAAGTGCCCGCGCAAGGCGGCGACGGGTTTTACCACATCGCCTTGCCACATCTGCGCATGCACATTGATGACCTTGCGCCCCTGTTTGGTGATGTGCGCGCGGGCATAGCTCGTCTCGGCGCGGGCGCTGCGCAAATAGTCAATCGTAATGTCCACCGGCTTTGGCACGCGCGCCGTCTTGGTTTCCCAGATGATCTGTACCAATGCCGCGGTTTCCAGAAGCGAGCCAATAACCCCGCCATGAATGGCCGGTAGCGCAACATTGCCGATATGAAGCTCAACGATCGGCATCACCAGAACCAGCGTACCATCATTCAGCGATGCGCTAATGCCCAGATGCTTGCAATAGGGAATCGCATCCAGCAGCGTTGCCGGATCGGCGGCGCGGCCTTCTTCCAATGCGCGGGTTAAGATTTCCATCTTACGCCTTCACCTCATAGGGCAGCTTTTGCCCGCGGATCAGCATGAAGGTGCCGGTGCAAAGCGCAATGGGATTGGCCTCGTCGCCCTGATGGGCCGCGCCGCGCACAAAAGCGATGTCATGCGTGACTTTCAAACAGCGCGACACCGCGATAATCGCTTCGCCGGGCGTGGCCGGTTTCATGTAGTCGATGCGCAAATCCAGCGTCGCAATCGGCATGGGTTCGCGCAAACTGCTCATCACCGCCATGCCCGACGCATGATCCAGAAGTCCGGTTATCACACCGCCATGCACAACGCCGCTATCGGGATCGCCCACAAGATGCGCCCCATAAGGCACGCGAATATGTGCGCCATCCTTTCCCATATCGAGCACTTCGCCGTTCAGCGAAGCAATAAACGGCGTCAGTCCCATCATGCTGCGGGCATGGGCGAGCCAGGACGGCGGATCATTATTCATCACCCATTGTGAAGGCCAGTTTCACAGACCTGTCAACGTGACGTAGGGGCGAGTTGGGCAACGAACTGGATGCCGCGAACAAATATATGCGCCGGGTTGTGAGACAGACGGATTTTTCTATGATCGACCAAACGGTATTTTCGGGAGTTCATCATGGCCCTTCCCAGAGCCTGTATTGTCGGTGCCGGTTGTTCCGGTTTCACAACAGCAAAGGCGCTGAAAGATCGCGGCATTGCGTTTGACTGTTTTGACATGTCGAGCGAGATCGGCGGCAACTGGATTTACAAAAATTCCAACGGGCTGTCCGCCTGTTACCAATCGCTGCATATCGACACTTCGAAAACGCGCATGCAGTTTGCCGACTTTCCCATTCCCGATCATTACCCCGATTACCCGCACCATTCGCAGATCGCCTCGTATTTTAATGCCTATGTCGATCATTTCGGCCTGCGCCCGAACATCAGTCTGAACACGAAAGTCAAACGCGCCGTTCGCGGCGATGATGCGCTGTGGCATGTGGCGCTGAGCACGGGCGAGACGCGCACCTATGACGCGCTGTTTGTCTGCAACGGCCATCATTGGGACCCGCATATCCCGCAATTTCCCGGCACATTCGACGGCGTGGAAATGCATGCCCATTCCTATCTCACCCCGTTCGAGCCGCATGACATGCGTGACAAGAACATTCTGATCGTCGGCATGGGCAACTCGGCGATGGATATTTCATCGGAACTGGCGCAGCGCCCGATTGCCAAAAAGCTGTTTGTCGCGGCACGGCGCGGCGTGTGGGTTTTTCCCAAATACATCAACGGCCAGCCGCCGGATAAGGGCGTGGCACCGGCCTGGATGCCCAACTGGATGGTGCGCCGCGTTGTCAAACGGCTGATTGTCAAAGCCGTTGGTTACATGAAAAATTACGGCCTGCCGGAACCGGCACATCACCCCGCGGACAGTCACCCCTCTGTCTCTGGCGAATTTCTGACGCGCGTCGGCTGCGGCGACATTACCGTGACCAAGAACATCAAGGAAAAGCGCGGCCGCAAAATCCTGTTCGAGGATGGCCGCGAAGAAGAGATTGACGTCATCATCTATGCGACGGGTTACAACATCTCGTTTCCGTTTTTCGACGATGCGCTGATCAAGGTAGAGAACAATCATCTGCCGTTGTTCAAACGCATCTTCAAGCCGGGCATCGACAATCTGTTTTTCATGGGGCTGGCGCAGCCGTTGCCGACCCTGGTGAATTTTGCCGAGCAGCAGGCCCGTCTGGTCGCCGATTATCTGGCCGGTGGCTATGCCCTGCCCCCAAAACGCGAGATGGAGCGCGTCATCCACAAGGATGAGGAGCGTGAGACCGGCCATTACTACGCCGCACGTCGCCACACGATGCAGGTGAATTTTGACCGCTATTGCCGCGACCTCGCCGCCGAATGGAAACGTGGCAAGGTGCGGGCACAGGCCAAGGGCTATGGCGCGGACAAATTGCCAGTGCCGGGCCGGGCCCAAAACCCGGCGAAAATCCCGGAAAAACACCAAGGCGGCGCGGCAGAGCAGATGGCAACACGATAATTCACATTATAAAAGTTGACGGATCGTCATCGTGAGATGCAATCTGCGGCGGGGACAATCATGCGGGTATGTATTTGAGTATCGACATCATCAAAGATAGCCAGGGGGTGCGCACAAAAACCTCCGGCAAACGCGAACAAACCAAAGTACAGAATCGCCAAACCATTTTGGAAGCTGCGCGGCATGTTTTTGCCGAACTTGGTTATGGTGCCACAAATGTGCGCGATATTATTCGCGCCACACCGCTGGCTTCGGGAACGTTCTACAATTACTTCAAATCGAAGGAAGAAGTCTTTCAGGCGATTCAGGACGAAGCGGCGCTTCGCATTCGCCCGCGCCTGCGCGAAGAGCGCGCCAAGGCGACCAGCGTGGAAGAGTTCGTTTCCAGCACGTTTCACACCTTTCTGGAATATGTCGCGGGCGACCGCTCAAACTTTCATGCGATCCGCAGCAACACCGATACATTGCGCGTGCGCATGGACACCGCCGAAATCGTCGCCGGATTTGAGGAATTGCGCGAAGACCTGGAACGCGCCATTGCCGCCGGCCTGTTTCCCAATGTCGATGCCGATTATCTGATGTCGGCGATTGTCGGCGTCGCGTTTGAGCTGGCCGAGCGAATGCTCAGGCGTGAGCCGCACAATGTGGAAGAAGCCGCGCGTTTCGCCACCGCTTTGTTCATGGGCGGCATCAATGCGTTGCCCAAACGCCCGCTGCCGATACCGGCATGAAGGCGCTGGTCTGTCATCAAAACGCCGAGGATATCGGTTCGGTCCGCATCGAAGATTTTGCCTTGCCGGAGCTGGGCGCGGGCGATGTGCGCGTGGCTGTGCGTGCGGCCAGCGTGAATTTTCCCGATCTGTTGATGATCCAGGGCAAATATCAGCACAAACCGCAATTGCCCTTTGTCGTCGGCGGCGAATTGGCGGGCGATGTGATTGCCATTGGCGCGGATGTCAGTGATCTGAAAATCGGCGACCGGGTTATGGGCGGCGCATTCTCTGGCGGCTTTGCGCAAGAGGCACAGGTGCCCGCGCGGGCTTTGCGCAAAATTCCCGGTGGCATTGATTACGCGACGGCCGCCGGTTTCACGACCGCTTATCTCACCGCCTACGTGTCCTTGGTGCGGCGCGGGCAATTGCAGAAGGATGAATGGCTGCTTGTGCATGGCGCGGCGGGCGGCGTGGGGCTGGCGGCGGTGGATATTGGCCTGAACCTGGGTGCGAAAATAATCGCCACGGCCTCGACAGAGGAAAAACGCAGCTTCCTGAAAAAATACGGCGCGCATCATGTATTGCCATCGTCCGGGTTTCGCGAACAGGTGAAAGAGCTGACGAACGGCGGCGCGGATGTGATTTACGACCCGGTGGGCGGCGATGCGTTTGATGAAAGCGTGCGCTGCATCGGCTTTAACGGCCGGCTTCTGGTCGTGGGCTTTGCCAGCGGGCGCATCCCGACCATTGGCGCGAACATGCCGCTAATCAAGGGGTTCTCGGTTGTAGGCGTGCGCGCGGGCGAATATGGCCGCAAATTCCCGGACAAGGGACGCGAGAACATCGCCGCGATTGATGCGCTATTGGCACAGAAAAAACTGCGCCCGCATGTCTGCGCGCATTTTCCGTTAGAACAAGCGGTAGAGGCGATGCGTATACTGGCCGACCGCAAGGCCATCGGCAAAGTGGTAATTGAGCCTTAGACGAGCCCGTCCAGTGCCTTTAGCACCGCATCGGTCATCTGTGTGCAACTGACCTTGTTCATGCCGGGCTGCATGATGTCGCCGGTGCGATAGCCCTCGGCCAGCACCTTTTCCACGGCGCGTTCCAGCAGAACCGCATCGTCGATGCGCGTGAACGAATAGCGCAGGCACATCGCAAGACTGAGGATGCAGGCAAGCGGATTGGCCAGCCCCTTGCCCGCAATATCGGGCGCGCTGCCATGCACCGGTTCATACAGCGCGGGCTGTTTGCCGGTCTTTGCGTCTTTCGCGCCCAAAGACGCGCTGGGCAACATGCCGATGGAGCCGGTCATCTGTGCCGCCTCGTCCGACAGCACATCGCCAAACAGATTGTCGGTGACGATCACATCAAACTGTTTGGGGTTGCGGATCAGCTGCATCGCGCAATTATCCGCCAGAATATGCGACAGTTCGATGCCCGGATATTCCCTGTCGCGCACAGTCTGCACCACTTCGCGCCACAACACGCCAGACACCATGACGTTGGATTTTTCAGCAGAGGCAACGCGTTTGCCGCGCAATCCCGCCAGTTCAAACGCCACGCGGGCGATGCGTTCGATCTCGCTGGTCGTATAGACTTGCGTATCCACCGCGCGCTTTTCGCCGTTTGGCAGATCGGTAATTTCTTTCGGTTCACCGAAATACACCCCGCCCGTCAGCTCGCGCACGATCAGAATATCGAGCCCGGAAATAATTTCCGGCTTCAGGGTGGAGGCATCCTTCAACGCATCAAAACACAAGGCCGGGCGCAAGTTCGCAAACAATTCGAGGTCTTTGCGAAGACGCAGGAGCCCGCGTTCGGGGCGCTTGTCGAACGGCAAACCATCCCATTGCGGCCCGCCCACCGCGCCAAACAGCACGGCATCAGCGGCCTTTGCCTTGGCCGTTGTTTCATCCGGCGCGGGCGTGCCAAGCGCATCATAGGCGGCCCCGCCAACAAGGGCTGTTTGCGTGGTCGCGGCAAAATTGCGGTTCTGCGTGAACCAGCCCAGCACGCGCGTCGTTTCGTCCAGCACTTCGGGACCGATCCCGTCGCCGGGCACCATCAAAATATCGTAGCTCATGTTTATTTCCGCATTTTGGCGAGGCGTTCGGCGGTTTCGGGCCCGCGCCCTTCGCTGCGATGAATTTCGTGCGCAAGGCCGGCCGTCAGGCTCATGCCTTCGGTATCATCGACAAGTTTTTTGATGGCGCGGCTGGAGCGCCAGGAATTGGCCAGCACATCGCCTGTGAATGCCGCCACCGCCGCATCCAGTTCCACGTCCGGCACACAGAAATTGGCCAATCCGATTTTTTCGGCGTCACGGCCCGAATAGAACCGCGCACTGAACGACATTTCCAATGCCTTGGCGCGGCCAATGCGGCGCGGCAAACGTTGCGACAGGCCCCACACCGGCACCAGATCCCATTTTCCATGCGTGTCGCCAAACTTGGCGCTTTCGCCCGCAATGATAATGTCGGCGGCGAGCGCCAGTTCCAGCCCGCCGGTCAGACAATGGCCTTTTACCGCCGCAACGACGGGCATGGGCAGGCGCGAAAGCCGCTCCACCGTTTCGCTGCGAAAGCGCGAACCATCGCCGCCCTCAAACACGCCGGCCAGATCATCCAGATCATTGCCAGCGCAAAAGCTGCGTCCCGCCCCGCGCAACAACACGCAGCCAATTTTATCGGTGTTGGCCGCGGCAAATGTCGCGTGTTCGGACAGCGCCTTGAAAATATCGATGTTCAGCGCGTTGAGTTTATCGGGCCGGTTCAAGGTTAGCGTGCACAGCCCGTCTTTTACCTCGCGTATAACCGCATCGCTCATGACTGGCTCACAACCACGGCGCAGAGGTGGCGCGCCGGGATTCAAAATCGGCAATCGCGGCATCCTTGCGCAAGGTCAGGCTGATATCATCCCAGCCATTGAGCAGGCATTGTTTGCGGAACGCATCAATCTCGAAATTCACGCAGCCGCCATCCGGCCCGCGAATTTCCTGTGCTTCCAGATCGACCGTCACAATCGCGTTGGAGCCGCGCTGTGCATCATCCATCAAAAGATCGATTTCGGCCTGCGGCAACACAACCGGCAAAATGCCGTTCTTGAAACAATTGTTATAGAAAATATCGGCAAAGGACGGCGCGACAACGCAGCGGATACCAAAATCCAGCAGCGCCCAGGGCGCGTGTTCGCGGCTGGAGCCGCAGCCAAAATTCTCCCCGGCCACAAGAATTTTTGCGTTGGCATAGGCCGGTTTGTTCAGCACAAAATCCGGATCATCGCTGCCATCGGCACGCGTGCGCATCTCATAAAACAGGGCCTTGCCCAGCCCCGTCCGCAGAATCGTTTTCAAGAATTGTTTGGGGATGATCATGTCGGTATCGACATTGCTCATCGGCAGGGGCACAGCCACGCCCGAAAGGGTTTTAAAAGGTTCCATAGCGGCGCGAATGTACCGGGCACCCGCGCTCCGCTCAAGTTAGAACTGTTCCACCCCCCTCAAAAATCATCTACAACACCATAAATGACGCAGCCGCCGCCCATGGTTGCGCCACGATTGCATACTACATCCCGTCGCGCGGCGGCAGCATGCCGCAGTTTTGACCGCCCCTATGGCGCCTGCCAGCGGGCCCGAACACCAAAGGAGTTTCACAATGTCGAGCGAAAATCTGCATGCACCGCGTGAGCGGCTCTCCAAGGAAACCCTGCACCTGCATCATGCCATCGTATCGCTGATGGAAGAGCTGGAGGCCGTGGATTGGTACCGCCAGCGTGCCGACGATACCGACGATGAAAGTCTGAAAGCGATTTTGCTGCACAATGCGCATGAAGAGGTCGAGCACGCTTCGATGGTGCTGGAATGGATTCGCCGCAACGACAAGGTGTTCGACAAGGAATTGAAGGAATACCTCTTTACCGAAGGCCCAATCACCGGGCTGGAGAAAAAGGCGATGGGCAAGAAATAGGAGCCTGCCTCCCCCTTCGACAGGCTCAGGGTGAGGGATGGTATTTGGGCTTTGTCCTGAGCTAGTCGAAGGACGAGGGGCGAAGCAGAAATCCCATTCACAATTTTTCGGGTAACGGTTCGGTGTCGTGGAATTTGTGCAGATCCACGACCCGCCGCCCGTTCGGTAAAACAGACAGCACATCGACAAAGCGCTGGTTCCACCGGATGTCTTCGGGCAGGAAAGAATGGCGCGCATAAATCACATCAGCCAATGTTTCGTCCGTGCCGCTGAGCAACACCGAAAGCTCGGCGGCGCAGGCCTGCAAACTTTCCAGGGTCTGGCCGTAAAGCGGGCTTGTCTCATCAATCCGGTGCAGCACTGTCCATGACAGCGCAAACAGCGGCGTGCGCGAACGCACCAGCTTCAGTTCCTCAAAACGGCGCATGACCAATCCCTCTTTGGTCTTGGCCTCGCGCGCATAGGACACTGTCACCGCGGCATCGAGAATCTGGTTGCCGCGCTGGTTCGCCGCGCGGAACATCAAGGTTGGTGCACCGTCAAACGGAACGATCACCGCACTGCGTGAAAAAATCACCCGCGCGAAGGGTCGCGAGAACCGCGCATACATGATGCCGGTCAGCATCGCCAGATTGAGAATACCGAAAAATGTTTCGGATGTGACGATCACATTGGCGTAGATCGATTTGGGGATCATCACCGAATAATTGATCGATCCAAGCGTTTGCACCGAAAACAAAAACGCATCCCAGAACGAACCATGCCGCGCATGTTCCAAGCCGCCGGGATCCAGCAGATAGAGCCCCGCAAACATCGCATTCACAATCACGAAATAAATCGTTGTGCCAAGAAAGAACACGCTCCACGGCGCGATCAGGACCGCATGATAAGCATCGGTCCAGCGGCTTCTGTCCTGTCCGCGTACAATGGCAATGCGCCGGCCACGGCCGTTTATTGCACCACGCGACGTCGCATACCGATTGGATGGTTGGTGGCTGGGTTCGGGCAAGGGCGAGCCTGTAAAAGAATCGTGGCAAATTACCACGATAGTGCGGCCTGCACCTAGCCGCGGCTCAATGCCCGCATCTTCAGATTGCGCAGATAATCGGCCCATTTGCGGTCATGCAATTTGCCCAGCTCATACAAATACGCCCAGGTGAACAGGCCGGAATCATGGCCATCATCAAACACGATGCGCACCGCGTAATTGCCCACCGGCTCCAGCGCGCTGATTTTCACATGACGCTTACCCGCCACGATCTTTTTCTGTGCTGCGACATGGCCTTGCACTTCGGCGCTGGGCGATTCCACACGCAGATATTCGGCCGCCAGCGCAAAACGCTGTCCGTCCTCAAAACCAATGTTCAATGTGGTCTTGGCCGCATCCAGCCGCAACTCGCTTGGCCAATGGGCGGATTCACCGGCGGCACTCATGCGCCTTCGCGCTCCGCATCGCTTAATTCGCGCGCTTCACCGGGCAGCATGATGGGAATGCCGCTGCGTATGGGATAGGCGAGCCCCGCTTGTTTGCTGATCAATTCTTGCGCGCCTCGGTCATAGTGGAGCGTGCCCTTGGTAATGGGACAGACCAGAATTTCCAGCAATTTGGGATCGGGTTCCATGTTGCGCCTCACGCTCTTTCGAATTCAATGCCGGTTCTTTGCCTAGTTCAGAGTACTGCCGCCGGGCGGTTCCGCGCGCGTCATTTCCAACAAGGCGACCAGGGTATCCACCCGCTCGCCCCAGCCCGGCGCCTCCAATAGCGCCTGTTTTTCCGCCGGTTCAAACGGGCACAACATCGCCAATGCATTGACCAACGCCTCGGCTGGCGCACCCATCACCGAGCGCCAATCGGCCTTCAGTTCGCGTTGTGCAAGATAATCCTTCAACGCGGCAATCAAACGTTCGCGCGGGAACTCACCATCGATAGACGAGGTCAGATCAGCCGCGAACGGTGCAAAAGCCGGCAGCACCTGACGATAAGGTGTATCCGCACCCAGTTCGTTTTCAACGCGAAAACGGCAAATACCGTTCAATGTAATCAGATAGCGCCCGTCATCGGTTTCCTGATAGGCGGAGATACGCCCCGCACAACCCACCGCCGACAACGCCGGTTTCAGGCTGCGCTCTTCGGATTCAATCGGCTGGATCATGCCAATCATGCGCGAACCACTCAACGCTGCATCAACCATTTCCAGATAGCGCGGTTCAAAAATGTTGAGCGGCAATTGTCCACGCGGCAAAAGCAGCACGCCCGAAAGCGGAAAAATGGCAAGCCGGTCCGGCAGATCGCCAATCGTTCGATAGGGGCGCACACCGGGCATCGCGTTCACGAAAACAAAATGGCGGACAGACGGCGCCGGGCAGAAAGCGTACGTTCATCACCAGCGCCCATGGCCTCAAACAATGTCACCAGATGTTTGCGCGCCGCCTCATCATTCCATTTGCGGTCGCGGGCTATCGCTTCGAGCAACGCATCAATCGCGCCATCGCGATTGCCGCTGGCATCCAGCGCCAGCGCCAGATCAAAGCGGGCCTGATGGTCGTTTGGATCCGCGTCCAGCTTGGCTTGCAGCGCCGCAACATCCGCAGCCCCCGCGCTACCGCTTTCGCGCAAGGCCAGTTCCGCCTCGACGGCGCGAATGGCTTCGTCAGTGGCCGCATCAGGGCGCACAAGGCCCAGCGTTTCGCGCGCGCGCTCAATATTGCCACTACCCAGATAGCTGCGTGCCAACCCGGCAACCGCCCTGGGGTGGCCGGGGTCATCCTGCAGCACCTGGCCATAGGCTTGGGCGGCGGCGGCAATATCGCCCGCCGCCAGCGCCGCATCGGCCAGTTCCAATGTGCCCTCGGCACTGTCATGGCCCGCGGCACCGCCAGTTAATTGCTGCACGAAAGACCGAATCTGACTTTCGGGAACCGCGCCCATGAAACCATCGACCGGCTGGCCATTCTTGAACGCATACACCGCCGGAATCGACTGGATGCGCATTTGCTGCGCGATTTCCTGATTTTCATCGACATTGATTTTGACCAGTCGCACCGCACCGCGCGCCTCATTCACGACTTTTTCCAGCGCCGGTCCAAGCTGTTTGCACGGGCCGCACCATGGTGCCCAGAAATCGACGATCACGGGGACTTCGCGGCTGGCCTCCAGCACATCGGCAGCAAACGTCTCCAGCGAGCCGTCTTTTATGTAAGCGCCACCTGCACCAGTGCCTGCTGCGCCTTCGCTGCTGTTTCCTGCCGTGACGGGCCGCCCGCCGGAATCAATCAAAGCCATAATGTCTCTCTACTCTCTATCTACGCCCTGCATATGGGGCCTGACGGGGATAAGAAAAGCCCTTCCGGCCCATCAATACCAGCGGCAATTCTAGTGCCAAATCCGCCCAGGGTGCAGGCTATCACGCCCGCATCAGCCCGTCCGTTCCGGCAAGGTTACAATCTGCGGTTCATGGCCGGTATCACGCATGAATTTCACCAGATCCGCAGGTGAAACCGCGATTGTGCGATCATTGCGCAAGGGATGAAAATTGAGCGGATCATGGCCCATCATACCCGCATCAAGGATCACGGCCACGCGGGTATCGGGGTCATTCATCAGGGCAAAGGGCGTGACCGAGCCCGGCGGCACACCAAGCACCGCGATCAGCAGGTCGGGCGCACCAAACGAAAAGCGCGGACAACCCAGATGCTTTGACAGCGCCTTCAGATCAACCGCCAGATCTTCGCGCGCAACGACCAGGCAGAGCCCGCCCTTTTTGTCTTTCAGAAACAGGTTTTTGGTGTGTCCGCCTGGCACAAGCCCGCGCAAGGCCTGTGCCTCCTGCACCGTGAAAACCGGATCATGTGCATAATTGCGGTGTGTAATGCCCAAATGCGCCAGCCGCGCAAGCAATGCGGCTTCGCGGGCTTCTGGAGACGGTAGAGAGGGATGGTCAGACATGCAGCCGCCTTTATACTGATTGGCGCATGCGCGAACCAGATCGGGAAATTATCATGTTGCGTGTCATTTTGTCTGTGATGTTGCTGGGTTTGCTGGTTCTGCCTGCGAAGGCATTTGCGGCCCCCTTGCCAGTCACGACAAAGCACATTGATGTCGCGACCAAGAGCCAAGAGATCAAAATCGCCTATCCGCATACTGGCGTCGCGGCCATCGACGATGATATTGCCAGCGCAGTCACCCAATGGCGCAAGGATTATACCGGTGATGTGAACGCAGGTTTGCCAGACGCGCCGCCAAATTCGCTGGACATCGGCTTTGATATTGCGCGCAACGATTCAAAAATGTTCGTTGTCGCCTTCAACATTTATTATTACACCGGCGGCGCGCACCCCAACACCGATTTTCATACGTTCAATTACCTGCGCGCCGACAATGCGCGTATCTATCTGCCGGAAATCATTGGCCATGACGGCATCAAAGCCGTCAGCGAGAGCGCTATCGCACAGTTGAAACAGCAAATCGGCAAACAGGCCGGTGACAGCGACACCGACTGGATCGAAAAAGGCGCCGGACCAAACGTCGAAAATTTCCGCGTCTTTGCGTGGCTGAAAGACAGCGTGACGATCATGTTTCCGGCCTATCAGGTGGCCGCCTATGTGTATGGCCCGCAAACGGTGAGTATTCCGCGCAGCATCGTGGCACCGTTCATCCGTGCCGATTGGCGAGAGCCCCTTGCCAGCTTTGATTGCGCCAAGGCGGCCAGCGCAGTCGAGCGCGCCATCTGCGGCGATGTGAAACTGGCCCGGCTGGACCGCCAGATGGCAGAGCAATATCGCACCCTGATCACCGGCGACGGCCATAAACAGCCGCCCGCGAAAACAAAGGCCGAGCAGCGCGCCTGGCTGAAAACGCGGACCACGGCCTGCCACGCCGAAACCGGCGATGCGCTTGGCGGCTGCCTGACCGGGCTCTATCGCGCCCGGCTGGCGGTGCTGAAAAAGGCCTATTGAGCGCTGCGGGCGCGCCCACACCGACGCCCGGAAACCATTGAGATAATGGGCTATTGACCGCTTGCGCCGCCTCGGTCATAACCCTCCACCTTAACGGAGCGCGGGCGTAGCTCAGGGGTAGAGCATAACCTTGCCAAGGTTAGGGTCGGGCGTTCGAATCGCCTCGCCCGCTCCAGTTAAAGCAATAAATTCAAGCGACTATAATCTCGTCACTGTTACCCCGGC
>JBDZUY010000010.1:0-84840 GCA_040255365.1 Hyphomicrobiales bacterium
CGCCCTATGGGCTTTCGGCGACCGGCGCCAATGGCCACATGCGCAAGCTGGAAGAAGTGGAATCGGAGATTATCCGCATGGCGATCTCGCGCTATGAGGGGCACATGTCCGAAGTGGCGCGGCGTCTTGGCATCGGCCGGTCCACGCTTTATCGCAAGCTGAAAGATTTGGGTCTGGAGGCGGGTGAATCCGATTCACCCGGTAGCGAACATAATGGCGATACGGCCAAGCGTGCAGCGAGTTAATCGCATAGCACAACTGCCACTGAGCATGATCCATATCAATGGAATCGGATCATGCTCTGAAATCCTTGTCTGTTCACGAACGCCACAGCAATGATATAGAGAAGCTTGCTTAATGTCGCTTGGGGGCTTCATTGAAACGGGCTGATCTATTTCGTAGTGCCGTGACTGGTGCGATGTGGGCAACACTTACTGTTGCGGCAGCTATTCCGCTTTTTATTTGGGGAAGCGATAACGCACAGGAATTCTATGGTGCGTTCACTGCAGCAATTGTAGCTGCCATTGCGGTCATACTCGGCGCTTACTATCAATCTGAGTTTACCAGACGTCGCGACGATACCATCAGAAAGCAGAACCAGTTAGCGGAAGCAACTGAGCTGTACTATTGGCTGGAACATGCGGCACTGGAGATGGAATTTATCGCAACCGTATTAGAACGAATGCGCAGTGACCTCGCGGACAAACGCGAAAAAGCAATTGCAATGCCCCTGGAGCAATTTCGTGAAGTTGTGTCCGCAAAATTCATGTCTGAGCTAAGAGACCGCGCCGCAATTGCGGCACGGCTTCCTGTTGGTGGATTTGTTGCACGAGTGCTCTACAAGACATTTTCTGCCGTAGACAGAGTCTACCTCTTCCGCGGCGCGACAGACAGTTACCAGCAAAGTACAGAACAATTTGAGAACCACATAGACATTACGCGGCGGCGCATCACTCAATTGCGTGAAGCTGCTGCATCGATTCGAGAATACCTCGTCGAAAACGGTGTTTGGGTCCCCACCATAGATGACTAGTGCAAGTTTGAGTTTCTAGCCAACCATATCCATTGCCATCTTATAGGTCTCAAGTAGTGCTTCGTGCTCTTGAAACTCTGCAGTGTCCATTTTCCGCAGTCGTACAACCTGACGCATGATCTTTGTGTCGAACCCCTGCCCCTTGGCCTCGGAATAGACTTCGCGAATGTCGGCGGCCAGCGCGGCCTTTTCTTCCTCAAGCCGTTCAATGCGCTCGATGAAGGATGTCAGATGTTCTTTGGCAAAGCCGGATTTCGTCATTCCCGCGCCTCATATACGCAATTTTCAAGGGCGCGGACCCTAGCCCGTCAAAACTGGCCAGCGCAACGCCGCGCCGTGCGCTAGCTGTGGGTCTTTTTTATATCGCCTACCGCTTCGCTGCTTGAGGCTTATTTTTTATGGCCTGCCGCTTCGCTGCTTGAGGCCTATTTCTTATGGCCTACCGCTTCGCTGCTTGAGGCCTTTTGCGATTGCTGGAATAAAGCCTTTTGTTCCGGCGTCGCCTCGGTCTGATAGCGCTTTTTCCATTCGCCCGGCGCCATCCCATAAACGATTTCGCGGGCGTCATCTTTTTCCAGCGTCACGCCCTTTTCGGCGGCGGCTTCGCGATACCAATCGCCCAGACAATTGCGGCAAAACCCGGCCAACCCCATCATGTCGATGTTCTGCACATCGGTGCGGCCTTGCAAATGCGCAACAAGGCGGCGAAACACCGCGGCTTCGACTTCGGTACGGGTTTGCTCGTTCATTGTGATACCTCCTCTTGTGGCAAGCGGGCGGGTAAAGGCCAGACCGGGCTTACCCATTTGCGTCAGCGCAGCATCCAGAACCGGCTTGAGCCGGGCGGCAAAAGCGCGCGCCGCCTGCGGGCTTGCAACCAAATCCTGCCGGATTTCGATCAACGCATGCGGCAAACCGGTCATCGTGCCGTGCTGGTACATACAATCGTTTTCCAGCGCACCGGTATAGGGCTCGTTTTCACCGGTCACAAAGCCCGCCGCTTTCAACGCCCTCAAAAGTGGTACGGCTAGACGCGGATCGCGATCCCACAACACAGCTACCTCCCACGGGCGCGGCGCCCCCTTCCACACCGGCGTAAAACTGTGGATCGAAACAATGGCCGGAAAAGCGCCCGCGCGCCGCGCATCCACAATTTCGCGAGCAATCGCGCCATGATAGGGCGCATGAAACCGGGCCAGCCGGAGTGCAATTTCACCTGCATCCGCGCCGCGATTGCCGGGAATGATTCGCCCATCCGACAATTTCATCACAAGCGTCGGGTCGTCCGCGCCGCGGTTCAGATCGATCAACAGGCGCGACCACCGGGCCAAAATGGCCGCGGCGCCGAACCCCTCCGCCAGCGCGCGGGTAACCGCGTCAGCTCCGATATCATAGGCAATATGGGTTTCAAGCGCCGCCGCACCCAGCCCCAATGCGCCATAGGCTGGCGGCAAGGCATTGGAGGCGTGGTCACAAACCAAGATCAGACGCGCTTGGGCCCCATTATGCGCGCCCGCACCGGCAATCCGCTCAAATGGGCTATCCTTCATGAACGCGATCATTACCAATAGGTCTTGCTTCGACAAGCGGGCGGCGACACGTTAGGATTCGCAGGTAGCCGCTTTGCCCGCGGTACCGCCCCGAAACCTTGCGCGCAACCATGCTTTGATCAAATCCATCCGCCACATTTTGCCACTTATGCTGCTTGCAGCATCGATTGTGCCGGCCCATGCAGATTTCAAAGTCTGTAACAAAACGGGCGTTGCGGCGCAGGTGGCGCTGGGCCGTTTCAATGGAACCCATTGGATGAGCGAAGGCTGGTGGCAGGTTGCCCCTCACAAATGCACCACTTTGGTCAAAGGCAAGCTGAAGGCGCGCTATTATTATCTCTATGCCAGTAATGGCGGCGATGGCGGCTGGGATGGCAACCGGAGCTTTTGCACGTCGGTGACGGATAAATTCACAGTCATCGGGCGTGCGTCCTGCGCCAAACGCGGTTATGACCGCAAAGGCTTCTTTGCCGTCGATACACGCGATCATCTCGATTTCACCCAGTCGCTTTCGGATTAAAATATGCGCCGCCGCCGCAAAACAAAAATTCTTGCAACGCTTGGTCCCGCATCCTCCTCGCCCGAACAGATGAAGGCGCTGTTTGAGGCGGGCGTTGATATATTTCGCATCAATATGAGCCATACCGATCATACGCTTCTGAAAGAGCTGCATGGCCGGGCCCGCGCGCTGGAGGGCGAAGTCGGCCGTCCGATTGGTATTTTGGTGGATTTACAGGGGCCAAAGATCCGGCTGGGAAAATTGCCGGGCGGGAAAATCCTTTTGAAGGAAGGCGCCCGTATCAAGCTGGTACGCGCTGCGTCGTCCGATGATCCCGATGTGTTGCCCATTCCGCATGGCGAAGTGTTTGCGGCCCTGAAGCAAAAGCATTGCCTGTTGATTGACGATGGCAAAATACGCTTGCGCACCTTTTCATCCAAACCGGACAGCGCCGAAGCCTTTGTTGAAATCGGCGGCGAGGTGAAAGACAAAAAGGGCGTGAACCTGCCCGACACCTTGCTGCCCGTTTCGGCGATGACTGACAAGGACCGCCGTGATCTGGACGCAGCCCTCAATCTGAGCGTGGACTGGATTGCGCTGTCCTTTGTGCAACGCGCCGATGATGTGGCCGAGCTGAAAAAAATTGTGCGCGGGCGCGCGGGCGTTCTGGCGAAAATTGAAAAGCCCAAAGCGATTGAATGTCTGGATGAAATTCTGGAACTGTCCGATGCGGTGATGGTGGCGCGCGGCGATCTGGGTGTGGAATTGCCGCTGGAAACCGTGCCCGGCCGGCAAAAGGAAATCATCCGGGCCGCCCGGCGTGCGGGCAAGCCCGTGGTCGTGGCAACCCAGATGCTGGAATCCATGATCCATACACCGGCGCCCACCCGCGCCGAAGTTTCTGATGTGGCGACCGCCGTGTTTGAAGGCGCTGATGCGGTGATGCTGTCAGCGGAAACCGCAGCAGGCAGCTATCCGGTGGAAGCGGTGCAGATGATGGACCGCATCGCCCACGCTGTGGAAAGCGAGACGCTTTACCATTCGATCATTGATGCACAGCGCGCACCACCAGAAGAAAACACGCCCGATGCGATCATGGCCGCGGTGCAGCAGGTCACACATACCGTACATGCGCGCGCCATTGTGTGCTGGACCAAATCAGGTTCCACCAGTCTGCGGGCTGCGCGTGAACGCCCCGATGCACCCATTATTGTACTGACGCCGAGCCTGGAAACCGCGCGGCGGCTATCCATCGTCTGGGGTTTGCATTGCGTCACCGGAGAAGACGCACATGATTTGGATGATGTCGTGGAACGCGCGGCGCAGATTGCCTATTCCGAAGGCTTTGCCAAAGCGGGTGAACGCATTGTCGTGACCGCGGGCGTGCCATTGGGAACGCCCGGCGCAACCAATTTGTTGCGCGTGGCGTTTGTCGGCGGGAAATAGGCCGGCGGTAAAATATCAGATCCGGTCGCCCTCGACCTCGCGGGACAATTTGCGCACATTGCGCGCAACCCCATCATAATGCGGATCGAGCTTTTGCGCCTCGCGGTAGAATTTCAGCGCACCGGCTTTGTTGCCATATTCTTCGAGCAATCCTGCCAGTTGCGCCAGCGCCGCGAAATGGCGCGGGTTCAAGGTTACCGCCTTTTGCAACGAAATCATCGCGCCTTCATCATCACCGCTAATCGCCTGCAATTGTGCGCGCTGAAACCAGCCATCGGCAAATTTTGGTTCAAGATCGGTAATCGAGCTCAGCAATTTTATGCCCGTTTTGATGTCGCCAGTTTGCACGGCCGTGGTCGCGCGCGTCATCAACAGATCAATACTGGGGCTGCCCGATTGGTTGAACATCGCCAGAATGCGTTCTTCGATAGGCTTGGCGGTTTCTTCGGAATCCGCATTGGCCAGCGCCTCGAACAAAGAATCGAGCGGTTTGGCGGTTTGCGGCATCTCGTCTTTTGCGGAAGCCGGCACAATGCTCTGCGCCGCCGCAGGCATGACGGCGAAAGCAAAACTCACGAATGTGACAATCAAAATGCGCATGACATCAGCCTAACCCAAGCGCTGCGCGGCTTCCATCACCCTTGTGTGAATTGGCTAACAAGAGCGGGTGGCATGGGGCCGCCCTCTGCCCAATCCACCAATTCAGCGGGATGAATGATCGGCGGCGTGTCCGCCCCCATCAGATGCGTGGTGCAGCCGATGTTGCCGCTGGCAATCACATCGGGGCGCAGGCTTTCTATATTGGTGAGCTTGCGCGCCCGCAATGCGCCCGCGATGTCTGGCTGGAGCAGGCTGTAACTACCCGCCGAACCGCAGCACAGATGACCTTCGGGAATATCGAGCACGGTGTAACCGGCGGCGATCAATTGTGCCTCGCCAACGCCCGAAAGTTTCAGCCCGTTCTGCTGCGAACACGGCGCATGATAGGCGACGCGCAGATTCTGTGGTGGCGTGGCGCTTTGCGGGGCGGCGATTTGCGAAAAATCTTTCAGCTTCGCCGAAAACGCATCTGCGCGCGCCTTCCATTCCGGCTCATCCAAAAACAGAAACCCATATTCGTGCATGTGTGAGGCGCAGCCTGTCGCCGCAATCAGCACGGCGTCAAAAGCATCGGCACCGCCTGCGTTTTCAAACGCGGCGATCATGCGTTTTGCTTTATCTTTTGCATCCGCTGCGCGGCCCAGATGATGAGCCAGTGCGCCGCAGCAACCCGCATCATCCAGCGGCACCAGCGCCATATCGCGCCGCGCCAGCACGCGCGCCATCGCCGCATCGACATGCGGTGCCAGGGCGCGCTGCACACAGCCACGCAACAGCGCCACGCGTTTTTGTGCATGCGGCACGGCAGGAATGGCGGACGCATGCGTGGGTTTCAGCCGCGCACCCATATCGGCCATAAGACCAAGTCGGCCGGGCAGGCGCCGCGCCAGGGGCGCAAAGATTTTCGCCGACAATACAGCGGCGCGCACCAGCGCGGGCCGCGTCATGATGTTTGCAATCAGCCAGCGCAAGGCGCGCTCGCGTCTTGGCCGCACATGATACGTTTCGATATGCACGCGCGCCGCATCAACAAGCCGCGCATAATCCACATTGGAGGGACAGGCCGTGCGGCAGCCCAGGCAGGAAAGACAGCGATCAATGTGATGCACAGTTTCCGCCGTCGGGGCACCGCCCTCCTCCAGCATGGCCTGCATCATTACAATGCGGCCGCGCGGGGAATCGCGCTCATCCCCCAATAACACATAGGTCGGGCAGGTGGCGGTGCAGATGCCGCAATGCACGCAGGCGCGCAGATTTTCTTCCGCCGCGGCAATATGCGGATCGGCAAGTTGTTCAGCGGTGAATTTCGTGCGCATCGTTACACCGCCTCATACATGCGGCCGGGATTGAACAGGCCAAGCGGATCAAACGCCGCCGTTACCGAACGCGTCAGCGCGGCGCGCGGCGGTGGTTCCGGTGCAAAGGCCCCAACACGGGCACGCATCTGTGCATCTGCGCGCAGCAAAATCGCATAACCACCAGACGCCGCAGCCAGACTGCGCAAATTCTGTGCGGCGGCAATGTCATCTTTCTTCAACCCGATCCAGAGCACACCGCCCGCCCAATCGCCCCACCATAGCGATGACGAAATATTGCCTGCAAAATCAGCCGCCGCAGCAGGCGGCAACATCACGCGCCAGACATCATGGGCGGTTTGCACAAAAGCGGCCCCACTTCCCAGATTTGCGAACAGCGCGTCGCCATCATCCCATTCTTTCAAATCATGCGCGCTTGCGATTGCGCGCACGGCGGCACATTTTTCCTCTAACGATTGCGGCGCGCCATCGACGCGGATCAGAACGCGCGCGCCATCCGGCACATAGGCAAGGCCGCTGGCTTCCACCGGGCTGGACCAGATTTTGCGAAGCAACGCAAAACCATCGCGCGGGGCAATGTCGTCCACCGCAAGGGTGATTGATTTTTCCGGTTTGGGCACGACACGCACCGTGATTTCGCTCAACACACAAAGCGTTCCCATCGCGCCGCAAACCAGCTTGGCTATGTCAAAGCCGGTGACGTTTTTCACAACCTTGCCGCCGGCGCGAAACGCCTCACCAAACCCGTTCACACCACGAAACCCCAGAACATGATCGCGCACCGCGCCATAGCGCAGCTTGTGCGAACCGCAACAATCAGCAGAGACAACACCGCCAAGCGTCGCTTCGCCGGGCGTACCCAATAATGAGCCCCAGGCAACCGGATCAAATCCGAGCTGCTGACCGCGCTCATCTAGCGCCGCAACAATTTCCGCAATCGGCGTTGCGGCCCGCGCAGTCAGCACCAATTCTTCGGCCTCGTATGAAACGATGCCGGACACGCCCGATACATCCAGCACGTTCATCGCGGCCAGCGGGCGGCCAAACCCGCGTTTCGTCCCGCGGCCAATAATCTCAAGCGGTGTCGCAGCTTCGCGCGCCGCGCGCACAGCATCAACAATGTCAGTTTCATGGACCGCGTTGATGTGAGCCATTTAAAACCGCGGCAGGTTGGAGCGGGGAATGCGGCCCGATTTCACATGCATGTGCCCGCTGTCGATGCAGGCCGACAGCGTAGGAAACACTTTTTCCGGATTGAAGGCGCGTGCCGAATCGAACGCGCATTTCAACCGCTGTTGCTGGGCCAGATCGGCCTCGTCAAACATCACGCCCATCAGATCGCGCTTTTCAACGCCCACACCATGTTCGCCCGTCAGCACGCCGCCAACTTCGACACAGAGTTTCAAAATATCAGCACCGAAATTTTCCGCGCGTTCCAGCTCGCCCGGCTTCATCACATCAAAAATAATCAGCGGGTGCAGATTGCCATCGCCCGCATGAAACACATTGCAGAAGGGCAGATTGTATTCGTCGCTCATCTGCGCCATCCGCGCCAGCACAGCGGGAAGCGCGCGGCGCGGTATCGTGCCGTCCATGCACAGCATGTCAGGCGCCAGCCGCCCCATCGCCGAAAACGCTGCCTTGCGCCCTAACCAGAAACGCGCCCGTTCTTTTTCGTCCGTCGCTTCGCGCACATCATGTGCGCCTGTCTGTCTGGCGATATCCATGATCCGCGCGGTTGCTTCGTTCACTTCGGCGGGCATCCCATCCACATCGATCAGCAACAGACCGGCCGCATCGCGCGGATAATTTGGCGCGCAATAATCCTCCACCGCTTCGATGCATCGCCGGTCCATAAATTCCATCACGGCGGGAATGATTCCGGCGGCGATAATGTCGGCCACGCATTGTCCGGCCTGCGGCACATCGCGAAAGCCCGCAATCAATGTGCGCGTCAGCGGCGGGGTGGGTCGGATACGGAGCGTCGCTTCCACCACCACACCCAGCAACCCTTCGGAACCTGCGACTACTCCGAGCAGATCGAGCCCGCCCGCACCCGGCGCCTTGCCACCCAAACGAATGCGTTCGCCGCCCGGCAGCGCCAGTTCCACGCCCATCAGATTGTGCGTCGTCAGCCCATATTTCAAACAATGCAACCCGCCGGAATTTTCCGCCACATTGCCGCCGATGGTGCAGGCAATCTGGCTGGACGGATCTGGCGCATAATAAAACCCGTTCTTCTCGACGGCGCGCGTGACGGCCAGATTGGTCACGCCCGGTTCAGCCACGACACAGCCATTGTCGTAATCAATTTCGATGATGCGGTTCATCCGGCCAAGGCCGAGCAATATCGCATCGCCGCGCGGCAACGCCCCGCCAGACAGCGATGTGCCCGCCCCGCGCGGCACTATGGCCACGCCCTCTTCGGCAGCAAATTTCAAAATGGCAGAAACCTGTTCGCGCGTTTTCGGCAGCACACAAACAAGCGGCGGCTGGCGGTATGCGGCCAGTGCATCGCTGTCATAGGCGGTCAGCCCTGCGCGCTCGGACACCACGCCATCGGGCACAATAGCGCGCAGGCCCGCAGCGATCTCTGCGCGGCGGGCGACGATGGACGGATCGGGGTCTTTCAAATGCAAAATGCGCCTCGGCCTGTTCGGCTTTGGCGCACTTTAGAACGAATCGCCGTGATGGCGAGAGTGGCGCATGGCCACCCGTCACACTTTGCGCAAATGCACAGACTTATAACCCACGGGCTCAGCCCTGACGGGCTTTGAATTTCGGCTTGGATTTGTTGATGACATAGGTGCGACCGCGGCGGCGGATAACACGGCAGTCTTTGTCGCGTTTCTTCAGCGAACGCAGCGAATTGCGGATTTTCATTTCACACCTTCTTCAACTCAGGTCAGCAGGGCCAACCCACGCAAAAAAGCCACACGGGTCCTGCAAAAAAGAGCGCGGAAGCTAGTTGGGCAAAGCGCACCTGTCAACGCTGGAGCCGCGCCATGATAAGGATAGAACAGAGACGGTGCGCCGGAGACCCCCATTTGCCCCATAACACATTGTTATTACATAGTTTTATCGCAAAATTTCGATCCCGGCGCTGGTCCGCGCGCGCGCTTGCCCTGATGCTGGTCACCCTGACCGCCGCCTGTGCCAGCGCCGCACCGGGAGCAACGGCGCCCGCACGCCCCGCCGTGCCGACACCTGCGCCCAGCCAAAACGCGAAATTTGACACTTTCATCCACGATTTTCGCAGCACTGCATTGGCACACGGAATTACGGCGCGGACCTATGATGCGGCGATGGCCAGCGCCCGGCCACAGGCGCGTATTCAGGAACTGAACGAAAAGCAGCCCGAATTCACCAAGCAGATCTGGGATTATCTGGACGGGGCGGTGTCGCCCTTGCGCATTTCCAACGGGCAGCAAAAGCTGAGCCAGAACGCGACCATGCTGGCCAACATTCAATCGCGCACCGGCGTTTCCAAAGATATTCTTGTCGCCATCTGGGGGCTGGAAACCGCCTATGGCTCCAACATCGGCAGCTTCAACATATTTGATGCACTGGCAACCTTGGCCTATGACGGGCCGCGTCAGGACTTTGCCCGCAGCGAGCTTTTGAACGCGCTGAAAATGATGCAGCGCGAGCATTATTCGCGCGCGCAGATGATCTCGTCCTGGGCGGGTGCGTTTGGCCAAACGCAATTCATGCCCTCCACCTTTTTCAAATACGCGACCGATGGCGATGGTGATGGCAAGATTGATTTGTGGAATTCTCCGGCCGATGCACTGAGCTCTGCGGCCGCGCTTCTGGATGGCGCGGGCTGGCAGCGCGGGCAGCCCTGGGGCTATGAAGTAAATTTGCCGCGCGGCTTTGATTATGCCCAAGCCGAGCTGGACAACACCAAACCAGTATACGCATGGCGTGCAATGGGCGTGAAAACCGCGCTTGGTGCGAATTTGCCCAACGAGACAGCAGACGCCGCCATCTTCATGCCGGGCGGTGCGCGCGGACCGGCTTTTTTGCTGTTCCCAAATTTCAAGGTGATTTTGAAATACAACAACTCAACGGCGTATGCGCTGGGCATTGGTTTGCTGGCCAGCCGCATCAATGGCGGACCATCACTTATTGCGGCATGGCCGCGTGATGAGATGGCGCTATCGCGCGAACAGAAGTTTCAGTTCCAGCGCGACCTGGCCGCACTTGGCTTTGATTCCGGCCCGATTGACGGGATGATCGGAAAACAGGTGCGCGGCGCCTTGCGTGCTTATCAAACGGCGCGGGGGCTTCCCGCCGACGGTTTTGCCACCACCGAATTGCTGGCGCGCATGGACCGGGAGGCCGCCGCCAAAAGCCATTAAGCGCCACTACTAGAGCATGATCTGATTATGTCGAACCAGATCATCCTCCAGTTTTCTCGATTGCCGCGCAATTTATCGGGTGAACCGCTGCACACTTCACCCTATTGCGCTCTAGGCATTTGGCACCTGTGTTTGTGGCGATTTATCCACCGCATCGCTTTCCGGCGCGAGCAGCCCGGCATTGCGCAAATGCGGGGAGGCGATTGCATAGACATAAAGCACGGCCATCAGCACGACGCAGAAAACATATGGTGCCTCTGGCCGCCATTCATACAGTTTGGTGCCGATGATTGGCCCGAAGATGAAACCCGCACCTGCGGTCGCGCCGGTCAATCCGGCAATAGCGCCCTGTTCTTCCGGTGAAACCGAAAGCGACGCGGCGGCCGCATAACCTGGCCGCGCCATACCAAAGCCAAAACCCGAAATGATCAACGCAAAAACAAGCGGGCCGAATTGATTGCCAAATACGAATAAAATGTTTGAGACAAGCGCAATGATCACACCCCAGCGGATCAAAGTACGCGATGACATGTTGAAACGCTGCACCACCACCAATTGCGCGAACAACGCGGCCATGGATGCCGCCATCAGGCCGATGCCGATATATTGCGGCGCTTCGGCGGGTGTCAGATGCAACACGTCGATAAAAAGATAACCCACCGTTTGCACCGGGATGGCGCCGGCCGTGCCAAGCCCCAATCCAAAGATGATGAAAGGCAGAACGCGCTTGTCATACCATCTCAGCGTTACAGAAACGGATTTGTGCCCTGTTGGCGCTGTGCGTTCAGGTAAAAATTTCCAGACGGCCGCCGCACTGGCAAACGCCATGAACGCGGTAAAATAAAACGGCGCAAACAAACCGAACACGACCAGCACCGATCCGATGCCGGGCCCGACCGTGGTGCCAAGCCCAAAGGCCGCACCAATCGTGGCCACACCTTGCGTGCGCTCGGCGCGGGTTGTGCGATCAGCCACATAGGCCTGTGCGGACGGCGCAGCACCAGAGCCAAAAATGCCATAGAGCATGCGTGTCGCGATCATCAGCGGGAACACCCAAATGATCGGCAAGAGCCGGTTGACGCCGATCTGTGCCACCATTGCAAATGACGCGAACGAAACGCCAAAAGCGAAAAGCCCCAAAATGATGATGGGGCGGCGGCCGGACAGATCGGATTTGCGGCCCCAATAACCGCTGGAAAACACCCAGATTACTGCCGACGCAACAAATGGCAACGAGGCCTGCAACTCGGTGAGGCCAAGCTCGCGCGCCAGCGAGGGCAAAACGGCGAACATCACCGATTGGCCCGCGCCCAGACACATCATACTGCCAAACAAGATGCCAAAGGCGCGGCGCCGCTCGGCCCGCGTCGTCACCCGCTGCACTGTTTCCTGTGCGGGCGCTTCGGGCACCGAAGGTATTTTATCCATCAAAGAAAACTCCGGTGCGCGCGCTTGATTGGGCTTAAGGGGAGAGCATGACACGCATCAACGCAAATGTTTGAAGCGAATTTTTGAGGTGGCACTGCGCCCTTGCGCATCGACCACGGTGATGCGCGCCACACCTTCGCCGTGCGGCGTATAAAGCGCGGGCGTAAAGCGCGAAAAACTGCCCACCAACGCACCATTGACCAGCCAGGTCAGCGGCCCGCGCCCGCCATCGGCCTTTAGCTGTATCGCCTTGTCTTTTGCATCCGGCACAGGCAGCGGCAGGGTTGCGCCATCGGGCGGGAACGCAATGGATGGTGGCGGCACCTGATTTCGTACAGCAATTATCTCGCGCTGATCCTGACGGCGGAACACGCGCAAGCCAGCGGGTAATTGATCCGGCGATTGTGCAATCAATGTGCCCGGCGGCGGCGGCATGGCGGGCCGCTTGTCCGGGGGCAGAAGCTGAAACGCCTTCAGCAAAATCGGCGCGGCGGTTTCAATACCGACGCGTCCAGACCGCGGCGCGCCATCGGCCCGGCCAACCCAGACGGCAATCGTGTAATCATTGGAAAAACCCGCCGACCACGCATCGCGATAGCCATAGGACGTGCCGGTCTTGAAACCGATGGTGCGTTTGCGCGCCAGCCCCTGCCCCATCGCCCAACCGGCGGGCAGCGCAACCCCATCCAGAATCTCGTGCAGATAATAGGCTGCCGTCTTGCCGAACAGACGATGGCCCGCGCCCGCTGGCGCATCGGTGCGATAGCGTAAAGGTTTTGCGACACCGCCCTCGGCAATACCGGCATACAACATCGCCACATCGCTAAGCGAAATGCCAAGCCCGCCCAGCGCCACAGGCAGGCTGGGCGTATCGTCGCCCGCGGGAAACGACAGATGCGCGCCCGCATTTTGCAGCGCCATCGTAAAACGCAACGGCCCCACACGATCCAGTACCATCACAGCGGGAATGTTCAGCGACATGCGCAGCGCATCACGCGCCGACACCGCGCCCTGAAACGCACCGTCAAAATCTTTTGGTGCGTAATCGCCAAAATTCGTGGCTTCGTCGCTCATCATTGTTGCGGGATGCAAAATCAGATCATCAAACGCCAAACCATAAATAAATGGTTTCAGCGCCGAACCGGGCGAACGGTCGCGCCGCGCCAGATCGAGCTGACCCGCCGGACCCCAAAAATCTGTCCCGCCCGCATAGGCCAACACATTGCGGGTTTTGTTATCGACGATGACAATGGCCATCGCCTCGCCATCGCCCAGATAAAAGGCTTCGCGCGCTACCATGCGCTGCACCGCTTTTTGCAAGCCATCGTGAAGCGTGGTGACGATGCGTTTGTCTGTTGTGCCGCGTTTCAAGCGCCCGGCCAGACGCGGCGCATCCAGCGGCATGGCGCGGCGGATGGAGGGCACGCCTTCACGTTTCGCGGCCACCACATCGCCCGGTGCAATGACGCCTTCTGTGATCATGCGCGCCAACACCTTGTTCCGCCCGGCAGTTGCGCGAATGGCATGGCGATCGGGGCGCAGGCTTTCCGGCGATTGCGGCAACGCGACCAAAGTCGCGGCTTCTGACAGATCAAGCGCCGCTGGCTCCTTGCCGAAATAGGCGAGGCTGGCAGCGCGCACGCCCTCCAGATTGCCGCCAAAGGGAGCAAGCGTCAGATAGATCGAAAGGATTTCGTTTTTTGAATAACGCTCTTCCAATTGCAGGGCGCGCACCATCTGTCCGATTTTGGCAAACACGCCGCGCGTGGAATGCGGGTCGAGCAAACGCGCGGCCTGCATTGTCAGGGTCGATGCACCCGATACGATGTGCCCCGAAATTGCATATTGAAACGCCGCGCGGCCAACCGCCAGCGGATCGACACCGAAATGTGAATCAAACCGGCGGTCTTCATACGCCTTGAGCAGCGTGAGATAGCGCGGCGAAACATCGGCCACATTGGTTTTCAGCCGCCAATAACCATCACCGGACAGAAATGGGCGCAGCAATGCGCCATTGCTTGCCACCACTTCGGGCGAGACATTGTGATAGCGCGAAAGATCGGGCGGGTTGGCGCGATCCGCCGCGAACAACGCCGCCACCAGACCCAGCCCGGCAAACGCCGCAACGATCAGCCGTTCACGCGCGCGCTGGCGCATGTGCCATCCTCACTCGCCTTGCGCGATGTTCACGCGTTTCATCTCGGTGCGCGCCAGGATGGCGGGGGCATACATATCTTCCACCACACCGGCCGGCATCACATAAGACCCCGCGGTTGTGGCCCGCACGACATAGGCGATGTGGAAGGACGGCAGAGGCGGTGGCGGCTTTTTCTCATTGGGGCGCGGATGGTAACGCGAGCCAATGTTGAAGGCGGCGACATAACGGTCATCGCGCGCATCGCTCATTGTCAGAGTGGTGAGATCACCCAGCCACGGATAAAGCTTGGCATCATCGCCCTGAATCGCGTTTTCAACTTCAAACCCCGCAGGCAACAGATCGAGCACCGCCATCTGGCGATAGAGATTGTCGCTCATCTGTCCCGAAATCACGATCACCATGCGGTCGTTCTGTTTCACATTTGCCAGATCGACCGGCTGGCCATCGCGTGTCCAGATTGTTTTGGTCATACGCAGACCATGCGCCGTGGCCGGTAGCGGTGCTTCCGGTGTGCCCTGCACAGACACCGAGCGCCAGACATTCGCATCGCCCACATTCTTCAGCGTGATGCCGCCGGTCAGCGCCGCCAGTTTTGGCGCCAGATGCACCGTGCCACCTTTTGCCGCCGCCGGTTTGCCATCCACGGTCACCTTCACCGGACCGCGCTCTTTCGACAATTCGTACGCGGCACGCAGGATCCAGGCTTTTTCCTGTGTTGTGGTGGCATTGATACGCATATCCACATCACCAGTGCGCTCCATCAGCGCCGGGACAAGTTGCGGATTGCCCGCTTCAATGGTCAGCGCCGTGGTGCCGGCCAAGTCACGCACCAGCGAACCGTAATCATCCGTCGAATAGGTCGCGGGCGCCGCCGCCAATGCAATCTGTTTGGCGCGGGTGAAGCCATAATTCGCGCGCGAACGATCCCCGGCCAATGCCGCCGCCGCGCCGGTTAGTGCGCCGGAAATGGCGGTGTTCCATTCGGCACCGCGCGTATCGCTGAAATAACGCAGATCAGACAGGTTCACCTGCCCCGCACGGCTGAGCACATAAAACGCATAGGCGCGCGTTGCATCATCATAGGATGAGGACGCCGCAATCTGTGCCAGCCAGTTTCCGCCGCGCTTCAAACCCTCGTTTGGCACGACATAGTTTTTCGCTTTTGCCTGATAGAGAAAATCGAGCGCAAACACACTGACCCAGGGCTCGGCTGTACTGCCCGGCCCCCACATGCCGAAATCACCGCTGTAATTTTGCATGTCGAGCACGCTATCGACCGCGTTTTGAACACGCGCATGCAGTTTTTCGTTCTGCTCCAGACCGGCAAGTTTGGCCATGTCGTTGAAATACAATAGCGGCATGGCCGCGCTGGCGGTCTGTTCCAGACAGCCATAGGGATATTTGTCGAGCCAGCGCAAAAGCCCCGGCACGTCATTATAGCCGTGGCTCGATGAAACATTCAGCGCGGTCACGACGGTGGACGGCACCAGCCCCGCCACCAGCGCCGCACCTGCGGTGTAGCTTTGGCCCGGGCCAAGCACGGCTGTGGATTCACGCGCGACATCCAATTGCGGTGCACGCACCTCGATCGGCCATGCGCGCGTAACACTGAACCCCTTTGGTCCGGTGAGTTTCAGCCGGATGGTCGCGATGCCCAATCCCTTGCCAGATAGCGCGACGGGAACCAGCACACGCTGACCCAGCTTCAAGTCGCGCGTCACAATTGTTTGCGCCGCGCCGCCTTCCAGCCCGACGGGACCTGCGCTTGTGACGGTGGCGGTATATTGGCCCGGCGCACCTTCGACATTGTTGATGTTCAACGCTGCGTTGGACGTGTCGCCCGGTGCCAAAAAGCGCGGCAGCACAATATCGGCCACCACGGCATCGCGCACCGTCAGTGCGCGCTCGGCGCGGCCAATCTTTTTGTCCGTCACCGCGACAGCCATCAGCCGCAGCTCGCCATTAAAATCGGGAATATCGAGCGGAACATTCGCCTTGCCATCCGCGCCCACTTTTACAAGACCGGAGAACAACGCAACAGTGCGTGTCGGCACCACCGAAAGCGGGCGGCCAGCAAAACCATCGCCGCCTTCGCGCAAACTGCCGATGGGCGCTTTTTCCGGTTTGATGAGACGGCCGTAATCATCATGCATGCCGACGCCAAGGCGGCGCTTGCCAAAATAATACTTCACCGGATCGGGTGTTTTGTAATCGGTGAGTTGCAGAATGCCTTCGTCCACTGCGGCCAAGGTCAGATAGGCCTGCTCGCCATTGCCCAAACCGTTCAAAGTGACGGGGATGTTGATGCGCTGACGCGGGCGCACTTTGTCTGGCCCGCCAATCACCGGCGTGATGGTGCGCGGAGAATTGTCGATCCCCAGCCAGGCAACGCCAATGGCGCGCACGGGCTCGCGCCCCGTCGCCTGATTCAACGGGCGGTAATCGGTGACCAGCACATAGGCACCCGGCCCCCAATCCGCATCCACCGTGATATCGACACTGGTGCCGTCCTTTGGCGCGTCGATCAGTTGCGAGGAGAACACCTTGTCGCCTGCCACGACGACAAGCGCGCGGCCATCCGCTGCCGGTTTTATGGAGATATGGGCCGTGTCGCCCGGTGCATAGGCCGGTTTATCCGCGGCAACGGGAATACGATCCGGCCGGTCGCCCGACGCGCTGGCCGCCCAGCCCGAATAAAAGCGGTAAGACGCCGCGGCACCGGATTTGGGATCGTTCACCGTCAAACGGTACGTGCCCCAGGGCATGGATTGCGAAAGTTTGGCCGGGTTGCCGGTTCCAATATCCAACGCGCCACTGCTTATCAGCCGGTCACGCGTCGTGGATTGATATTTCCAGCTGCCGTTTTCCTGATACCACTGATAATCCGTGACCTCACGCACCCAGGTATAGGTCAGGCCAGACAGCGCGACGCGCTTACCATCATTGTTCAGTGCGATGACCTCAAACCCGGCCTTGGCATTTTGCGGCACAGCACCGCCATCAAATTCCGGGCGGATGCCGATATTCAGCGCTGTGGTGTGCAGCGGAATGTCGATGGATTTCCCGGTCGTGCGCCCGCCGGGTTCATGGATGGCAACCTTCACCGTCATTTTCAGCGGCAGGGTTGTTTCCGCCACATCGCCGACATTGCCGGTAATATCGGTCACGCCCGCCGCATCCGTTGGTGGCACAACCAGATTCATTTGCGTATCAGAAAAGGCATCGTCCATCCGCCCGAACTGATATTGCGCATATTTCGGAAAGGGATTGGGGTCAGCCGTGATGCGCGCATCCGCCTCGCCCGTCAGGCCGGACGCCGGTGCACCGTACAAAAAGCGCGCGGTCGCCTTGATGTTGATATCGGCATTGGGTGACAGCGACTTTTGCTGTGCATCAAGTGTGACCTTCAGCTTTTGCGGTACAAAATCGGCGACATCGAATTGCACGCGGCCAACCGGCTTGGCCTTTGGGTCGATATAGGCGGCGATCTGCCAGCGGCCATGCGGCGCAGTCGCATTCAGCGAAACATCCCACACCGCTGTGCCCGCAGCGAGGGAAGCGCCGGTCACGGTCGTGCGCGCAACCTCCATGCCATCGGGTCGTGTGGCGATCAGAGTCAGTGGCGCAGTAACCGCAGCACCCACCCGGTCGCGCAGCAAAGCCGAGGCATGCACGGTTTCGCCGGGGCGATAGACCCCGCGCTCGGTATAAAGGAACGCATCAATCGGCCCCGGTGCGGAACGCCCGCCAACGCCGCGATCCGTCAGATCGAAAGCAGGCCGGCGCAAATCCAGAAAACTGAAATCGCCATCTTCGGTATAGGCCATCACCGCGACAGGCTCGTCCCCGCCAGTTGCATTGAACAGATTGCCGTCAAAATCGGCGCGGCCATCGGAATCGGTGGTCTGTTTGGACAACACATTGTTGTTGCGCGCCACCAGCTTGACCGTCACCGCCTTGATCGGTTTGGCGCTGGCATAGGAACGCGTAAAGACGGTAAGGCCGTCCGCGCCCTGAAACGCGGTAATCGCCGTATCGGAATCGATTACCCATTGGGCCGCGAACTGGGTGCTGTAATCATCGTCGCTGACCTTGTCGTTTGCATCATGCGCGATCAGCACATAGGCACCTGGTTTGCGGCCCTTCAGGACATTGGCGATGGGGATCAGCGTGACAACAGACTGGTTCTTGATATTGGCAACGTCCATTGCGCCGGACCACACCACAGCGCCCTGATTTTTTTCGAGCTGTTCCTCGTCCCATTTATAAAGCGTCGTCTGATCGACAACGCCGCTTTCGATCTGTGACAGCAGCCGGTCGCCGACGCGCACGATTTTCAGTTTCAGCCGGTCGATATTGACGGTGGTAACCGGCACGCCATCGGTATTGTCGCGCGGCAGGATGATGCCACTGGAAAACCGCACCAAAGCCGGCTTGTCGCGCAGCTCAACCGGCACGGTTTCTTCGGCGGCGAGTTTTTCACCGCTCGCAGCAGGCAATCCCTTTTTCAGGGTAACCGTGTAGGTCTTGTTGAAATCCAGCCCGGCAATGCAAAGCCGCTGATCCAGCGGACGAACGACGATGCGCGTTTCAGGGTCAATCGTCAGATAATCTTCGTAATGGGTGGAGGCCGCCGTTTCGAGCTTGCGGGTGAACACCAGACAGGCCTGCGGCTGTGCTTTAGAGGTGTCGATTTCCAGCCTGCGGAAAGCAAATTCTGGCGCTTCGGCCATTTGTTGCGGGGTCTGGCTGCCCGCCACACGCGAAATGCCACTCTGCATCCGGGCAAACACGCCTTGCCCTGGCGGAGTGTTTGTGCCGCCGCCCATCACATAGAGGGCAACACCGACAATGAGGAGAACGGCGGCGACAGCGCCTCCAATCAGAAACAGCCGTTGACGCGTCATTCAGTCCTCCCCGCGTGCCGAATATGAGCACCGGGGGCAACCCTAGCGTTGCGCTGGCATCACGGCAATTCGCATTAACAACGATTGATGCAAATCATGGCCGCAGAATGACGCGTGGGCAGAGATTTATTCCGCCTGAGCGGCGAACTCGGAGGTGCCAGCTTCGGCACGCGCGCGGATGGCGCGGCGAACCGCCAGCCGGATCGCGAGATACTGGATCACGAACAGGCCAAACTGGGCACTGATCGGCACCACACCGGCAAACCAGGCCCAGGCCTTTGGTCCCATCGTTAGAGCAACAGCCAGATTGGCGGCCGCCAGCACGAACATTAGCCCGGCCCAGACATAGCCCCAGATAATTGTGACCGAAGAGCCGAGATTATCCGTCACAATGGGTGGCAGATAGCGGCCCATCCAGTTGGATTTCAGCATCACGCAGCCGATAGCGAACATCGCGATACTGGGTTTGAGCATCACAAAGCGTGGATCGTGCAGCAGAAGCGTGGCCGAACCCAACACAATGACCAGCACCAGACTGGCCCATTGCATTGTGCCCACCGATTTGCCGCGCCATTTCATGAACGCGATCTGCACAATGCCCGCGGCGATACCCAGTGCCGTTGCCAGATAGATATCGCCGGTGATGGCATAAAGCGCGACGAAGAGAATGGTGGACAGAAAATCCACCGCCAGCGGTTTGAAGGCTTGCAGGAAATTCAGCATCGCGCAGGCGCCCTTTTATCGTGCGTTGACCCAATTGCCATGAAAGCCGAACGGCACACGGCGCGGCAGCGCAGCGGTGGCAATAGGGCCCTTGGAAATGTCGGACGCGTCAAACACCACGAAATCATTGCGGTCCTCTGTGCCGCGATAAACCGTGGCCACCATCCAGCCATCGCCTTCCGGCGCGCCCGCTGAGCGCGGCACAAATACCGGCTCGCCGGTCACATCGCCGGGCGCGAAAGTATGCATCTGTTTCTTGCCGGTCTTGTGATCAATGAAGCCGATCGAATCAAACACCACCTTGCCATCATCCTTGGTGGACGCGGCGAAATAGCCATAGCGATAGGGCAATCCGGCGCGGCGTTCATCAAACCGCGGGAATTCGCCCGGCGAATCGTCGATTTGCGTGCGTTTTATGGTGCCGGTTTTACCGGAGAGATCAAACTCCCAGCGCGTCAGCTTTGCCGAAGACGGCGTGCCCGGCGAACCATCCACATTGGGAAATAGCGGCGCGGTTTCATACTGCATCACATCAGCATAAATCTTGTCACCGTCTTCCCACATGTTCATGGGGTGAAAGACATAGCAGGGATCGGTCGTGAACCATTTGATTGTGTCCACGCCCGCATCACGGCGCATCACGCCAATGTGGCTGCCCTTTTGCGGTTCCCACGCGAAGGGTGGCTTGCCGTTCATCGCGCGGTCCAGACTGCCGGTCAGCGGCAGCACCGGGAACAGCGCGTAATTCTTTGTCACAAAGAAATCATGGATCATCGAAGCAAACGGCGCCTTGAACATATCAAGCCGCGTGGTCTTGCCAGTTTTATCGGCTATGCCAAAACCGATCTGGTCTGAAAAGAACCCATCGCCCGCCATATACCCAAAGAACACCATCTCGCCGGTTTCGGGGTCCATCTTGGGATGCGCGGTAAAGCGTTTGGCCTTGCCCGCGTAATCGCGATAGCCGCGCGAATCGAGCGTTTTGGGGTCCAGTTCGAACGGCTGGTGGCCCTCTTCCAGCGCCAGCAATTTGCCCGCATGAAACACGATGTTGGTGTTGGCAACGCCGCTGTCCTGCCCCATCACGCTTTGATCGGTGGTCATCGGATTGCCGAAGGTGCCGAACAGCGCCTTGCCCGCCTTGTTCTCCAATTCCCATTTGGGCGTCTTCACATAGCGGTTCTTGTAGGAGACCTTGCCATCCGCAACCGTAAAGGCATGGATCATGCCGTCGCCGGCAAACCAATGATAATTGGCATCGCGCGGTTCAAACTGCGGGTTGGGGCCATTGCGATAAAACGTGCCGTTCAGCCCCTTTGGCATTTCGCCGGTCACGGGCAGGTTCTCGAAATCATTTTCTTCACGAACCGGCGCGAAATTGCCGGTGAGATACGGGCTGATCTTTGCAGGTGCGTTCATTGGGGCCTCCCGGGCGGGCTCTGTTGGTGGCGCGTCAAAATATACGTTGTAAATTTATAATGTAAGCGTTAGACCTTTTCAAGGCCCCTAACCTGCAAAGATTCGCATAAGAGCCATGCCCCGTACGCTTACCGCCGAAGAAATTGAAGATTTCCGCGACCGCCTGACGGATGCCGCCACCAGGCTGTTTGCCGAAAAGGGCCGCGATGCGGTTTCGATGCGTGAATTGGCGGGCGAACTGGGCGTCAGCCCGATGACCCCCTATCGCTATTTCAAGGACAAGGACGAAATTCTGGCCGCGGTCTGCATTCGCGCGTTCGACCGGTTTTCCGATGCGCTGGAGACTGCCCGCGCAAACGCCACAGGCAGCGCGATGGAACGCTCCAGCGCAGTCGGCAACGCCTATATCGCCTTCGCCTTTGCAAACCCGCATGCCTACCGGCTGATGTTCGATATGGCATGGGGCCAGGAACACAAATATCCGGACGTTAAACGTGCCACTGACCGCGCGCGCAAAACCATGACCGCGCATCTGACCCCACTGATCAAACAGGGCGTGCTGATTGGTGATCCACAGTTGATCGGCCATGCGTATTGGGCCCTGCTTCACGGTGCGATTGAACTCAAGCTCGCAGGCAAGCTGACAGCAGAGCAGGATTTCGACGCGATCATCACCGATGCCCTGACGGCGCTGACGCGCGGATATTCCCCAAAAGATTGAAGCCTGGCCGGAGCGTTCTGTCCCTGTCGCTACGGAACCCTTGAAAATCGCGACTCGCGCAAGGCCACAGTAGCGTTTGCCCCACCCGGCTCGCTAACATGGCCGCAAACATATCCGCAGCGGAGAAACGATCCATGAGTGACAGAATCCAGGTTGAGATGAAAAGCGGCGTTGCGGATGTGCGCTTGGTACGCACCGACAAGATGAATGCGCTCGACGATGCGATGTTTTCCGCGCTGATCGAGACGGGGGAACGCCTCGCACAAGACAAATCGGTTCGCGCAGTTGTTTTGTCGGGCGAAGGCCGCGCGTTTTGCGCGGGTCTCGACATGGGCAATTTTGCCAAGATGGCATCTGGCGAACGCAAGGGCGGCACAGACAATGTCGTCAACACATCGCGCACGAAAGCGGGCGCCAATCGCGCACAGCAGGCGGTCTATGTCTGGCGCGAGATGCCAGTGCCGGTGATTGCGGCGGTGCATGGCGTGGCCTTTGGCGGCGGCTTTCAGCTGACACTGGGCGCGGATATGCGGTTCGTGACAGCGGACGTGAAACTCTCAGTTCTGGAAATCAAATGGGGTCTGATCCCCGATATGGCCGGGCTTGTTTTGCTGCGCCAGCTGATACGCGACGATGTTGCGCGCGAGCTGACCTATTCGGGGCGTGTGTTCACTGGCGAGGAGGCACTCAAACTCGGTCTGGCCACGCGCGTCTGCGCTGATCCGCGCGCCGAAGCACTGGCCTTCGCTGCCGATATTGCTGCAAAAAACCCGCACGCCATCCGCGCTGGCAAACGCCTGTTCAATTTGGCCGCCGAGGCTGACGCCAAAACCGTTTTCAAAGCAGAAACCGATGAACAGGTCGCCCTGATAGGCTCGAAAAACCAGATCGAAGCCATCATGGCGAATATGGAAAAGCGCGCACCCAATTTCACCGATTGAAACCGAGCCCGTGATGCAAGGTCCGACATCCCATCTGTATTTTTCGCAAGGCTTGCGGCTGCACTATGTCGATTGGGGCCGCGAAGATGCACCCGCCTTGCTGTTAATCCACGGCGGGCGGGACCATTGCCGCAATTGGGATTGGGTGGCCAAACGTTTGCGCGACCGCTTCCATATCATTGCGCCGGATTTGCGCGGTCATGGCGACAGCGACTGGGCCATCGGCAGCGGTTACAACGAAATCAACTATGTCTATGACATCGCCCAATTGGTGCTGCAAAAGCGCATGGCGCCGGTGACGATCATCGCGCATTCCCTGGGCGGCTCCATCGCGCTGCTTTATGCGGGCCTGTTCCCGGAAACGGTAAAGAAAATTGTTGCCATTGAAGGGCTTGGTCCATCGCCGGACATGCTGAAACGCAACCGTGAGACACCCATCGACCAGCGTATTCGCCAATGGATCGAAAAGAAGCGCGAGGCCGCAGGCCGAAGCCCGCGCAAATACAAGACCATCGAAGATGCCATCACACGCATGCAGGACGAAAACAAATATCTGAATGCGGAACAGGCAAAGCATCTGACCATTCATGGTGCGATTCAGAACGAAGACGGCACCTGGTCGTGGAAGTTTGACAATGCCGTGCGCATGGGTGGCGGCCCGGCCGGTCTGCCGTCTGAAGAACAGCGCGAAATCTGGAGCAAGATCGACGCGCCAGTCTTGCTGATCCGTGGCAGCGAATCCTGGGCGTCTGATCCCGCCGCCGATGGCCGCATCAAGCACTTCCAGAATGCCCAACTGGTCAATATTGACGGCGCCGGGCATTGGTCACACCACGACCGGCTGGATGTCTTTATGAAACACGTCGAAGCATTTCTGGCCGAACAGACGCCTTGATGCGTGTATCTGCCCCGTTGCCCGGCTTGATGCAGGTTGAATACGCATTTCTGCATTACGCGCGCGGCCGATAACAGCGCTCTGTGACCGCGGATATTGCTTTAATTGCCTGATTTTATGCTTGTTTAACCACTGTCCCGATATGGTGACGCGTGGCCGGGCTGATCTGTGCGGTCCATTTTGTGCGTGCGAAAGGGACTTCCATGAAGGGCATCATTTTCAATCTTCTCGAAGAAGTTGTCACCGCCCAGCACGGCGAAGATGTTTGGGATGATCTTCTGGATGCCACAGGTCTTACCGGCGCCTACACATCGCTGGGCAGCTATCCCGATGCAGAAATCGAAAAACTTCTTATCGCCGGGGCCGGCGCACTTAAAATGCCGCCGAACGAAGTTTTGCGCTGGTTCGGGCGCAAGGCCATGCCCCTGCTTGCCACGCGCTATCCCGCATTTTTCAGTCCGCATCGCACGACAAAATCGTTTGTGCTGAGTGTAAACGAGATTATTCACCCCGAAGTTCGCAAGCTCTATGCCGGTGCGCATTGCCCGAATTTTCGCTTTGAGCAGACGCCCGACGGTACGTTGTTGATGGGCTATAATTCGCCGCGCAAATTCTGTGCGCTGGCACAGGGTTTCATCGAAGGCGCGAGTGACCATTTTGGCGAAACCGTTGATGTCACGCATCCCGAATGCATGCATCGCGGCGATGCCGCTTGCCTCCTCAGCGTTCGCACCGTTGCGGCGGAAGCGGCGGATGCAGCCTGACGTAACCGACAACGCAACAAAAATCGCACGGCTGGAACGAAAACTGGCGCGTGAACGCGCGACGCGTTTGCAGGCTGAAACGATTTCCGAAAAAGGCCTGCGCGATATTTACGAGCGCCAGCAGGAGCTGCAGCTCCTGGCCAAGATTGCTGCAAATTCCAACCAGACGATTTCCGCGGCAGAGGCTCTGCAATTCGCCGTCGTTCAAATCTGTGAATACACAAGCTGGGAAGTTGGCTTCAGCTATCTGGTTGACGGCACAGCAGATGCACAAGTTCTGAAGCCCACCGCCTTGTGGCATGCCGCACAGCGCGAACACATCGCAGAATTTCGCCAATTTACCGAAAGCATGACATTCACCCGCGGCGTCGGTCTTCCCGGCCGGGCCTGGGCAAACGGCAAGCCGCTCTGGATATTGGATGTAACGGACGACAGTAATTTTCCGCGCCGCCCCCTTGCGCTTAAAAATGGCCTGAAGGGTGCAAGCGCGTTTCCCGTTTTCTCTGGCACCGATGTGGTTGCCGTGCTGGAATTCTTTGCCTCCAACGCCCGCGAACCCAATGCCTCATTACTCGAACTGATGTCGCAAATTGGCCAGCAATTGGGCCGCGTTATCGAGCGCCAACGCGCCGAAGATGCCATGCGCAAAACCAATCAGGAACTCACCACGGCGCGCGACAAGGCCGACGCCGCTGACAAGGCGAAATCAGCGTTTCTTGCAAATATGAGCCATGAGCTGCGCACGCCGCTGAATGCCATTATCGGGTTTTCAGAAATACTCTCCACACAGATTTTTGGTCCGATCGGCAGCGAGCGCTATCTGGGTTATGCAACAGACATTCATAAAAGCGGTACACATCTGCTCGGCCTGATCAATGACATTCTGGATATCTCGAAACTGGATGCAGCCAGTCTTGAATTGAAAGACGACAGCGTCGATCTCAAGGCCATGATTGAAGATTGCGTCCATGCGATGGAAGCACTCGCCAGCGACGCCAATATTCATCTGACCACGGAAGTTGATACCAGGCTGGGCAAAATTCGCGCCGATCACCGCCGCCTATTCCAGATATTCCTGAACTTGATGTCCAACGCCATCAAGTTCACGCCGGAGGGTGGAAAGGTCGGTGTGTCCGTCAATGTGCAGAACGCGCATCTGGTCATCGCCGTCACGGATACCGGCATCGGCATGGCACCGCAAGACATCCCGCGTGCACTCGAACGCTTTGGCCAGATCGACAGCACATTGGCGCGCAAATATGAGGGCACAGGCCTTGGCCTGCCACTCGTCAAGAACCTGGTGGAATTGCATGGCGGGCGCCTTGAAATTCAGAGCAAACTTGGCGCGGGAACCACAGCCTTTGTGTTTCTGCCGGAAGACCGGATTCTGGGCGCGTCACGCGCGGCCTAAATGATGCGGCGCCACCCGCGCGGCGGGCACGCAAATTGGGTTGGTGGGCGGCGATTTGCAGATAAAAGTGGTGGGCGCGACAGGGATCGAACCTGTGACCCCCTCCATGTCAAGGAGGTGCTCTCCCGCTGAGCTACGCGCCCGCTCCAAACGGGGGCGAACCTATAACGCCCGGCCTGCATTGCGGCAAGCCGGGCGGCACGGGCTTTTGCACATTATATGAGCCTAGCGGGCGTTTTTCAGGCTGAAGGTCACATCAGCCAGCGTCGTGCTGGTCACGGCCGAACCGCCCTGAATGGCCGGTTTATAGCGCCAATGAGCGATCACCCAGGCAGCAGCGGTCTTGTCCAGCTCATCTGTACCGCTGGATTTCACAATTGCCGCATCAACCACCCGGCCCTCAGGCGAGATGGTCAGCTTCAGACGCACTGTGCCTTCCTTGCCCATGCGGCGCGCCATCACTGGATAGGGCGGACGTGTGTGGGTGCTGGTTACACTCGAAACCGCACTATCGCTCACAGCGTTTTCCGCCGGTGCCAGATCAATGGTCTGGTTTGACGGGGGCTGGGCAATATCAATTTCGGGCACGGGCACCGTATCAACCTTGGGCTGATCCATCGCCACTTTGGGCGGCGGCGCCACATCCGGCTTTTTCTGGTCCGGCGGCGCAATTACTTCAGCCTGGAGCACATGCGGCACCACTTTCACGATCTTTACGGCCAGACCATTGGCCAGCGCATAGATCGCCGCCACATGAATTGCCACGACAAGCCCGACACTGAGATAGCGCCGCAAGGGGCTTTTGACCGGCATGCCGATATGCGTAACCGCATCGAATTTCTCCATCATGACCTCCCGCATCCAAGGGGTGGCCGGAAAATCCGGCCAAACCGAGCCAAACGACCCGGACAGGACAATGACAGGCCGCAAATGGGGCCATCTGCGGGCCCATGCAGGGCGATTTTCAGGACAAAATCGGGATACTCGGCCCCAATTGGGGCATATCGGCAGCGCCCGTCAGGCCGCAACCATGCGTTCAACCTCGGCCACGATCTCGCGCAGGTGAAATGGCTTGGAGAGCACCTTGGCCTGTTTGGGCGCATCCGACGACGGATGCAGCGCCACAGCGGCAAAGCCGGTGATGAACATGATCTTCATTGCACTGTTGATTTCGGCGGCACGCTTGGCCAGTTCAATGCCATCCATGCCGGGCATCACGATATCTGTGAGTAAAAGATCGAAGCGAAACCCCTTCAGGCAATCATAGGCCTCGGTGCCATCGCCAAAATCGGTGACATCATGGCCAGCCTTGACCAGCGCCTGAGCCAGGAAACGGCGCAGCGATTCATCGTCTTCTGCCAGCAGAATTTGCGCCATGGCTACCCTTCGCCCCTTTGTCGGCACTAAAACCTATATCTGTGAAACGGTAAATGCCGGTTAACGCAATCATTGGCGCCTTTGGGCCGCTTTGGGGCATCTTTGGGGTCACTTTTGGGCGGGCCTGAAGAATGCTTGATCGGGCACGATGCTTAAGGTCCACTAGGAAAATCAAGCAGGTGAATCGGGCGGAGAACAATGATGGCGGGCCCAGTATCCGGGCATTTTGAAACGCAAACCGGCGCAGCCTGCGATGCAGACACGCCATCACACGATTCTGAGCAAACCACATCTGATTCTGCGCTGACCGCATTAATCGACGCACCCTTCCGTCTTGTGCGCCCGCTGAAACAAACCGTGCCTTTTATCTTTGCATCCCCCCATTCGGGCCGGGTTTATCCGGAAAGTTTTGTTCGCCAAAGCAGACTGGGCCCGGTCACGCTGCGCCGTTCGGAAGACGCTTTTGTGGAAGATTTGTTTGCCGCCGCTGCCGGACTTGGCGCGGCCTGTATCGCTGCCGAGTTTCCGCGCGCCTATTGCGACGTCAATCGCGCACCGGGCGAATTGGACCGTGAGATGTTTGAGGGCGCATTGAGCGTCAATGTGGATACGCCCACCGCACGCGTGAACGCCGGGCTTGGCGTGGTTCCGCGCATTGTGCGCGACGGTGCGGAAATCTATCGCGAGCGGTTACCCCCAGATGAAGCCGCCAAACGGCTTTCACATTTTTACCGGCCCTACCACACACAGCTCTTGCGTCTGGTCGAAGAAACGCGGGCGCAATTCGGTGTTGCTGTGGTGATTGATTGCCACTCCATGCCGTCCGCCGCTGCTGTGCCCGATATCGTTCTGGGGGACCGCTATGGCATGGCCGCCACACCAGCATTAACACGCCGTGCCGAGCGCGCCTTTGAACGGCGTGCCTTTACGGTGGGACGCAATGTTCCTTACGCAGGTGGTTACACCACCCAGCTTTATGGTCATCCGGCGCGTGGCGTTCATGCGCTTCAGGTAGAGGTGAACCGCGCGCTCTATCTCGATGAAGAACGCATCGTACGCAGTGCACGATTTGAGGATATCAAGCGGCGGATCGGCGAAGTGATGCTGGAATTGACGGCTCTTGAGCCAGCGCTACTACAACCCAATGGTGGCAATCGCAGCCAGCCAGGCGCACTGGCTGCTGAATAACAATAGCCCGCCATATGGCGGGCATTCCCATAACGCCCCCAAAAAAAGGCCGCTCCAAAAGGAGCGGCCAAGTTTAGGGAGGAAACGCCCAGGAAGGGCGGTGCGGCGGGCAGAACAGATGTTCGCCATACCGCGGTGCACAATATCGCAGCTAGAAACCCGGGTTACAAGAGCCAAATTGTAATATTTCGCGGACAAAATGTACCAATTTATACATTATATACAGTGCTTTATCAGGACACTGTAACGGCGGCACCCCTCAGGGAAATTTGCGTGCGATGCAGCAAAATCGCCAATTTTCACAATCTTTTTTCATGCTTTTGCTGCGACGCACCACGAATTTCATACCCAATGGGCAACAAAGGCTGGCGCTATGCCTTTGCATAATTCTTCATCGCAAAAGCCCAGATTTCGTTGAAAACGGTGCGACCCATGTCAAAGATGCGCCAGAAAATCAGGAGATTCTCCCCTGCGCACCCCTCAGCAAGATCAACTATGAAACTGTTGGTGGTGACCGACGCCTGGGCCCCGCAGGTCAATGGCGTTGTCCGCACTCTGGAAATGCTGGGCCGTGATCTGGAAGCGATGGGCCACACGGTTGCTTACGCGACGCCTGAGGGCCGCTTTACGCTGCCATTGCCCAGCTATCCCGAAATCCGTCTGGCTGTGTTTCCACGCAAAAGCCTGGAGGCCCTGATAGACACTTTCCAGCCTGATGCCATTCACATTGCAACCGAGGGCACGCTGGGGCTTTCCGCGCGGGCGATCTGTGTGAAGCGCAATCTGCCCTTCACCACATCGTTCCACACACGCTTTCCCGAATATGTGCGCGCACGCCTGCCCTTTGTACCGGCGTCCCTGCTTTATCGGTTTTTGCGCTGGTTCCATCGCCCAGCCACGGCAATGATGGTGGCCACGCCGTCACTCGAAGCCGAACTGGCGGGCCATGGCTTCACGAATCTGAAATTGTGGTCGCGCGGTGTGGATGTCGAAACATTCCATCCGATCGAGGGGGCAACGCTGCCCTATGAGGGGCCGATCTGGCTCTATGTTGGCCGGGTTGCGGTGGAAAAAAATCTTGCCGCGTTTTTGCGGCTGGATTTGCCGGGCACAAAGATCGTGATGGGTGATGGCCCAAACCGGGCCGCACTGGAGCGTCAATTCCCCAAAACCCGCTTTCTTGGGGCCATGACGGGGCCGGATCTGGTGCACCACTATGCGGCCAGCGATGTGTTTGTCTTTCCCAGCCGCACTGACACGTTTGGTCTTGTGATATTGGAGGCGCTGGCTTGCGGTGTGCCGGTCGCCGCCTTCCCGGTTCAGGGCCCGCGCGATGTGGTAGGCGATGCCGCCATTGCCTGTCTTGACGAAGACCTTGGCCGGGCCTGCATGGCCGCGCTCAGCATTTCGCGCGATGCCTGCCGGGCCTTTGCCCTCGGCCGGTCATGGCGGGCCTGCACCGAGCAATTTCTGTCCAACCTGCCTGCGGATTGAAACTTGTGTATGGCACGTGCGTTTGGCCAAAGCCGTGCTAGTTTCGCGGCCTCGCAACGCATACCGGTTCTTTATGTCTCACCCCCACTCTGCTTCGCGCACTGAGTCGCACATTGGGCCGCGCACCGAACCACGCCCCCCCATGCGCGCAGGCCTGCTGGCACCCAGCGAATGGCTGTTTCTTGGCCTCGTCATTGTTGGCTTTGGCGCATTTGTGATCGCGCTGGGCAAGGACATGTCCTGGGATTTTCGCAATTACCATTGGTATGCGCCGTACGCGTTCTTGAATGGGCGCATGGCCATGGATGTCGCGGTGGCCCATCAGGCCAGCTATTACAACCCGTTTTTGGACATACCGTTCTATCTTCTGGCGACGAAGATCAGCTCGTGGTTCGCACTTGGTGTGCTGGGCATGGTGCAGGGCGCCAATGTCGTGCCCATCTATGTCATGGCGCGGTCGGTCTTGCGCCTTGACGAAAACAGATTGGCCGCGATTGCGGTAACCGCGGTCTGCATGACCGGCGGGCTGACCATCGGGCTGGCGGGCACGACCTATTACGACAATGTACTCAGCGTGTTCGCATTAAGCGGATTGGCGATTGTCGTATTCTATCGCGACGAGCTCGAAAACGGATCTCTGCTGCGTGGCATGACCATTGCCGCCATTGCCGGGTTCATCGTCGGCAGTGCGGTGGGGTTGAAACTGCCGCAAGCGCCATTCGCCCTTGGTTTTGCTGCAGCCCTGATTGCCGCGCCCGGTGATACCAAACACCGGCTGACACGCCTTGCCGCCGGCGGCATCGGCGGGGTGATCGGTGTTGCGCTGTTTTCCGCCTATTGGCTAATGCATATGGATGCGCTGACGGGCAATCCGCTCTTTCCCTATTTCAATGATGTCATCCAATCACCGCTGGTCGCCAATGATTCCTATCGCGACATGCGCTTCCTGCCCGGCACCTTCACGAAAATCATTGGTTATCCGATTCTGTTTTCATGGAACTGGCATATTGCTGACGATCTGCCCTTCATCGATATCCGTGTCGGGCTTGCCTATATCGCGGGCTTTGTTGCGCTGGGCGCGTGGCTTTTCAAAAAGCGCAGCAACGATCCGCTATTGGAGCCAAAAGGCGCGCGCATAATTTTTGCGTTCGTGATCGTTTCCTATCTGGCATGGCTGAAAGTCTTTGCGATCTATCGTTACATCGTGACGCTGGAAATGTTGGCGCCGCTGGTACTGGTTGGTTTTGTTGGCATGTTGCCGTTCACGCGGCGCGCACGATTGATTGTGGTCGGCATCTTATTCTTTGCCGCAATCGTGACAGCGCGTAGCTATCCCGCTGACAAGACCAATGTCAGCGATCCGTATGTGCAGAGTGACGCCTTTCCCATACCCGACCCCGATCATGCGATGGTGTTGATGACAGGCGAAGCACCGCTAGGGTTTCTTGCACCCAAAATCCCGCATCAAATACCGCTTCTGCGCATTGACGGCTGGATGATACAGCCCGATGACGGAACAAGGCTGACAGCACAAATGAAGGCGCGCGTAAACGCGTTCAAAGGCACGCTATACACGCTGTCCGATGCGGTTGAACTGCAGCGCACCCGCAAGGCGCTGGCCGATTATGACCTTGCCATACGCTGGCCGGGCTGCCGAAATATCCATACCAATCTTGGCGGGCCATATCTGTTCTGCCCGCTCGCGCGCAAATTATCAGCGTCCAATGACGGATCAAAACCATGAGCCAGACGGCAGAGCGCATTGCCATCCTCATACCGTGCTACAATGAAGGCGCGGCGATTGCCAAAGTGGTGCGTGATTTTGCGAACGCACTGCCCGATGCGCAAATCTATGTCTACGACAACAACTCCACCGATGAGACAGTAGAAAAAGCTCGACAGGCCGGTGCGTATGTCCGTCACGAACCACGACAGGGTAAAGGCAATGTGGTGCGCCGGATGTTTGCCGACATAGAGGCCGACATCTATGTGCTGGTGGATGGTGATGACACCTATGACGCCGCCGATGCGCCGAAACTGGTGCGCGCCTTGCGCACCAATGGTTATGACATTGTTTCTGGGCGGCGCGTGGAAATTGGCGAGGGTGCCTATCGCGCGGGCCATGTTCTGGGCAATATTTTGTTGACCCGGCTGACGTCGCTGATGTTCCGGGTGCATCTGTCCGATCTTCTGACGGGCTATCGCGTGATGTCCCGGCGTTTTGTGAAAAGTTTTCCGTTTACGGCCGAAGGATTTGGCATTGAAACCGAACTGACGGTGCATGCCGTGCGGCTTTTGATGCCGATGGTAGAAATTGACACCAATTACAAGGAACGCCCCATAGGCTCCGCCAGCAAACTCAACACCTGGCGGGACGGGTTTCGTATCCTCTTCACCATTGGTGCATTGGTGCGCGAAGAACGCCCGCTGATCTTTTTCTCTAGCCTGTTTGTATTGCTGGCGTTGGGTTCGGTGTTGCTGGGCGCACCTGTGGTTGCCGATTATATCCAGACCGGCTTGGTGCCACGCCTTCCGACTGCATTCCTTGCCACATCCTTGATGATCCTGGCGTTTCTGTCGCTGGCCAGCGGATTGATTTTGGATACGGTTACGCGCGGACGTTGGGAGTTGAAGCGGCTGGCCTATCTGGCCATTCCCGGCCCGCAAGACCACACCAAACCATGAGCATGGCGGGTTTTGCGCAAAAGATTTTGGCCGCGCGGTTTTTGCGCTTTGCGCTTGTGGGAACCGCCGGATTTTTCGTCGATGCCGCGGTGCTGTTCATCGCACTGCATGTGCTACATCTCGATCCCTATAGCGGGCGGGCGCTTTCATTCCTCTGCGCGGTCAGTTTTACGTGGTTCGGCAATCGTAACCTGACGTTCCGCGACAGCGCAGCCACAGGGCGCCGCGGCATGGGCCGCGAATGGGCCAAATTTGTTAGCGCCAATGCGTTTGGCGGTGCTGCCAATTATGGGCTTTATGCGGCGCTCGTCAGCTTTGCATCGCCGCCTCTTTCCAACCCATTTATGGCACTGGCGGCAGGCGCGATTGCCGGTCTCAGCATCAATTTCCTGGCTTCAAAGCATTTTGTGTTTCGTGGGTCCGGCGGCGTTTAACGCTGTTTGGCCAACTCTTTGACCACCGCCATACCGCCCGGCGCATCAATATCGGTGCGCGTCGTTTCGGTCAGCCGCGCCATTGTCATATAAAATCCGCAGGTCAAAATAATCTCTACAATCTCCTGCGGCGAAAAGAATTTTTTTGCCGCTTCCACATTGGCTTCGCTGGCTTTGACATTGCGGATCACATCATCGGCAAAGCGCAGCAGCATTTTCTCCTGTTCAGAAAACGCCGCATCATCCAGCGCGCCCTTCTCCAGCGCATCAATCTGCGCCTGCTTGCAACCCACGCCCAAAGCAATCGGCACATGCTGCACCCATTCATAGGTGCCACCTTCAATGCGCGCGACCAGCAAGATCACCAATTCGCGCAAATCCGCACCCAGCTTTTGCTTGGAAAGAATCGCGCCGCCAAAGCGCAGGCCCGGTTTGAACAGGCTGGAAGCATTGGCCCACATGCGAAAAATGTTGAGCTTGCGCGGCAGGTTTTCAAACGCCTCGCGCGCGCTTTCGGGCAACGCCTCGATATCGGCAAACGGGATCAACGCCATGATGTTCTCCTGAAGAAAAAATGTGTCACCGTCACTATGACAGGCCCGCGCCGGTTTGTGGATCGACCGTTACCGATTTCACAATCGCGAATATGTCCATCTGCGGCGCCAGTTCCAGCCGGGTGAGCGAAGCGCGCGTGATGCGGGCAACCAGCCTGTCGGTTCCACAGACAAGCTGAACATCACTATGCGTTGCATCGATCTGTTCAACCGCCTGAATATTTGCGCGCAAAACATTGTTGGCGCTGATGGCCATCGGCTCTTCGCGCGCCAGCATCACATCTTCGGCGCGGATGCGTACGCGCAACGCCGTGCCGGGTGCGCAATCAAGACGGGCCAGAAACAGCGCGCCGCCTGAAAATTCCAGCCGCGTCAGGCCATCATCCTGATGCGCGCTTACCCGTGCAGGCAGAATGGCGCCATAGGCTTGCAATCCTGCCCCGCGGGCAAACGCAATATCGCCCATCAGATCAAACACCGTGCCTTGCGCGGTAACGCGCCCCTTGTCCACGATCACAAGATTGTCGGCCAGCCGCGTCACCTCATCCAGCGCGTGGCTGACATAAAGCATGGGGATTTTTTCTTCATCACGCAGCCGTTCAAGATAGGGCATGATCTCTGCTTTGCGCGCGGCATCAAGCGCGGCAAGCGGTTCGTCCAGCAAAAGCAGACGCGGCGAACAAAGCAGCGCACGCCCCAGCGCAACCCGGCCGCGCTCACCGCCGGAAAGTTTGGCCGGACGGCGGGCCAGCAGCGCGCGTAAATCCAGCAGATCGATCACATGATCGATTTCGTTTTGCGAGGCTTTTTGCGCCGCACGCCGCCAACCAAACAGCAGATTGTTTTCCACGCTCATATGCGGAAAAAGCCGCGCATCCTGAAACACGTAACCTGCGCGGCGCAGCCCCGGCGCAACAAAAACATTGGCAGCACTATCCAGAACAATTTGCCCGCTGATTTCTATGCGCCCTTCGCGCGGACGCAGCAGACCGGCAATGGCTTGCACGATGGTGGATTTTCCGGCACCGGATTTTCCGAACAGAGCGGTGATGCCCGGCGCATCGACGCCAAAATTCACATCAAGTGAAAAATCCGCAAAATCGTGCCGTAAAAAAACCGAGACACTCATCGCCGCCTCAGCGCCCCACCAAAGCGCGCACGCGCCGCTCGGCAAGTTCGGCCAGGCTGACACCGATCAACGCCAAAGCGACGGCAAGTGCCGAAAGTCGCGCCGCCTCCACTTCACCACCCGGCGTTTGCAGCGCGCTGTAGATCGCCAGCGGTAAGGTGCGCGTCTCACCGGGAATGGACGAGACAAAGGTGATGATGGCGCCAAACTCACCGAGACTTGCGGCAAAGGCGGTGATCGCGCCGGCCACGATGCCGGGCAACGCCAGCGGCAGAACAATGTTTATCAGCCGATCGATGCGCCCCGCACCCAACGTTTGCGCCGCTTCACTCAACCCCGTATCCATCGCCTCCAATGTCAGGCGTATGGCACGCACCTGAAACGGAAAGGTGATAATGCCCGCCGCCAGTGCCGCGCCCGTCCAGTTGAAAACAAACTGAACACCGAAATTGTCCAGCAACCATGCACCCACTGGCGCACGCGTGCCGAAAATCATCAACAAGATGTAACCCACCACGACCGGCGGCAACACAAGCGGCAGATGCAAAAAGCCATCGACCAGCGATTTACCCGGAAAATCATGATGCGCAATCGCGATAGCCGTCAGCACCGCAAGCGGCAAAGCGCAGCCCACCGCCACAAGAGAAACGCGCAGGCTTAAAAGCAGCGCTTCCAGTTCCGGTGGGCTGAGCGCAAAAGACAAACAGGGCTCCCTTACACTTTGGTGATGGCTGCAATGCCGCCGCCCTTTTTCGGCGTGACTTCAAAGCGGTCCAGTGTTTTTGCGGTGTACGGCTTTGCCAGAATATCGACACCAACCTGTTCGCTCACCAGTTTGTCGCGCGTGATGGTAATCAGCGTGTAGCCTTTGTTGTTCTGATCGTTCAGCAACACTTCAGGGCTGCGCTCCGCGATCATCTTTCCGGCGTCCAGCCCCGGTGCGTAATCGCCCAGAGAGGGGCTGGTGACCGAACTTGTGCCGAATTCGGCGGCGACGCGCGCGCCCTTTGCATCCTTCAATTCATTGACCCAGAAGGCATGACTATCACCCGACAGCACAACAACATTGGCTTTGGCGTCTTTCATGGCGTCATAAACGCGTTCGCGTGCAGCGGGATAGCCATCCCATGAATCCAGATCAAACGGCACATCAAACGACATCAGATCGATGAAGGCCTGGTAGCGGGGGCGCAAGGCATCCGGCGCCGACGCCAGCAATTTCGCTACGCCATCGGGGCCGAGTTCCTTGGCAATATTCGGCCCCTTGGTGCGCGCCATCACCACCTGATTGCCCAACACCTGCCAACTCATGCCCTTTTTCACCGATTTTACCAGCTCCAGACCCAGCCATTCTTCCTGGCGCGTGCCCATCATCTGGCGTTCAGGATTATTGAGCAGCCTGTTCAACGCAGCGACATCAGGCCCGATCATATAGGGCGCGGGCACCGCTTTGCCGGCTTTGGCAGCGGCAAAAACCTCGCCAATAACTTTGGCATCGGTAACAGGTTTGCGCGTGCCGTCGGCCGATGTTTCATACACCATTATCGGCACATCGCCCGGCTTGTCGTAAGAGATTTGTTCCGAGCGGGCCACCAGCCGCGATTCCACCATGATAAGGCTGGCAAGGTCGCCAAACTCAAATGTGCGATTGATCGCAAGGAATGAATGGCCGGGCAGCGGTTCGCGGATCGGCATCCATTCGTAATAGGCCTGAAGCGCGGCGGCTTCGCGCGTCAGCCATGGGCCCTCGGTTGCAGATTTGTGATTTTCGGCACCGCCGGTCCAACTGTCATTTGCGGTTTCATGATCGTCCCACACACAAATCCACGGCGCGCGCGCATGGGCGGCCCGCAAATCGGCATCGCGTTTGTATTGCGCGTGGCGCATGCGGTAATCATCGAGCGTTACGGCGTCATGCGTGGGCTCAGGAATCCGGTTTAGTTTGGAACCGACATTCATGCCGTAATCATCAGGCGCAGCGCCATACTCATAATAATAATCGCCGAGTTCCACGACGGCATCGACGCGTTCCAGCTTGGCAATGTGGTCATAGGCATTGAAGAAGCCGCCGGGATAAAGCGCGCAGGACACGAACGCCAGAACCGCTTTATCAAGCTTGCCTTGAGGCAAGGTCCGCGTGCGTCCGATTGGCGAAACCGCATCACCGGCACGGAAGCGATAGAAATAGTCCTGATTCGGTTTCAGGCCCGTCGCATCCGCCTTGACGGTGAAATCACGTTCCGGCCCGGTAATCGCCTGACCATGTGCGACGACATTCGCAAAATCTGCACTGGCTGCGATTTCCCAATCGACAGGAAAGCGTGCATTTGTTTTTGTGCGGGGGCTAACCCGTGTCCACAGCACCACGCGATCAGCCAGCGGATCCCCGCTGGCCACGCCATGCACAAAATCATAAGCACCGGTGCCCGGTTCCTGCGGTGCGGCATAAGCCATGCGCGCAGGCACAGCACCAGCAAGAGCCAGCAGCGATAGCGCACGGCGACGATCAATTTTCATAATGTTCCCCCAAAACGGCAGCGCAGAAAGGCCGCCAAAACAGCCTTCCGGCCTTTTTCCCTGTGGCCATAATGGAACGGACGGACAGGGTTAGCCAGAGAGAAGCATCGTAAAACCGCGCCTTGCCTTGACCTTATCCATGGCGGGACTACGGTCTTGTCATGAAACGGTGGCGGGACCGGATCGCGCGTTATGCGCTTGGCGGGGTGGTGATCGCAGCGTCCGTGCTGATCATCCCGGCGGAACCTGTCAGCACGGATCAGGCAAATACGGGTCCGCCAAGCAAGAGCCAGACAAAGCCCATTGTGCTTGCCCTGGCCGAGCCGGAAGCCGCACCGCCGCCAATCACGTCCAATAGTTCAAATGGTGCCAGCCCGGCCCCGTTGCCCATCGCCGCGAACAACACTGCATTCTACATGGTGCGCTTTGATCATTGGACGGATGCTGATGAGCGCGGCTATGGCGAATTTGTTGCGGGTATTGGCAAATCTGGCTGCAACACCGTGAACACCTGTCTGCGCGGGCGCGGCAATCCGTTTCGCGCATCCGATCCCAAAGGCGTGTATTTCAGGGCCGATTGCGCAGATTTGCCGTATGTCTTGCGCGCCTATTATGCCTGGAAGCGCGGCCTGCCCTTTTCGTATGAAAGCGCGGTTTCCCCGCGCGGCTATACACGCGACATCCGCTATACCGCGAAAGGCAACAAAGTGGCCGAGCGGCGCGATATTGTATCGGGCCAGACAACGGGCCTGGGCCTGCTTGAGACCTTGCGCGATACAATCTCGTCTGCCTCGTATCGTATTCACCCCGATCTGGATGGCCCCTTGCGGCCCGATTTTTATTCACCCGCGATCAATGCGAAATCCATTCGGCCCGGCACAATCATTTACGACCCCAATGGTCATCTGGCAGTGATCTATCAAATCGACCCGGATGGGCGCATTCATTACATCGACTCGCATCCCGACAATTCACTGACGCGCGGGTTTTATGATGAGCGCTTTGTTCGTGCGCGGCCGGGCATGGGTGCCGGTTTCAAAAACTGGCGTCCCCAAACGCTAAAGGGCGCAACGCGGCGGGCCGACGGCGTTTATGTCGGCGGGCATGTCACGCTGCCTGCGAACAAGGACATTGCGGATTATTCGGAAACGCAATTCTTTGGCACCGGCAAACGGCCGCAAAGCGATTCCGGCTGGGGCTCTGGCCCCTTCGTGTTGAATGGCGAAATGCTGAATTACTATGATTATGTCAGGGCAAAACTGGCGGGTGGAAAATTGGAGTTCGATCCGGTCCGCGAGGTTCGCGACATGGTCGAATCCAATTGTAACGACCTGCATTACCGCGAAGACGCGGTAAACCTGGCCATCGCGGCGGGTTTGCAAAACCAGCAGCAGCCGCGCCGCCTGCCACCCAACATTTATGGGACCGAGGGAGATTGGGAACTTTATTCCACGCCGTCACGCGATGCGCGGCTGAAAACAGCGTTCCGCGAATTGCGTGAACGCACGGCGCGCTTTGTGCGGATGTGGCACACACACGACAAGAAGTTGAAGTATACAGGCCATGATCTGATCGCCGATCTGATCGCGACATATGATGCCCAGGCCGCAAAATGCACCATTTCCTATACAAAAACAGACGGCAGCACGGTGCGCTTTGGCTATGAAGAGGCGCGCAAACGCCTGTTTGCAATGTCGTTCGATCCCTACCATTGCATTGAGCATCGCTGGGGCGCGTCAAGCCCGGCTGAACTTGCCACCTGCCACGACAACGCAACAAAGCGGGCCTGGTACCGGGGCGAACAGAAATTGCGCAACCAGATGGATCGCACCTATGATGCGCGGATGGATTTTACCCTGGCTGAACTTGGAGAGACTGGTCCTGGGCATGGTGTGGCAAACCCACCCGATACCGATGTGCGCGGCTATCTTATCGGTGCGCGTGCGGCGGGCGGTGCATTATCCGCGCCAGATTAAGCGATCATCCCGCACGCTTAAACGGCAGTCCTATCCGCGATAAAAAAGGCCGCCGATGAACCACCGGCGGCCTTTTGCGTTTATAAAGCACAGTTAGTGCGTGCGCGCATAGATTGACCAGATATGCGCCACCATTTTTGTGTTCTTGTCGGTTTTTACCGCATTGAAAGCATGAAGCGCCGCACTCTTGTCGCCCGCGGCCAGGTGGGCCTGTCCAAGTACCATCTGCGCAGCATCTTTGTCTTTCACGCCTTTTTTGATTCCGGCCTGAATGGCTGCAACGGCATCCTTCGCACGATCATAGCCGAGAAGATCCTCGCCATAGGCGACAAGCGCGTCGCCGGTCGGTGAGGCCATCGCGCGTTTCTGTTCGCCAGCAAGCGCGCCAGCATCTTTTGTGGCCTGTGCATTGACCAATTTGGACAACCGTATGGACCGCTCGCCCGTGAGCACCTTGGCTGCAAAACCTTTTTCCATGATGGATTTGGCTTCGGCGGGCAGTTTGAGCTGCAAGGCCAGCTGGGCGGCCAGCGAATAATCATTTGCACCCTGCATCGTATTGGTCAGCAGGCGCAAACGCAGCAGATCAAATGTCTGATGATCGCTAAGACCCTTGGTATGCTCGGCAGCGCGGATCAGATCTTTCCAATATTCCGGCTTGTTGTAACGCAGAACAAGCTGCTCCAGCGCCTCACGCCGGGCATCATTGTCCCCGCCCTTGTAGGCCGCACTCAGCATCAGTTCGAGCTTTTGCTGTGTGTTCAGCCCGCTCTGACGCAGATAACGAATGGCACCAGCATAATTGCCGGTCAGATAATACGCCTGCGCCACGATAAGCTGGCTTTGCGAATCGAAGACGCCATATTTTTTGAGTAGCGCAGCATCTTCGTTGATGACCTGGCTGTACCGGCGTGCGTTGTAATCCGCGGCAAACTTGGCCTTGGCGCCGGCTGCACTATCAGCACTACCTGAGCCGGTTTTAGCCGCGATATAATCCTTGGTTTGTGCAATCGCCTTGCGCTCGTCCGATGTCAGTTTGCTGACACCCTCGGCCTTGCGCACCTGGGCAAGCGCTGCAGACCCTTTACCGTCTTTGGCCAGGCTCACTGCCTCTTGCAACGCCTTACCCACTTCGGGACGAACGGTGGCGGCTTGTGCAGTCGTTATCGTCAGGGCACCGGCGGTAGCGACCGCCGCCGTTCCCAGAAATATTGCTGCTGTCGCAGCACGTAGCGAAAATTTCGTCATTTGAGACCTCATTCAACAAGCGCGGTCTCAGTCGCATGCGACCGCATGCCTGCTCTGTTACCGCGGTCGCCCCTCACTTACTGCATATATTGTTCGTTGCCGACAAATCCAATGTGAATCACACCAAGCCGTTGGGCATCTGCGAGAACCTTGGCCACAGCATCATATTTTGCCAAACGATTTGGCTGGAGATGAATTTCCGGCTGCGGGTCCTTGCTGGCCGCAATGGCGAGATAATCATCCAGTGTTTTGCGATCTGGAACGGGCGTACCGTTCCAGATTGGCGTGCCATCAAAGTCGATCTCCAAGGTCACCACAACGGGCGGTGTCGGAGGCGGCGCATCGCTGGGCCGTGGCATATCCAATTTCACCGCATTGGTTTGAATTGGAATGGTGATAATGAGCATCACGAGCATCACGAGCAAGACGTCGATCAACGGCGTCGTGTTCATCTCGACCATGACATCGCCGTCGCCGCTACTCGGTCCAACCTTCATTGCCATCAGTGCATACCTTCTATCCGCCGTTGACGGCTCTGCTAGTACTACTCGTTACGCGGTTCGGTCAGAAACCCGACCTTTTGAATACCCGCACGCTGAAGGTCCACGACGATACGGCCGATGGCCTCAAAACGAACATCCTTGTCGCCACGAATGTGAACCTCAGGCTGCGGCACAAGAACCGCTTTCTCTTTCAGCTTATCGACAAGAGAATCGTTCGACGTAATAAGAGCGTTGTTCCAATAAACGTTCTCATCCTTATCGACCGCAAGCACGATGTTCTCAGGCTTGGTTTGCGTTGGGATATTTCTCGCATTGGGAAGCGTAAGCGGAACCTGCTTCAGCACCACCGGAACGGTGATAAGAAAAATGATCAGCAGGACCAACATCACGTCTGTCAACGGGACGACGTTCATGTCGGTGTTTAGTTCCGCGCCGCCCTTGTCCGCCGATGTTACGTTAATGGCCATTACAACTTACTCCGCATCCAATACCGAACCCCAAAAAGGCGGCTCATTTGCCCTTGTTGGTGACGAGGTACTGCTGCAAATCACTGGCAAAAGCGCGCAGCTTTTCGTTGATCGTTTTGTTGCGGCCGACCAGGTAGTTATAAAGCAGCACCGCAGGCACAGCCACAGCAAGACCGAGTGCAGTCGCGATCAAGGCTTCACCCACCGGGCCCGCAACCTTGTCGATCGAGGCCTGACCGGCGACGCCGATAGCAACCAGGGCGTTCAAGATACCCCAAACGGTGCCGAACAGACCGACAAACGGTGACACAGAACCCACCGACGCAAGGAATGAAACACCGCCCTGCAACCGCGCATTGATTTCTTCGAGCTGCCGGTTCAGCGACATGCCAATCCAGTCACTGACATTAACAATGCCTGAGCCACCAGAATTGGCCGATTTAACGCCGATCTCAGCGACACCGCGGAAGACCGAGTTCTTGGGGAGCTTGTCGATACCTTCGTTGAGGTTGTTCGAGGACCAGAAGCGCTTTTCTACCTGCTTGGCCTGACCAAGCATGCGTGCCTGTTCCCAGTACTTCGTAAAGAAGATGTACCAAGTGCCGATTGACATGAGCGCCAGCACAATAATGACGCCGCGGATCACAAAATCACCGTCTCTCCAGAAAGCCTCCAGACCATAAGGATTGGAAGCGTGTGCGTCTGGCGCACTCATATCGGCAGCCGTCGGTTCGCTGGCCGCAGGCGCGGCCATCGCATCACCGGCTGGCGCGGGCGTACCCGTCGCGTCAGGTGCTGCGGCATCGCCCGGCGCTGCCATACCCGGCGTGGCCATCGCTGGCGCACCGGTATCGGTTGTGGCGGCAGGGGTGTTGTCCTGCGCGTCTTGGGCGGAAGCCTGCCCGACGCTCAAACCGGTCAGGAGGACGAAGGCGGCGGCGAACGCCAGGTGTTTCGACATCATTTCTGCACTACTCCGTAAATGGAATGAACCAATTGGTATGCCCTAAAATAGAGCAAACCCCCTATCTCAATTGAACTTGAACCGTACGGCAGCCTTCGTCGTGATTGCGATAGGGTTGCCGCCTTGTGTGGCAGGATGTTGACGCCAACGCGTCTTAATGCAGCGAAGTGCGGCATCATCAAGGCGGTCAAAGCCGCTTGATTTATCGACAGATGCATCGGTTACAGAACCGTCTACACCGACCGAATACTTAATCACCACAACGCCGGACTGACCCAAACGCTGTGCGATCGGCGGATAAAAGCTGTCACAATTGTGCGAACGCCCAATCGCGCGCGGCGGAACAATATTTGTGGCGACCGGCTGGCGTGTCTGCACCGCTGCGATTGCACTTGTCGGGCCAGTGTTGGCCTGAATGGAAATTTCCGGCGGCGGCACAAAGGGTGGCGGCGGCTTGGCAAGATCCGGCGGCGGCGGCGGCGGTGTCTTGTCCAGATCCGGCGGCGTCTCCTTCATGATCTTTACCTGCACGTCCTCGGTAACTTTCTTAACCACGGACGTTGCAAGACCCGTGGCCAATGCATAGATCACAAAAACGTGGAGAAGTCCCACAAGCCCGATGCTGACGAAGCGGCGGGGGGAAGCTGGGCTGGACTGAAACGCCCGCATGTCACGATCTGGTTGCTGCATAGCTTATTGTACCCACGCAAAACTAAACCCGGCAACTACTCGCCGGGTCCGGCGGTTATGGACCAGCTTCACGTAAACCCCTCCCCAAACACCGCTGCGCGTCCGCGGCTTCTTCGTGTTCTTTTGATACATCGTAATCATCGTTGGTGACACGGTCCAGCTTTTCAAATGGTAAACGGCGACATTATTCACAACGTAGCTCCAGAAAAATGGGCAACGCTGCCTCAGCACCGTTCTGCCATGTTCTGCGGTGAATACAAATCCCCAACAGCACCTATTCCAAAAGACCAATGCCCCGGATGGGTATGCGGCGAATCGTTCCACCTTCGAATTTTCAACCTTTCACAGGGTGCAACGCCAACATGGCCAAAATGCGATGTTGCGAATTTCTTGCGCAACAAGCTTGCGCAAGTCGCACATTCTAACGGTTGCAAAGCACGCATCGCGTTGACCGCATCACTGACTGAAGATAGCTTGCCGTTACGCGCGAGGTTCCCCGCAAGGGATTTAAGGGAACGCGGTTTAAACCCGCGGCTGCCCCCGCAACTGTAACCGGCGAGTGATCGTCCACCATGCCACTGAGGCCAAAAAGCCTTGGGAAGGCGGGCGAAAACGAAGACCCGGAAGCCAGGAGACCTGCCCCGCGCTGTCGTCCTGTTTCCGGCCGGGGTGTGCCGGGGACCGCGGTGTGACCGCTGTGGCGACATGTCGAGTCGTTGCTGCGGGGGGCCGGTCAGGTCATGTACACCAGTCAGGTCATATACACCGGAAATTGTTTCTGCTGCTCCGCAGGGCGGCTCCTGAACCGCGTTCCAGGAGAACCCCATGCGAAAATTATCACGCGTTCATTCAACGTTCCTATGTCTCACATTTGCGTGTGCAACACCTGCACTCGCCGCTGATCTGGATCAGATCGACACGATTGTTGTTACAGCGACACGTACAGCACAACCGCGCGAGCACACCGGCACGTCCATTTCCGTCATCACGGCACAGGATTTGGCGAATCGGCAGATCGTTGCGGTATCGGATGCGTTGGCTGAAACGCCGGGTCTGACGATTGTGCGCAATGGCGGGCTGGGCCAGACCACGGCCATTGGCCTGCGCGGCGCAACGGCGGGGCAATCGCTTGTGCTGATCGACGGTGTGCGTATCAACGATCCCAGTGCGACCGACGGGCCTGCTTTGATCGGTGATGTTCTGGTCAACAATATCGAGCGCATCGAAGTATTACGCGGCCCCCAGAGCACACTTTACGGCAGCGATGCGATTGGCGGTGTCATCAATATTCTGTCAAAGCGCGGCGGGCCTACCCCGTTTGCACTGACCGCTAGCGGCGAGGCCGGATCTTTCGATACATACCGACTGAATGCCGCTGCGAATGGAACCGCCAGGAATGTGGATTACGGGGCGGCGATAAATTTTCTGCACAGCAACGGCATTTCGGCGGCCGACGCACGAAACGGAAATACCGAAACTGACGGCTATCGCAATTTTGGTGCGACCGGCACCATGCGCTGGCACCTCAGCGATACGATCTCGCTTGATCTGCGCAGCTATTACACGTCCGCCCGTGCAGACTATGACGGCTATCCGCCACCCATCTACACCTTTCAGGATGATGGCGAATACAGCACCAACATGTTGCTGACAGGCTATGCCGGCATCAACGCCGATCTGTTCGGCGGGCGCTTGCACAACCGCATCGCGGTAATCGGGCTGACCAGCAAACGAAAATCTTTCGACGACCCATCACTCTTGCCCCTGCACGAAGCATTCCTCGCAAAAGGCAAACTCACGCGCTTTGAATATGAGGGCGTGTTCGACCTTAACCGCACCAACCAGATTACTTTTGGGGCAGAGACCCAGCGCAGCACCCTGAAAACGCATAGCGGTTACGACCCGACGCCGGTGCCGACACGCGGGCACACACGGATCGACAGTGTCTATGGCCAGTGGGTTACGACATTGTTTGACAGCCTGACCTTAAGCGGCGGCATACGTCACGATCATGATCAAAGTTTTGGCGGCCATACCTCAGCCAAAGTCACCGGGGCGTGGCAGGTGTGGTATGGCACGACCTTGCGCGCCAATTATGGTGACGGCTTTAAAGCACCGACGCTCTATGAACTTTTCTCGCAATATTCCAACCCCGTTACCGGGCTGGCGCCGGAAAAGGCGCGCGGCTGGGAAGCAGGAATTGATCAGAATTTTTTGCACGGACGCATACGCGCCTCGCTGACTTATTTCGAGCGCAAGACCAAGGACCAGATCGATTTCTTTTCGTGCTTTGGCGTTACCTCACCAGCATGCACGCTGCGTGCGGCACAGGGTGGCTATTATTACAATGTAACCCGCACACGTGCGCGTGGTTTTGAATTCGCAGTACGGGGCGAAATTGTTGACGGGCTAAACCTGTCGGCCGATTACACCAACATGACGGCCATTGATCGCACAACCGGCACAGATTTGGCGCGCCGGCCGCATATTATGGCAAACGCAAATTTGAACTGGTCGCCACGCAATACATGGTCGCTTGGTGCCGGGCTTTCCTATGTTGGCAAACGCTATGATGGATCGGGCGGCTTCAACCCGCTTGCCAGTCATACACTCGTCAATCTGTTTGGCGCGTATCCGCTGAGCAGCAACATCGATGTATATGGCCGCGTCGAAAATCTGTTTGATGCGCAGTATGAACCCGTGGCCGGTTATGGGGCACCGGGCCGTGCTGCCTATATGGGCATTCGCTTGCGTACCTGACACAGCAAATGTTGCAAACGTCCGGTGCGGAGAATTCCATTTCCGTACCGGGCGGCTGTGGCTTTCTTCAAGAACCTAAACCGCTCCCAAACGCGCTAAAGAGTCGTGCAATGTCGCACGATCAAATGGCTTCATCACGTACTCATTAGCACCAGCACGCATTGCTTCACGAATATGCTCGGCATTATTTTCCATTGTGCAGAGCAAAACGATGGGAGTCGTGCCTTCGCGCTGGCTGCGCAATACACGCAAAAATTCCAGGCCATTCATGTTGGGCATGTTTTCATCGAGCAAAATGACATCCGGCATTTCGGTGCGGCAATGATCGAGCGCGTCTAGCCCATCCTCTGCCTCATTCGCGGCAAAGTTCATGGTTTCCAAAATTTTGCATGCAACTTTGCGAATGACCCTGCTGTCATCCACGACCAGACAATGCTTCACGGCAACGACCCTCCGAACGGTGGCACAGGCCACCTTCGGATTCACCTTAGGCGCGAGCTGGTAAACGTTGGCTGAACCTATCCAGCGACAAGCTGGACGGCATTTTCGCTGGCCGTCACGGTCAGCCCGGCATTCAGCGTGCGGGCCAGACGGTGGGTCAAAAACGGCTGAATGCTACGCCCGTCCAGGACATCTGCTGGCTCCCCGCGCAGCGCCTTTTCCATCTCGTCCTGCAACCTTGCCCCCTGCCCGGTAGCGCGCACCGTAAAACCGGGCATGGCTGGATCATTTGCGCTTTCGACATGAACCTGACCACCACGCGGCAAGCAATCTGTTGCAACCAAGGTCACGTTCATCAAGAGTTTGGCCCAATCCTTTGGCCAGTTCACATTCGCGACAGCCCATTCGACCTGCACTTTGCTGCCCGCAATGAGTCCCTTCACGATCCGGCCTACCTCAGTCAGATCAAGCTCGGCCCCGGCTGAACCGGCCGCGCCAAAGGCGATGCGGGCAAATTGCAGGCGTGCCGCGGCCTGATCGGCACTGGATACCACCAGCTTCAGCGCATCAGCGCGCATCGCCGCATCGCGCTCGTCCTCCAGCACTTCCAGCCCGTTGACCACAGCGCCTACGGGGCTCACAAGATCATGACAGACACGGCTGACCAGCAGCGCTGCAAACTCTAGGTCGTTCATCGATATTCCATCTCCGCGCTGGGAAAATATGGTTTGCAATTGGTAATCGTCGGCTGTGCGCATTAAGGAATAATTAAGATGGGATCAACCTTCGCACCGGGGCAATGGGTTCGCCTGCCAGCGGCCCCGCAATGGGGCCGGGGCCAGGTGCAGTCGGTGGCAGGACACCGCGTGACCGTGAATTTTGAACATGGCGGCAAACAGCTTATCGACACACGCAATGCCAGCCTTCAGACCATCGAGCCCGCAGGAGATTTTCCAGCCTCATGACAATGCCTTCCGAACTGCTACGCGCCCTGACCCAGACCGCCTGGGACGCAGGCAAAATTTTGATGCGCCATTACGCGGCCGGCGTCGAAGTGCGCCAAAAAGACGATCATTCGCCCGTTACCGCCGCTGATGAAGATGCGGAAGCTTTTATACTGGCATCGCTGAAAACAATTGCACCGGATATAGCGGTGATTGCGGAAGAAGAAGAGGCCGCAGGCCGCTCCCAGACGATTGGTGCGCGCTTCTTTCTGGTTGATCCACTGGATGGGACCAAGGAGTTCATCAACCGCAATGGCGAGTTCACGGTGAACATCGCCGAAATCGAAAACGGTGTTCCGGTGCGCGGCGTCGTTTATGCCCCCGCCAAGGCACGCATGTTCGCCGGTGAAAGTCCCGTCGGGGCATGGGAAATGGGTATTGATGTCAACACCACGCCCGATTGGGCGAAGGCCAAACCGATCCGCACACGAACGCCCGACGCCGATGGCATGGTGGCCGTGGCCAGCCGCAGTCATCGCGATTCCAAAACGGATGAATACCTTGCCCATTATCATGTGAAGGCATTCGTGACCGCGGGATCGTCGTTGAAATTCTGCCTGGTGGCGGCAGGCGAAGCCGATATTTATCCGCGTCATGGCCGCACGATGGAATGGGATACGGGTGCGGGCCATGCGGTGCTGGCGGCAGCGGGCGGAACAGTCACCCGGCTGGATGGCTCACCCTTCCGTTACGGCAAGACCGGCGAGAATTATGCGAACCCGTTTTTCGTCGCCAAAGGGAAAGCCTGACCGGCAAGCCTTAAAAGCAGAGCAGAAAAATCCAGCTTACTGATCGAAATTCTTGCGGCTGGAATAGAACACCAAGCCCATCAATACACCGCCCAGAGCCAGCGTAAAGAAAACCCCCAGGCCCATGAAAAGCCAGCCCATCGGCGAAATATCCACGCCTTCCATCTGCCCCCAGGCATGCACAGCATACCAGAGCGTGACAGCAAGAAAGATGCCCAACACGATGATAGCCGTCCATCCGGCAGCGCCGATTGGCGCGGAATGACTGCCTTCTTCATCCGGTTCTGTGTTCATGGTCCTGTCATACGCCACTGACTCGTCTAAAAAAAGTCGTGAAGCTGGTCATATTGTCCGGGTGATTCGGCTGGCGCACCCCCGCACGCCATCAGCATTGCAAATCAGCTTTGCTGGAAACCGCAGGAGGAATACAGAATGATTTTTACGCGCCTGATGAAAATGGCGATCCCCGCACTGGCGTTGGCGGCGCTGGCAATCTCGCCTGCCAATGCCGCCGACACCGCACAGCAACCAGCCAAAGGCGGAAAATATACGCAAAACGAGATCGTGAAGGCAGGTGCTGATTTCTTTGGCATCACGTCCGAAGCCATGGCCAAGGGTGTGCAACGTGTATTCAACGAACAGGGTCTACCCGACGCCTATATCAAAGGCGACGAAGGCTCAGGCGCCATTATTGTGGGCCTGCGATATGGCAAGGGCTGGCTGATCCGCAAAGGTTATGCACCTTTGCGTGTCTATTGGCAGGGCCCGTCGGTCGGCTGGGATTTTGGGGCCAACGCCTCAAAGATATTCGTACTGGTTTACAATCTGGGTGACAGCGACAGGCTGTTCCAGAAATTTCCCGGCGTCGAAGGCTCGATCTATTTTGTCGCTGGCCTTGGTGTGAATTACATGCGCGCCAACGGCATTACGCTGGCGCCGATGCGCACGGGCGTGGGCCTGCGCGCCGGTGTGAACGCTGGCTATCTGACCTTTACCCGCGAAGAATCGCTGAACCCGTTCTGATAACCACCAAATTACTGCGCGGCGGCCGGCTCGTTGTTTACGGTGCCGGCCGGCGCGGGCAGATAGAGCAGCAGCGACGCCGCCACATAGGTCGATGAGAATGTGCCGATCACGATGCCGAACAAAATGGCGGCCGTGAATTCAAACAGGTTCGGCCCGCCAAAAATTAACAGCGGTATGATCGAAACTGCGGTTGTCACCGAGGTCAGAATGGTGCGCGTCAGCATCTGATTGGTGGAAAGATTTATCAGATCACCGAGGGCCATGCGTTTGTATTTGCGCCGGTTCTCGCGAATCCGGTCGAACACGACCACCGTGTCATTGATCGAATAGCCCGCCAAGGTTAGCAGGGCAGCAATTGATGTCAGCGTGAAATCCATATGGAAAAGCGAAAACAGGCCGGCGGTGACGAACACGTCATGCCCTGTCGCAAACACCGCGCCGACGCCATATTGCCATTCAAACCGCACAGCCACATAAGCGGCAATGGCCAGAACCGCCAGGATAGTGGCCAGCACGCCATCACGGAACAATTCCTGTGACACCTTTGGCCCGATCACCTGTGCATTGCGATAGGTATAGCCCGCACCTAGCTCGTTCTTGATGGTGTTCTGAACCTGCTCGCCCGTTTCGCCCTTGTTCGGCTGCACACGGATCAACACGCAGGAATTGATCGGCGTGTCGCACTGTCCGCCGCCAAAATACTGAATCTGGGAATCGCCGAAATTGAGCTTGTCGATCTGGCCACGCACCTTGCCGACATTGATCGTCTGCTCGGCCTTTACCTCCAAAAGCACGCCACCGGTGAAATCGATGCCCAGATTGAAGCCATGAAACATGATGGAGGCGATGGCGGCCAGGAGCAAAAGGCCATCAAAAGCGAAGGCGATATAGCGCGCGCCGACGAAATCGATATTGGTGGCTTCGGGGATAAATCTGAGCAGAGGCATGGCGTTTCAGGTCCGAATGTCCGGGAAAGGACGGCACACATAGCCGCTTGGGCCATAAGCGGCAAGTTGGAACGGCATGCGAATCGCAATCCGCCGCTCGCTCCCATACAGACGCCCCCCAGCTTTAATCCGCTTTCGGCTTCAGACGGGCCGGAACCGGGGCCAGGCAGACATCCAGAATGGCCGGCGGGGTACGCACATAAAAGCCGGGGGCCGGGTTTTTGCGCTGGTCCTTCCAGTCCGAAAAAGCCTTCGTATCGGTGCGCATCACCTGATAATGCGGCTGTTCACCAACCGGCAAATCCGCGGCAATCCGGGCTTTCAGGATTTTGTCGCGCCGCTTGGGGTCTTGAATCACGCCGCTTTCCACATCTGGGTCGCCGCGATTGAGCTTTTGCACATATTGCATACCGGCAATGACCCGGCCAAAGGCGGTGAGGTTGCGATCCAGCCGCCGCGGGGCCTGTCCGATCACAATATAAAACTCGGTGGTGGCAGTATTCGCCCCATTGTCTCTGGCAAAGGCAAACGTGCCGGGGCAGTGGATGATCCACATCGTCTTGTCTTTGGGATCAAGGCCCACGGGAAACCCAGCAACATGGCCCACTTCCGGCGCAAACAGATCGGGCGAACCCAGCGGTGTAAAATGCACATCAGACCCGATAGGGCGGGTAAATTCGGCCTTCAGCGGCGGCCACGCCTTTTTCACATCAGCGCTTATCGGCCGCCCCGCGGTGGACGCCGTCGCCTCGCCAATGCCGCCCTGCGCCACAAACCCGTCAATCACCCGATAGAAAGAGAGCCCGTCATAAAAATGTGCCTTGGCCAGCGCACGCACCCGCGCGGCATGGTGGGGCGCGAATTGCGGCGCCAGCTCCACCGCAATGCGGCCATACGCTACGTCAATCAACAGAAGATTGGCCGGATCGACGCTTCGCCAATTCGCCGGATTGTCTTTCCAGTCTGGCGCATCGGCTGCACGCGCATTGGACACGCTGGCCGATACAGCACACACACAAACGAATGTGCATAACAGTGCCGATAAAACCTTCATGGCAATTGCCTCCACCGCAAGGTGATAATAAATCACTTCCCCAAGATTTCCGTACATGACAGATGATTCGCTGAGTTCAAAACCCAAGCCTGCCATCCCGGCCGCGCTGATGACGCTGCTGGGCGTGATGTTTGTCAATTTGCTGGGATTCGGCATCGTCGTGCCGTTGTTGCCGTTTTATGCCAAATCGTTTTCGGCACCGGCATGGCAAATTGCCATGGTGTTTTCGGCCTATGCCATCGGCGCGTTTTTTGGCGAGCCGTTCTGGGGTCGCCTGTCAGACCGGATCGGCCGCAAACCCGTGCTGGTCTTCACCGTTTGCGGCAACCTGTTCTGTTATCTGGCCATGGCGTTCGCGCCGAACGTCTATATTGCGTTCTTCGTGCGCATATTGGGCGGACTGGCCAGCGGCAATGGTTCGGTCATTCAGGGCTACATCGCCGACGTCACCCCACAGGAAGATCGCGCGGGCCGCATGTCCCTGCTGGGGGCGGCTTTCAACATCGGCTTTATCGTCGGCCCTGCTTTGGGCGGCCTTCTGGCTCATCCCAATTCCGGGCCTGCCGGGTTTCGCACGCCCTTGTTCGTATGTGCCGGGCTTTCGGCACTGTCGGCCATAGGGCTGTTTCTCTTTGTCACCGAAAGCCGCAAACGCGAGGCGCGCTTTACCGCACAGCCCAGCCGGTGGGACGTGATTGGCCGCGCATTCAATACACCGATCATGCTGCGGCTGATGCTGGTGACATTGCTGGCAGGATCCGCCTTTACCGGCGTGGAATCCATCTTTGGACTGTGGACCCAAGCGCGCTTTGATTGGGGACCGCGTCAGGTCGGTGCCGCCTTTGCCGTTGTCGGCATTGTTGCCGCGTTTTGCCAGATTGTTCTGGTCGGCCGCTTATCCAAACGCTTTGGTGAGGCGCGGATGCTGGCCGTGGGCATGGCGGTGACAACAATATGTTTGGCGTTGCAGCCGCTCGGCTGGGGCGCGATTACCGTGGTGCCGCTTCTGGCGCTGGCGGCATTTGGACAATCCATTGCCTGGCCCAATGTCGCCGCCGTGATTTCACGCAATGCTGATTGGGAAAATCAGGGCCAATATCTTGGCCTCAACAATGCGATGGGCGCGCTGGCGCGCGTGGTTGGCCCGTTCATTCTGGGGCTCGGTTTTTCCAAAATAGGGCCGGATGCACCGTTCTATCTGGCGGGGCTAATGGTGCTGCCCGCGATCTGGCTGGCCTGGGCGTCACGACGAATACGCTGACGCGCACGTTACAAAGTTGGCCGCGTACCAATGATCGAAACGCGCTGGCCATAGCGCGAATGGGGATAGTAATCCCACACCGCATGATGCTGCGTTACCCGATTGTCCCAAAACACCAACGTATTCGGCGTCCAGCGCACGCGGCATTGAAACGCCGGATTGCTTTCGATATGCCGCCACAAAAATTCCAGCAACGCATCGCTTTCCTTGCGCGCCAAACCAACGATGCGCGTCGTAAACCCGCGATTGACGAAGATCATTTTTTTGCCGGTATCGGGATGGCGCGCAATTAGCGGATGCACAGTTTTGGGCCAGCCGCCCGGCGGCGCTGGCGTGCCATAACCACCAGTATAAGGTTTGGCGCCGTCATGCACCGCGCTCAATGTTTCCAGAAACCCCTGCATGGGAACCGACAGCGCATCATAAGCGCGCGTCGTAGACGCAAAACAGGTATCGCCGCCGCCGATATCCGGCGTTTTGGTCACATACAGCATCGAGCCCATCGGAGGTTCTTCATCGCAGGTAACATCGGTATGCCAATCTTCACCGGCAACAAATTTGGAATCCTGATCGGCTTTTACAACCAGAATTTCCGGATCGGACACCTGATCGGGAAATGCGCTTTTCTGTGTGTGTTCCGGCGCAACGGATTTCACATGATAGGGATGCACATGCAGCCGCCCGAACATGCGGGCAAACCGCTTGTGATCCTCGTTCGAGAGTGTCTGATTGCGAAACACCAGTACGCCATAGGCAGTGAACGCCGCGCGCACTTCTTCAAACGTTTCATCGTCGAGTGGTTCGGACAGATCCACGCCTTCAATCTCGGCGCCAAGAACCGGGGTCAGCGGCGCGACCTTGATCCGCGCCGTGGTGAGATGCTTTTCTTCTGTCGCCAGCTTGTGCGACTGAACGCGCGTGGCCATCACAACCTCCCAAATTCCTGTGGTAGAGATTGTCGGCCCAAGGCAAAGGTGCGCGCAAGGCGCTTTCAGGAAATTTCACGCAGCAGCAATTCCAGAGCGGCCCGGGCAAATTTGTGCATGTTATCGGCGCGATCCGCACTCTGCGTTTCCAGGGTAAGGGATTTCTCTACCGGCCCCGAAACCGCACAGCATGTATGGCCCGGCGCATCGCCATAAGGATTGCCGGTTGGGCCCGCCGCGCCGGTTTCAGAAATGCCCCAATCACTGCGGAATTTTTCGCGCACCCGGCCCGCCAGAAATTGCGCATAAGGTTCGCTGGACGAGCGCATCCCCGCCATGTCGTCTTTCGTGATTTCCAGCAAGCGCGCGGCACGTGCGGTGTAGATCACACCGCCGCCGAGATAAAACGCGGACGCACCGGGCACACCAAGAAGCGCCGCCGAAATCAAACCACCGCTGGAGGATTCCGCGACCGCAATGGTTTCACCGCGCGCTTTCAGGCGTTCGCCAATCTGCTCGGCGATAGGAAGTAGATCAAGCATAATATCAGGCCTTTGTGATGCGCCAATGGATATTTTCACCCTTGCGCGATGTGTGAAGTTTCAGGTGACGATCATGCGCGGCAAGCGCACCTTCCCACAAACCATTCCAAGCCGCGAAGGCCGCATCGTCATCGGCCAGCGTAACATCCTTCATCAAACGCCAGCCGGTTTGCGATAGTTCTGTGCCGTTTCGCGTGACGTTTTCACCTTGCGCGGCGGCGAGCATTTCCAGATAGCGCGCAAAGTTTTCTGCGCCGCCGGGTGCGATACCCAGCAGCGCTGCCGTGTCTTCGTAAAATTGCAACCCGATCAGCTTTGCAGTGCGCGCCACCAGCGCGCTGCCCTCCCTTGCGCCAAACAATTCCTGCGTGGCAGGCAAAAGCGAGCGCACATATTCCATTGCGTAAGAGCGCTCGACCTTTTGCAGACGTTCCGGCGGCCAATCAGCGGACGGCAATACCGGCGCGGCGGCAGCATCATACAACGGCATGTGCTCATCGGGTGCAAAACGCACACGTTCTTCGGGGGCAATCTCGCGGCCATAATCAAAATAATAGCCTTCAAGCCCCGGATCACCGTTCACCGTTTGACCGGTGCAGACAAACCCAAGCCGCGGATTGCCAAGCGACACGCCATTATGCCCGTGCCAGCCATGCAACATCGCCTCGTTCACTTCGCGCGGCACACCGCAAATTGCCGTGCCTTGCCAGATCCAGCGCGGCGGCGGATAACGCACCCACGCCTTGTTATCCGCCTCGGCCATATATTCAGTTTTCACACCGCCCAGCGCATTCGAGAAATAATGGTACTGCGCGCACGCAACCGCATCGGGCAGCCCATCAAGCCCGAGTTTTTTCAGCCCGGGCAAAAATTTTTCCAGATGCTGACGGCGAAAATGTGCGAACACAAAATCGCGTGCCGCGCCCACATTTTTCTGACTGACAAGAGTGAGCACCAACCCCGTCATCAGTGCGTTGTAGAGTTTACCAACAGCCTTGTAACCAACCAGTTCCGGTTCAAATTTCTGTTCGGTCATCATGTCCAACAAATTTTGCGTCGTTCATAGCGCGCTTAATCAAGCTCCAGCACATTTTGGGCCGACCATTGATTTTTATGAAATGAAGTGTGCGCGCGGACCCGATCTGGCGCAAGAGCAAGGGCCTTGTTCAGATTTTAGCGAAGATCACCACAAAATTGTTGGCCGGCATCGCAATGGTTTCGCGCATGGCAAAACCATTGTTTTCGGCTACCGCCGTGACATCTGCCAGATCGCGCACGCCATAACGCGAGTCCAGCCCTTTCAGCCAGCCTTCAAAAGCTTCGTTGGAGGGTGCGGTATGTGCGCCGCCGCGCTTGTAAGGCCCATAGAGAAACACGATGCCTCCGGACTTCAACAAACGTGCCGCGCCCGCAAAAAGCCCAAGCGTCGATTCCCACGGCGAAATGTGGATCATGTTGATCGCGGTGATAGAGTCGAACGATGCATCATTTTCGACGCCCCACACATCTTCGCGCACATCAATGTTCATCGGCGCAGAAATGTTCGCCAGATTTTCGTGCGCGGTCCACGCGGCAATGCTGGCGCGCGCATCGCCGTCAGGATCAGATGGTTGCCACGACAGCCCCGGCATGGCGCGGGCAAAATGCACCGCATGTTCGCCGGAGCCGGATGCAATTTCCAGCACCTTGCCAGCGGGCGGAAATACGCGGCGCATCACCTCCAGTATGGGCCCGCGATTGCGCGCGGCGGCAGGCGCGGTAATGCGCAGATCACTCATTAGAAAATAACGGCCATGGCGCTTGCCCAGATAAGGTTTGCACGATGTTAGGTCAGGCAGGCGATCATGTCCCGCGAAATTCCGCGTGACAGCGCACACATTCTATGAAGAGTTAGCCCACTGGCAAACGGCCGGTTTTTGGGGGATTACGATGGCGTTGAAAATTATCGGAGCCGGCTTTGGCCGCACGGGCACAATGTCCACCTACACTGCGCTCAAGCAACTCGGCTTTCCCTGCTATCACATGATCGAGGTGCTTCAGAACCCGGCCAACAAAACGCATCTGGATTTCTGGGCGCGCGTTGCCAATGCCCCCGCCGGAACACAGCATGATTGGGAACAGGTTTTCAAAAACTATACCGCGGCGGTCGATAACCCGGCCAGCGCTGTGTGGCGCGAATTGATGATCGCCTATCCGGATGCAAAAGTTTTGCTGACCTTGCACCCCAAGGGAGCGCAGGCCTGGTACGAAAGCACGATCGACACGATATATTTCACCGAAAATATGTGGCAGTCGAAGGTGCTGGAAATCTTCACGCCGTTCGGGCGCAAATTTTCGCGCATGTCGCGCCGCCTGGTCTGGCAACGCTCGCACAAGGGCACGATGGACGATCCAGCCAAAGCCATCGCCCATTACAACCAGCATATCGAAGATGTGAAAGCGGTGGTGCCCGCCGACAGACTCTTGATCTATACCGCCGATCAGGGCTGGGAACCGCTTTGTGCATTTGTGGGCGTGCCGGTGCCTGACGCGCCGTTCCCGAACGTCAACGACCGCGCCGAAATCAAACAGATGCTGAAGGGCATGGTCCGCGGCGCTTATTTCATTCTGGCGGGACTGGCTGTTGGCGTGGCCGCGCTTGTTGGTCTGGGCGTGTGGCTTTTGCGCTGACGAAATGGCGCTCCCAGGGGGAATCGAACCCCCGTTTCAGCCTTGAGAGGGCCGCGTCCTAACCGCTAGACGATGGGAGCATCTGGCGGAACGGCGCTTATAGCGTCCGCCGCAGGCTCCCGGCAAGATCGGGTTTGGCTCCCAACAGGCGCATAAGAATTTTGGCCGCTATTCCGCCAGCGCAGCGGGCGAAAACCCATCCGGTCCCGCCACAAAGCCGCGCAATTCTTCGCTTCCCTCGCTCACCGCCGCGATCAGCCAGATAAAATCCGCTTCGCTGATGCCCGCGCGGTCGCGTTCAGACGGCTCAGCCCTGCCATTGGGGTGCGAATGGTAACAGCCAACAATGCTGCGCGGCGTGTCGCGCAAGGCGTGCATCAGGCGAAATTGCTCAGCCGGATCAATTTCAAAAGCATCATCGGCCTTGGCCACATTGCGCGCAGAATGCACCGCGTTGATACGCACCACATCGCCGTCGCGCGTCCCTTCCAGCAGACCACAGGCTTCACGCGGGGCGGCATGGCGCGCCTGACCCAGTATCGCCTCACGCAAATCCGCAGGAATGATGACCCGTTCGATCATACGCGTCTCAGGGATTTTGTGGCGCTGGGCGGATTTTGGCGATCAACCTGCCAGTTTGTGTATCGATGATGTCAACCTCTACGCCGCCCGCCGTCTGCACCTGCAGCACCACACGATTGTCCTGCACATCCAAGCGCTTGATCGTGGCGCCGGGGGCAAGTGTAAGAATAGCGGGTTTTTCGGTCGCGACTGTTGCGGCGGATGTGGAAGACCCGCTCATATTGCGCGCAATACCGAAGACCACCAGCCCCAGCGCAATCACAATCAGCGCACCCAGAATAATCACCGCCATCTTGGCTGCGCGATGGGATACGATACCGCTTTGATTTTCAGCGGCGGAAACAGTGCCCTCTTCTTCGATGTCAGACACGGACCATTCCTCTATCAGCGGGCAGCTGCTTACGGCAGCGGTGGATGAAGCGCAAACAGGCCAGCGGCTTGATGTGTTCCTGACCGCCGCGCTGGGCGGGTTCAGCCGGGCGCGGGTGCAAGGGCTCATCGCAAGCGGCGCAGTCTCGCGCGCAAACGAGACGATAGGAGACGCGAATAAACGGGTCAAACAGGGTGAGGAATACAGCGTTGCCGTGCCGCCGCCGGTGCCCGCAATACCGCAAGGCCAGAACATTCCGCTGAACGTGGTTTACGAAGACGATGATCTGATCGTGATCGACAAACCGGCCGGCATGGTGGTGCACCCCGCCGCGGGCAACCCGGATGGCACCTTGGTCAATGCGCTGATCGCCCATTGCGGCGAAAGCCTTCAGGGCGTCGGCGGCGAATTGCGCCCCGGCATCGTGCACCGCATCGACAAGGATACCAGCGGGCTTTTGATCGCCGCCAAGAACGAACGCACCATGCGCAGCCTGGGCAAACAATTTGCCGCCCATGCGATAGAGCGCGTCTATCACACCATTGTCTGGGGCACGCCAAGGCTGGGCAGCGGCGTGGTGGAAGGCGATATCGGCCGCAACCCGCATGATCGCAAACGCATGGCGATTGTGCGCGCTGGCGGTAAACACGCCCGCACCCATTACCGGGTGGTGGAACGCTTTGGCACCGGCACACGGATCATTGCCGCGCTGGTGGAATGCCGGCTGGAAACCGGGCGCACCCACCAAATTCGCGTGCATCTGACCCATCTGGGCCATCCGCTGATCGGCGATGCGACCTATGGCAAGGCGCGCCAGCCTCCCCGGCCCAAAACCCCTGAGGAAGAACGGGCTTTTGCTGCTGCCGCCAATTTTCCCCGTCAGGCGCTGCATGCTGCGGTTCTGGGCTTCCATCATCCGGGGCTGGACCGGCCTTTGCATTTTGAATCAGCGTTACCGGCGGATTTATCCGCCCTTTTGGGGGCCTTGCGCGCCTTGCCAAATGGCCAATCGTGACTAAGTGATAATGTCCGGTTGGGGCGTTTTTCTGTTAACACTTATCCAACCCGAACACTGGCCAGGGTATAATCCGGCCAATAAATTTCAGGTTTGCCGTGGGACTTGGCCCGCGGTGAGCCCAGTAAGGGGTAAGTGCCATGAGCAGCCGCGGTTTGCCGTCGCTCAATAGTGATGGCGGGCTCTCCCGCTATCTGACCGAAATCCGGAAGTTTCCGCTTCTGGAGCCGGAAGAGGAGTACATGCTCGCCAAACGCTGGAAAGAGCATGAGGATTCCGAGGCCGCGCGTCAGCTCGTGACCAGCCATTTGCGCCTTGTTGCCAAAATTGCGATGGGCTATCGCGGCTATGGCCTGCCCGTGTCCGAAATCGTGTCGGAGGGCAATGTCGGCCTGATGCAGGCGGTCAAACGGTTCGAACCGGACAAGGGGTTTCGCCTGGCCACCTATGCGATGTGGTGGATTCGCGCCGCGATACAGGAATACATCCTGCGGTCATGGAGCCTGGTAAAAATGGGCACGACGGCGGCGCAGAAGAAATTGTTTTTCAATTTGCGCAAAGCCAAGAACAAGATCGACGCCATTGAAGATGGCGACATGCACCCCGAACACGTCACCGAGATCGCGACCAAGCTGGGTGTTTCGGAAACCGAAGTGGTCAATATGAACCGCCGGCTTTCGGGGCCTGATTCCTCGCTCAACGCGCCGATGCGCGCCGATTCCGAATCCGAATGGCAGGACTGGCTGGCCGATGACGGGCTGGATCAGGAAACCATGCTTGCCAATTCTGAAGAGTTGGACGAGCGCCGCGAACTTTTGGCTGAAGCATTGGGCGAGTTGACTGCGCGCGAACGCAGCATCATTGAGGCACGCCGCTTGAGCGAAAATCCATTAACCCTGGAAGAGCTTTCGCAGAAATACGATGTCTCCAGAGAACGGGTACGCCAGATCGAAGTGCGCGCCTTTGAAAAGCTGCAAAAAGCGATGAAGAACGCGCTATCCCAAAAGCGCAGCCAAATGGCAGACACAGCTGGTTGATACGCAAATTGCCCCTGAAACTTTGGCAGATAGATGCGTTTGCAAGCGAGCCGCTGGAGGGCAACCCGGCGGCGATCGTGCCGCTGGAAGCATGGCTTGATGCGGAGCTGATGCAAAAAATCGCCAACGAGAACAATCTGGCGGAAACTGCCTTCTTCGTAAAAACGGCACCCGGAAAATATGATTTGCGCTGGTTTACCCCCGCCGCCGAAGTTGACCTTTGCGGTCATGCGACGCTGGCCAGCGCGTGGCTGATTTTCGATAGCCTTGAACCTGATTTGAAATCGGTTGCGTTCGAAACCCGGTCTGGAACATTGAGCGTCGAGCGTGGCCATGACGGGCGGCACAGCATGTCGCTGCCCGCCGACCCGGTTTTGCCGTTTGCACAAGCCAAAGAATTCGAGATCCTGATCGCCGAAGCGCTGGGCGTTCCGCCACCGAGTGAAATTTTGATCGGCCGGTATTTGATGGGTGTGTGGAACGATCCCAAAACAATACGCGCCCTGGAAGGGTCGGGCGACATTGCGCGGGTTCTGCGCAAAGCCGGGCAATGGGGTTTCATCGCCACCGCGCCCGGTGATGGCGATCTTGATTTCATTTCGCGCTTCTTCGCGCCGGACAAGGGCGTGCCCGAAGACCCGGTAACCGGGTCCGCACATTGCGCGTTAACGCCCTATTGGGCGCGGCGGCTGGAGAAAACCACGCTACATGCGCGGCAGGTAAGTCCGCGCGGCGGAGATGTGACGTGCACCGACGCCAGCGAGCGCATCATTCTGTCCGGGCCATGCGCGCTTTATATGGTTGGCGAAATCGCACTGTAAGTATCGGGCGCGCAAACGCCGCAGACAGTTTTTTGCGCACGCTGTTGACTGCCAAGCGGCGCGCTCCTACATAGAACGCGGGCCACGCCCCCCCAACGGGGCGCTTCATTCTGAAAGGAATGATTGATATGACCGGAACCGTTCCGGCCGTGCGCCCTGCACGGCCTTTTTTTTCGTCTGGACCATGCGCAAAGCGCCCGGGCTGGACTGTCGAAGCCCTGAACGCCGCCCTTGTTGGCCGTTCGCACCGCTCCAAACCTAGCAAAGCCAAATTGAAAGACGCGATAGAACGCACGCGCGCCATTCTTGGCGTGCCGTCCGATTATCGCATCGGCATTGTACCGGCATCCGATACCGGCGCCGTGGAAATGGCGCTGTGGTCGATGCTGGGGACAAGGCCCGTCGATTGTTTTGCGTGGGAAAGTTTTGGCGAAGACTGGGTTACCGATGTGGTGAAACAGCTCAAGCTGAAAGACGCGAACATCATCAAAGCCGGTTACGGCGCGCTGCCTGATTTGGCAAAGGCCAATCCCAAACACGACACTGTGTTTTTGTGGAACGGCACGACCAGTGGCGTGCGCGTGCCCAATGGCGACTGGATTTCTGATGATCGCGAAGGCCTGACCTTTTGCGATGCGACCAGCGCCGCGTTTGCGATGGATTTGCCGTGGGCCAAGCTCGATGTCACGACATTCTCTTGGCAAAAGGTGCTGGGCGGTGAGGCTGCGCACGGCATGCTGATCCTGTCTCCGCGCGCCGTGGAACGGCTGGAAACATTCACACCCGACCGCCCATTGCCAAAAATTTTCCGCATGACCAAAGGCGGTAAAATCAATGAAGGCATTTTTGTTGGCGAGACGATCAACACGCCGTCCATGCTGGCGGTTGAAGATTATCTTGACGCGCTGATATGGGCGGCCAGCGTGGGCGGGCTGAAAGGCCTGATCGCACGCGCAGATAACAACGCCGCCGTGATCGACGCATTTGTGCAAAAATCTGATTGGCTGGATTTTCTGGCCGAAGACACGGCAGTGCGTTCCAACACATCGGTCTGCCTGAAAATTACCGATCCGTGGTTCTCCAAGCTGGACGATGACGCCAAAGCCGCGGCGGCAAAGAAGATCGCCACGCTGCTTGAAGCCGAAGGCGTTGCGTACGACATTGCGTCCTATCGCAGCGCGCCGCCGGGTTTACGCATCTGGTGCGGCGCAACCGTGGAAACAAACGATCTTCAAGCCCTGATGCCATGGCTCGATTGGGCCTGGAGCCAGATCAAGCAAGGCTGAACAATCGCCACCACCACCTTCCGGCGCATGTGCGCCACCTTCCCTCGCCAAGGTGGGAAGGAAAAGGAGCCAATGAAATGCCCAAAGTTTTAATTGCCGACAAACTTTCGCCCGCCGCCATCGCCATTTTCAAGGAACGCGGTGTCGAGGCCGATTTCAAACCCGGTATGAGCAAGGAAGAATTGCTCGCCTGTGTCGATCAATATGACGGCATTGCCATTCGTTCGGCGACCAAGATCACGGCAGATGTCGTGAAGGCCGCAAAGCATTTGAAAGTGGTTGGCCGCGCCGGTATCGGCGTCGACAATGTCGATATTCCCGCCGCCACGGCTGCAGGTGTGATCGTGATGAACACACCGTTCGGCAATTCCATCACCACCGCCGAACACGCCATTGCACTGATGATGGCGCTGGCGCGCGATATTCCGGCTGCCAACACATCCACGCAGGCTGGCAAATGGGAAAAGAGCCGGTTCATGGGTGTGGAGCTTTACGGCAAAACGCTTGGCCTGATCGGTGCGGGCAATATTGGTTCTATTGTCGCCGACCGCGCCAAGGGTTTGAAAATGCGTGTCGCCGCATTCGATCCCTACCTTTCGCCGGAACGGGCCGCCGATCTGGGCATCGAAAAGGTGGAGCTGGACGAACTTTTGGCGCGCGCCGATTTCATCACCCTGCACACGCCGCTGACCAACGAGACACGCGGCATTATTTCCGCCGATGCGATCAACAAAATGAAAAAGGGTGTGCGCATCATCAATTGCGCGCGCGGCGGACTGGTCGATGAAGGTGCGTTGAAAGTAGCGCTGGATGCGGGCCACGTGGCAGGCGCGGCACTGGATGTGTTTGAAGAAGAGCCCGCCAAATCGAACATGCTGTTCGGCAATGAAAAAGTGGTGGCAACGCCGCATCTTGGCGCCTCCACATCGGAAGCGCAGGAAAACGTCGCCATACAGGTCGCAGAACAAATCGCGGATTACCTTTTGACCGGCGCGATTACCAATGCGCTCAACATGCCGTCGATTTCCGCCAGCGAAGCACAACAGGTCAAGCCGTGGATTGTGCTTTCGGAAAAACTGGGCGCGTTTGTTGGCCAGTTGGTCGAGAGCAGCATGGAATCTGTTGAAATTCTTTATGAAGGCACGGCCGCCGAACTGAACCAGCGCGCGCTGACACAGGCCGCGCTGTCCGGCCTGCTGAAACCGGCATTGGCCGAAGTGAATATGGTCAACGCCCCGATCATCGCCAAAGAACGCGGCATTAAAATCAGCGAGACGCGCCGTGACCAGCAGGGTATTTATGAGGGCTATATCAAGGTCACTGCGACCCTGAATGACGGCACCACGCGCCGCGTCGCGGGCACCGTGTTTTCCGATGGACGGCCCCGCCTGATTCAGGTGAAAGACATCAATCTGGACGCTGAATTTGCGCCGCACATGCTCTATGTCGTCAACGAAGACAAACCCGGCTTTATCGGAAGGCTTGGCACTTTGCTGGGCGAGACGGGCGTGAACATCGCCAATTTCAATCTGGGCCGCGAAAAGGCCGGAGCGGATGCAATTGCGCTGATCGAAGTGGATGGCGATCTGGACGACAAGGTGCTGGCCCAGATTAACAAGCTGCCGCTGGTGAAACTGGCACGCGAACTGAACTTTTAGCTTCCGAAAATGGGCCCTGACATTGCTGCCCCAATAAGGCTATAAGTCGTCACCGTGCCCTGGCGATGCCGCTGATGGGCGTCACATAATCCGGGTACGGTAGAATGGCGAATGTGGCCGTGATCGGCGCTCAATGGGGCGACGAAGGCAAAGGCAAGATTGTGGATTGGCTGTCGGCGCGTGCCGATGTCGTGGTGCGTTTTCAGGGCGGCCACAATGCTGGGCACACGTTGGTCATTGATGGCGTTACCTACAAATTGTCATTGCTGCCGTCCGGTGTTGTGCGCGAAGGCAAGCTTGCCATTATCGGCAATGGTGTTGTCGTAGATCCGTGGGCCTTCATCGCCGAAATCGAAAAGCTGAAAGCACAAGGTGTTTCGATCACGCCAGACAGTCTGGTGCTGGCCGAGAACGCCGCGTTGATCCTGCCGCTACATCGCGAACTGGACGTGGCGCGAGAAACCTCCAACGCGTTGCATGCGCTGGGCACGACCAAGCGCGGCATTGGCCCGGCCTATGAAGACAAAGTCGGCCGCCGCGCATTGCGCGTCATCGATCTGAAAGACATGGCTACGCTGCCGGACAAGATTGACCGGCTGCTGGCGCATCACAATGCGCTGCGCCGCGGCGTCGGCGCCGAAGAAATTTGCGAGAAAAAGCTGCTCGCCGAGATTACGGAAATCGCGCCAAAAATCCTGCCCTTTGCGGGTTCTTCCTGGCGCAGGCTGGATGAAGCGCGCCGCACAGGCCAGCGCATTCTGTTTGAAGGTGCGCAGGCTGTGCTACTCGATATCGATCACGGCACCTATCCCTATGTCACCTCGTCCAACACGGTGGCGGGGCAAGCTGCGGCCGGTTCCGGCGTTGGCCCGCGTGATATCGGCTATGTGCTGGGCATTGTGAAGGCTTATACCACACGCGTTGGCGAAGGCCCCTTCCCCACCGAACTGAAAGACGATACCGGTGAAAAACTGGGAACACGCGGTGCCGAATTTGGCACTGTCACGGGGCGCAAACGGCGCTGCGGCTGGTTCGATTCCGTGCTGGTAAAGCAGACGATGATTACCGGCGGCGTGGACGGCATTGCGCTGACCAAGCTAGATGTTCTGGACGGCTTTGAAGAAATCAAGCTGTGCGTCGCATACGAACTGGACGGAAAAACCATCGACTATCTGCCCGCCGATGCCAACGAGCAGGCACGCTGCAAGCCGGTGTATGAAACCATCGCAGGCTGGAACGAATCCACCAAGGGCGCGCGCAGCTGGGCCGAGCTTCCGGCCGAAGCGGTGAAATATGTACGCCGGGTCGAGGAGCTTATTGGCGCGCCAGTCGCCCTGCTCTCCACCAGCCCGGAGCGCGAAGACACGATCCTGGTGCACGACCCCTTTCTGGACCGCTGAAACGCTGCGTCAAGGACGCGCCGCCTCTTGCACTGAGCGCGCCAATGCTTTCACCATGGGGCGAGCAGATATTCAGCAAGGAACCAGCCCATGATTAAAACCCGCTTCACCGAAATGTTTGGTGTCGAAGTCCCGATCACATGCGGCGGCATGACCCGTGTCGGCAAGGCCGAGCTGATCGCCGCGGTGGCCAATGCCGGTGCACTTGGCTTTGTCACCGCACTGACGCCGGGCTCGCCGGAAAAGCTGATGGCAGAGATCAAGAAAACCCGCGATCTGACCGACAAACCGTTCGGTGTGAACCTGACCATCCTGCCGTCGATCAACCCCATTCCGTATGACGAATACCGTCAGGTGATTATCGAAAGCGGCGTCAAGATTGTGGAAACCGCGGGCAACAATCCGCAACCCCATCTGCCCGCCTTCAAAGAAGCCGGGATCAAGGTGATCCACAAATGCGTGACCGCACGCCACGCCGTAAAGGCCGAGAGCATTGGCGTGGATTGCGTTTCCATCGATGGGTTTGAATGCGCTGGTCATCCGGGCGAAGAAGACATTGGCGGGCTTGTACTGTTCCCCGTGACAACCGCGAAATTGAAAATTCCGGTCATCGCCAGCGGCGGCATGGCCGATGCGCGTGGTCTGGTGGCGGCGCTGGCGCTGGGCTGTGAAGGCGCGAATATGGGTACGCGTTTCATGGCAACAATCGAAGCGCCCATCCATGAAAATGTGAAGCAAGCCATCGTCGATAATGACGAGCGCGGCACCGACATGATCTTTCGCACGATGCACAATTCTTCGCGCGTGGCGAAAAACAAGATCAGCCAGGAAGTGGTCGCCATCGAAAAACGCGGCGGCGCCAAATTTGAAGATGTAAAAGATCTGGTGGCTGGCACGCGCGGCGGTGTTGTTTATGACACGGGCGATACCGATTACGGCATCTGGTCAGCCGGACAGACGCAAGGTCTTATCCACGACATCCCAAGTTGCAAGGATTTGGTGGAGCGCATCATCAACGAAGCTGAAGCCATCATCCGCGGGCGGCTGAATAAAGTACTGGCCTAAGCGTCTTCAGTCATATGATTGAGCGGACCGTGTCCCTTGCCAAAACCGGGTGCCGATAAAATCGCGGCCTGCACATATGTGCGCGCCCGGCTGGTGGCCAGCGGCAGCGATAACCCGTGGGCCAGACCGCTGGCAATGGCGCTGGCCAGGGTGCAGCCCGTGCCATGTGTGTTGCGTGTTTTCAGCCGAGGGAAGGCGTAAATTTCGACGCCGCGTTCCCATACCAGCACGTCATCAATCGTGGCGCGCGTGGCGTGCCCGCCCTTGATCAACACAGCCTTCGCGCCCAGTGCCATCAATTTTCGCGCGGCGCGTTCGGCATCCTTGCTGCCGCTGCCGCGCATACCAACCAGCTTGCGTGTTTCGGGAATGTTGGGGGTTACAACAGTCGCCAACGGCACAAGATATTTCTTGATCGCAGCCACCGCATTTTCCGGCACCAACTTGCTGCCGCTGGTCGCCACCATCACCGGATCGAGCACGATCGGAATATTCTTGGCGTGTTTGGCCAGCGTTTCCGCCACGGCCTTAACCAGCGCCGGGCTGCCCAACATGCCGATCTTGATCGCATCGGCGCCGATATCTTTCAGGCAAACCTCGATCTGACGACGCACCAAAACTGTTGGAATGGCATGAACCGCGTGTACGCGCGTTGTGTCTTGCACTGTCACTGACGTGACAGCGCTCATCGCGTAAACACCGAACGCCGTTGCGGTTTTGATGTCGGCCTGTATGCCCGCACCACCGCTGGAATCCGAGCCTGCAACGATCAGAAGACGTGGCGGTTTTGCCGTCAAGCAGCGACTTCCTCGATCGTGGCGACCAGATCGCGCACAACCGCGCGCACCATGATCTCATCATCGCCTTCGGCCATCACGCGAATAACCGGCTCTGTACCGGATGCGCGAACGACAATCCGGCCCGAACCGTTTAACCGGGCTTCGCAATCCTTGAGTGTAGTAGCCACACGCGCATCCTCAAGCGGCGCACCACCAGCGCGATAGCGCACATTCTGTAGAATTTGCGGCATGGGTTCAAAAACATGAGCCGCTTCGCTTGCAGGCTTGCCTTCTTGCGCCAGCACGGCCAAGACCTGCAAAGCCGCAATCAACCCATCACCCGTGGTTGAAAAATCACTCAACACAATATGACCTGATTGTTCGCCGCCGACATTGAAATCGCCGCTGCGCATCATTTCGATCACATAGCGATCACCAACTTTGGCACGGCCAAGGGTCATCTGGCTGGCGCGCAAAAACCGTTCCAGCCCCATATTCGACATGACCGTACCAACGACACCATTGCCCTTCAAATGACCCGTTTGTGACCAGGACCGTGCGATCAAACCCAATATCTGATCGCCATCAATAATGCGGCCATGTTCGTCAGCCATCACCACGCGATCGGCATCACCATCCAGCGCAATCCCAAAATCGGCGCGCATCTCACGCACCTTGGCGCTCATGGCTTCGGGCGCGGTCGAACCGCAATTGGAATTGATGTTGAAGCCATCTGGCGATACGCCGATGGGAAACACTTCTGCGCCCAGTTCCCACAACACGGCAGGTGCAACCTTGTAGGCCGCACCATTGGCGCAATCGATCACGATACGCATACCATCAAGCCGCAAACGCTTGGGAAATGTGCGTTTGGCAAATTCGATGTAACGGGCCTGACTGTCATCCACACGTTTGGCGCGCCCCAGCTTTGCCGGTGGCACAAGTCCTTTTTCCAGACCATTCGCCATCAATGCTTCAATTTCCTGCTCACGTTCATCACTCAGTTTGTGTCCGTTGGGGCCAAAAAGCTTGATGCCATTATCCGTGAAAGGATTGTGTGACGCAGAGATCATCACGCCAAGATCGGCACGCAGACTGCGCACAAGCATAGCCACGGCCGGCGTCGGCAACGGGCCAAATTGAAATACATCCATGCCCACGGCCGTGAAGCCCGCAACCAGTGCCGGTTCAATCATATATCCAGAGAGCCGTGTGTCTTTGCCAATCACGACGCGATGGCGATAATCGCCATGCGTGAACAACCGGCCGGCCGCCATGCCTACCCGCATCGCAATTTCCGGGGTCATCGGAAAGCTGTTTGCTGGCCCGCGAATACCGTCGGTGCCGAACAATTTGCGTGTCATAATGTGCCGCCCCCAGTGGCCTTCGCGCCAAACGAACGAACGTAACGCTCAAGCATAACAAAACCTTAGCTTACAAATGCGGGTAGCGGGAGGGTCTTATGGCGACGGCGTTAATTTGTCCAGCCGCTGCCAGACTTTAAAGGCGTCGGTTAGGCTTGCCGGATCGTGCGTGCGCAGCATATCCGCACCTTGTAAAGTGGCGAAAAGCTCGGCTGCCAAGGTCGCTGCCCCTGCCTGACCTGGCATGCGGCCTGTAATTTTCCGCAAGAAAGATTTACGCGAAACAGAAATCAGGACCGGCTGACCAAAGCAATCCTTCAGATCACAAATGCGGCGCAACATTTCGAAAGATGCATCCGCATTGCTGCCCAGGAAAAAGCCCATGCCGGGATCAAGGATCAACCGGTCCCGCGCTATCCCTGCCCCAGTCAGGGCACCAATGCGATCTTTAAAGAATTTTTGTGAACGCCCAAAGATTTCCGAGGGTGAAATTTCAACCCGTGTGGCGCGGCCGCGGCCCTGTACCGAATGCATCACGATCAGCTTGGATTGGCTGTTCGCCAGATCACGATAGATTGCCGGATCAGAGAAACCTTGTATGTCGTTCAGATAGTCCACATTTTGAGTCAGCGCCCAGCGTTGCACCGCGCCCGAAAAGCTGTCGATTGAAACGGGCGTGTGCCTGGCCTGAAGCGCGGCGACGACCGGCGCCAAGCGCGCGATTTCCATATCAGGCGCGACCGCCTTCGCGTCGGGATTTGAAGAGGCCGCGCCAATGTCTATGACATCAGCACCGTCACGCATCATCGCGCGCGCATGATCCTGCGCCGCAGCGGGCGCAAGATAACGCCCGCCATCCGAAAACGAATCCTCGGTGATGTTCAAAATTCCGAACACCACCGGCTTCGAAGACACCGCTTAATGTCCCAGCTGGGGCTCCGGTGACACCGGACCAATGCCCGATCCACGCGGCCTTCCCGCTTGCGGTACAGAGGGGCCAGACCCACGCGTTGGTTCCGGTTCTTCAAACGGGGTGCGTACCGGCGGAATGCCTTTCAGCAATGCAATGATCTCGTCGCCCGACAGTGTTTCGTATTCGAGGAGCCCATTGGCGAGAGTATGCAGATCATCTTCATGCTCTTTCAGGATCGCCTCGGCGCGGCTGTACGTCTCGTCAACGATCTTGCGAATTTCAGAGTCGATTTTTTGTGCCGTTGCTTCGGAGATATTCTGCTGGCGTGACACCGAATGGCCAAGGAAGACTTCCTCCTGATTTTCGCCATAAGCAATCGGGCCCAACGCATCGGACATGCCGTAACGCATCACCATGGCACGAGCCATACGCGTCGCCTGTTCGAAATCGCTGACAGCACCAGTGGTCACCTTGTCATGGCCAAAGATGATTTCTTCGGCAATGCGCCCACCAAAGGCCACGCACAAATCGGCCAGCATCTTCTGACGTGTGACCGAAAGCGCATCACGTTCGGGCAGACGCATCACCATACCCAACGCCCGGCCACGCGGAATGATCGTGGCCTTGTGAATGGGATCAGAACCAATGACATGCAACGCAACAAGTGCATGGCCGCCTTCGTGATAGGCCGTGAGTTTTTTCTCGTCGTCAGACATCACCATGGACCGGCGCTCAGCACCCATCATGACTTTGTCCTTGGCGTCTTCCAGCTCGCTCATCATGACGACGCGCTTGCCGCGGCGTGCGGCCAAAAGCGCGGCCTCATTGATCAAATTGGCCAGGTCAGCACCAGAAAAGCCCGGCGTGCCACGCGCAATCACACGCGGATCAACATCGGGGCCAAGCGGCACTTTGCGCAAATGCACGCGCAGAATTTTTTCGCGGCCCGACAGATCGGGATTGGGCACAACGACATGACGATCGAAACGGCCTGGGCGCAGCAGCGCGGGGTCCAACACATCCGGCCGGTTGGTGGCGGCGATCAGGATCACGCCTTCATTCGCCTCGAACCCATCCATCTCGACCAGCAATTGGTTCAGCGTTTGCTCACGTTCATCATTGCCACCACCCAGACCGGCGCCACGATGACGGCCAACCGCATCAATTTCATCGATGAACACAATGCAGGGCGCGTTCTTTTTCGCCTGCTCAAACATATCGCGCACGCGGCTTGCACCAACACCGACAAACATTTCTACAAAATCAGAACCTGAAATCGTGAAGAACGGCACATTGGCTTCGCCCGCGATAGAGCGCGCAAGCAGCGTTTTACCGGTGCCCGGCGGGCCAACAAGCAACACACCCTTGGGAATGCGCCCGCCCAGCCGCTGGAACTTCTGCGGGTCGCGCAGGAAATCCACGATCTCTTTCAATTCTTCCTTGGCTTCATCGACGCCGGCAACATCTTCAAAGGTGACACGGCCAGAACGTTCAGTGAGCAGCTTGGCGCGTGATTTTCCAAAGCCCATCGCCTTGCCACCGCCGCCTTGTAGTTGGCGCATGAAGAAAATCCACACGCCGATCAGAAGCAACATCGGCAACGCATTCAGGAAAATTCCGAGCAGCGACGGCATCCCGTCATCGGCGGGCTGCACATTGATGGCGACATTGTTCTTGAGCATGCGCTGAACAAGGCCGGGATCATCGGGCGTATAGGTCGTGAAGGCCTGGCCGTTGGAAAGCTGACCTTTGACCTGATTGCCCTGAATCGTCACCGACTTCACAGCGCCTTGCGTCACCTGCTGATTGAAATCACTGAAACTGATAGCCGCGGCATTGGGATGATTGCCGGTGCCCTGGAACAGATTGAACAACGCCACCAGCAACAGGGCGATGATGATCCAAAGCACAAGATTACGAAGATTGCTCACGGCATTCCTTTCATGCGGACGCCAATAGGGGCGCGCACCGCCCAAACCTGGCTCACTCTAGATAAGGTCTAACATAGCGTGTTGCCAGCCAGTAAAACGTTAAAAAAATTCACCCGAATGGGCAAACACGCAGTTCAAAACCGCTTAAGTGACGCGGTTAATCGCGTGGGCCAGCTATTTCACGTTCCGGCCGGGTAATTTGCCATTCTTAGATGGGGTCTGATGCACTTTGGTTCCAGCCTCTGGCGTGATCTGCAATGTCGCAGGACCAAAGACCGCAAACCGTTTCGGAGCCGGGGCGATACGGCATCCCTGCAATGTGCGGCCACCGCCCAGCTTTCCGGCGCAAATAGCTACAAACAACCGCTCCAGCCGCTCAAACCGGGGCCTGTAGGGCGCACCAGACAGGTGCCCCAGGATTTCTGCCAAGGCCCGCAGGCTGATTTCATGGGGCGCGGCCACCAAAACGGCGGCATTGAGCAAAACCCGGCCGTCCTCGAACCGGGTAGCCTCTGTCAGAAGCGCGTCGCGCGCCGCATCCAACGCCTCGCGCGCCCGGCCCAGATGGCTGGCCGCCTGTGCCAGCCGCGCAGCGCTCAGACCCAGATCATCCAATGTCTGCGACGCCTGACGCATGCGAACCCTGGCAAATCCCGGATCATCATTCATCGGGTCATCCAGCCATGCGTGACCGCCTTCTGACAGAAATTCCTTCAATTCGTCGCGCGAGAATGCCAGCAAAGGCCGCACAACCGACACATCCTCATAGCCGGGTAGCGGCAGGGGCGCGACGTCACGCATCGCACTCAGCCCATCCAGCCCACTGCCGCGCGCCAGCCGCAGCAAAAACGTCTCGGCCTGATCATCCTGCGTATGTCCAACATAAAGCGCCGTGATTTTGTGCTTCACGCACCAATCACCCATCAGGCGGTAGCGCGCGGCCCGTGCAGCGGCTTCCACATCGGCCTTTGGCTTTGCGCCTTTCCAGCGCAGCACATGCGCCGCAAGGCCAAGTGCTTTGGCCCAGCCCACAACACGCCGCGCATCCTCCGCCGAATTCTCACGCAACCCATGATCGACGCACAAGACAATGGGCGCGGCGAGGTGCCGCGCGTTGGCCCAATCACATAGAAGATGCATCAAGGCTAGCGAGTCGCTGCCGCCAGACACCGCAACCGCACCGGGCCACTTGACCTGCGGGATATCCAACCGCGCATTCGCCGCAGCAAAGGCCGCCGTTAGATCAGGCGCGGCTTTAACGGCAGGACGCGGCTTTGCGCGCAGCGCTGCCGCGGGAGAGGACACTTTTCGAGGCTTGCGGATATTTGGAATGGAGCGCGCCAAGGGTGGTGCAGCCTTCCTGCTTTTGGTTCATCGCAAGCAGCGATTGACCCAGTTTCAACATGCTTTCCGGTGCGCGCGGGCTTTTGGGATATTTCTTCAATTCTTCGGCAAAAGCGCGCGCCGCCTCCGGATATTGTTTTTGTACATAGGCGATGTCACCCACCCAATAGATCGCCTGCGGCGCCAAATCATCTTTCGGATAGGTATCAGCGAAATTGCGGAACGCACCGCTGGCTTCATCATATTGTGCTTTGGCCAGCAAATTCATCGCGGAATCAAATTGTGCGCGTGTCCCACCATCACTCGCTTGGGCTGACGATCCGCCCAATGACTGCGGCGCGGCCTGCGCTTCGCTGCGTGACAAGGTTCCCAAGCTGCCGGGCGGTGGGGCAAGTTGAACACGGTCAGCGCCGCTGGTCCCACTACCTGACGCCATCGCAGCACCACTGATTGTAGCGCCCTGCTGGTTGAAACCCTGCTGCGGATAATTCTGTTGCACACCGCCCTGATCGGTTGGGTTGCAAGGGATACCACCGTCACCGGAATCAGATGCGCCCATTTTCTCGGCAGTCAGCTTGCACAGCTTGTAATCGAAATCGCGTTGCATGCGTTGGGTTTGCGTTTGCTGTTCACGCACACGATGTTCCAATTCCTCGATATGGCCGGTAAGACGGCGCACCGTCTCTTCAAGATCGCCGACACGCTGGTTCAAGATAGAGATCGTGGCATCCTGGCTTTGTTCGCGCTGCTCACGCGCGCGATCCGCTTCACTATCGCCAAAGAGCCCAGCTACCTGCACATAGCCCGTTCGTGCCTGAACCTGCGTTGCATCAAGATGATGCACAAGGCCGTCCGTGTTAGCCCGTGACGGATCTTGCGCGGCGCTGGCGCTCGAAACGCCAGCCAGAAGGGCCAGTGCCAAAGACGCTTTGAATAACGCGTTCATTCGCAACCCACTGCACAAACTTTCGTTCATCGTGTTTTTGATCCTTCGCTTCGCGTTGACCGCCAGGTCCCTGCAATCCCGCCCGAACACTTAGCCGAAATTGAGGCTTATCAAAAATTGCTGGCTGCGCAATTGGGCACAATAATACGCAACCAACAAAAAAGGGTGCCCGAAGGCACCCTTTTCCGTAAAAATTTAACCCCGCCCGTTCAGGAGGAGGCACCGCCAGTGATCGCCGTCACACCACGGCGGTTCTGTGCCCAGCAGGAATCTGTTGATTCCGTGCAGACCGGACGTTCCTTGCCATACGAAATTGTGTCCAGACGTGCTGGTGACACGCCAAGACTGACAAGAAATTCCTTCACCGCATTGGCGCGGCGTGCGCCAAGGGCAAGGTTGTATTCGCGTGTACCACGTTCATCACAGTTTCCTTCGATGGTGACGCGAATGGACGGATATTTTTGCAGCCATGCCGCCTGACGCTGAAGTGTCAGCCGGTCATTGGATTCAATCGCATACGAGTCATATGCGAAGTGTACGGTATCGCCGACATTGACCCGCAAATCTTCGGCACTACCGGGCACGATGTTCGATTGTGTTTCTGCCGCCGGGCCGGGCGGTGCTTCGGCTGGCTTCGGTTTGCTTGCGCAACCGGCCACAAAGATAAGCGCCGCCATCGCGGCAAGTTTAACACCTGTTGAATATTGCATCATGGGAAGCTGACTCCACAAAATTGCGACCCCGAGTGCGCAAGGGGGGCGCGTAAATACGATAATGCGCACTGCTGGCCAAGCGTTCCAAAAGACTTTCTGTTTCCCTCAAAACGCCACCAATATACTAGAAATTGCCTCTTACTGGATCAAGGGTGACCAAGCCGGATCCGAGGCATTGCCGGGGGTATTAACGCGTCTTTCGTTCCGTCCTGTGACATCCACGGAATAAATATGCGACCCGCGTCCGCCACGTTCAGTTCGTGTAAACATCAAAACCCGGCCATTTGGTGCCCAAGTTGGGCCTTCGTCTTCCCAGCCCGTCGTAATAATGCGTTCACCCGAACCGTCAGGGCGCATAACGCCTATCCGGAAAATCCCCTTGGCCTGTTTGGTGAAGGCAATCAGATCACCACGCGGACTCCAGACCGGTGTTCCATGCCGGCCGTCACCGAAACTGATGCGGTGCGGGTTGGAACCATCTGCGTTCATCACATAAATCTGTTGCGAGCCGCCGCGGTCCGATTCAAACGCAATTTGCTTTCCGTCCGGCGAGTAGCTTGGCGAGGTATCGATATTCGGATCAGACGTTAGCCGCGTCGTCGCACGGGTGCGCAAATCCATCACGTAAATGTCGGAATTACCGTTCTGTTCCAAGCTCATAACCACTTTGTTGCCGTCCGGCGAAAAGCGCGGGCTGAAGGTCATGTTCGGGAAATTGCCGAGCATTTCCTGGCGTCCGCTTTCCAGGTCGAACAGATACACGCGCGGTTTGCGCGAGATATAGGACATATAGGCAATCATCTGCGCAGTAGGATTAAAGCGCGGCGTCAGCACCAGGTAATCGCCATGCGTCAGAAAGATCGGGTTGGCGCCATCTTCGTCCATCACCGCCAAACGCTTAACCCGGTGCAAGGCCGGTCCACTTTCTGAAATAAACACGATGCGGGTATCGAAATACCCTTTCTCACCTGTGATGCGCTGATAGATGGCGTCAGAAATCAGATGCGCGACACGGCGCCAATTTTCCGGCGTTGTGAAATATTGCAGCCCCAGCATCTGAGTTTCGCCATACACATCCCAAAGACGAAAATCGACACGCAGCCGTCCGTCCGGTTGTGCAACCACCTGACCGGTTACCAGCCCTTGCGCATTGATAACCCGCCAATCACCAAACCGGGGGGGCACATTGATGTCTTTGATTTGCTCAACAAAAGACTTGGGATCGAGGGGACGAAAAATTCCAGAGCGATCAAGATCGGCGCGCACAACAGATGCGATGTTGGAACCTACGGTGGAATCGGTCTGCGCGTTTAAAAAATCAGGAATTGCTATGGGTAGAGGCTGGGTGACGCCCTGATCAACATTGACTTGCAATTCCGCATGGGCTGGCGCGGTAAAGGCGATGGCAAGAAACAACGCCGCTGAAACTGCGCTGAAAATGCGGGCCTGCCAAAAAACTTTCATCAAGAACCTCTCCTCACCGTCACCAAAAATTCAACGACACCAATAAACTCACTGCCCGGCCATTTTTCTGGGGTCGAACGTGACCGAAATATCGCGCCATACCGAATACCGGTCCGCCGGCAGCTTGAATGGCGCACAAACATAGATCGCGCGCTTGGCTGCGTCGGCGGCTGCCCGCATAAACGGATCGCCAGACGCAGAGTTTCCTGTCAATTGTGGCGGCTGTGCGACCGAACCGTCCGGATTCAGAAAAACTCTTAGCGTTACGATCAAATCTTCCGGGTTGGGCGCCGCCACGGGAGCATTCCAGCATTGTGAAATTTCATTGCGCAAGGCATCGACCAGATCCATCGTCATCGCGTTTTGATCACCGATCCCCTTGATCGTACGCGCACCTTTTTTGGCGTTTGCATTGTGCGGCGCAGGTGCAACTTTGTTCAGCAACGCCAGCACGTTGTTGACATCGAACTCTTTTTTCTTGGCCTCTGGTTTCGGCTTTTCCCTGGGCTTCAGCTTGGGTGTAGCCGGCTCTGGCTTTTTCTGGATTTCCGGCTCCGAGGGCGCGGTTTCCGGCGGCGCAGGCGCAGCTTCCTCGGTCGGCGGAGGGGGCAAATCCGGAGCATCAAGATTATTTGGTGCAACAGTGGCGATCTGTTCGTCCGGTTCGATTTTGGGCTGTTCTTTTACCTGCGCCTGGATATTGGTCTTCTCACCAATCGTGACCAGTTCGACCGGCACCACAGGCGGACTTTGATCGGCAATGTCGAGCCGGTGCGTCCAGGTGAACATCGCACCAGCCACAATTGCGCCATGCAGCAACAGCGAGCCGATCCACGCGACCCTGCTGCGCTGCTCGCCAGCATGGCTGACGCGCGCAATGCTAGTTCTGGTCTGGTTTTGACTTGGCGACATCGGTAACGAGCCCGATATGGGTGAATCCGGCGGCGCTGATCTGGGCCATGACTTCCATCACGCGGCCATAATCCACCGTTTTGTCCCCCCGCACGAAAATACGCTGATCATAGCCATTGGCAGAGATGGCTTTCAGCCGCGGCACCAGACCGCCCTCATCAATCAACGTGTTTTGCAGATAGATCTTGCCATCGCTTTTGACCGTCACCGCAAGCGGCTCGCGATCCTGACTCAGGGCTTGCGCCTTGGTCTTTGGCAAATCCACCGGCACACCCACGGTCAAAAGCGGTGCCGCCACCATGAACACGATCAGCAGCACAAGCATCACATCGACGAACGGTGTGACATTGATTTCGGCCATGGGGCGGCGACGATGATCGCGCCTTTGTAGCGTAGCGGCCATCAATGCACCTTTTCATCGAGCTGACGCGACAGAATTGCCGAGAACTCGTCGGCAAATCCGTTCAGCCGGTTGTTGTAGCGCGCCATCTCGTTGACGAAGCGGTTGTAAAAAATCACCGCCGGGATTGCCGCCAAAAGACCCATGGCCGTGGCAAACAAGGCTTCGGCAATGCCCGGTGCGACCACGGCCAGCGTCGTGTCATGGCGCGCGGCAATCGCCGAAAACGAATTCATGATGCCCCACACCGTGCCGAACAGACCGATAAAGGGCGAAACCGAACCTACCGTCGCCAGAAAGCCAAGTTGACGTTCCAGCCCATCCATCTCGCGCAAGGTGGTAACACTCATCGCCTTGTCGATGCGATCACGGATGCTGACCAGCCGCGATTCCCGCGGCGTGCCATTTTCAAACGCGCGCCGCCATTCGCGCAGCGCGGATACAAAGACCGCCGCCATCGGATGATCGGTACGCTGGGAAAATTGCTGATAAAGCTCTTCGAGTGACAGCCCGGACCAGAATATTTTTTCAAACTTGTCGCCGCGGCGATGCAGACGGCGCAATACCAACGCCTTGTTGATGATAATCGTCCATGACCACAGCGATGCCAGAACCAAAAGCGCGAAGACGCCCTTGACCAGCGGGTCAGCGTGCAGGAACAACGACATCACCGAAATGCCGCCAATATCCGGACCCATGGTGCCGCCAGTCTGGTTGATCGATACATCGGTTGTGGGTGCGGCCGTTGGCCCCAGTTCCTGGGACTGCGCAGCTTCGCCAACGGGGGCAGCGCGCGGCTGACTTTGGGCCAGCACCTGACCAGATAATGTAACACCAGCAAGAAGAACGAATGCCGTCAGCCACGCGGCGGCAACACGCTGAAATCTCATGGAAGAACCTCTTTCAGGCCACAGCAGGCAGAATGTGCTTTACACATCTCAGTTAGCTGGCCGGATGATGGCATTCACGTAATACGAAAAACCATTTGGCACTTAACGATAAAAACCAGCTTTACAGACACTGGTCGGGTTTTGAGGCCGAATTTTGGCACAACACTGTTAACCGTCTGTTTTATATAGCAAAGGCGAAAGCTTGTCGTGCACGTCCTTTGGAATGCGGCGCGGCCTGCCCGATAGCGTAATAATGCATGCCTCCACGCTGCCGTGCATGAGCAAAGCGCCGCGGCAGTAAATCTTTTGATCAGCAATCATGCGCACGCCCGTCAGACCGACGGCGGCGGTGCGCACCTCCAGCAGATCATCAACGCGGGCGGGGCGAAAATATTCGAGCTGGGCTTTGCGGATGGTCCAGGCTGTCGGCTCTGGATCATCGAGCATCGCCAGCCGCGTAACGCCTGCGCAACGGAAATATTCGCTTCGGCCACGTTCCATGAATCGCAGATAATTGGCGTGATAAACCACACCGGACAGATCGGTGTCTTCATAATAGATGCGGATCGGCAGAATATGGGTTTTGCCGTCAAAGCGGCCCAAACCCTTTACATCGCCCCCTTGGCCATCACTCAAAACCGCACCCTCATTTGCATGCCTGGTCTTTTGGGCAGGCCTTCTTTTCGGGCGGCACAATATAGGCGCCAACAAAACCGGGCGATGTTGCAGGCTCCGCTTTCGGAGCGACCGTTTCAATGGCCAGCACATTGCTCACGGCAAGACCAAACCGGCCCCAAAATTCAAAGACCACAAGAGTTACCACCAGGCCGATGCCAAGGGCTGCAAGACGGCGCCACCACATTATGTATCCTGCGCCTCGTCGCTTGCGTCACCGTTCAAAAAGCCCAGTTGCGAAGGCTCGCGCGGCGGCACATCCAGCCCGATATGGCCATAGGCCGCTGCCGTCAGAACGCGCCCGCGCGGGGTACGCTGCACGAAACCCTGTTGCATCAAAAACGGTTCCACAATTTCCTCGATCGCATCGCGCGCCTCGCCAACAGCGGCGGCAATGGTTTCAATACCAACAGGCCCGCCGCCAAAATTTTCCGCAATCAGCTTCAGATAGCGCATGTCAAACGCATCAAGACCGCGGCCATCGACCTCCAGCCGCGTCAGCGCGGCATCGGCAATTTTCGCATCCACTTTCGCATGCCCCGCAACGGACGCAAAATCACGTACCCGTTTTAGTAAACGTCCGGCAATGCGCGGTGTGCCACGTGCCCGGCCCGCAATTTCGCGCGCACCATCTTCGCTCAACGCAAAGCCGAACACGCGCGCGGCGCGTTCGACAATCGCCACCAGTTCATCCGCGGTGTAAAAATTAAGCCGCACGGGAATGCCAAAACGGTCACGCAACGGGGTGGTGACAAGTCCGGAGCGCGTCGTTGCACCGACAAGCGTGAAAGGCGCCAGCGAAATTTTTACCGAGCGCGCGGATGGCCCCTCTCCGATCACAAGATCAAGCTCGAAATCTTCCATCGCGGGATAAAGAATTTCTTCGACCACCGGATTGAGGCGATGAATTTCATCGATGAACAACACATCGCGCGGTTCCAGATTGGTCAGGATCGCGGCGAGATCGCCCGCCTTGGCCAGCACCGGGCCTGATGTGGAGCGAAAATTCACACCAAGCTCGCGCGCCACGATTTGCGCCAAGGTTGTTTTGCCCAAACCCGGCGGGCCGGAAAACAACACATGGTCGAGCGCTTCTTCGCGGGTGCGCGCCGCCTCGATAAACACCGAAAGATTTTCACGTGCCTGACGCTGACCGACAAATTCGGCAAGCTGTTTGGGCCGCAAGGATGCCTCAAGCGTGTCCTCGCCGCTGCGCTCAGGCGCAACGAGGCGATCCGCAGAATTCACAGGCGATGTTGATACTTTTGCCATTGGCTCCAATTACCGCCCCATATTTTTCAGGGCTTCGCGGATCAGCACATCTGCGCCCGCCCCGTCGCCGTGAGTATGGGCTGCGCGCGCCACCGCTTCGGCGGCGATCCCTTGAGAGTAACCGAGCTTGACCAGCGCCGCGACCGCATCGGCCTCTGGCCCGCGCGGGGCCAACACGGGGGCCGGGCCGTCCTCGCCCGCATGGCCGCGCAGCATCATGGCCGGGGCCTTGTCTTTCAGCTCGGTGACAATGCGCAAGGCCAGTTTTGGCCCCACGCCGGGGGCGCGGCCCACCACGGCCTTGTCGCCCAGCGCCAATGCGCGTTCCAGCTCGCGCGGCGACAGGGTGGACAGCACGGCCAGCGCCACCCGCGCGCCGACATTCTGAACCGTTTGCAACAGACGGAACCAGGCGCGCTCCTCGGCCGAGAAAAAGCCATAGAGCTTGATCGTCTCGTCGGTCAGCCGGGTCTCGATCATCAGCGAAACACTCTTGCCCGTGCTCAGACGCGCCAGGCTCGAAGACGGGCAGGAGACAAGATAGCCCACCCCGCCGCAATCCAGGATCGCGTGATCCTCGCCAATCGAATCCACAATGCCCGTCAGCTTGCCGATCATAACTGCGCTGCCGCAATACGCGCACGTGTGCCCGCCAGATGGGCGTGCGCAATAGCACAGGCCAGCGCATCGGCAGCATCGAATTGCTCAACTCCAGCCTGCGGCAGCAGCATGCGCACCATCGCCATCACCTGATCCTTGCTGGCATGACCGACGCCAACGACCGATTTCTTGATGTGGTTGGGTGCGTATTCGGCGATCTGAAGCCCGCATTGTGCGCCCGCCAAAAGCGCGATGGCGCGGGCATGGCCCAGCTTCAGCGCAGCCGACGGATCCTTGGCGACAAAGGCCTGTTCCACCGCGATGGCTTCGGGTTGCCATTGCGCAATCACCGCACCCAGCGCGCCATGCAGTGCAAACAGGCGAAGGCCCAGACTTTCCTTTGCATCGCTGCGCAGAACGCCGTGCGCGACGTGGGAAAGCTTTGTGCCGTCCATGACGATGATGCCCCAGCCCATGCGAGCCAGGCCAGGATCAAGCCCAAGAATGCGAATCGGAGTGCCCATCTCCCGTTTGTATCCTTTCTGTTCGCATGGTTCACGCCCAATTGGGCTATACAGGCTGAGAATTATACGGAGAGCGGATAATGCGGGGATTTCTGGGGTTCGCATTGGTGGCAGCGGTCATGGCGTCCACGACCGGACCAGCGATGGCGCTGAGCGTATCTGATTGTGATGGCTTCGCTGCGTCCGCGCAGGCTCTTGTAGAGCCATGGGAACAGAACACGCGCACCTTCTATAAGGGGCAAGTGCGGATCGCCTATATTGATACCGTTGAGCCGGCCTGTTGCAGCAGCCAGTTGCTGGTGCTGATCCCGAACAAGAATAGCGAGATGGGCGAGCGGCTTTGCCAATTGGTGAGCGATCACGGCAATCAGGGCTTTGCCGGAATTGATTTCGCGAAGATCACGACTAGCTATGATGCGAACAAAAGCCTGCTGGTCAGCTTTCCCTATGGACAGATGAAAGAAGACGGCAGCGGCACTGTGCAGCGTATGGGCCGCATCCGCATCAACCTCGCCACTGTGACGGTGAGGCCGGAATAGAGATGTAGGATCAGCCGCTCAGTCTTTCCAGTAGTGCGTCGGACAATTCGTAATTGCCATAGACGTTCTGCACGTCGTCATGCTCGTCCAGCGTATCGAGCAGCTTGATCAGCGTTTCGCCCGCATCATCGGCCACCGGCGTTGAAGTCTGGCCGCGCCATTCCAGCTTTGCCGATCTGGGCTCACCCAGCTTGGCCTCCAGTGCGTCGCGCACCGCGCCGAAATCCTCCAGGCTGGCAATGAATTCGTGTTCCTCATCAGAGGACACACATTCATTGGCCCCCGCCTCGATTGCGGCTTCCAGCATGGCGTCTTCGGTGCCTATGTCGGCTGGATAGGTGATGATGCCGACCCGGTCGAACATGAAGGCGACCGAATTGGGCTCACCCAGCGAGCCGCCGAATTTGGAGAAGGCGGCGCGAATATCCGATCCGGTGCGGTTGCGATTGTCGGTCATCGCCTCGACGATCAGCGCGGCCCCGCCGGGGCCGTAACCCTCGTACCGCACCTCTTCGATGTTCTCGGCATCGCCGCCCGTCGCCTTGGCGATGGCGCGCTGGATGTTGTCCTTGGGCATGGATTCAGCCTTGGCTGCCAGAACGGCGGCGCGCAGGCGCGGATTGTGATCGGGGTCTGGCATGCCCAGCTTGGCCGAGACGGTGATTTCGCGGGAGAGCTTGGAAAACAGCTTGGAGCGTTCCTTATCGGCGCGCCCCTTGCGGTGCATGATGTTCTTGAACTGGGAATGACCGGCCATCTGTCTTGTCTCTCTGAGAACTTTCAGGGACACCCTTGCGTGGCACCCTACGCGAAGGGCGCTGGAATAGCCGGGCAAGGCCACCTGTTTCAAGGCCTGTGGTCCCATCAACACACAACAGCCTGACTTGCCTTGGGCTATCGGCTCGACGAAAGTGCGCGCCGTTACGAGCACAAATGGGGGATGCGTGACCACAACACCGACCGAAGACAGCGAAGATCTGGCCATGACGGCCGAGGTAAAGAGCGGCGCCGCCGTGCTCTCACCGCTGGAGGAATTCCAGCAGGGCACCAGAACCAAGACCGCCTTCCTCGGCCATCCGCCCGGTCTGGGCTGGCTGGCGATGTCGGAAGTGTGGGAACGCTTTTCCTATTACGGCATGCAGGCATTGCTCGTGCTCTACATGACGCATTACCTGTTCACGCCGGGCCATGTGGAGAATGTCTGGGGCTTTGGCCCGTTCTCCCGCGCCATCTATTACTTCTATGGGCCGCTGTCGCATCAGGCTTTGGCCAGCGTGATCTTCGGGCTTTATGCCGGTCTTGTGTATGTCACCCCGCTGGGCGGCGGCTGGCTGGCCGACCGGGTTCTGGGCCGTACGCAAACCGTGATCATCGGCGCGGTGCTGATGGCGATCGGCCATTTCCTGATGGCGTTCGAGGCCAGCCTTCTTCCCGCCTTGCTGTGCCTGCTGCTGGGCGTTGGCTGTTTCAAGGGCAATATTGCAGCGCAGGTCGGCGATCTTTACGGGTCCGACGATCCGCGCCGCGCCGACGGCTTCATGGTCTATTTTCTGGGCATCCAGATTGCCGTGATTGTGTCGCCACTGGTTTGCGGCACGCTTGGCCAAACCGTTGGCTGGCATTGGGGTTTTGGCGCCGCCGGTGTTGGCATGGTGATCGGATTGATCACCTATCTGGCCGGGCGATATGCGCTGCCGCCAGAGCCGATCCGCACAAGAACCGAGGCCGAACCGCGCCCCAAACTCACCGGCAAAGACTGGAAGATCATCATCATTCTGGTGTTGCTGTTGCCGATTTTGGCCGTCAGCCAGATTGGCAATCAGGAAATCTTCAACGCCTATCTGATCTGGGCGGAAAAGAATTTCCAGCTTGTCTTCTTTGGCCAGACGATGCCGATCACATGGATGCTGTCGGTTGATGCGTTCGTCTCCACCGGCTTGATGTCCGGCGTGATTGTGTTCTGGCGCTGGTACAGCAAACGCTGGACCGAACCAGACGAGATGACAAAAATTCTGATCGGTTCCGGGATCAGCGCCTTCGCGCCGCTGGTCCTGGCCGCCGCCTCATGGCAAGTGGCGCAAACCGGTCATCCGGTTTCGCTGGTATGGGCACTTGGCTTTCACATCATCAATGATCTGGGTTTTTCGATTGCGCTGCCCACCGTGCTGGCCCTGTATTCGCGCGCAGCCCCCAAGGGTTTGGGCGGCACCATGATCGCCGTGATGTATCTGCAATTCTTCTTAGGGAATATGCTGGTCGGTTATATCGGCGGGCTGCTGAGCACGATGAACCCGATCAGTTTCTGGCTGCTGCATTCCGGCCTGATGGGCGCCAGTGTCGTTTTGCTGTTCGTGGTGCGTGTGCTGTTCGGCCAGATTCTGGCCCCGGCTTACGGACAAAAACCGGCGTAAATCTCTCCTTTATTTGGTGGCGGGCTCTATCTTGTGTTGCGTGTGGTGCCCGCCACATCGACTTGTTTTTAAGGCCGCGCCGGGGGGGGGGTAGCCCGCCTGCGTGTGTGCGCCTGCGCGGCAGCACGCCCAACCGATATAGGCACGCAAAAGCCTGCGACAAGACGCATCAAACCAAGAAAATCTGCACCTTCCCTCTTGATTTTAGTCTGGAATAGTTCTAAGTATCGTTCGCAACAAGATTGCAGGACATGGCAGCCCCCTGCCGCCCCCCTCGCAACCAACGCGAACCAGATACAGGAGCATTTCATGCTGACAGTCGGCGACAAATTTCCCCAATTCTCCCTGAAGGGCGTGGTCTCAAGCGACCCCAAAACCGGCTTTGCCGATTTCACCAACGCGACCGACAAGGACAAATGGAAGCTGGTCTTTTTCTGGCCAAAGGATTTCACCTTTGTCTGCCCGACCGAGATTGCCGGGTTCGGCATGCTGAACAGCGAATTCGCCGACCGCGACACCGTGATTTACGGCGCCTCGGTGGACAGCGAGTTTGTCCATCTGGCGTGGCGGCAGAACCATGCTGATCTGAAGGATCTGCCGTTCCCTATGCTGTCGGACATCAAGCGCGAGCTTTCGAGCGCGCTCGGCATTCTTGACGCGAACGATGGCGTCGCCAAGCGCGCGACATTCCTGGTCGATCCGGGCGGCATCATCCGCTTTGCTTATGTCACCGACATGAGCGTGGGCCGCAATCCGCAGGAAGTGCTGCGCGTACTTGATGCCCTGCAAACCGACGAACTTTGCCCCTGCAACTGGCAGGCCGGCGAAGAGGTCCTGAAAGCCGCGTAACGGTGAGCCGTTTCGCGCCCCCGCGCCGGGCTGTTGCCCTCCCCCTTGAACTCCGGCGCGGGGTCTTTTTCTTCCATGCGGGCATTTTCTCCACCCTCCCCCTCGACGGGGGAGGGCGATTTGCGCGCGCGGTTGCGCAAACAAATCGGGTGGGGGTGATGCCGCGACTACCCCTCCCCCAGTCGCGCAGTACGCGCGCGACTGCCCCTCCCGCAAAGGGAGGGGGAAATTGCAAAGGAGCATCCCATGTCCCTCGAAACTTTGAAAAACGCCCTGCCGGAATACGCAAAAGATCTGAA
>JBDZUY010000045.1:0-20503 GCA_040255365.1 Hyphomicrobiales bacterium
TGGCGACCCCGAGAGGATTCGAACCTCTGGCCCCCAGATTAGGAATCTGGTGCTCTATCCTGCTGAGCTACGGGGTCGCGCTTTGCACGGGCCGAAGCTGCCCCAAGGCGCGCCTGACCGCAAGGATTTCCGTGGCCTCAGGGCCTGCCCTCTATGGATAGCCAGCGGGTGCGATTCATGTTTTTCACATTGGCGACCCAGCCTTTGACATAAGGCTTCACAATGTCTTTTGTCACCGCGAAATTGACCGGTATCCAGGCGTAATCGTTCAGCGCCATTTGTTCGGCCTGGTTCAGCACCGCGCCGCGCGCCTTCAAATCTACCATCTGCTGCGCCTTGTTCAGCAAGGCATCATAAGCGGGATTTTTGTAGCTGCCATAATTGTTGCCGCCGTCGGAACGCAGCAAATCCAGAAAATTCGTGGCGTCGTTGAAATCCGCAATCCAAGAAAGCCCGGCCAATTCAAAATTGTGCGCCGGAAGATTCTGGAACAGTACCTGCCCATCTACGGGATTGATCACCAGATCAATATAGATGTGCGCAAACATGGCTTGAAGAGCGGCGGCCGTGCGTTTGCTGTCCGGTTGTGTTGTGGTTGTGTAGGTGAATGACAAATGATGATTGGGGCCATAGCCCATCTCTTTCATCAACGCCTGCGCTTTTTTGATACGCTCGGCAAAAGGCATGTCTTTGAACGCCAAATGCGCAGTGCCGGGATAATTGGCAACGCCGGGCGGAAGTATGGAATAGGCCGGTGTTTCACCAACGCGGTTGATTTTGCCCGTGATGGATTCGCGATCAACCGCAAGGTTTAGGGCCTCGCGCAAACGAATGTCCTGAAAAATTTTGTGATTGAGGTTCATCACCATATAGCTGGTGGCAAGGTAAGGCACCGATTTTATCTGGTCGGGAATGTTGCGCTTCAGCCAGCCGATTTCCAGAACCGGAAACGGATTTTGTGCATCCAACTCGCCAGCGCGGTAACGTTTCAACGCCGCCTGGGAATCCGTCGTCGGGTAATAATGCACGGTATCGATCTGCACATGCGCAGCGTCATAGAATTTGTCATTCTTGACGAGTGTGATGTGGTCATTTGGCTGCCATTCGGTGACGATATAGGCGCCGTTGGAAACATACTTCCCCGGCAGCGCCCATGCATTGCCATATTTCTCGACGACATGCTGCGGCACCGGATACGCGGTGTGATGATCCAGCAATTCTGGCAGGTAAGATGCGGGGTGTTCCAGATGAACGACCAGCGTTTTGTCGTCTGGTGTTTCGATGCCCAGGGCGCTTGGCGGCAGTTTGCCATCGGAAATGGCGTGCGCGTTTTTTACGATCCACATATTATAAGCGTATTGTGACGCTGATTTCGGGTTGAGCAGACGGCGCCACGCATACGCGAAATCATGTGAGGTGACGGGCGTGCCGTCTGACCAAAGATGATCGCGCAAATGGAATGTCCAGGTCAGGCCGTCGGGGGAGACATCCCAGCTCGTGGCCGCACTGGGGATGGGTTTGCCAGCCGGGTCTTCCGTTGTCAGGCCGATCAACATGTCGCCAACAATGTTGGCTTCCCACATCGCATCAATATAGGCGGGGTCCAGACTTTTGGGTTCAAAGCCGTTACCGCGGTTGAAGACGACGCCCTGATGCGAATTGTCAGGCGAACAGGCGGCGGCAAACACGGCGAGCACAAGGATTGCGAGGGTCCGTAAGCGAAACATTCTGCACTCCTGCAAGAGGAAAAGATCAGGTGTCCGCGGACGGACGCTTAAGGCTGACAAAACGCGAACGGTGAATGTTCACATTGTTGTCGTTCCAGCCATGCACCTCTGTCGATACCAGATTGCGCGCCACCCCGAAAAAGACCGGTGCGATGGCGTCGTCATCCAATACAAGCTGCTCGGCTTGTTGCAGCAAAGCTGTACGTTTGGCGGGGTCACGTTCATGGTCCGATTGATCGACCAATGCGTCATAGGCGGGGTTGTTGTAATCGCCATAGTTCAAATCTTTTGTGGAGGATTCGAGCAGGAACAAATAGTTCTTTGCATCGCGGTAATCGGCAACCCAACCAGCCCAGGCAACCGCGAAATCGCGGCGGCGAAGAAGATCGTAATGAACCTGACTTTCGGAAGGGGCCAATCGAACGTGCGCCCCAACTTGGCGCCACATTTCCTGCATCGCGACAGAAACCAGTTTGGTTTCCGTCGTGTTTTGCATGTTGTAATCGAACTCTAGGGGATTGTCGGGCCCAAAGCCGGCCTCTTTCAAAAGCTCCTTGGCTTTGGCAACGCGCGCCTGATGGGACCGCGATTTGAAAGCAAGCTGTGCTTTGGGCGGATAATCGGGCATGCCTGGCGGAACCAATGCGTAGGCAGGGGTTTCGCCTGCACGCGTGATTTTTTCCACCATGATGTCGCGATCAATCGCCATCGATAATGCGCGGCGCACGCGGTGATCGTCAAATGGTTTGTGGTTGAGATTGAACTGTACATATTGCGTCAGAATATATGGCGAAAGATGTGTTTCTTTCGGCATGTTGGCGCGCAGCCAGTCTATCTGTTGCGGCGGAATGCTGTCCGTCACCACATCAAACTCACCAGCACGGAATCGTTTTAGCGCGGCAGATGAATCCTGTGTCGGATAGAACAGAACATCCTCGATAACCACATTGTCCTTGTCATAGAAATAAGGATTTTTGGTCATGTGAATATGGTCGTTTGGCGACCATTCCTTCAAAACATACGGACCATTGCAGACGATGTTTTCCGCGCGGGTCCAATCGTCGCCATATTTTTCGACAACATGGGCGGGAACAGCGAAAGATGTGTAATGTGTTAGCAATTGCGCGATGTAGGGCACCTGGAAATGGAATTTCATTTCCAGTGTGTGGTCATCAATCGCGCGTACACCAACCTGTTCCGGAGGCATCTTGCCGCTGTTTACCGCCTCGGCATTTATGATCGGGTAGAGGATGGAGGCGTATTGCGCCGCCGTCTTGGGATTGAGAATACGGCGGAAGGAATAGACGAAGTCATGTGCCGTAACCGGCTTGCCGTCAGACCATTTGTGCTCACGCAGCTTGAATGTGTAGGTCAGGCCGTCTTCGCTTTTGGTGTAACTTAGGGCCGCACCAGGAATGGCATTGGCGTCCACGTCATCGGTCATCAGACCCATGAACATGTCGCCGATGACGTTGTTCTCCCAGGTGCCAGAGGCTTTGTGCGGATCGATCGTGTCGGGCTCTGCGCCATTGCCGCGGCTGAAAACCGTGGACGGCTTGTACACGCGATTGATCGTGTCGCCGCCAGACCCGCTGCGGAAGGCATAGGCAGTGCCAGCCAGAACCGCCGCGGCGGCGCTTGCGCCCATTAATGTGCGTCGTGTTATTTTTTTCTGGCCTCGATCTGCCATTTTATAATCTCCCGCGTTTGTGACCGGGGTTCACGGCGCAAAAATCATATTGCGCGGACTCACCGGCTCTCGCCTTGTTATGACGCATACCATATCATTGCAGTGCTGCGGCATGCTGGATTGTTGAAAGACGCAATTTAGCCATACAAGGGATGAACGGGACATGAACCTTCGAGCAATCATGGTGGCCTCTGCGAGTGCGTTGGTGTTTTGGGGCGGGGTGGCGGCCGCCAACCCTCGCGATGACGTTTTGCAGGCGCTGGGAAAATGTGCCGCCATCACGGACGGAACACAGCGTCTTACCTGTTACGATGCGCTGGCCCCACGGGTGCGCGATGCCATGATTGCGCCGCCAGAGGTTGCGGCCCATCCGCCAACAAGGGACGAGCAGGAATCCTGGTTCGGGTTTGATATTTCCGGTCTGTTTGGTTCCAGCTCGAAGAAACAAGCGTCGCCAGAGCAATTTGGCGCTGAAAAAATGCCATCAACCCACGCGAAAATTGCACAGGCAGAAAAGGAAGTTGGTGAAATCACCGTGCCGGTTACAGAGGTAACCTTTAATCCGCTTGGAAAATTTGTTGTGTTCTTGAAGAATGGGCAGATATGGAAACAAATTCCTGGTGATGCAGACCGCGCATATTTTCCACGCAATCTTGATGGCGTAACAGTCACCATCAGCCGCGGTTTTATCGGCAGTTATAATTTGACGATTGGTGATTCAAACAAGGTTTACAAAGTCACGCGCATGAAGTGATGGCGGCTAAACCGGGTCGTGCTCGGCCACAAAATGGCCGGGCGCAACTTCCATCAGCTGCGGGCGGTATTGCACTGCGTCTGGGTCGTCGATCACTTTCGACTTCAAGAATGTCAGCGGTGCACGGGTATCGAGCGGCGAGGGCAAATCGCCAGAAATACCGGCCCATTTTTTTGCACGTTCGATCTTGGGGTCGGGTATGGGGACTGCGGAAATAAGCGCGCGCGTGTAAGGGTGACGTGGATCCTGGTAAATCGTATTACGATCTGCAATTTCCACAACGCGGCCGAGATACAGAACCATCACACGATGCGAGACCTGACGCACGACAGACAGATCATGACTGATGAAAATGATCGACATGCCAAATTCGGCCTGTAATTCCAGAATAAGATCGACAATTTGACCTTGTATGGAAACATCCAGCGCGCTGACCGCCTCATCACAGATCACCAGCTTTGGCCGTACGATCATCGCGCGTGCGATGCCGACTCTCTGGTTCTGTCCGCCAGAAAATTCATGCGGATACCGGTTTATCCATGCCGGTTCCAACCCGACGCGGGCCATGATATCACGCACGGCTTCTTTGACCTGTGCACGTGAAAGTTCTGGCTGTAATGAGCGCAACGGCTCTGCGATGGATTCACCGATTGTCATGCGCGGGTCCAAACTGGCAAGCGGATCCTGAAAAACAATCTGAAACTCTTTGCGCAGCATCCGCGTTTCGTACGCGCTAAGCTCGCCCAAATCGCGCCCGCACCAGACAATTGTGCCATCGGTATGGGGCAAAAGCTTCATCACGGCGCGGGCCAGCGTGGATTTTCCGCAACCCGATTCACCGACGACGCCAAGCGTTTCGCCCTGCCGCAAGGTGAAACTTACGCCATCAACCGCACGCAAAGGTTTGGTCTTGCGGAACGGGAAGCCGTGCGTCGCAATCGGGAAATAGACCTGAAGGTCTTCTACATCGAGAAGCTTGGGGCGCGCTTCAATGGTCTTAACATCAAACGCGGCCTTATGGCCGGGCCGGTCTGGCTGATCAATACGCGGCATCGCATTCAGAAGAGATTTTGTATACGGGTGTGATGGCTCGTAGAAAATTTTATCGACGGACGCGTTTTCCACGATTTCGCCATACCGCATAACCTGCACATGCTCGGCTATACCGGCGATCACGCCCATGTCGTGGCTTACCATGACAATTGCGGTTTTCAGTTCGCGCTTCAGATCGCGCATGATCTCCAGAATTTGTGCCTGAACCGTCACGTCAAGCGCGGTTGTGGGCTCATCGGCGATTAACAAATCTGGCCCGCACACTGTGGCCATGGCAATCATCACGCGCTGACGCATACCGCCAGAAAGTTCATGCGGGTATTGGCGCATGCGCTGGCGCGCTTCGGGAATGCGCACAAGCTCCAGAATTTCAATGGCGCGCTTTTCTGCTTCGCTGCCCGAAACCCGGTGATGCACGCGCAAGGCTTCAATCACTTGTGCGCCGATGGTCATGTGCGGCGTCAATGACGTAAGCGGATCTTGAAAGATCATCGTGATCTTTGAACCGCGCAAACGGTTGAGGCTGTTTTGTGAAATGTTGAGGATTTCCTGGCCGCGATATTTCACGCTGCCGGTCGCCTTGCCGTTGGAAGCCAGAAGGCCGGTGGTTGCCAGAAATAATTGGCTTTTGCCGGAACCGGATTCCCCCACCACGCCCAGGCATTCGCCCTCACTAATGTCGAAGGTCACGTCTTTGACGGCATGCACTTCACCATCTGGCGTATCGAAGCGAACATGAAGATCGCGCACTTCAAGGATGGGAGTGGGCATGGCTCAGCGGTCCCTTGGGTCGAGCGCATCGCGCAGCCCGTCGCCGATAAAGTTGAAGCAGAATAGCGTGACAGCCATGAAGACCGCCGGGAAAATCAGCATCCAGGGCGCGGTTTCCATCTGGTTGGCACCTTCAGAAATCAGCACGCCCCATGATGTCAGCGGTTCTTGAATGCCCAGGCCAAGGAAGGACAGAAAACTTTCCGCCAAAATGACGGCGGGGATGGTCAAGGTCACATAGATGATAACGGGCCCGACGACATTGGGAATGATATGGCGGCGGATATTGCTGATAGTGCCGACGCCTGCCGCGCGCGCGGCCTCGATAAACTCTTTTTGTTTTATGGATAGCGTCTGCCCGCGCACGATACGCGCCATGGTTAGCCATTCCACTGCACCGATGGCAACAAACAGCAAAATGAAATTACGATTGAAAATGACCATCAGGATAATGACGAAAAAGATGAAGGGCAGGGAGTAGAGGACATCGACAAACCGCATCATCAATTCATCGACGCGGCCGCCGACGAAACCCGCCGTTGCACCATAAACGACGCCGATTAATAGGCTGACCAATGAGGCAACCAGGCCAACCGCGAGTGAAACACGCGCACCATACAACACGCGAACAAACAAATCGCGGCCGACGGAATCGGTGCCGAACCAGTGCGTGCCGCCTGCGTGGCACATCACCATTTCACCGGGCCACCAATCAGGCGCGCAGGAAACAACACTGTAATCGATCGCATCGTAACGATAGGCCGACAGCATCGGCGCGAAAATTGCCATTAATGCAATGGTGGCCAGCAACACGATGGAGACCATCGCGGCACGGTTGCGCAAGAGGCGGCGTCGCGCATCAACCCACAGGCTGCGGCCTTTGATTTCTTGCGCCTTGCTCATGGCGTCTGCGTTTGTGGCGGAACCGGGTGTGAGGGTCATCAGTCGAACCTCACGCGTGGGTCAAGGACAGCATAAAGAAGATCGGCCACAAGATTGAGAACGATAACAAGCGTTGCGTAACAAATCACGACGCCGAGTACAAGCGTGTAATCGCGATTAAGTGCGCCTTGCACGAAATAGCGGCCAATGCCGGGAAGGCCAAATATCTGCTCGACAACGAGCGAACCGGTGAGAATTCCGGCAACGGCAGGGCCAAGATAACTGACCAGCGGCAACAACGCCGCGCGCATGGCATGGCGTAGAACAACCAGACGGTCCGGAACGCCCTTGGCGCGTGCGGTGCGCACGTAATTGGAGTGCAATACCTCGACCATCGAACCGCGCACCAACCGCGAGACAATCGCAATCTGTGGCAAGGCCAGAACTGTGACAGGCAAGATCATGTTGACGAATGCGCCGCCGTTCCAGCCGCCAACGGGCAATGTGATATCCCAACCCAAAAACGTAAAACCATAAACGCCAAAGAGCAGAGTCAGAATCGGGGCGGTGACAAAATTCGGGATTGTTATGCCGAACATGGCGAACGTCATCACGCCGTAATCGGCCATTTGATTTTGCCGCAAGGCGGCGAATGTTCCCAATGCGACGCCCAGGATGATGGACAGCAGCATGGCCGAAAGGCCCAGCCGCGCGCTTACGGGCAGGCCGGCACCGATCAATTGCGTGACCGTGAAATCCTTGTTCTTGAAAGACGGGCCAAGATCGAGATGCGCCAGCCCCTTCAGGTAGATGAAATATTGCTGGTAGACCGGCTTATCGAGGTGATAGGCGGCCGCCATGTTTTTTTCGATTTCGGGTGGCAACCTGCGCGCGCTGTCAAATGGCCCGCCCGGTGCCAGGCGCATCATGAAGAACGCCATCGTGATGATGATGAGCAGAGTGGGTATGGCGCCAAGAATACGACGGATCGCGTAGGACAGCATTGTATTGCTTTATCTCCCGTCGCGCATGGGCGAATTCCCCAAGTGACGCGCGAAGGTCTGTTAGACCGTCCGTCTTGTCAATGTACCGCGCGTAATTGGTGTGGCGGAAAAATGATCCGCATACAGCGCATACGCAAAGATTGCCGAAACAGCACGCCCCCTGAAACTTCCCGAAACACGTAATGTTTCGGACGGGCGCACATTAGACGCAAATCCTTACTGATCTGCGAATCGTGCTGTTTTTTTCATGATGCGGATGAGGGCATTGTCACGTCGGCGGGCAAAAGCTGTTCAAAGGCCCGCGCTGCCACCAAATTCTTTGCTTCAGCCAAGGCTGGCGCGAAAAAGCGGTCCTGCTCAAACCGGGGAACTTTGCCGCGGATGCTGGCCATTGCCGCTTCCAGCGCGGGCGATGATGTTAACGGGCGATGAAACTCGATGCCTTCTGATGCTGCCAGCATTTCTATGCCCAGAATATGGGCCGTGTTGGTGTTCATGTCGCCCAGCCGTCTCGCGGCAAATGTGGCCATGGAGACAAAATCTTCCTGATTTGCCGAGGTTGGTAGCGAATCAACGGATGCCGGATGAGCCAGCGATTTGTTTTCCGATGCCAGCGCGGCGGCCGTGACATGCGCGATCATAAAGCCGGAATTCACGCCGCCTTCCGAGGTGAGGAAGGGCGGCAATTCGCTGAGCGATGAATCAATCAACAGCGCAATGCGCCGTTCGGACAGCGCGCCCATTTCGGCAATGGCGATGGCCAGCGCATCTGCCGCCATAGCCACAGGCTCGGCGTGGAAATTGCCGCCAGACAGCACATCACCATTGTCGAAGATCAGTGGATTGTCGGTTGCTGCATTGGCCTCGATCGCAAAGATATTGGCGGCATAGCGCAGCATGTCGAAACAGGGGCCCAGAACCTGCGGTTGGCAGCGGATGGAATAGGGGTCTTGCACGCGCTGGCAATCCGCGTGGCTTTTGCGGATGGCGCTGCCGCCCATCAATGCACGCAAGGCCGCCGCCGCTGCAATCTGTCCGGGCTGACCGCGCGCGGCGTGAATGCGCGCATCAAAGGGCACATCGCTGCCTTTCACGGCATCTGTTGAAAGTGCGCCAGCCACGAAAGCAGCTTCCAGATTGGCTTCGGCGGCATAAAGATTGACCAGCGCCAATGCGGTGGAAACTTGCGTTCCGTTCAACAGCGCAAGGCCTTCTTTGGCATCGAGCTCCAGCGGCTCCAGCCCGGCTTTTTGCAAAGCTGTGGCGGCCTCCATGCGCGTGCCCTTGTAAGTGGCATGGCCTTCGCCGATCAGCGTGGCCGACATGTGCGCCAGCGGTGCCAGATCGCCGGACGCGCCAACCGAACCCTTTTCCGGAATCTCCGGCATCACATCATGGTTCAAAAGATCGAGCAGACGTTCGACCACAATGCGCCGCACGCCGGAATGGCCGCGCGACAGGCTGGAAATTTTCAGCGCAATGACAAGGCGCACCACGTTGCCGGGCAGCGGTGTGCCGACACCCGCCGCGTGCGACAACACCAGATTGCGTTGCAGGGTTTTCAACCGTTCCGGGGCAATGCGTGTTTGCGCCAGCTTGCCGAAGCCGGTGTTGACGCCATAGATCGCGTGTCCGCTGGCCAGCGCCGTTTCAATAATGTGGCGCGATTGTTCGATGCGGCTCCACGAATGATCGCTCAGCGCGACCGGCCCGCCGCCTTCGGAAATGCTGCGCCACAGCGCCAATGTTGCTTTGCCCGGATCGATGGTGATGGTCATGATTATCCAATAACTCCCGCGTCGTATTTGTTTTTCGGCTTCCGTGCCGTGACTGGCAAGGGGCTGTGTGCAGGGATGGGCTTGACGCGCCCGTCCGCGCAAGGATCAGTTCCGCCCAGACGCCATTATTGAAAGGAATATTCATGCCGTTACCCAAAGTGCTTCAGGGGCGCTTGCGCCTGCCCGTGATCGGTTCGCCGCTCTTTATTGTGTCCGGTCCGGAACTGGTGATCGCGCAATGCAAGGCGGGAATCGTCGGCTCGTTCCCGGCGCTGAATGCGCGGCCTGAGCCGGTGCTGGAAGAATGGATCATCCGAATCAAAACCGAGCTGGCGCAATTTGAGCGTGAGACGGGCAAACGGGCCGCGCCCTTTGCCGTGAACCAGATTTGCCACGCCTCCAACGACCGGCTGCCGCACGATATTGAGGTCTGCAAACGTCAGGAAGTGCCGATCATCATCACGTCGTTGCGCGCACCCAAGGAAGTGGTGGATGCAACGCATTCTTATGGTGGCGTCGTGTTCCACGACATCATCAACATCCGCCATGCCAAAAAGGCGATTGAAGAAGGCGTGGATGGCCTCATTCCGGTGTGTGCGGGGGCGGGCGGTCATGCTGGCGTGTTCTCGCCGTTCGCGCTTGTTAGTGAAATCCGCACATTCTGGGATGGACCGATTGCGCTTTCCGGCTCCATTGCCAATGGCCGTTCCATTCTGGCGGCACAGGCGCTCGGTGCCGATCTTGCCTATATGGGCACGCGCTTTATTGCGACCGAAGAAGCCAACGCCCCCGCCGCATACAAGGATGCGTTGGTCGAAGCGGCCAGCGGCGGCGACATTGTTTACACAAACCTGTTTACCGGCGTGCATGGCAATTACCTGCGCTCGTCCATCGCGGCGGCGGGTATGGACCCGGACAACCTGCCTGTCTCTGACAAAACGAAAATGAATTTCGGTTCCGGTGGCAACACAAAGCAAAAAGCCTGGCGTGATATTTGGGGCGCGGGGCAGGGCGTTGGCCAGATCGGCGATGCGCCGACGGTGGAAGAATTGGTGAGCCGTCTGGAACGCGAATACCGCGACGCCAGGTCGGCTTTGGCGGGGTAGAGCATCCAATAGTGCACGTCATGGCCGCCCTTGTGGCGGCCATCCAAGAACACCTGACTATGCCGTGTTTATGGATCGCCGGAACTAGTCCGGCGATGACGGTTGGGGAATGGATGCGCGCCGTTAGAGCATGATCCGTTTCAATGGAATCGGATCACGCTCTCGAACTTTTGTTTGTCGTGCAATCTAGCGGAAAACCGGTTTCCATTTTTCCGGATTGCGCTCTAATGCCCGCCGAACAACCCTTTGATCAGATCAGCCGGATTGGGTTTTTCTCTCTTCGGCTTCTCTTTTTCGTCCGGCTTTGCGCCTTGCGGTTCTGCGCTGCCTTTGCCCAGAAATCCATCCAGCAAGCCCTTGGCTGAAATACCGCCGCCTTGAAGGCTTTTCATGATGCCCTGCGCGACGCCGGAAAGATCGGGCGAATAGCTCAGATTGCTCCACGGCCCCGTAATGTTGAACGGGATGCCGATACCAGCGAGATCCTGTTTGCCGCCCTGGCCTTGTGCGGTCGCCACCAATTTCGGCTTCACGACAAAATTCACCGTGCGCGCACCCAGATCGACGGTGCCTGCGCCAGAGATACGCAGGAACGGATTGAGCAGGTGGAAATCCTTGTTCGTCATCACACCGCGCGCAATCGTGAATGTGCCGCCCATTTCGGTGAAGTCGGTGGAGGCATTGTCAGCCGTGGCTGCGCCCGAAAGCGCGGTTTGAATCGTGCGCGCAACCGCGCCCAGATCGACACCGCGAATTTTGCCGTCCTTGAATGTGACGCCGCCTTTGCCCGATAGCGCATCCATTATGGCTTTGGGGCTTGAGCCGGTGGACGAAACATCCAGCGTGAACTGACCAGTTCCTTCAAGGCGGTCCACGCCCATTGTATCTGTCAAAAACGGTTTGATTTGCAGATTGTTGAATTGCAGCGCGTTGTGAAGACTGGGCACGGAACCGCGCGCATTCACGGTCAGCTTGGCCGTGCCCAAGCCGCCATACAATGTGATGGGGCTGAGATTGGCGCTCAGCACGCCGTTATTCAGCGTTGCATCAATCACCGAGCGGCCGATTTTCAGGCTCATCACCTCCAGGCTTTTTACGCCCAGATTCAAATGCCCGTTGAGCAATCTGAAAACCGAAAGGTCGATGGGCTTGGTGCTCCATCCGGTTTGCGCCGGGGCGGGCGGCGGAGCGGCGCTGTTTTTGCCGCCGGTGCTGCCGGTGCTGGCAATGTAGGTATTGAGATTGAGATCGTCGATTGCGAGTGCGCCGTTCACACGCGGAATATCCTGCGCAATGTTGACCGACAGATCTCCGGTGAGTGTCATCCCGTCCAGCACAAGTTTCAGCGCGCTGAATGCATAGGTGTCGCCCTTTGCATTGAGCGTGCCTTGCAACGACATGGTTTGCAGGCCGCCAGCCAAAGTGATGGGGTGCGAGGCCCAACTGGCAAGTTTGCGCAGCGACGGCGTATCGAATTTCAGTTTGCCCTGCATTGCGCCGGGGCCGTTCAACTGGCCCTTGAAACTGGCCTGCACAAGATCGGATGTCAGCGAAAGATCGACCGGCGTTGTTTGGTTCTTCAGAAACGCATCTGGTGAGGCGATTTTTGCTGCAACGGAAAAATGTTCCTTGCGCAAGGTCATTTGCCCATCGAGCGTCACCGGCTTGTCAAAACTGGTGATGGCGATATCCATATCAATATCGCTGATCGCTTCATTGGTGCCGCTGCGTGCGTCATAGTACGTGATCTCGCCACCCGAAATGGTGACGCCATCGAAACGGGTATTTTGCACATTGCCCAGACTGCCGCTCTGGCCGGTTTCTGCTGTGGCAGATTCTTTGGGCGTGACGGTCCAATTGTGGTTGCCTGCCTTGTCCACTTCCAGATGAATGACCGGGCGGTTCAGGACCACTTTGGATACTTGCAGATTGCCGGACAGCAATGGCAGCAATTTAACGGATACGCGCAGGCCATTCATGGATGCTAGGCTGGGGTGTTTGCCCCCCTCGACATTGGCCAGGGTCACATTGTCGGCCTGTATCCCAAGGCTGGGAAAAACCGTTAGTCGCAAATCGCCCTTGATGGTCAGCGCGTGGCCGGTTGCATTGGTTGCGATCTGTTCAATGCGCGAACGATAGGCATCCACAGGAATGACAAAGGGAAGCAGTGCGACGATCACCACCAAAACGAGAATCACGATCAAAACGATTCGAATGGCGCGCCACATGGCTAAACCCCTGTTGGTCTGACCGGGTCAGGGTAGCGTTGGCGGCGCCGTGCGTTCAACAGCGCAAGAGCGTATCCCGCACCAAATTACGCAAATATTCGAAAGTCTCGAGGCTTAGAGGCGAAAATCGAGACCCACATCAAAGCTCTGCACCTTTGGCCCGGTTTTCAGGGTGGTGCCGGCGAAGGTCTGGAATTTCATCTTTTGCGGCGACATGAAGCGGTACATCGCGCGCGCCGTCATATAGGGTGTCAGCGGCACTGCGACACCGGCCAACAGCTGATAGCCAAGGCTCCAGCTCGAACCATGGACAATCGGAATGGTGCCGCTGCCGGGACGCACATCGGCATAAACCGCGCCTATGCCGGCGCCAACAAAGGGTTGCACCGGCCAGTCTGGAATCTTGAAATCATATAGCGCGTTGAACATGGGTGCGAACATGTGCACCTGTCCGCTTGTGCCGATGATGGCACTGGCTTTTCCGACAGAGACCGTGATGGTTTGAGGCCTGAAATAGCGATAGAGGCCTTCAGCTTCGAGCCGCACACCCCAGGGGGTGATATAGCCCACTGCGACCGAGCCACCGACGCCGGTATCGAAGGAGGCGCGAATATTGGCCGTGCTGTTGCCTTTTTTTACGTCATCCATGAAGGCCATGCTGCCGCGAATGCTGACATAGCCGCCGTCGGGCGGGGGAACGGCCTTCCAATTACCAGCAGAAGCCGGAATTGCCGTGGCCGCAGCCATGCCCGTGCCCATCAGAATGGCGATAAACTGCGATTTCATCATGCCCCCTTGCGGCCGCAGGCGGTCGCCAAATTCAATCACAGCGTGCACCGATGGCGTTAACGTTCGGTTAACCCAAATTGGTCCGGCGGCAGCGCTTGCATTTGAGGGGGCGGGCTCCTAGTTTCCGGCCGTTTTCCGGCCCGCAATGCGCCGGAAACATGCCCCAAAGGGCTATGTGCGCAGTTGTAGCTCAGTTGGTTAGAGCGCCGGATTGTGGATCCGGAGGTCGGTGGTTCGAGCCCACCCAACTGTACCAATTATATCAAATGCTTGCGTGATTTTCCGGGGTTGTAGGGCAATCTCATGTGCAAGTTTTCCAGCCGTTTCACTTTTTGCCCGCGATTGCGCGCAGGGTCGGGCGTTCGAATCGCCTTGCCCGCTCCAGTTAAAGCAATAAATTCAGGCGACTATAGTTTTGCCGCTGTTATCCCGGCGGCAAGAACTCACTCGGGTAACATCCGAGTAACACAAGAATTCCACTTCTAGACGTCAGTAGGTAGCTTGGGGACCGTATTTCCTGCTCAAACAGAAATTGCGCCACTCCAAAACTGAGCGACGCCATCCCAACTAGCGGATCTTCGCCACCTGCCCTTTGATGCACACGTAACGGACTCGTTTGTCTGTCAGTTCCTTGCTCAAAAGCTGACGCTTTTTGTTACCGGCATTACCCTTCAGCAATAAGCTAAGCGCATCCAACTTGGATAGGACTTGGTCTGACGCGTCGATGGTTCAGCCAGCTTCTCGAAGTCTCCCGCCAGTATCACGATAGCATTCTTGTTTTTGTCTATATCACGCGTGACTCCCAACGCCGCCTTCTTGCTGGCGGCGTCTAGCGTTTTACCCTTGGGGGGGGCAGATTTGGAGAACGTTTTTGCCCGTCACCGCCTTGCGCACGTGATCCAGCAATGCATCCGTTGCCTGAGGCACCGACACGGTCAGGTTGCGAGAGGCATTGTAGAGGTTCGTCACCGCCGTGACGGCGCGCGCCTCGGTCCAGGGCGCGATATCAAAACGAGCCAGCAGGGTCGCTGCCGCAAGAACGATTCCGAATTTTTCGGCGTATCGTTTCTCCCAGATGTTCCCCGCCGCGCCAACATCACGCACGAAGTCACTGATCACGGATTGAATGACCTTATCAATCGTGGCTCGATCCTTTATCAGTCGCCTGCGCAACACCGACAAGCTGGTCGAACGCACCGCACCAATGAATCTCAGCAAGCGGCTTGCGCGGCTGTTGCTGGAGGAAGCGGTGAAGGACCGGCTTATCTTCAACCAGTCCGACCTTGCACATCTTGTCGGAGCTACGCGCGAGGCTGTGAACCGCAAGCTTGCCAGTTGGCGCAAGGCAAACTGGGTCGAGCAGATGCCGACCGGGCTTTATATAAGGAACCGTGGCGCGCTGCTTGATATTTGCCGGCGTGACCACGAACTGTGAAGCGCGCGCTGGGATTGTCACGCGAGCGGCGGCAACAAGCCGCGAGAAGCCGTTCCAGAGAGGGTTCAATAGTCCGCCACCAGAACCACTGCGGCGAGGCAATGCGTTAACGCCGCAATCGGAGAATTCTGAAGAAATTGTCAGATTTTGCTTAAAAAGGCAGATAAACAAGCCTTCGCACACTATTACGGAGCCAAATTCCGTAAAAATCCCCTCCCATCGGTAACCACGGTTCCTTGTAGGAAACTCCGCAATATACGAGAATGTGCTGGCTCTTGGGGTGGGGCCTTCGGTGGGAACAAACAATAATGAAGCGCGATGGCGCAAGCATTTGTTGCTTGCGACCGTCTTTTTAATGGTGAGCAGTCCTTTGGGTACTGCCGTCGCTGCGCCTGTGTCTTTGCCCGGCAGTGTGGAGCCCGGGCGCGACAGGCCCATGCCCGCGCTGCCTGCGCCAACGCCCGATTATGAATTTCGTATCGAGGCGCCGCAGCGGTCGCCCGTGCCGCGTGATGTTGATGCCATTCATTTCAAACTCACCGACATCAAGATCGAAGGCGCAAAGACCGTTCCGGCCGAACGTCTGAAACCGCTCTATCGCGATCTGATCGGCAAAGAGGTTACGCTCGGCAACATCTTCGATGTCGCCGAAGCTATTGAAAACATTTACCGCCAATCGGGCTATCCGCTGGTGCGTGCCTATGTACCGCCACAGCGTGTCGCTGATGGCGTGTTCACGATCCGCGTTGTCGAAGGGCGCATCGCCGCGCTTTCCGTCGAAGGCGGTTCCGCCGATGTGCAGGCGCGCATACGCGCTTATCTGGAACCAGCGCTAAAATCAGAGCCGTTAAAGCTGCCGCTGATCGAGCGTGGATTGTTGCTCGCCAATGATCTGCCTGGAGTCACGGCAAGCGGCGTATTGAAACCGGCCGTCAATGTTCCGGGCGCATCCGATTTGATTGTCACCGCCGATCAACCCTGGATCAACGGTGGATTGGCAACCGACAATCGCGGCTCGCGTTTCTCCGGCATCTGGACGGTGACGGGCGATGCCACACTGAACGGTGTTATCGATGGCGAAGACAGCCTCAACGCGCGCCTGACCGCAGCGCCGCGTTCGCTGGAACAAATTGGCGGACAATTGCGATACAGCCATCCCATCGGCAATGACGGTTTGACCGGTAGCCTGGTGGGCGTTCTCACACATGGCGAGCCCGGCTCAAGCTTGCGTGCCTTCAACGTACGCACCGACAGTTTTGCGGTCGGTCCGCGGCTGACCTACCCGTTGATCCGAACGCGTGCGCAAACGCTTATCTTCGACGGCGGTTTCACCGTGCAGAACGCGAAAGTCGAAGTGCTTGGCGCCGGTATCAGTCATGACCATTGGCGCGTGCTCGATGTCGCGGCGTCGTATCTCAACAATGATTTTCTGGGCGGCAACCTTGGCCTCAGTGTTGATGTTGCGCAGGGCCTCAACATTCTGGGCGCGACGCCAAACGGCTCGGCCGATCTTTCACGGCTTGGCGCAAAAACAGATTTCACAAAACTGACGGGCGGCGTGCGCTTCCAGCGATCCCTGGGCGGCGGGTTTGGCGTAGCGCTGACGGCGCAAGGGCAATATGCGCTTTCGCCCCTGATCACAGGCGAACAAATAACATTTGGCGGACGCCAGATTGGCCGCGGATATGATCCCGGTGCGGTGACGGGCGATCATGGCATCGGCGGCGCAGCCGAGTTGCGCTACGACCACCAGTTCGCAGATATGCACCCGCTGATCGCGGTTCAACCTTACGTTTTCTATGACACGGCGCAGACCTGGTACGACAATTCCGGCGCCGCTTTTGATCCTTCGCTCACCAACCAGACCATCGCATCATTTGGCGGAGGCATGCGCTTCTGGCTTGACCACGACATCACCGCAGGCATCGAAGCTGCACGCACCTTGCGCGCAGTTCCCGGCAGTGATGGCGGCACGAAAACAACAAAGGTGCTTTTCGATGCAGCCATTCGCTTCTAACCCTCGCACTACGGCAAACCGGCGCGCCCTGCATAGCGCATTGCGCCAAAGCGCATGCGTTGCCGCGATTGTCATCGGTCTGTCGAACCCGGCCTGGGCCGGTGGCCCCACGGGTGGAACCGTTGCCGCCGGGTCGGCAACGATCAGCAATTCGGGCGCCAATTCCACGCTGATTACACAGACCTCGCAAAAAGCGATCATCAACTGGCAGGATTTTTCGCTTTCCAAATCGGCGAGCGTCAATTTTGCACAGCCCAATACACAAGCCGTTACGCTGAACCGTGTCACCGGTCCCACCCAATCGATTATCGACGGCACACTGACGGCGAATGGGCGCGTATGGATCGTCAATCGCAATGGCGTGATGTTTGGCGCGGGCAGCGCCGTTAATGTCGGCGCCCTGATCGCGACCACGGGGGACATTACCGACGGCGATTTTCTCTCCGGCCATTACAATTTCTCGAAAGCTTCGAACAATCACGACGCGGCCATCATCAACAATGGCACGATCCATGCGGCCGATGGCGGTTCGGTCGTGCTGGCAGGGCCAGTTGTTGAGAACAACGGTCTGATCCAGGCCGATCTTGGTAGCATCACACTGGCCAGCGGTGAAGCGTTCACTGTCGATTTTCAGGGCGACAATCTGATCCGCTTTGCCGTCGCCACGCCGGTTTCGCAAACGCCAAAGAATAGCGACGGCACGTCCCAAAAAGCGCTCGTCTCCAACAGCGGAAAATTAGCAGCGGCAGGCGGCAGGATTGTACTGACCGCGCGCGCAGCCAAGGCGGTGGCCGACAATGTGATCAATTCCACCGGCATTGTCGAAGCGTCTTCGGTCCACACCGAAGGCGGCGTGATTGTATTTGACGCGGGCCCCGATGGTACAGCCGATGTTTCGGGCGTTGTTGATGCGTCCGGCACCAAAGGCGGTTCGATTTCAATTACCGGCAAAGCGGTGACGATTAACGATGCTGCACACATCGATGCATCGGGCACCAATGGCGGCGGCAAAATTGCGATTGGTGGCGATCTTCACGGCAATGGCCCCACCGCAAACGCGCAATCCACAACCGTTGGTAAAGCGACCCTGAGTGCAGATGCAAGCGACGGCGGCGATGGCGGCACGATTGTAGTGTGGTCTGACGGCACCACACGATTTGCAGGTACCGCGACTGCGCGCGGCGGCGCGAGCAACGGTGATGGCGGGCTGGTCGAAACATCAGGCCAGGATTTACAAATTGCGCCCGATGCTGTCGTCGATACGCGCGCGCCAAAGGGTGCGACGGGCACATGGCTGCTCGATCCCAGTACCATCAATATTCTCACGAGCGGCACCGATGTAGTAAATGGCGGATCGAATATTTCGCCCTCCACCATTATCACCGCGCTCGGCTCATCCAACGTCACATTGCAGGCGACGAATGACATCTATGTTTATAACGATGTCACCTATGACAGCGCCAACGCGCTCAGTTTGCTTGCTGAAGGTGATCTTTATGTCGCCGCCAATGTGCAGAATGCGGGCACCGGTGCGATCACCGCGATTGCCGGTTGGGATGGTGTCACGACCGATCCGTCCCTTCTCACAAGCACCGGAAAATTCGGCAACAATAATGGCTCGGTCTATGTAACCTCGGATTACGATCTAGATCCCGGCGAAGGCCACGACGCCGAGGCCGAAGAAGACGAAATTGCACCTGTCGCCATTGGCAGCAAAGGCGGGCTAACCACCATCGCGGGCGACGATGTGCAAGTGCTCGGTTATTTCGACCATTCGCAGATCGGTTATTACGGCGCGGGCGCAACCGGAAACATCATTGTCACCGCCACAGGCGCGATCGTGCTAACCGCGAGCACCGATGGTGCTTGCACTTATTGTTACGCCCAGATCGGTCATGGCGGTGTTAGCATCTCTGGCAATCAATCCGGCGATATTCATGTGACCGCGGGCGGCACAATCGATCTGACTGCAGGCAGATCGGTCTATTCCTATGCCCAGATCGGCAATGGTGGTGACAGTTCCGGCGGCGATTACAGCGGTGATATTGTTCTAAATGCTGGCAGCAATGTCACGCTCACCGGCGATGGCGATTATGCCCAAATCGGCAATGGCGGCTGGGGCGGCAGCGGAACCGCAAGCGGTAAGATCACGGCTCAGATCGCCGGAAATTTGTCGCTGGCCGGCGGCAGCGCATCGCAATACGGCTATGTGCAGATTGGCCAGGGCGGACAATCCTCAAGCGGAACCTATAGCGGTGATATTGCCGTGACCGCCACCGGCAATCTTTCGATGGTTGCGGGTGGGCAAAACAGCGCCAGTCACAATTATGTGCAGATCGGCAATGGCACGGTCAGCAATCTGGGCGGTAACAACGCGCAAAGTACAGCCAGCGGCGCGGTCGCACTTACCATCAGCGGTGCGAGCACACTGACAAGCCGGGCGTCCGGCAATGACGCATGGATCGGCAATATAAATGGCAACGGTGTCTCCTCTGGCGGCGCGCTGCGCTTTGTAACCGGAACACTCGATATCTCCGGCGATGCGCTCAATGATTTTCCCGCGATGCTGGTTTCCGGGCTTTCGGGCGGCGATGTTACCTTGGGGGTAAGCGCTGGCGCATTCACCTTGCAAAACCCGCTGACCTATTCGAGCGACCATGCCTTGTCGCTTTTGGCGAACGGTAATCTGGGCCTGGACGCGTCGATACAAAATTCCGGTAGCGGCAACATCAACATTGTCGCCGGTTGGGATGGGACGACACTGGATTCCACACATTTTGGTGATGCGGGCGTCTACGGCAACAATAGCGGCAGCGTCACCATAGGCGGCGCAGGTTCGGCAGGCGACGTTGCAGTGGGCAGCGCCAACGGCGCAACCCTGATCGCAGGCCAGAACATCACACTCAATGCTGCCAATGGTTATGCGCAGGCCGGTTATCACGGCACCAGCGGCGGCAACATCACGCTCAAGGCAAAAGGCGGCGTAACGCTGACCGGTACCTCGTCCGCGCACACAGCACAAATTGGCAATGGTTCAACATTTGGCAACAATACGGCGGGCGGTGCGGTCACACTAACGGCGGCTACGCTGACAACCTCCGCAGATTATTACGGCATTGCCGGAAACTCTGCGGCGATCACATTGACCGGAACATCCACCCTCGGCTCCAGCGCGCAACCGCTGAAAATGACGGTCAATTCGCTGGGTGTTACGACAGCGGGTACCAATGCGTTCATCACATCACCGGGTCAGGGCCTGTCGCTTGCCG